>NZ_JBFBBT010000014.1:0-237453 GCF_040682815.1 Amycolatopsis sp. NPDC051102
TCGACGAATGGTTCACCCAACACCAAGCAGTGTGATACGGTCCACTTGAGCGACGTCCGAAATCTTCGGAGCACTTCAAAAGCGTGCCTTGACAACATGCCGCCGGCCGTGTTCTGGCTTCGGATCGGGGTTGCGGGGGGTCTGGGTGGTGTGTGTTGTTGCGTTCTCTTCTCGGCCGCCGGTTGGTGATCCGTGCTGCTGTGGGCCTTTTCCCGACGTCCGCGCGGTTTTTGCATGGGGGGAAGGCGAACTCGCGTGCCCGGGGGACGGCGTTGTTCCTTCGGGCACGCGAGTTCGCTGGTCTGTCAGGCTGGGTCCAGGCTGCCGGCCAGCCATGTGCTTACCCTGCGGGCTGCTGCCATGCTTGCGTACGCTGCCAGCTCGATCAGTGTTGCGTCGGCCGGTTCCGTTGCTCGGAACGCGTCCACCAGGCCCTCGTCTACCTGGTAGGACGCCAGTGCTATGGCCAGGGCCAGGCGGGCAGCCGGGCGGTCTGCCTCTGTGAGGCTTGCCACCGCTTCCTCGAGCCAGGCGCGGCTGAGGCCCGGGGGTTGGCCGTCCCATGTGGACAGGCGGTCGTGCAGGAGGGTGCGGACCGCCGGTGGTACCGAGCGGGCGCCCGCGGCCTCCGTTGCCGCGTACGCGCGGGCGAATGCGTCGGCCACGATGGCGTTCTGGCTTGCCCAGCCCAGGTCCTCCGGGAGCGGTGCCTCCGGTAGGAGCTTCACCGAGTCACCCGCCTTCGGGCCCGGTCCCGACGGCGGCCGCAGCACGCCGCCGAGCACCCGGCGTGCCTGGGGCTTGGCCGACTCCGGTACGTGCGACGGGAACGGTGACTCGCGCAGGAACACGTTGACCATGCGGTTGTAGTACTGGAACGCCACCGCCACGCCGACCAGCTCGGGCGCCTGCGCCGGTGGGAACGGTGGTGCGTCCGCCGCCCCTGTCGCGGATGCGCGCGCCCAGTCCTCCAGTGCCTTCCGGTCGGTTCCGTCCGGGGCCGCCGGGATCGCGGCCAGCGTCATGCCGTGCACGTCCACGCAGTACGGGCAGCTGTTCGCCGCCGACACCCCGGTGGCCACCGCCTCCTTGGCGGCTCGGTCCGCGAAGCCCTGTGCCAGCAGGGTTTCCCGCAGGACCGTCCACGCGGCGGCCAGCGCCTCCGGGGCCGCCGAGTGCAGTGCGACCGGCGGGGCGAGCATGCTGAAGTCCCGCTCCACCTGGCGGTACACCTCGGCGACCAGGCCGGTGGCCCGGCGCCGGGGGACGACACCGACGTACCGGGTGTCGCGCAGGGATCTGCGTACCGCGAACCGGACCAGGCCGGCGACCATCGCGCGTCCCCTACCGGGCCGCGCGGGCGATCACGGCGCCCACGACGAAGTCCGGGTACTCCTCGGCGATCGCGTCGACGTCCGGGAGCACCGTCACGTCGGCGAGGCCGGCCGCCTCGAACGTGGCGCGCCAGGCCGCCGGCGTCAGGAACCCGTGCGTCGGCCGCTTCACCGGGTCGGTCATGACGTCGGTGAAGCTGTCCAGGAAGTCGAAGATGATCTCGGCGTGGATCGGCCGGGACAGCTTCGTGGGACGCACGCACTCGGAGACGACGACCGCCCCGCCCGGCTTCAGCGCCTTGGCCGCCTCGGCGACGACGAAGTCGAGGTCGGGTGCCACGTGGAAGCAGTTGACCGCGTACACCGCGTCGAACGTGCCGGGCTCGACGCCCTGCGCTTCCCACGGCAGCGTCATGTCGATGCGGGCCGACTCGACCGTCGTCGTCGGCGAAGCCGCTGCGGCCGCCGCCTTCTCGCCGTGCCGGGCGAACGTCTCGGCGACCTCGGTGAACCGGTAGCGCTTGACGTCGGAGCCGAGCGTGCGCAGCACCTGCTCGGCGCCGCTGCCGCAGCCGCCGCCGATCTCGAGGATCTCGATGCCGCCCTCGGGCACCAGGCGGGACAGCGCTTCCGCGCCCACCTTGTTGTTGATCGAGTACAGCAGGTTGTCGTTGGAGAAGTACTTCAGCCACAACGGAAGCTGCGCCGGCGCGAAGAGGATCTCGTCGCCCGTCGCCTCGCCGGCGAAGAACTTCTTCGCCTCGTCGATCAGGGTCTGCAGGATCTGCACGGCGACGGCGGCACCCGGCTCCCGTGCGGCGAGCTCGGCCGCGACGTCGTCGAACACCGGCACGGTCACCGGGCCCGGGACGAACCGGCCGCCGTCGCGGGCGAGGATCCCCGAGTCCGACAGCTTCTCGTAGAGGAAGTGCAGCGGGATCGTCCGGCGCCACGGGATCGAGAGCTCCTGCTTGGCCTGCTGGACCGAAATCCCGTCGGCGGACGGCAGGGCGCCGACCGACGCCAGGATCCGGTACGCCGTCGCGTCGACCAGCCGGCCGAAGGTCTCGTTGGCCGCCAGGAACCGGAACGGGAAGTGCTCGCGGACGCGTTCGTCGGCGATCGCGGCGCGCAGCTTCGCGAAGTCCGCGGCCTTCGGGTGCTCTTCGGGCCGGCCGTAGGGGCTCTCCGCCTGGTCACTCATGTACTTCACTCACTTTCGCGACGGGGGACGAGGTCAGGCCGCGGAACGGCCGGCGTCCGGGAACGAGCGGACGGTCAGCGGGAGCCCGCCGCCGAGGCGCAGCGACATCATCGGCTCCGGCACGACGGTCCGGCCGGGCACGGTCTCGAAGCGCAGATCGCGCAGCAGGGTGGAGATGATGAAGGTGGCCTCCATCATCCCGAGGTGGTTGCCGACGCAGAACCGCGGACCGGCGCCGAACGGGATGTGGGCGTAGCGCGGGCGGTCCACCGGCTTGTCGGGGTCGAACCGGTCCGGGTCGAACCGCTCCGGCTCCGGCCAGTACCGCGGGTGCCGGTGCAGGGTGTACGGGCAGATCAGCACTTCGGCGCCGGCCGGCACGTGGTAGCCGCCGACCTCGTCGTCGGCCACCGCCCGGCGCGGCAGGATCCACACCGGCGGGTTCAGCCGCATGGCCTCCTGCAGCACCATGTGCGTGTAGCGCAGCCGGGTCAGGTCCGCGTACTCCGGCCGTCGGTCGCCGTAGACCGCCACCGCCTCCTCGTGCAGCCGCTGCCGGACCTCCGGGTGCCTGCTCACGTGGTCCAGCGTCCAGCCGACGGTGCTGGCGGTCGTCTCGTGCCCGGCCAGCAGCAGCGTCACCAGCTCGTCGCGCATGCGGCGGTCGGCGACGCGCCGGTCGCTTTCCTGGGCGGTGGAGGCGATGAGCCGGGTCAGCACGTCGTCGCCGGCCGCGGACGGCTGGGCCTTCCGCCGCTCGACGAGGATCCCGACGACCTCCTGGAGGTGCTCGCGCGCCGACCGGAACGCCCGCTGTCCCTTCAGCGGCAGCCACCGCGGCACCAGGCCCAGGGTCTCCATCTCGAACATGGCCTGGTCCTGGACGGCCTCGAAGGAGTGCTCGACGCCGTCGAACTCGCCGAGGTCGATGTCCAGCAGGGTGCTGCCGAGCACGCCGAGGGTGAGCGCGGTGACCTCGGTCAGCACGTCCACCGGCCGGCCGGTGTCCCGGTGGGCCGTGAGCCGGCCGACCAGCTCGAGCGCCTCGTCGATGATCACGTCGGCCTGCGCGGCGATCCGCTTGTGCTGGAACACCGGCTGGATGGTGCGCCGCTGTTCCTTCCACAGCGGGCCTTCCGACGTCAGCAGCCCGTCGCCCAGCGCGCGCTTGGCCTCGGTGTACCCGATGCCCTTGTGGTAGTTGGCCGCGTTGTCCGCGAGCACGTGCTTGGCGTGGTCGGGGTGGTTGAAGATGTAGAGCGTCTTCGGGCCGATCGCCACCCGGACCGCGTCGCCGTACTCGCGGACCGCCTCGCTCATCAGGCCCAGCCGGTCCGCGCGCAGCTTGCGCAGGATCCCCGGCGCGGCCCGGCGCGGGGGTCCCGGGGGGACGCGGCGGATGGCGCCGGTCATGCCGCGAGCCGCTGGGCGAGCTCTGCGACGGCCGCCTGGTCGGCGGACGGCACCTCGGTCGTGGTCATGGTGCTTCCTTTCGGCGCGAGCGAGCGGAAACCGCGGCAGCGGCGGGAAACCGGCCCGGAACGCGGGCACTCGTCTCCCAGCCGGCCTCTCCACGTTCGCACCGGCGCTCCGCCACCCACGTCTCCCGCAGTGCGGAGTGGCGGTCAGGCCGCCGTTCCGGGCACCCGGGACGGCCCGGGTAGGCGGGACGTGGCCAGTCGCTCCCGGGCCGGCGCGCGGGTGCTGTGTCCGGAATGCACCGCTACGTACCGGATTTCGCCGTCGATCAGCACCTCGAGCCCGGTCCGCCGGCCCGGTTCGAAGGGTGCACCGCACGCCGCGCAGGTGCGTTGACGCGCGGCCGCGCCGGGTGGTGGGGTGGGCCGGCCGGTCATGGGGCACCTCCTGTGCGGACGCCGGTGTCGTCACCGGGTGGTGTGCGGAACTCCCGGGCTCCGAGTGCACACCGCACGGGTTCGGCGGGACGTCTTGTGCACTGCGCAATCCCCGCGGTATGGCGGATCGCCCGGCGCACCAGCGCACGGTCGGAGATGCCCCGGCCCCCGCGGCCCGGCCAGACTGGACGCTGTGTGGGCCGGAGTGTCACCGAGCCCGGCGCGGACCAGGCCCGCGACCCGTCCCGGGTTCCCGACGGACGTTGATGGGGAGGCCGGCTGATGGCGATGCGCCTCCAGCTCACCGATGGGTGCGAGTTGCTGGAAGAGTGGGCCGGATCGGCGTCGCAGGCCGAGCGGAATGTCGTGTACGAAGCACTGTTCGCGGTCGGCGACGGATCCGCTTTCCTGATTTACGACATTTTCGGCGATCGACGCGATCCGAGTATTTTCATTGTCGCCGTGAAACCGAATCTGGTGCTCAAGGTAATGCTGCGGCGCGAGGATTCTTCGTTCGCGATCCGCTACCTCGGGCCCCCCGACGACCGCGGCGACGCGGCCGGGACCACCGCGCCGGCCCACGAGGAGCCGAGCAGCTCGGAAGGTGCCTAGGCCGAACGGGTTAGTTCAGGTGTCCGGCGCGGCCGGGTTGATCACGCGTCGTCGATCGTGCATTCCTCACCTTGACAGCCTCTCAAGGCGTGTGAAAGCCTTTTTGCGTTTGCTGGTCAGCCCGCATTACTGGGGTCTTCAACATAGGAGGCTGCACCATGTCGTCACCCGAATTGCCTGGGTTGGATGTCTCCGGCCGCGTACGGGCCCGTGATATCCAGATGACCGGTGTGGCCGACCTCGGCCGCCGGGTGCTGATGATCACCGGCGCGATCGACACCACCGACCACGACGTCGCCGTCAACGTGACGCTGCCGGAGTCCGGGCGCTGGCAGGTCATCAAGGCCGAGACGAACCTCACCGACCGGACCTGGGTGGCCATGCAGGCGGTGCTGGACGAGGACTCGACGTTCGTCGACAGCCCCGGCAGCGCGGTGATGTCCCCGCAGTTCGCGAAGAGCTTCATGACGCCGGACCAGCGGCGGCTCACCTTCTACGACGGCGAGGTGCGCCCGGGCGAGTCGGTGCTGAAGATGTATTCGATGGAGACGAGCGGCCGCAAGCCGGGGTACTTCTACTCCCGCTACAGCCCGATCGCCACCGACAGCGCGGAACAGTCCCAGGCGACGCTGGACCAGCTGGTCAGCGACGGTATGCAGCAGCGCCCGGTGATCGAGCTGATCGTGCCGATCACCGTCGTCGGCTGACAGCCGGCAGGGCCCTCGTGATCAAGTTCGTGCCGGAGCCGCACCTGCTCGAATCGCCCCGCGGCCGTGACTGGCCGCGCCTGACCGCACCGGGCTCCGCGGGTCCCGGCGCAGCCCCGGGGAACTCCGCCGACGTCGTCATCGTCGGGGCCGGCCCCGCCGGGCTCGCGGTGGCTTCCGCCCTGTGGCACCACGGCGTCCGCGACGTCGTGGTCCTCGACCGGACCGGGCGCCCCTGCGGGCGGTTCTTCGACCGGATCGACCGACTCGGCCAGCGGGTGCTGCGCTCGCCGTATGAGCACCACCCCGGGGTCGAGGGGTACCGCGACTGCGAGCTGCTGGACTTCGCCCGGCTGCACTGGTCGCGGCTGACGCGCACCGAGCGGCGCGAGATCCGGATGGCGCAGGCCGGGCACCGCTCGGTCGTCCCGGTCGACGTCTTCGACGCCTACTGCGACCACCTGGTGACCAGCCACCACGTCGCGGAAAAGACGTGGCAGGCGTCCGTGCGCGAAGTGCTGCCGACCGCCGACGCGGTGACGGTGCGCGCGAACCGGTTCACCGTGACCGCGCAGCACGCCGTGCTTTGCCTCGGCGAAGAGCGCCGCTCCGCGCCGGATGCTTGGTGGGGCGGCGGAACTCCGCCCCGCGGAGTGTCCTATTGGGACGAACCGGTGGCCGCGGGCGCCGGGCGCCAGATCGTGGTCGGCGCCGGGCTCACCGCGGCGCACCTGATCACCGGTGCGCTCGAGGCGGGCCGCGAGGTGCACTGGGTGGTCCGGGAGACCGGCGAGCGCTACCAGTGCGCGGACGTCAACGCGTCCTTCTTCCGCCCGGAAGGCCGCGCCCGCTTCGACGGCGTCGACCGGGCCGGCCGGCTGGAGCTGATGCGCCGCCACCGGCGCGCGTCCATCATGTTCGAGTTCCGGCCGCTGCTGCAGCGGGCCGAGGCCGACGGGCGGCTGGTCGTCCACCGCGGCGAGTCGGTGAAGGAAATCGGCGAGGGCGTGGTCTGCCGGCTGGAAAGCGGACGGCTGGTCGAGGCGGACACCGCCGTGCTGGCCCTCGGGACGACCCCGTCGAGCGGCGCCGGGCTGCTGCCCCCGGACCTGGTGGGCGAGCGGGACGGCTGGCCGGACCTGGACGAGCGGACGCTCCGCTACACCCACGCCCCCCGGGTTTCGGTGGTCGGCGCGGCGGCCGCGCTGATGCTCGGCCCGGCCGCGCGCAACATCGACGGTCACCGCGTGGCGACCGCCCGGGTGGCCGCGGCCGTCGCGCACGGCCTGCGGCCCGAACGCGTCCCGGCGGTGGCCGGTGTCTGACACCCGGTTCGCCCTCCCCGGGATCGACGACCCGGGATCGACCGAGGTGGGCGTCATCCTGCTCGGCCTCGACGCGGAGCGCCTGCTGGCCGGGGTCGGGTTCGCCCGGCTCGCCGACGATCCGGCCCTGGTGACGCAGGCGGTCGACCAGGCACGCCACGGCGTGGCCGGGTTCGGCCTGCCCGGCCTGGTCGCGGCCGGCCGCGCGCGCTGGCGCGCGGTCCGGGACGCCATCGGCGACCCGCCCGGGACGTCGTCGCCGGCCGCGTTGCGGGGCGCGTGGGTCGAGGCCGCCGGGCGCGTCGCCGCCGCCGTTCCCGAGGCCGGCCCGGCCTCGGTCGCCTACTTGACCGCCTGCTCGCTGCGTCGCGGGGAAGTCGACCGGCTGGCGGGCGGAGACAGGGAGCCCGATGTCGCACCTGAAGTCCCTGCCGGCTGAAACCCGGCTGCTGCACGTCTTCGAGGCCTACCCCGGCCCGGCGCGGCCGCTGCTGGACCTGCACGAGCAGGTGATGCGCGCCGAGTCGCCGTTCACCCCCGGCGAGCGGGAGCTGATCGCGGCGTACGTGTCGGGGGTGAACAGCTGCGGCTACTGCCACGGGATCCACACGATCACCGCGGAGGCCTTCGGCGTCCCCGAGGGGTTGCTCGCCGCCGCGGTGCGCGACCTCGGCAGTGCGCCGGTGGATGAGAAGTTCCGCCCGGTGCTGGCCTACGTCGGCAAGCTGACCCGGACGCCGTCCCGGATGACCGAGGCCGACGCCGAAGCCGTGTTCGCCGCGGGCTGGGACGACCGCGCCCTGCACGACGCGATCCAGGTGTGCGCGCTGTTCAACTTCATGAACCGCGTGGTGGAGGGTATCGGCCTGCGCGCCGACGACGCCTACGCGACGACGTCCGGCCTGCGGCTGCGCGAGATCGGGTACGCGGGCCTGGCCCGGCTGCTCCCGGAAGGCTGAACCGCCGCCCCCGTTCCGCACGGTGGCGGGTGCGCAACCGTGGAGACGCAGGTATTCCCCGCCCGGCCGGATGCTCAATCCGGCAGCAGACGCGCCGGCGCCCGCCGGTGGCGGAAGCCGTAGCGGTGGAGGGTGCGGAAATCATGGTCATCGTCATGGCTGTCGATGCCACGGCCGGGGACGTCGAAGCGGTCGTCGACCGGGTGACGGCGGCGGGCGGCGAAGCCTTCGTCAGCCGCGGGGTGAGCCGGATGGTCATCGGGCTGGTCGGCGAGGTCGACCGGTTCGAGGCACTCAACCTCGGCGGGATGCGGGGGGTGCGCAGCGTGACCCGGATCTCCGCCAAGTACAAGCTCGTCAGCATGGAACACCACGGGGAACGGTCCACGGTGCATGTCCGGGGGGTGCCGATCGGCCCGGACACCGTCACCCTGATCGCCGGCCCGTGCGCGGTGGAGACGCCGGAGCAGACCCTGGAAGCGGCGCGGATGGCCCAGGCCGCGGGCGCGACGCTGCTGCGTGGTGGCGCGTTCAAGCCGCGCTCGTCGCCCTACGCCTTCCAGGGGCTCGGCGAACTCGGCCTGAAGATCCTCTCCGACGTCCGTGCCGAGACCGGCTTGCCGGTGGTCACCGAGGTGGTCGCCGCGCACGACGTCGAAATGGTCGCCCACTACGCGGACATGCTCCAGATCGGCACGCGGAACATGCAGAACTTCGGGTTGCTGCAGGCCGCGGGCGAGGCGGGCAAACCGGTCCTGCTCAAACGCGGCATGAGCGCCACCATCGAGGAGTGGCTGATGGCGGCCGAGTACATCGCCCAGCGCGGCAACCTCGACATCGTGCTGTGCGAGCGGGGGATCCGCACGTTCGAGACCGCCACCCGCAACACCCTCGACATCTCCGCCGTGCCCGTGGTGCAGCAGCTTTCGCACCTGCCCGTGATGATCGACCCGTCCCACTCCGGCGGGCGGCGCGACCTCGTGCTGCCGCTTTCGCGCGCGGCGGTCGCGGTGGGGGCCGACGGCGTGCTCGTCGACGTCCACCCCCACCCCGAAGAGGCCCGGTGCGACGGCCCGCAGGCGCTGGTAGCCGACGACCTGCGCGTGCTGCAGCGCTCCCTGGAGGACCTCGCTACGGTGCTCGGCCGGAAGCCGCCGACGTGGTGGAACCGGCGGCTGCTGGCCGGTTGAGAAACCCGCCGCCCCTCAGGTTCGCACGCTCGAATGTTCCGCACCGGAAGGAATTCCGGCCAAACTTGCGGTGACAGTTCCCCTCGATCCCAGCGGAGATGTCGTGACGATCAAGCCGAAGCACACGATGTACCAGACGACCATGCTCGACGCCGAGCCGGACGCGGTGTGGACCGAGGTCCGCGACGTCCTGAAACTGGTGAAGATCCTGTTCGGGGACACGGTGGGAAACCTGCAGTGGGTCGAGGGCGGGGCACCGGACCGGGTGCCGGCGCGCTACGAGTTCCTGATGCTGCAGAACCAGGGTCTCGTGCAGCAGGAGGTCGTCGGCCGCAACGAGGTGGACCGGTCCCTCACCTACCGCACGGTGGCTCCGGTGCTGTGCCTCTACGACTACGTCGCCACCTACCGCGTCCTGCCGGTGACCAACGACCCCGGCCGCAGCTTCCTGGAGTACCGCCGGGAGTTCATGGTCACCGACGACGCCGCGCCGGAGATCGTGGAGGCGCTGATGACCATGATGGAGAACCAGATCAGCGTCGTGCGGGACTACTTCGCCTGAGCGGGGGGTACGAGCATGCCGACCACAGTGGACTGCGGTTCGCCGCCGGGTGGCGTTCCCTTCCTGGACGTCGCCGCACCCGGCTTCGGCTTCGGCACCCCGGAGGTGGCCGAGGCCCAGGCGGAGAACTGGTACGCGGAAAGCCCGGTCGGCTTGCTCGTGCTGCGCTACGCCGAGGCGCACGCGTTGCTGCGCGATCAGCGGCTCGACCACAACGGCAAGCGCTTCATGGAGATGAACGGCGTCACCGGCGGGCCGATCCACGACTGGTTCGTCCCCATGATCATGAACCACGACGGTGCTCACCACCGCCGCCTGCGCGGCCTGGTGAGCAAGGCGTTCACGCCGAAGGTGATCGCCGGGCTGCGGCCGTTCATCCGGGCCGAGGCGAGGCAGCTGGCCGAGCGCCTGGCTTCGCGGGGGGAGTGCGAGTTCATCGAGGACTTCGCCAACCCGCTGCCGCTCGCGGTGATGAGCGAGATGCTCGGTGTGCCGCCGGCGGACCACGGCGTCTTCCACACCTGGACGTCGGACATCGGCCTGGTCTTCAGCCTCGCGCACGGCGGTGACGTCGTGGCGCGCGTCGAATCCGCGCTGGTTGGGCTGAACGGGTACATCGATGCGCTGATGGCCCGGCGCCGGAGCGCGCCGGACGGCGATCTGCTGTCCGCGCTGGTCGCCGCCCAGCGGGACGACCCGCTGATCAGCACCGACGAGGTGCGCAACCTCATCGTCACCATGGTGTTCGCGGCCCACGACACGACCCGGCACCAGCTCGCGAACGCGATGGTCGCGTTCGCCGGGCACCCGGAGCAGTGGCGCCTGCTGGGCAGCCGGCCCGAACTGGCGGACCAGGCGGTCACCGAGGTGATGCGCTGGCTCCCGTCCTCGCCGACGATCTACCGGTTCGCCGCGGAGGACTTCGAATACCAGGGCCTGCCCATTCCCAAGGACACGTTCTTGACCATGTGCGTGACGGCCGCCCAGCGCGACCCCCGCGCCTTCCGCGACGCCGCGGCGTTCGACATCACGATCCCCCGCGAGGCCCCGCTCCTGCAGTTCGGCGCGGGACCGCACCACTGTCTCGGCGTCGCCCTCGCCAAGGCCGAACTGGCCGAGGCCCTGCCGGCCCTCGCCACCCGGCTGGACGCCCCGGCCGTCGACGGTCCCTTCACCTGGCGTCCCCCGATCGGCATCCACGGGCCGAACACGCTCCCGCTGCGCTTCGGCTGAAGCCGGCATCGAACTCGGCGCGCCCGCCGTCCTGCGCACGCAGGGCGGTGGGCGCAGCCGTGTGCGCCTGCGGAACGACATCGGGAACATCGGTCTCGCACGGACCACCGGTCTCGCGCACGCAAACGGTCCCGCACCCCGGCCGGGGTGCGGGACCGTTTGGTTACCGGGAGGTTCAGCGCAGCTGGATGCCGGTGCCGTCCAGGGCGGACAGGAACTCGCCCTTGCCGAGGGCGGCGGCGACCCGCTCGATGTCGTCGGCCATGTAGCGGTCCTGCTCCAGCGTCGGCACCAGCGACCGGATCTTGTCGTAGGTCAGCCGCGCGGCCGGGCTGAGGCGCGCGAGGCGCCCGGACACGTCGACCGCCTGCGCCGCGGCCAGGAACTCGACCGCGAGGATGTAGGTGTTGTTCGACAGCACCCGGCGCGCGTTGCGGCCGGCGATCAGGCCCATGCTGACCACGTCCTGGTTGTCACCGTTGGACGGGACGCTCTGCGTGCTGGCCGGGCCGATGGTCCGGTTCTCCGCGACCAGCGCGGTGGCCGGGTACTGCGCGCCGGCGAACCCGCAGTTGAGGCCCGGGTCGGTGGCGACGAGGAACTCGGGCAGGCCGGACAGGTACCGGTTGAGCAACCGGTTGGTGCGGCGCTCGGAGAACACGCCGAGCTGGGTGAGGGCGATCGTGACGAAGTCCAGCACGAACGCGACCGGCTGGCCGTGGAAGTTCGCGCCGTGGAAGATTTCCTTGCCCTCGAAGAAAAGCGGGTTGTCGTTCGAGGAGTTGAGCTCGGTCTCGATCGTCTCCGCCGCGTGGTACAGGGTGTTCCGCACCGCGCCGACGACCTGGGGGATCGCGCGCAGCGTGTAGGCCTTCTGCAGGTAGACGTCGGTGCGCGAGACGTCGCCGCCGGTCTGCTGCTCCTTGGCCTGGCGGCGCAGGTCGGCGTGGTCGACCGCGAGTTCGCTGCCGCGCATCAGTTCCCGCATGTTGGCCGCGTTGTCGATCTGGCCGCGGTGCGGGCGGGCGATGTCGTGGCCCTCGGCCTGGAACGGGCTGGTGGAGCCCTGCATCGTCTCGACGACCAGCGCGGTGACCAGCTCCGCCTGGCGCACCTGGTCCAGCGCGCGGCCGACCACGAGCGCGCCGAGGCCGGTCATCGCGGAGGTGCCGTTGATCAGCGCCAGGCCCTCCTTGAACTTCAGGTCGAGCGGGGTGATGCCGTGGCCGGCCAGGACCGGACCGGTCCTCGTCTTGCCACCTTCGCCCAGCACGTAGCCCTCGCCGATGACCGCGGACGCGATGTGCGCGAGCGGGCCGAGGTCGCCGCTGGCCCCCAGCGAGCCGATCTCCGGGATGGCCGGGACGATCCCGAGGTTGAGGTAGAGCGCGAGCCGCTCGAGCAGCTCGGGCCGCACCGCGGAGTAGCCCTTGGCCAGCGCGTTGAGCCGGGCGGCCAGGATCGCGCGGGCCTCGTCCTCGGCGAAGATCGGGCCGACGCCCGCGCTGTGGCTGCGGACCAGGTTCGTCTGCAGCTCGGTCTCCTTGGAGACGTCGACCAGCATGTAGATCATTTCGCCGTAGCCGGTCGTGACGCCGTAGACGGGGACGCCGTCCCGGACCGTGTCCTCGAACATCACCCGGCTCCGAGCGGCCCGGTCCAGGGCGGAGGGCGCCACCTTCACCGGCGCCCGGTCCTCCGCGACCCGCCGGATGCCTGCGATGTCGAGCTTGTAGCCGTCGAACTCCAGCGACGGCGTCGTGCTGTCAACAAGGGCCACGCTTCTCACCCAATCCTGGTTTCGGGAACTGCTTGTACTCCGCTCGGCGAGCCGGACCGGGCCGACAGGCCCGCGATCGTGGGGTCGGCTAGGAACTCCCGCACCGGCACCTCGAGGCCCACCCGTTCGCGAACCCTGCTGAGCAGGACGGGCACGAGGAGCGAGTGGCCGCCGACGGTGAAGAAGCTCTCGTCCGTGCCCGCCGGAGCGGCGCCGAGCACGCCGGACCAGACCGCGGCGAGCGCTTTGTCCACATCGGACTCGGGCGTCCTGGCGGCCGCCGCCGTGGTGGTGGCGGGCACCGGTAGCCGGCGGCGGTCCACCTTCCCGCCGAGGTTGCGGGGGAGCCCGAGCACGGTCTGGAACGACAGGGGGAACTTCGACCGGCCGAACCTCGCTCGCAGCGCGGCGCGCCAGTCGCCGGCGGAGCCGAGCGCCGCGCCCGTCTCGTCCCGCGCGGGCACGATGTAGGCGACCAGGCGGGTCAGCAGGCCGTCCGCGCCCGCGACCGCGGTGACGGCGCACTCGGCGACGGACTCGCACTCGGCGAGCGCGGTCTCGAGGTCGGTGAGCTCGACCCGGACACCCTGGAACTTCACCTGCAGGTCCTGGCGGCCGAGGAACTCCAGCGAGCCGTCCCACCGGCGGCGGCCGAGGTCACCGGTCCGGTAGCAGCGGACGGGTGCGATGCCGTGCGCCGCCGGATCGGCCGGCGGCTCGAACGCCGCGCGCTCGTCCGCCGCCGCACCGGTGTACCCGGTCGTGACGTGGGGGCTCATGACGACGATGTGGCCGGTGACCCCGTTCGGGCACGGGCGGTCCTGGTCGTCGAGCACGAGGACCTGCCGGCCCGGGATCGGCTTGCCGATCGGCACGACCCCCGCCGGCTCGCCCGTGACCTCGTGCCAGGTGGCGAGGATCGTCTCGGTGGGTCCGTAGAGGTTGACCAGCCGCGCCCGGGGCAGCATCGCGCGCGCCGCGTTCGCGAGCTCGCCCGGCAGTGCCTCACCGGCCAGCAGGAAGTGGTCGATGGCGACGAGCGAGCCGGCCGCGTCGCCGGCCGTGACGGCCTTGAGGATCTCCCTGGCGAAGGTGGGCACGGTCTGGAACGCCGTGATCCGTTCGGCGGCCAGCCAGCCGACGATCTTCTCCGGGTGCGCTCTGATCCGGTCCGGCACCAGGCACAGCGTCGCGCCCGCGGTGAGTGCGGCGAAGGTCTCGACGAGGCTGGCGTCGTAGCCGGCCGCCGCCCACTGCGCGAGCCGGGAACCCGGGCCGATCCGGAACTCGCCGGAGAACCAGCCCACGAACTGGGCGAGGCTCGCGTGGGTGGTGGGAATCCCCTTGGGCCGGCCGGTCGACCCGGAGGTGTAGGCGACGTAGGCGCGTGCGTCCGGCCGGGTGCGCTCGGGGACCACCGCACCGGGCTCGCCGAGAGCACCGGTGTCCAGTACCCGGCCACCCAGGTCGTCGCGGAACCACCCGGCGAGGTCGTCCCCGGCGGTGTCGCCGTGCACCAGCAGGCAGACCGGCCGCAGGTCGGCGAGGACGGCGCGGCCGCGCTCTCCGGTGTCGCCGGTGCCGAGGCAGACCAGGTGCGCGCCCGCGTCGAGGACCCCGAGCAGCGCCGCGACCTGGTGCGGTCCCTGGGGCAGCCGCACCGCGACCGCGGCGCCGTCGACGGGGCTGTGGCGCCGCAGCGCACTGGTGACCGCGCCCGCGGCGGCGACCAGTTCGCCGTAGCTCATCGTCGCGTCGCCCAGTGACACGGCCGGTGCGTCCGGGTGCGCTTCGGCGAACGCGTGGATCCGCGCGCTCACGGTGGTTTCGCCGGCCGCGGCGGTGGTCAGGTCCGCGGCACGGGTGGCGGCGCGGAGCCGGTCTCCAGGCACGAGCGGCAGGTCGCCGACCGGCCGGGCCGGCCGGTCGAGCGCGGCGGCGAGCAGCGTGTGGAGCTGGTCGAGGAGCTGGCGGACCGCGTCCGGGCCGAACAGGCTTGCGCGGTGGGCGAGCGATCCGGCGACGGTGTCACCGGTCCGGTGGACGGTCAACGTCAGGTCGGCCGTGACCGTCGTGCGGTCCACCGCGACGGCGCGGACCTCGGTGCCGGCCAGGCGCGGCACCGGTCGCGCCGCGGGCACCAGCAGCGCGTCCACCAGCGGGGTCCGGAGCGGGTCGCGGTCGGTGCACACCGCCCGCACCACCCGGTCGAACGGGACGTCGGCGTTGGCGCGGGCGGCGCGAGCGGTGGCCGCGACCCGGCGCAGGTGCGCACCGAACGCCGGCCCGTCCGCGAAATCGGCGCCGAGCACGACGAGGTTCTCGAACGCGCCGACCTGCCCGGCGTCGCCGGGCCTGCGAACGTCGACCGGCATGCCGACCGCTACCCGGTCCGCGCCGCTCAGCCGGTGCAGCAGCACCTGGAACGCGGCGAGCAGCACGACGTCGTCCGTGGTGTCCTCGGCCTCGGCGAGGGCGGCGACCGCGGTGCCGACACGGTCCCACGCGAAGTCCAGGACGCCGCCCGGGCCCGCGGGGCCGTCGCGTCGCGGCCGGTCGGCGGGCAGGTTCAGCGGTGGCGGGGGCGGGGTGAGCGCCGAGGTCCACCAGCCGAGTGCGCGGCGCGCCTCCGGTGCCTCGGCGCGCGACCGTTGCCACCGCGCGAAGTCCGTGTACGGCTGGGCAGGCAGCGGGTGCAGTGCCGGCCGCCGGCCCGCGACGATCGCGTCGTAGCTCGCGGACAGCTCGGCGATCAGGATGGCCGCGGACCCGTGGTCCACGACGGCGCGCTGGGCGTCCAGCACCAGCAGGTGCTCGGCGGGACCGAGGGCGACGGCGGTGAGCCGGACGAGCGGCCCGGTGTCGAGCTGTACCTCGTCGTCGAGCCCCGCGGCGGCCACGACGCGCAGATCGGTGGCTGCCTCGGCGCTGATCTGCCGCAGCGGAACGCCGTCGGGTGCGGGTAGCGTCGTGCGCAGGGCTTCGTGCCGGTCCGCGAGGACGCGCCACGCGTCCCGCAGGGCCACGAGGTCGAGCGGGCCGGTGACCTGGTAGGCGAGCCGGATCGCGGAGGCGTGTCCGTCCACTTGGGACAGGTACCACCAGCCGTCCTGTGCGGGCGAAGTGGCGGAGCGGGAAACGCCGGAGTCGAGCGCCATTTCCTCACCCGCCTCCGTCTCGTGTGCCGGCTGTGCGAATCACGGCGCGGAGCATGGGCTCACGCCTGCTGTCCGATTCAGGATCACACTTGCCGGTTCGCCGCCGCATCTCCTGTCATGCGCCGCGACGAGCGCGGTTTGCTGCGGCGCAACAAAAAACGGCCGGCCGGGTCCGTTTCCGGACCGGCCGACCGTCCACATTAGACTGCGTGCACCAGCGGAGCCGCGCCGCTCAGCGGTACGGCTTGCGAGCGGCGATGATCACGTAGCCGACCTGGTCCTTGCGGGGAGCGAAGAAGCCGTGGTGCTGCTCGGCGAACTCGTTGAGCGCCGCCTCGCCGAACTTGGCGGCGATCTCCTGGCGGCGGACCAGCGCGGCCTCGATGTACTTCGCCTTGCGGCCGAGCACCCGGGGGCCGCACTGGGTGAACTCCTCGATCTGGAAGCCGGCGGCACGCAGGTGCGCGCACCACTCCTCGAGACTCGGCAGCCTGCTCAGCCGCAGCGTTTCCATGAACTTCGCCAACCGGTCCGGCGGGCCGGGCGCGCCGGCGCTGAAGTCCGAAAACGACAGCCGCCCGCCCGGCCGCAGCACCCGGTACAGCTCCCTGATCACCTGGGCCAGGTCCGGCGCGTTCTGCAGCGACTCGAGCGCGAGCACGGCGTCGAACGTGCCCTCCGCGTACTCCAGCGCCATGAAGTCGCCGTACTCGAAGGTCACCAGGTCGCCGGCCTCGCTCGCCAGCGCGCGTTCGGTGGCCCGGTCGACCTCGAACTGGCTGACGGTGACACCGGTGACCCGGGCGCCGAACCGCTCGGCCATGCCGATCGCGGTCGTGCCGGGGCCGCAGCCGGCGTCGAGCACCGACTCGCCGGCCCGCAGCCCGAGCGTGTCGGTGACCTTCCTGGTGATCCGGCCGACCGCCTCCGCCAGCGGGGCACGGTCCTCGCGGTCGTAGAAGTACCACATGTGCAGCTGGCCGTCGCGGAACTCGTCGCCGATCGGCGAACGCTCGTCGTAGTGCTTGCCGATCTCGGCCGCTTCGGCGGCGTCATCACCCATTGCGGTCATTCGGCACCTCAAACACTTGTCGTCTAGTCCGGGGACAACACTGACTTCTTCAGCACCTGCTGGAACCGGGACACCATGTCCCGCACGGTGCTCGCCTCGAAGAGGTTGCTGTTGAACTGCATCTGGCCGATCATCTCGTTGCCGGCCGGGTCGATGTCGAGTGTCCACAAAGCACCGTCGGGGATGTCCGTGCTCACCGCGGCGGGCAGCAGGCGCTTGCGGATCTCGGAGTACTCCAGGTCACCGACCCGCTCCGCGGCCATCACGAACGGGAACTGGAAGACCTGGAACGCGACCACCGCGGCGTCGTCGGCGGCGTAGGGTGCACCGAGCTCCGGCGCGTCCGACAGGAGCCGGAGGAACGGGATCTGCCGCGTGAGCGCGCTGATGCAGGTCTTGCGCGTCCGCTCGACGACCTCGCGGAAGCTGCCGCAGCCGGTCAGGTCCGTCCGCAGGGGCACGAGGTTGAAGAACGAGCCGATCGTCTTCTCGAACCGGGCCTGGCCCCGGCCCGACATGATCGTGGTGACGGTGATGTCGTCGTTCCCGGTGATCTCCTGCAGCAGCACCTTGTACGCGGCCAGCAGCACCATGAACGGGGAGCTGCGCATCGACCGCGCCAGCTCCAGCGTCGCGGCCGTCACGTCCGGGGCGACCAGGTAGCGCTCCACCGAGGTGTTCTTCGGCAGGTCGTCGGAGCGGCGGAAGTCGGTCGGGACCGCGGTGATCCGGGCGTCGGCGAGCTTGTCCAGCCAGAACTCGCTCGGCTTGGCCAGTGCCTCGTCGGTCGTGGTGGTCGACTCCCAGCGCGTGTACTCCTGGTACTGCCTGACCTCCGGCAGATCGGGAGCGCGGTTCTCGCTCCTGGCCGCGTAGCACTCCGCGAGCTCCTTGATGATCAGCTGCATCGACCAGCCGTCGGCGACCGTGTGGTGGGCGATCAACGCGAGCACCGAGTCGTGGTCGTCGAACCGGCCGAGCACGGCACGCAGCAGCGGCAGCTCCCGGATGCTGTACTCGTCGGCCTCGATCTCGATCAGCAGTTCCTCGGCGGCCCGGTCCCGGTGGCCCGGCGCGACGCCGGTGAGGTCGCGGACGACCAGCTCCGGCGAGCTCGGCTCGTGGATCCGCTGGTACTTGGGCTCCGCGTCCCGGACCACCTCGGTGCGCAGCACCTCGTTGCGGGCGACCACGTCGTCCAGCGCGCCCTGCAGCAGACCAAGGTCGACCGCGCCACCGACGCGCCAGCCGTACACGATGTGGTAGCGGGGGCCGAAGGGGCCCTCGTCGTCACCCTTGTCGAACATGCACATGAATTCCTGGTTGACCGAAAGCGGGATCCGGCCCGCGCCCGCCGACTCGTCTTCCATCACTCCACCGTTCGGTTCCACTTGGCCAGGCTCACGCCTGGTACGGGCTTACTGTGACCGGAATGCCGTTGAACACCGCGTTGCCGGACGGAACGTCCACGACGAACTCGTCGGTCAGCGCGTTCGCGTTGACGCCGGAGGTCGCCACCGCGACCCGCTGCCGTCCGCCGGCGTGCCCCCACCCGTGCGGCAGGCTCACCACACCGGGCCTGATCGCGTCGTCGGTCTCGACGTCGACGACCAGCTCGCCCTTGGCCGAGCGCACGACCGCGCGGTCGCCGAGCCCGAACTTCGCCACGTCGGCCGGGTTGACGTGCAGCGTGCAGCGGTTGCTGCCGCCGACGAGCGACTCGACGTTGTGCAGCCAGCTGTTGCTGGAACGCAGCTGGCGCCGCCCGACCAGCACGAGCTCCGGCGCGGGCGCGGCAAGGTGCGCGCGGAGCCGGGCGAGGTCGCCGACGATCGCCGGCGGGGTGAGTTCGACACGGCCGGACGCCGTGCACACGATCTCCTTGAGCCGCGGCTCGAGCGGGCCGAGGTCGATCCCGTGCGGGTTCGCCTTGAGCGTGGCCAGGGACAGGCCGTGGCCACCGAACTTGAGCAGCACGTCCAAGAGCAGCTCCAGGCCGTTGTCGCCGTCCAGCGTGGCCCGCAGGACCGCCGGATCCATGCCCTCCACCGGCGAGCCGGGCGTCCGGGTGGCGCCCTCGAGCAGCTGGCCGATCATCATCTCGTCGACACCGGCCGGATCGGCCGCCGCGCCGGCGCCGGCCGCGATCAGCGTCAGCCGGGCCATGATCTCGGCCTCGGACCGCTGGTCGGGGTCCAGGGGCAGCACCGGCGGGGAGTACCGGGCGTAGTTGCGGACCGTGACGATCGACAGCAGGAAGTCGTAGTGCGGCATCTGCATGATGCGCGGCGGCGGCAGGATGACGTTGGCATGCCTGGTCGTCTCGTTGAGGTACGGGTCGACGCAGACCATGAAGTCGAGGTTCTCGAGCGCCCGGTCGAGCCGGGGGCCGTTGGGCGCGGCGAGCACCGGGTTGGCCGCGAGCGTGAGCAACGCCCGGACCTGGCCCTCGCCGGGCGTCTCGATCTCGTCGGCCAGCGTGGCGGCGGGCAGCTCGCCGAGCGCCTCGGGCAGGCCGCGGACCCGGCTGCGGAAGTTCCCGGCCTGGAAGGGCTGGCCGGTGCGGTACAGCTCGAGCGTGGCCGGCCGGGCGTACATGGCGCCCCCGGCCGAGTCCAGGTTGCCGGTCAGGATGTTGATCACTTCGACGAGCCAGTGGGCCAGCGTGCCGAACTCCACCGTCGACGCGCCGATGCGGGCGTACACGACGGCCGTCGGCGCCGCCGCCAGCTCACGGGCGATCCGGACGATGTCCTCGGCCGGCACTCCGCAGATCTGTTCCGCGACCGGCGCGGGGAACTCCGCGGCCAGGTCACGCAGCTCGTCGAGGCCGTTGACGTCCAGCGTGACGGTGGCCAGGTTCTCGGTGAGCAGCGTGTCGACGATGGCGAGCAGCAGGCAGGGATCGGTGCCCGGCCGGATGGCGAGGTGGTCGTCGGCGAACGCGGCGGTCCGGGTGCGGCGCGGGTCGACCACGACGAACTTGCCGCCGCGCGCACGCAGCTCCTTGAGGCGGCGGGGGTAGTCGGGGGCCGCGGCCAGCGATCCGTTCGACTCCAACGGGTTCGCGCCGATGATCAGCAGGTAGTCGGTGCGGTCGAGGTCGGGCACCGAGATGGCGAACGGGTCGCCGTACATGTGGCCGACGGCCACGTGCTTCGGCATGTGGTCGAGCGTGCCGGAGGAGTAGACGTTGCGGGTGTTCAGCGACTGGATCAGCGGCATCCGGTACAGGAAACCGGCCATGGTGTGGTAGGTCGGGTTGCCGAAGAAGACGGCGACGGCGTCGCGGCCGTGCGCCTCGGTCACCTCGGCGAAGCCGCGCTCGACCTCGGCGAACGCCTCGTCCCACGAGACCTCGCGCCATTGTTCGCCGGTGCGGATCATCGGCAGCCGCAGGCGGTCGGGGTCCTCGTCGATCCGGCCGAGGCTGGCGCCCTTGGGGCAGATGAAGCCCTTCGAGAACGGGTCCTCGCTGTCGCCCTTCACGTTCGTGACGTGCCCGGCGTCGTCGAGGGTCAGCCGCAGCCCGCAGACGGCCTGGCAGATCGGACAGGTGCGGTGCGCGGTGGTCATCGACACTCCAGGATGGTTGCGTGCTGTGCCGGCCGCGCCCGTCGGAACCGTTGCCGGAGCGGTTGTCCGATCGTGGGGCACGGCCACGAGTGGTCCCGGCGTTCGGCGCCGCCGGGACCACTCAGGCCATTCGTGTCCGTTGTGGACACTGGTCGATCATTCGGCCTTGTGTGCCACGACGAGCACGTAGCCGATCTCCTTCAGCCGTCCTGCCGGGTCGCGGACGACGTCGAGCAGCGGGATGATCTCCTCGGAGTAGCGGGCGACCAGCTCGTCGTACCGCTCGTTGACCGTCTCGTTCATCCGCAGCCCGGTGCGGTGGGTCTGGGCGCTGATGTCCTTCAGCTCCCGCAGCTCCAGGCCCGAACTGGCGATCACCTCGCGGTACTCGTGCTCCAGCAGGAACGGGCTGAACGCGTTCGTCGCCTCGTGCTCGCGCACCAGTGCCAGATCGTGCTCGTTCGGCTGGGCGTTGAGGTAGATGTCGCCGATGACGACCCGGCCGCCCGGCTTGAGCACCCGGTTGACCTCCTTGAGGGCCGCCAGCCGGTCCAGGTGCGGCAGCGTCTCGAACACCCACACGATGTCGAACGAGTCGTCGTCGTAGGGCATGGCGAGGGCGTCGGCCGTGTCGAACGTGATCCGGTCGGCGAGACCGAGCTCGGCCGACCGGCGGTTGGCCTCGTTCACCTGGGCGGCGTTGTTCGACAGGCCGACGACCGTCACCGTCGGCGACTGCCCGGCCAGCCGGAAGACCGGAAGGCCGATGCTGCAGCCGACGTCGAGCAGCCGGGCGCCGGCGGTGTCGCCGGACCGTTCGATGACCAGGTCGGTCAGCTTGTCGCACGCTTCCCGGTTGGAGCTCTGGTCCTCGTCGGAGTCCCAGTAGCCGTGGTGGAAGTTCTCGTCCCACAGCTCGGCGAAGATCTCGTTGACGACGTCGTAGTACTGGTCGGTCTCTTCGGCGTCCGGGATGCCGTGATCCTTGCTCATCTCAGCTCCATGGTTGGTCGGGCGACGACCGTCACGCGGCCTTGCGCGGCTCGGCCGGCGTGTAGACGTCCTCGAACACCGGCTCGACGCCGGGGGGCGCCTGGTACACGTAAGGCTGCTGGCTTTCCTTCGACGGCCCGCGCAGCGACTTGAGCAGCACGCGAAGGATGAAACCGGGCTTCATCAACGACTCCTGCGGCGCCATCAGGCCGGCCACCTGGTAGTACTTGGCGGTGATGTCGCGGTCGTGCGTGGCGGCGATCTGGATCTTCTTCAGGAACCAGTTGGCGAACTTCAGCTTGAGCGGCCGCTCGCCCTTCACGCCGGGGAAGCTCAGGTCGACGGTGTTGGTCAGGTCCCACGACGCGTCGATGGCGTCCGCCGCCAGATCGCGGAAGTAGTCCAGCGGCACCGGAGCCGCGCCGCTGTGCAGGTGCTGGCGCATGGTCATCGCGCACAGCGCCGCGACGCTCATACCCTGGGCGTACACCGGGTTGAAACAGGTGATCGCGTCCCCGGTGACCAGCAGGTTGTCCGGGAAGCGGGTCAGCTTCTGGTAGTGGCGGCGCAGGGTGGTCGGGAACCGGTACAGAACCGGCTTGTCGACGGGGTCGGCGTAGCGAAGCGTCTCGTAGACGTCCTTGGCCGGCAACGACTTGAGCCACCGGTAGAGGCCGTCCTGGTCGGCGGGCGGGTGGTCGCCGAGCAGACCGTAGGTGGTCAGCTCCAGCTGGCCGTCGCTGGTCTTGAAGAAGACGTTGCCCCGGGGGTTGGCCGGGAACGCGATCTGGTTGATGGCCACGTCGCCCTGGAAGGGGTCCGCGCCGGGACGCAGCTTGTAGTGCTGCGTCACGTAGACCAGGTCGATCTTCTTGCGCTCTTCCTCCGGGCGCTCGTAGCCGAGCTGCTCCAGCCAGACCGGGGTCCGTGAGCCGCGCCCGGTCGCGTCGACGACGAGGTCGGCGTCGAGGACCTTGTCGGTCTTCGCGCCCCGGGCCTGCACCCGGGCGCCGATGACCTTGGTCTTGTCCGGCGTCGTGACGATCCCGACGATGTCGTGCTGCTCGACGAAGACCACGTTGGGGAGGGCCTGGACCCGCTCACGGATGTAGAACTCCAGGACCGGCCGGAGCACCCCGAGGGTGATCAGGTCGCCGTCCTTCTGCGCGAGCCGGTTGCCCTGGGCGTACCAGCGGCAGCTGCCCGACAGGTCACCCTTCGGGATGCCGTCGTCGACCAGCTGCTGGACGATCCCGGGGAACAGCTCCTCCATGATGTGCACGCCCCTGGCGAGCAGGCCGTTCGCCTGGTAGCTCAGCGGCAGGGTCTTCCGTGGTCCCCTCAGGCCGACGATCTTGTCACGGTCCACGATCTGGACCTCGTCGTAGGCGTCCGCGAGTACCCTGGCCGCGAACAACCCGGCAATGCTGCCACCGAGCACCACCGCGCGGGTCCCAGACTCCTGGCCCATCGCGGTCACCTCCTTGTTACGTGGGTTGACATTCCTGAACGGGCGATCACTCATGGCCGTCACATCGGGAAGGAACTCACCAGGCCGCCGTCGACGCCGAGGTCCTGACCGGTGATGAAGGAGGCGCGCTCGGACAGCAGGAAGGCCACCGCCTCGGCGACGTCCTCGGGCTTGCCGAGCCGGCCGAGCGGGTGGAGGCCGCGGATCATCTCCCGAGCCTGTTCGACCGGAGCGACCTCGTCGAACATGTCGGTCTCGATGAACCCGGGGCTGACGGCGTTGACGCGGATGCCCCGGCCGGCCAGATCGGCGGCGAGCGACCGGGTCAGGTTCGTCACGGCGGCCTTCGTCGCGGCGTACACCGACGCCGGTCCCATGCCGCGGTGGGCGAGACAGGTGCCGTTGACCACCACGGCGCCCGCGCCGTCGAACAGCGTCAGTGCTTTTTGGATGGTGAAGAACGCGCCCTTGAAATTGATACCGACGACGCGGTCGAAATCGGTTTCGGTGACCAGTGCGCTCGGGGCGGAGAAAGACACGCCCGCATTCGCGAAAATGCCGTCCAGGCGACCGAAGCCGTGCTGGATCCGGCTGATCAGTTCGTCGATGTCCGCGGTGCGCGACACGTCGGCCGCCACCGCCAGAACCCGTTCACCGGTGGGGTCGAGCTCCTTCGCCGCGGCGTCGATTTTCTCGACGCGGCGACCGGCGAGGACCACGTTGGCCCCGAACTCGACAAGCAGCCTCGCGGTGGCGAGACCGATGCCGCTCCCACCGCCGGTAACGAGAACGGTTTTGCCGTCGAATTCAGCCATGCAGCCAGCCTCACACCCGCCGACTTCAGCTGCATCTCCCGCATTGCGGGTTCATGAGCACAGTGGACGAATGTGAGGCCGGCCGCGGCTCAGCGCACCGTGCGGAAGGTCAGGTGGGTGACCGCGGGGGAGCTGACCACCGCGGCCTGCTCCAGCTTGACGTCGGGGCCGAGGTTGTCGAACAGTCGTTGCCCACCGCCGGTGAACGCCGGCACGACGTGGATCGTCACCTCGTCGACCAGTCCGGCCTTGAGGAACTGCTGGGGGACGTCCGCACCGCCCATCACGCGGACATCCTTGTCACCCGCCGTTTTCGTGGCCAGGTCGTACGCGCTCTGGATGCTGTCGACGAACGTGAACGGCTTGCCTTCGGCGAGGCCCTCCTCGTGGACGCTGTGCGACACGACGAAGACCGGCGTCTGGCCGTGCGGCCCGCCGTCGCCCCAGTACTTGAGGCTGTTGTCGTAGGTCCGCCGTCCGCAGATCAGGGCACCGAGGTTCTTCTCGGACTCGTCGATCACGCGCGTGTCTTCCTCGGTGCTGTGCAGGTACCAGTCGTGGAGCACGTCACCGCCCGTGCCGAGGCCCTCTTCCGGGTTGTCGTCCGGGCCGGTGACGTACCCGTCCAATGACACCGAGATATCAATGACTACTCGTCCCACTGCGTTTCTCCCGTTCGTGGTGGTGGGGCCGCGTCGTCCGTTCGGAACATGGCGGTGCAGCCCCCTCGACGTCACGACACGTTACTCGCCGATACGAATGGCGTACCGCGGAGGTGACCGTACTTCGCCCGTCCGTGAGGTGCCGCAAGCGAAATCGAGCAATTTCGAAGAAATCGCGACTTGCCGAACCGGTGCGAGTGTGGTGTCGGGCCGGAACACCGACCGCATCCGTGAAGAACTGCCCGGCACCGGCGGCAGCACAATGGGGATTCCGCGAGCGAGGTCTCATCGAGAGGATGTCCGATGGCCGAACCGGAGCACGGTCCCGCCGGTGGCGACGGCCCGTCCAGTGCTGGATCGCGTCCGTTGACCGGCGCCGAGTACCTGGAGAGCCTGCGCGACGACCGCGAGATCTACCTCTACGGCGAACGTGTCAAGGACGTCACCGCGCACCCCGCGTTCCACAACCCGGCCCGGATGGTGGCCAGGCTCTACGACGCGTTGCACGACCCGAAGACCAAGGACGTCCTGACCTGTCCGACCGACACCGGCAGCGGCGGGTACACCCATCGCTTCTTCACCACCCCGCACAGCGCCGAGGACCTCGTCGCCGACCAGAAGGCCATCGCGGCGTGGTCGCGGATGAGCTACGGCTGGATGGGCCGCAGCCCCGACTACAAGGCCGCTTTCCTCGGCACGCTCGGCGCGAACGCCGACTTCTACAAGCCCTACCAGGACAACGCGCGGCGCTGGTACAAGGAGTCGCAGGAGAAGGTCCTCTACTGGAACCACGCGATCGTGCACCCGCCGGTGGACCGCAGCCGCCCGCC
Source organism: Amycolatopsis sp. NPDC051102 (assembly GCF_040682815.1). Taxonomy (NCBI): domain Bacteria; kingdom Bacillati; phylum Actinomycetota; class Actinomycetes; order Pseudonocardiales; family Pseudonocardiaceae; genus Amycolatopsis; species Amycolatopsis sp. NPDC051102. The sequence goes on from NZ_JBFBBT010000014.1 coordinate 25,340, forward strand.
GGACGAGGTGGCCGACGTGTTCGTCCACGTGGAGAAGGAAACCGACAGCGGCCTGGTCGTGAGCGGCGCCAAGGTGGTGGCCACCGGGTCGGCGCTGACGCACTACAACTTCATCGCCCACTACGGCGTGCCGATCAAGGACCGCAAGTTCGCGCTGGTCGCCACCATCCCGATGGGCGCGGCCGGCATGAAGCTGATCTGCCGGCCGTCCTACACGGCGACGGCCGCGGTGATGGGCAGCCCGTTCGACTACCCGCTCTCGTCCCGGCTGGACGAGAACGACACGATCCTCGTGCTGGACAAGGTGCTCATCCCGTGGGAGAACGTGTTCATCTACGGGAACCTCGGCAAGGTGCAGCTGTTCACCGGCCGGTCCGGCTTCCCGGAGCGGTTCACCTTCCACGGCTGCACCCGTCTCGCGGTGAAGCTCGAGTTCATCGCCGGGCTGCTGGCCAAGGCCGTGGAAGTGACCGGTGTCAAGGACTTCCGTGGCGTGCAGACCCGGCTCGGCGAGGTTCTGGCCTGGCGCAACCTGTTCTGGGGACTGTCCGACGCCGCCGCGCGCAACCCGGTGCCGTGGACCGGCGGAGCCGTCCTGCCCAATCCCGCGTACGGGCTGGCCTATCGGTGGTTCATGCAGATCGGCTACCCGCGGGTCAAGGAGATCATCGAGCAGGACATCGCCAGCGGCCTGATCTACCTCAACTCCAGCGCGGACGACTTCAAGAACCCGGAGATCCGGCCCTACCTCGACAAGTACGTCCGCGGCTCCGGCGGGATCGAGGCGGTCGACCGGGTCAAGCTGATGAAGCTGCTGTGGGACGCCGTGGGCACCGAGTTCGGCGGGCGTCACGAACTGTACGAGCGCAACTACGCCGGCAGCCACGAGAACACCCGCATCGAGCTGCTCTCCGCGCAGCTCGCCAGCGGTGAGGTCGACGGGTACAAGGCGTTCGCCGAGCAGTGCATGGCCGAGTACGACCTGGACGGCTGGACCGTGCCCGACTTGTCCTCGTTCGAGCACATGCGCGACATCCGCAACGGCATGATCAACGGCTGACGGCTTGGCCGCGCGCCATCGAGCAATCTGCAACAAGACACCGGTCGACCACGGTGGAATCTTGTGCAGTACATCACAAATCGTCGCAAATCACTGGGGATCAGATGCTGAACAGGCGAAAGCTGTTGACCGTCGGGGGTGCCGCCGTCGGCGGCGCCTTGCTCCTCCCGAAAAGCCTCAATAGTTCGTCCGCCGAGGCGAGTGGCGTCGGCCCGGTCGGCGATCCGCACGCGCACCGGCTCTACGACAACACGGTGCGCCCGCACACGAAGAGTGCCGCGTTCACCGAGCCGATGCCCGTGCCGCGGGTGCTGTCCCCGTTCAAGGGCGACCCGGACATCGACTTCTACCGGCTGCCGATCAGGCCGGCGAACGTCGAGGTCCTGCCCGGCGTGCAGAGCCCGCTGCTGACCTTCGACGGCGGCTTCGTCGGCCCCACCATCAAGGCCAAGACCGGGCGGCCGGTGTCGGTCACGTTCACCAACCAGCTCTCCGAGGCGGCCAACGTGCACCTGCACGGCGGCCACGTCCTGCCCCAGGACGACGGGCACCCGATGGACGTCATCGCCCCCGGTGGCTCGCGCAACTACATGTACCCGAACACCCAGCAGGGCGCCACGCTGTGGTACCACGACCACAGCCACCACACCGAGGCGCGGCACGTCTACCACGGGCTGCACGGCTTCTACCTGATCGAGGACCCGTCCGAGCAGAGCCTCGGCCTGCCGAGCGGGCAGTACGACGTGCCGATCATGCTGCGTGACGTGCTGATCGACGCGAACGGCAACCTGGTGGACGGCGCCGAGCCCGACCAGGTGAACACGTTGCTGGCCAACGGAAAACCGCAGCCTTACTTCCAGGTCGCGGCGCGCAAGTACCGCTTCCGGCTGCTGAACTCCGCGATCCACCGCCAGTTCAACCTGAACCTCGGCGGCGTCCAGATGCTCCAGATCGCCTCGGACGGCGGCCTGCTGCCGGCGCCGGTGCCGCGCACGGAGATCGAAATCACCGCGGCCGAGCGCGTCGAGATCGTCGTGGACTTCTCCCGCTTCCCGGTCGGCACCCAGATCGTCATGAACGACACCATCGGCCCGGTGCTCCGGTTCGACGTCGTGCGCACGGCCACCGACAACAGCCGGGTGCCCAGCACGCTGCGCCCGCTGCCGGCCCTCCCGCCCGCGACGGTCACCCGTGACATCCGGCTGTCCTTCGACGTCTCCGGCTCGGTCCCGGTCGGCCTGATCAACGGCAAGCCCTACGACCCGACGCGCGTCGACATCCAGATCAAGCGCGGCACCACCGAGATCTGGAACGTGACCAACGCGGACCCGATCGAGTTCGACGCCGCGCACAACTTCCACATGCACCTCGTGCAGTTCCGCGTGCTGTCGCGGGACGGCGGGCCGCCGACGGTGAACGACATGGGGCGCAAGGACACCGTGTCGCTGCCGCCGACCAAGTCGGTGCAGCTGCTGGCCACCTTCGGCGACTACCTGGGCCGCTACGCCTACCACTGCCACTTCCTGGAGCACTCGGCGCTGGGCATGATGGGGCAGATGGAGATCGTGGCCTAGCTCCGTCGTTCGTGAGCGAGTCCAGCGGGGGGTGCCGGCGTCCATCGACGCCGGCACCCCTTCGCTTTGCGCACCGCCGCGATGACGGCGTGCCCGGCCGGCGCCACTCCTCGTGAGCACAACTCCTCCCGTGCCGCCGCCAGCGCACGCAGGGAGGCGACGTGGTGCAAGGCCGGTGTGACGATGGGAACGGAGCGTTATGCCCGATTTCACCGACTGGAGCAACGGATGAGCCGACGAGGCGAACCCCGCGCCCGCGCCGTGCTGTCCGTAGCGGATCTTCCCGGCGCGTGCGATGTCCTGCGTCTCTCTTCCTGCAAGGAGCAACAATGACACTCAACATCGAGGACGTCGACGAACTCAAGGCGCCGGAGCCGCAGCGGCCGCGCACTCCGCAGGCCGAGGCTCCGTCGAAGCCGTTCTGGCGGCGCCCGTGGATCCTCCCGCTGTTCGCCATCACCGCGTTCTGGCTGTACATGCAGATCGAGCCGGTCGCCGGGGTGCCGGAGGACCAGCTGCAGATCCCGCCGCACGAGAACTTCCCCGCCTACTACCCCCTGCTGATCACGCACATGTCCTTCGGCACGGTGACGGTGCTGACCGTGTGCCTGCAGCTGTGGCCGTGGCTGCGGATCAACCACCCGAAGTGGCACCGGGTGAGCGGCCGGCTCTACATCGTCGGCGCGGTGGTCGCCGCGATCTCGGGTCTCATCATCGTGTGGTGGGCGCCGATCCCGGGTCAGCTCGGCGGCGCGGCCATGTTGCTGTTCTGGCTCGGCATCACCACCGCCGCGTACGTGACGGTGCGCCGCGGGAACTACGTGCTGCACCGCCGGTTCATGCTGTACAGCTTCGCCGTGCCGGCCAACAACTTCCTGGCCTTCTTCACGTACCTCGCGATCGACAAGTTCCACATCCAGATCGACTTCGCGTACTTCCTGGAATACGCGCGGTGGGTGCCGTGGGTCCTGAACTTGATGCTGATCCAGGCGTGGCTCTACCACACCGAGAAGCGCCCGGTGACGGGGCCGTCCGCCGTGCGCTCGCGGCGCTGACCGGCACCGGATTGTTTCGGCTCGACTGGAGGAAATGATGCGCCGAAGTCGGTTACTTGTCGCGGCCTCGCTCGCCGCAGTTGCTTCGCTTGTCCTGGGCGCGTCCGGGGCCGCTGCCGGCGCGCCGGCGAGCGCCCGGAAGATCGTCATCAACACCCTGTTCTCCATCTACGACTTCCCCGGCCTCGACACCACGCTGATCAAGCGCGGCAAGGAGTTCGAGCAGGCGCACCCGCAGTACCAGGTGAACGTGAAGTTCGCCTACTACCAGCGATTGCCGGAGGACGTGGAGAAGGCGGCGCTGGCGGGGGAGACGCCCGCCATCGCCTCCTACAACATCTCCGGCACGCAGTTCGCGCTGGACACGCTCGACCAGAACGGCAAGCCGGCGTTCACGCCGGTCGGCAAGGCGATCGCCGGCCGCAAGAAGATCCTCGGTGAGCCGGTCGTCGTCGACGACCTGGTGCCGGCCGGCCGCCGGTACTACAGCAGGGCGGGCGACATGTTCGCCATGCCGCTGAGCCTTTCGACGCTGCAGCTGTACGTCAACAAGACGCTGCTGGACAAGGCTGGTGTCAAGACGATTCCGCGCACCTACGCCGAGATGAGCGCGGCGTGCGCGGCGCTCAAGAAGCTCCCCGGCGGCCCGAAGAGCTGTATGGCCCTGGCGAACGAGGGCAAGCTCTACATGCAGGCGCTGGCGCAGCAGGGGGTGAACTTCGCCAACCACGACAACGGGCGCTCCGGGCGGGCGACGACCGTCGCCCTCAACTCGCCCGCCCTCGTCGACTACGCCACGTGGTGGCAGCAGATGTACCGCGACGGGAACTTCCTCTACTCCGGACAGATGGAGGACTGGTCCGGCACCTTCGGGGCGTTCGCCTCGCAGGAGGTGGCGTTCACGGTGACCTCGTCGTTCGCGATCAACTACGGCGTCGACGCGGCGAAGGCGGCGAACTTCGAGTTCGTGGTCGCTCCCTCGCCGGCCAAGCAGGTGCCGTACGCGGGCGCGTGGCTCGGTGGTGAAGGCATGTACCTCGCCGCCGGTCTCGACGACGCGACCCGGGACGGCGCACTCGCGTTCACGCAGTTCGTCGACAACCCGAAGAACGGCGCCGAATGGCACCGGGCCTACGGCTCCTCCCCGGTGACCAACGGCGCCTACCAGGAGCTGAAGGCCGAGGGGTACTACAAGGACCACCCGCAGCACCTGGCGACCGTCGAGCAGATCAACGCGACCACGTCCGTCTCGGGTGGACAGAGCCCGCTGGTCGGTGGCTTCGCGGGGATCCAGCAGTCGCTGATGCGTGCCGTCGACGACATCCTCGAGAAGAACGCCAACCCGTGGGAGCGGTTGACCAGGGCGGACTCCATCGCCCAGGAGCTGCTGACCGACTACAACGCCCACTGCGTCGGACCGGGCCTGCGCCCGACGACCTGTTTCCTCCTGGACAGCTGAGGTGACCACGCAGGGGCCGGCCGGGACGTTCCTGGCCGGCCCCTGCGTGTTTCGGCGACCATCCGGCACCACGCCGTCAACCGGTCGGGGACGGGGAGCGCAACTTGAAAGATGCTCCCGTGCGCCGGCAGAGAGGACTCTGTGGCAGTAAGTGCACGAAGCGCAACGAAGTGGACACGGAAGCGATCGTGCTCGTGAGTGGCCACGATCATCAGCAAAATGAAGGGATCAGCAAAGTGACCGCCCTTGATGACGCACCGACAAAGGCCGGGAGGAGGGAGTGGCTCGGGCTGGCAGTGCTGGCCTTGCCCACTTTCATCGTGGCCATCGACTTGTTCGTCCTGCTGCTCGCACTGCCGCATCTGGCGTCGGATCTGCACGCAGGCGCGAACCAGCAGCTGTGGATCACCGACATCTACGGCTTCGTGCTGGCCGGCTTCCTCGTCACGATGGGCACGCTCGGCGACCGCATCGGCCGCCGCAAGCTGCTGATCATCGGTTCGCTGGCGTTCGGGATCGGGTCGGTCGCGTGCGCGTACGCGCCCAACCCGGAGACCCTGATCGTGGCGCGGGCAGTGCTGGGCGTCGCCGGTGCGACGCTGATGCCGTCGACGATGGCGCTGATCGCCACGCTGTTCACGAACCCGAAGCAGATGGCCACCGCGTTCGGCATCTGGGCGGCGACCTTCACCCTCGGCGCGATCTTCGGCCCGGTCATCGGCGGGGTCATGCTGGCCCACTTCTGGTGGGGCTCGGTGTTCCTGCTCGGCGTGCCGATCATGCTGGCGCTGGTGATCGTCGGTCCGAAGCTGCTGCCCGAGTTCAAGAACCCGGCGGCAGGCAAGATCGATCCGACCAGTGTGGTGCTCTCCCTGCTCGCGTTGCTGCCGACGATCTACGGCATCAAGGAACTGGCCAAGGAGGGCCTCGAGCTGTTCCCCGCCGCGTCGCTGCTGATCGGCATCGGGTTCGGCATCGCGTTCGTCCGCAGGCAGAACCGCATCGAGAGCCCGCTGCTGGACATGCGCCTGCTCCGCAACCGCACCATCGGCGGCAGCATCGTCGGCATGCTCTGCTACACCAGCTTCGGTGGCGGTCTGCTGATGCTGATGCTGCTGTACTTCCAGCTGGTCGGCGGCCTTTCGTCGGTCCAGGCCGGCGCCGCGCTGGTGCCCGGCATGGTCACCGGTGCGATCGGCTTCCAGGTGATGCCCAAGCTGGCCGCGCGGTTCCGGCCCTCCTACGTGATGGCGGGCGGCATGATCGCCGCGGCCATGGCGTTCGTCACCATGACCCAGGTCGACGCGAACTCCGGGAACTGGCCGCTGATCATCGCGTTCGCGGCGTCGTCGCTGGTCGGTGTGGCGATGCCGGGGCTCGGCGCCAACCTGATCGTCGGCTCGGCTCCGCCGGAGCAGGCCGGGTCGGCGGGTTCCCTCGCCCAGATGGCCAACGAGTTCGGCTCGACGCTGGGCCTGGCCATCTACGGCACCATCGGCGCCGCGGTCTACCGGGCCGCGGTCGCGCTGCCACCCGGACTGCCGGCCGGCACGGCCGCCGAGGCCGGTGACAGCGTCTCCGGAGCGGCCGCGTCGGCGGCCGGGCTCTCCCCGGAAGCCGCTGCCGCCCTGATGGCGCCGGCCAGGGAGGCGTTCGTGACCGGGCTGAACACGGTGGCCACCATCGGCATCGTCGTGCTCCTCGGGGCCGCGGCCTTCGTCGGTATCCGGATGCGGCACGTGCCCCCGTTCGGCCAGGCGGAAGCCGCACCGGCCGATGCCGCACCGACCGAGGCCGCACCGGCCGAATCCTGACAGTCCTGACAGTTTTCACGGTTCCAGCGAACAGCGGCGGCGGGTTGCCACAACGGCAGCCCGCCGCCGCTGTCGTGCGTTGCCGGCGGCGCCGCGGCGGTTCAGCACAGCGCGAGAAGAGGTCCACAGCGGGCTGAAGCGACGATGGAGCAGTGAGTCCGTCGGCTCCGTTCCTCGAGTCACTGTCCCTTCGGGACGGTTGACGCGATCGGCAGGACAGTGGGAGGCAGTGCATGAGCAGCAATATCGCGCAGAAGGTCGAGGAGATCTGGCGGGCTGCGCTCACCGTGCCGGACGGGCAGGAGGACGCCACCTTCTTCGAGCTGGGCGGCGAGTCCATCTCCGCGGTCCGGATCGCCTCCCGGATCGAGGAGGAGCTCGACGTCTGGATCGATGTCGGCGACCTGTTCGAGGACGACCCGAACCTCGCGGCGCTCGTCCAGAGCGTGACTGCCAAGGCCGAGGACGCCTCGGCGGCCTGACGGCGATTCGCCCCGAGCCGACGGCCGGAGCATGCGGACCAACGCGGTGAGCTTCGGCTGCATCGTGACGCAGAAAGGAAACACGATGAACTCGCAAGCTGGGGTCCGTGCGGTCGTCCTCGGTGGCAGCATCGCCGGCACGCTCGCGGCGCGCGTGCTGGCCGAGTCCTATCAGGACGTCGTGGTCGTCGACCGGGACAAGCTGCTCGGCGTGCGGGTGGCCCGCAAGGGTGCGCCGCACGCCCACCACGCCCACGGGCTGCACGCCAGGGGCCACCTGATCCTCGAGGACCTGTTCCCCGGCCTCACCGACGAGGTCGTGGCGGCCGGCGCGTTCACCACCGACCTCGGCCGGATCCGGTGGATCTTCAACGGCAGGCGCGTGAAGCCGGCCGACACCGGGCTCGTGACGGTGGCCCCGTCCCGGCCGGTGCTCGAGAACCACGTGCGCACCCGGGTCGCGGCGCTGCCGAACGTCACCTACCTCGAGGAGCACGACATCCTCCGCCTGGTGACCACCGGCGACCACCGGCGGGTCACCGGTGTCGTGGTGCGCCGGCAGGCCGACGACACCGAGGTCGTGCTCGACGCGGACGTGGTCGTCGACACCACCGGCCGCGGCTCGCGCACCCCGGCCTGGCTCGACGAACTCGGCTACGAACGCCCGGAGGAGGAGCGGGTCAAGGTCGGCCTCGCCTACACCACGCGCCACTACCGCGTCGGCCCCGAGCCGTTCGACGGCGCGCAGTCGATCGTCCCGGTGGCCTCGCCGGCACATCCCCGCGGCGCCTTCTTCGGCCAGCTCGGCGGCGGTGTCTGCGTCCTGTCGCTGACCGGGATCCTCGGCGACCACCCGCCGACCGACCCGGAGGGCTTCCTGGAGTTCGCGCGCACGCTGCCGGTGCCCGACGTCTACGACGCGGTGCGGGACGCGCCCGCACTGGAGGATCCGGTGAGCTTCCGGTTCCCGGCGAGCGTGCGCCGCCGCTACGAGCGGCTGACGCGGTTCCCGGCCGGCCTGCTCGTCCTCGGCGACGCGTTCTGCAGCTTCAACCCGGTCTACGGCCAGGGCATGACCGTCGCCGCGCTCGAGGTGCTGGCGCTGCGGGAGCTGCTGCGTTCCGGCGACGTCGCGCCGCTGCCGTTCTTCGCCGCCATCTCGAAGGTCATCGACGCGCCGTGGGACATCTCCGTCGGCGGCGACCTGTCCTACCCCGGCGTCGAGGGACCCCGGCCCGCCAAGGTCAAGATCGCCAACGCCTACATGGCACGGCTGCAGTACGCGGCGACCAAGGACCCGAAGGTGACCGAGGCGTTCATGCGGGTGGCCGGCCTGATCGACCCGCCGGAGGCGTTGTTCAAGCCGGGGACCGTCCGCCGGGTGCTGCGCCACGCGTTCCGCACTCCGGCGCCGGGCCCGTCCTGGCTCGACACCGCGCCGCCGACCGGCGCCCGGCCGAGGGATCTGCCGGAAGCCGCCTGACCCACCGCACACGAAGGCCGGGTCACCTCGAGCGAGGTGACCCGGCCTTTTGTGTCGGCTCAGTACTGGATGACGGCGCGGAAGCGCACCTCGCCCTTGCTGACCTTCTCGACGGCCTCGGCGATGTCCTCCTTGGCGAAGGTCTCCACGAGCGGGGTGACCTTGCCCGTGGCGGCGATGTCGAGCGCCTCCCGCAGGAACTCGGGGCCGTTGTGCGTCGCGCCGAGCACCTTCTGGTCCAGCGCGAAGAACGGGTGCGTCGCCGCGCTGGGAATGGCGAACGCGTTCTGCCCGTCGATGCCGGCGAGCACCAGCCTGCCGCCGACCCGGAGCCCGGCGAGCGACTCCGCCGCGGCGACGTGGGACGGGTTCGTCGCGATGATGACGTCGGCCCCGCCTGCCTCCTGCAGCTGCCGGCCGTCGGCGACGACCAGGTCCGCGCCGAGGTCGCGGGCGAGGTCGTGCTTGTCCGGCGACGTCGTGATCGCGACGGTCTCGAAGCCGCACGCCTTCGCGTACTGCACGGCGAGGTGGCCGAGCGCGCCGATGCCGGCCACGGCGATCCGCTCGTGCGGCTTCACCTCGGCCGCGCGGATGGCCGACCAGCTGGTGTAGCCGGCGCAGAGCACCGGCGCGGCCAGCACGTCGCTCAGTGCGTCGGGGATGCGGACGGTCTGGTCCGCGGCCACGACCATGTACTCGGCCTGGCCGCCTTGGACGGTGAAGCCGGTCGAGATGGGCGCGGCGCACAGGAGTGCGGCCGTGCCGCTCACCGGCCTGCCGAGCCGGCAGTAGTCGCACCGCCCGCAGGTGCCCCGGATCCAGGTGACGCCGACGCGGTCGCCGACCGCGCGGGACGTGACGCCCGCGCCGGTTTCCACGATCTCGCCGACCGGTTCGTGGCCGGGGATGGCCGGGGAGATGGCCGGGAACGGGATGTACCCCTTGGAGGCGGCGATGTCGTTGCCGCACAGCCCGGACGCCCGCACCCTGATCAGCACCTCGCCGGGGCCCGGTGCGGGGGTCGGCACGTCCTGGATCACCCACTCGGCGTTCACTTCCGGAATGACCGTTGCCTTCATCCGACCTCCTAGTTCGAGAACCCGGGAGCAGACCGACACGGCGTCCCGGCCGCCTCGGGGAGCGGGGGTCCTTCGACACGCGAGCCCGTCAGGCGACGCACCCATCATCACCACGCCGGTGCGCGGGTGGGTCTTCCACCGTGCGGATCCGGGCGCGGTCCAGCGGCGCTCCAGTACGAGTGGGAAACGGGCAGCCACGGAGCACGCTGGAAGAGGTCGGCGGGCAAAGCCGCGAGGAAGAATGCACAAGACATCGAAATGTTGTCTGTCGCGTTGGCATTTCGCACAACGCCGGATTCGTGGGTTGGCGGTTCACCAACCAGACGCCGACGAGTCACAGCGTAACACAACTTGGCAGCGCGTGACTAATCGGCGACGGACAGTTCGTGAGAAATGGAGACACGCCAGATGGACAGAACGACGAAGGGTGGGGCGGGGGCGTTACGCACCGGATCCCGGCCGGCGCAACTGCGCTCGCTGACGGGCATGCGGTTCCTCGCCGCGTTCATGGTCTTCGCCTTCCACACCGGGTTCATCGGCATGTACCCCGGTGTGCAGGACACGATGAACAAGGTCCTGTGGCAGGCGGGCTTCCTCGGCGTGGGCTTCTTCTTCCTGCTGAGCGGTTTCGTGCTGGCCTGGTCGTCCCGGCCGTCCGACACGACGCGCGCCTTCTGGCGCAGGCGGATCTTCAAGATCTTCCCCAACCACCTGACCACCTTCATCGCCGCGGCCCTGCTGCTGGCGTTCGTGGACGGCGTCGTCCTCAACGGACGGGACGCGGTCCTCAACATCTTCCTGATCCAGTCGTGGGTGCCGGACATGAACGTCCGGGGCAACTACAACGGCGTGGCGTGGTCGCTGTCCTGCGAGCTGCTGTTCTACATCTCCTTCCCGCTGGTGATGCGGTGGATCGACAAGATCCGGCCGGCTCGGCTGTGGACCTGGGTCGGCGCCCTGGTGGCGGTCATCTTCACGATCCCGTTCCTGGCCATGCTGTTCCCGTCGGCGCCGCTGCTGCCCTACTCCGACGTGACCGACATGGAAATCTGGAGCATCTACCAGGCTCCGCTGCCGCGCATGCTGGACTTCACCGTCGGCATCCTGCTGGCCCGCATCGTCCTGACCGGGCAACGGCTTCCGCTCGGGCGGGCCGGCGCGGCCGTGCTGGTCGCCGTCGCCTACGTCGCGTCGCAGTTCGTGCCGCACACCTTCGGGCTGGTGGCGCTGATGGTCGTGCCGCTCGGCCTGCTGATCGCCGCGACGGCCAAGGCGGACGCGGAGGGCAAGAAGAGCTGGCTCGCCAGCAGGCCGATGGTCTGGCTCGGTGACGTGTCGTTCGCCTTCTACATGTGGCACAGCCTGCTGCTGTGGTACGGCTACATGACGGTGTTCGGCCCCGCGACGACCCTTGGCGGCGCGCTCGTCGAAATGGCGGCGATCTTCGTGGTCACGCTGTTCGTCGCGTGGCTGCAGTACTCGCTGATCGAGCGCCCGATCATGCGGCGCTTCTCGGTGTCCAAACGCGACAGGGAGAAGAAGGCGAAGGAGCTCGCGGCCACCGTCGTCCCGATCAAGCCGCCGGACGACGGCCGGGCCGCCGCGTAGCCGTCCGGAACAGGAGAAGCCCCCGTCGGCCGACCGGCGGGGGCTTCTCCTGTCGTGGCCGGACGCGCACACCGGCAATCGGGGAGATGCGGCCGGTACCGGGTGAATGTGATGATCCCAGACGGGAGTTGATGCGCCCACGAGTGGACGAATTTCGCACAGTGTTGCCCCTCGAGAAAAGGATCGCGCAGCGATGACAGTATCGGCGATTAATCCTGCCAACGGATATCCGCTGCCGCCGGAACCCGATCTCACCCCGGCGGACGTGATCGCGCGGGCAGAGACGATCGCCCCGACGCTGGTCCCGCGGCAGGCCGAGGTCGAGGACCGGACCTACTACGCGGCGGACGTCCACGAGGCTTTCTCGAAGGCCGGCTTCTACCGGATCCTGGTGCCTCGCCGGTACGGCGGCTACGAGTTCGGCGTCGACACGTTCTTCAAGGTCGTGCGGACGCTCGCGCGGGGCTGCCCGTCGACCGGGTGGATGTACTGCCTCGGCGCGGTGCACGCGGTGTTCGCCGCGACCGTGTTCCCGGAGCGGGTGCAGGAAGAGATCTTCTCCGTCGGTGACTTCATCGCACCGTCGACGGTGCTGCCGAACGGCACCGCGGAGCGCCACCCCGACGGCGGCTGGATCGTCAACGGCACGTGGGGCTACTGCTCCGGCGCGCCGTACGCCACCCACTTCATCGGCCACACGCTGGTCGCGCCGGAGGAGGGCGACGAGCCGGAGGTGCTGCTGTTCGTCGTGTCGAGCGACCAGTTCCGCCGGCTCGACGACTGGGGCCGCCAGCTCGGCCTCAAGGGCAGTGGCTCGCACAGCCTGGTGATCGAGAACGCGCACGTCCCCGACGACCGGACGCTGCCGATCCACCAGAGCCAGTACCAGGTCACCCAGGACACGCCCGGCGTGCGGCTGCACATCAACCCGCAGTACGGCGGCGGCCCGGTCAGCTTCGCCTTCCTCGAGGCGGCGTGCCTCGCGGTCGGGATGGCCCAGGGTGCGCTGGACGAGTACGAGGACCTGATGCGCACCCGCACCACCATGTTCCCGCCGATCGTCCGCCGTGCGGAGGACCCGGACTTCCAGCGCTGGTACGGAGAAGCCACCGGCAAGGTGGCGACCGCGGAGGCCGCCGTCGCCGGAACGGTGTCCCGGTGGCAGGACCTGTGCGCCGAGGGGCCGCAGGCGTTCACCGCTGAGCAGGACTGGCGCATCGCCACGATGTGCCGCGAGGTGATCCGCCTGAGCTGGGCCGCGGTCGAGCAGCACGTGTTCCCGACCGCCGGTTCGAGCTCGGTGAGCAAGGGTCAGCGCATCGAACGGGTGTGGCGGGACATGTCCACGCTGCAGAGCCACGCCGGCATCGCCGTCGCGATGAACACCATGGCCAACCGTGAGCTCGCCAAGGCGCGGTTCGGTATCGAAGACCCCCACTGACTCGCGGATCCAGTGCGCCAGCGGGAAACCGCAAATCCGGAGACGCCCAGGCCACCCCGCCCGGGAGAGGCTCGAACCGAAGACCCGCGGATGCCGGCCGAGCCTCGCGCGACCAGGTGTTCGTTCCCGTCCGCTTCCGTTGCTTGGAGGATATCTTGGCTACCACGATCCCCGCGCGCGAGGAACTCGTGCGCAAGGCGTCGGATCTGATTCCGCTCCTGCGTAAGCACGCGTCCTGGGCCGAGGAGAACCGCAGGCTGCACGACGAGTCCATCGAGGCGCTCGCCGACGCCGGTGTGTTCAAGTTCCGCCGGCCCAAGCACTACGGCGGGTACGAAGTGGACAGCCAGACGCTGTTCGAGGTCGGCACCGCGCTCGGTCAGGGTTGCGGCTCGACCTCGTGGGTGGCGTCGGTGTACTGGATCCCGACCTGGATGGCCTGCCAGTTCCCCGACCAGGTGCAGGACGAGGTGTTCTCGACGCCGGACGTGCGGGTGTGCGGGACGCTCAGCCCGTCGGCGATGGCCAAGCCGGTCGACGGCGGCATCCTCGTGAACGGCAAGTGGGGCTTCATCAGCGGCGCGCACCACGCGCAGTGGCAGGAGATCATCGCCATCCTGGTCCCGCCGGACGGCGAGCCGTACCCGGTGATGGCGCTGGTGCCGCTGTCGGAGCTGTTGGTCATCGACGACTGGCACACGTCGGGCCTGCGGGGCACCGGCAGCGTCAGCACGGTGGCGCGGGACCTGTTCATCCCGGCGGAGCGCGTCCTGCCGCTGCCGGCCGTGCTGCAGGGCCAGATCGCCTCCAAGCGCAACGCGTCGTCGCCGGTCTACCGCGCGCCGCTGCTGCCGGTGGCTTCCGCGGCGTCGGTCGGCACGCTGGTCGGCATGGCGAAGGGCGCCCAGCACGCGTTCATGAGCCGGATGCCGGAGCGCAAGATCACCTACACCGCCTACGAGAGCCAGCGCGACGCGCCGATCACCCACTTCCAGGTGGCCGAGGCGGCGAACAAGACCGACGAGGCGGAGTTCCACGCGCAGCGCCTCGCGAAGCTGGTCGACACCAAGGCGGAAGAGGGCACCGAGTGGAAGCTGGAGGAGCGCGCCAGGTCGCGTGCCGACGTGGGCGCCACCGTCCGGCTGGCCAAGGAGGCGATCGACATCTACGCCACGGCGAGTGGCGGCTCCTCCATCTACAGCGGGATCCCGATCCAGCGGATCAACCGCGACATCCAGGCGGTCAACCAGCACGCGCTCATGCACCCGAACACCAACGCCGAGCTCTACGGCCGGGTGCTGTGCGGGCTCGAACCCAACACCCTCTACATCTGATCCGGTTCGTCGACCACCAGAGAGGAATTCCAGTATGACCACCGATTCGGACGCAGCCGCGATCGCCGCGCTGACCCAGCGCATGGTGGCCGGGTGGGCTTACGGGGAGGCGGACACGATCGCCGGCCTGTTCGTCGAGGACGGCACCCTGATCCTGCCCGGCGTGTTCTGCAACGGCAAGGAGGAGGTCCGCTCCTACTTCGCCGACGCGTTCGAGGGCCGCTACAAGGGCACCCAGGTCGTCGGCAAGCCGATCAGCATCCGGACGCTCGGACCGGACGTCGCGATCCTGCTGAGCCACGGCGGCGTGCTGGAGCCGGGCGAGACCGAGGTCTCGGAGAGCAGCGCGATCAGGGCATCCTGGCTGGTCGTCAAGCACGACGGCGAGTGGCGGCTGGCCGCGTACCAGAACAGCCCGCGCCACGACGCGAGCGCGGCACGTGGCGGCGCCGCCGACCGCGCCGCCTGATCCGGAAAGAGGAGCACGGGGCCGTTGTCCGCCTGAGCGGGCAACGGCCCCGTTCGGCATGTCGCCGGCCGCTGCCCGGGGAACCGCGCGGTTGCGGCGGTGGGAGTCCTGGTCGGACGGTCCACGCGGGACTGCGTTGAGCCGAGCGGAGCCGCACTGCGCGAGAAGCCAGTCGCTCCGGCCCGAAGCTACGGTGATGTTCATGCGGTGCTCGGGCCGGGCGCCGCGGGAGTCCGATGTGGACTTCTCGTGGGGGATCTGGGGTGACTGGTTGGCGCGCGACGGTGGTCGCCGCGCGCCCGGCTGGGTTGGAGACCATTGTGCCGTACTCGCGTTCGCTGCTCGGCTGTCTGGCCGACTTCGCCCGCAACCGGCCGGAGTCGACCGCGCTGGTGATGGGCGGCGACCGGGTGTCGTACGCCGAACTGTGCGCCATGACGATGTCCGCCTACAACGGGCTCACGGCGCTGCAGCTGCCGTCGGACGCCCGCGTCGCGCTGCACGCCGCGAAGACCCCGCGCACCGTCGCGCTGATCGTCGCCTGCCTGCTCGCGCGCCGTCCGTTCATGCTGCCCTCCACCGAGCTCGGTGCGACGGCGTTGGAAGAGCTGCTGGAGAAGGCGGACTGCACCGACGTGCTGACCACGGAGCCCGGCGCGGGCGTCGGTGGGCTGCGGGTGCACAAGATCGACACCACGGCCGTCCCGCCGGACGGCGACCTCGCCGGGCTCGACGGCATCACCGGTCCCGACGTCAGCCCCGACGCGACGTCGTTCATCTTCACGACGTCCGGCTCCACCGGGCTGCCGAAGGTGGTGCCGCTGAGTTTTATGGCGGTGGAACGGTTCACCGAGTGGGCGGTCACGAAGTTCCGCCTCCGGCCGGGCACCGTGGTGCTGAACTACGCGCCGTTCAACTTCGACCTGTGCCTGCTCGACCTGCGTGCGACGTTCAAGGCCGGCGGGACGACGGTGCTGGTCGAGCCCGAGCGGGCGACCAACGGCAAGCACCTCGCCGAGCTGATCCGCACCGAGTCCGTCGAGGTCGTCCAGTCCGTCCCGATGCTCTACCGGCTCCTGGCCGACGCCTACGACGGCGAGCCGTTCGAGACGGTGACCCACGTGATCGTGACGGGCGACAAGATGCCGGCGAAGCTGCTCCCGGAGCTGCCGCGGCTGTTCCCGAACGCCCGGTTCTACAACATCTACGGCGCCACCGAGACCAACGACAGCTTCATCCACGAGATCACCGGCGACCTGACCGCCGCGGGCCCGCTGCCGATCGGCCGTCCGCTGCCCGGCGTCGCCGCGCTCGTAATCGACGCCGACGGCGAAGTCGTCGACGGCCCGGCCACTGGTGAGCTGCTCGTGTCGACGCCGTTCCAGACGGCCGGGTACGCCGTCGGCGGCGGTGCGGACAAGTTCGTCGAACGCGCCGACGGCCGTGTCTACTTCCGCTCGGGTGACCTCGTCCACCGCGACGCCGACGGCGTGTTCACCCTCGTGGGGCGCAACGACTCGCAGGTCAAGGTCCGCGGCGTGCGGGTCAACCTCGACGAGATCGAGCAGGTCCTGCTCGGGCACGAGCGGATCGCCGGCGCGGCGGTGGTCGCGGTGCCCGACGACGTCGCGGGGCTCGTCATCCACGCGGTCGTCCGCCGCGACACGACCGAGCCGCTCGGGGTGCTCGCGCTGCGGCAGTTCTGCCGTGAGCGGCTGGCACGGGCCGCGCTGCCCACCACGATCCGCGTGGTCGACGACCCGCTGCCGACGACGTCGACGGGCAAGACCGACCGCAAAGCCGTCATCCGAGACCTGTTGAACGGGAGCTGACATGAGCAGTGCCGACCGGATCAAGCAGTACGTCCTCGACGAGTTCCTGCCGGGCGTCGCCCCGGAGGAGCTGGAGGCCGACTACGACCTGCGCGCCAACGGCGTGATCGACAGCCTGGGCCTGCTGCGCGTGGTCACCTGGCTGGAGGCCACGTTCGAGATCCCGATGGAAGAGGTCGAGATCGTCGAGCAGGACTTCACCTCCCTCACCTCGATCACCCGGTTCGTCGAGCTGCACTCGGCGGCCGGTCAGTCCGATGTGGACTATTTGGGAAAGGCGGCCTGAACAGTGATCATCCGCAAACTTTCCGAGACCGAAGGCGTGGAGTGGGGCAACGGCTTGAGCCACCGTTTCCTCACGTTGCGCGACGGCATGGGCTACACCGTCACCCATACCGTCGTGCGGGCCGGCAGCGACTCGGCGCTGGAGTACAAGAACCACCTCGAGGCGTGCTACTGCATCGCCGGCAGCGGCAAGGTCATCGACTCCGCGGGTGACGAGCACGTCATCGAGGTCGGCACGCTCTACGCCCTCGACAAGCACGACCCGCACCACCTGATCGCGTCGCCGCACGAGGACCTGGTGCTGGTCTGCATGTTCACGCCGGCCCTGATCGGCGACGAAACGCACGACCTCGAGTCCGACTACTCCAACTACTGAGCCGGAGCTCCCCCGATGCAGCAGTGGACCGACAAGCAGCGGGCGCTGCGGGACGGCTACGCCGAAGCCTTCCAGGCGTGGGGCGCCGACCACCTCCGCCGCGACCGCGAGGCGGAGTTCGCCGGCGGGCTCTGGCCGGAGATCGGCGCCTCGGGGCTGTTCGGCCTGCCCTTCGGCACCGAGCACGGCGGCGGCGGGCACGACCTGCCGACCACCATGTACGCGCTGGAGGGCCTCGGCTACCACTGCCGCGACGGCGGGCTGAACTTCTCCATCTCGACCCAGCTGGTCAGCACCGGCGTGCCGATCCAGCGGTTCGGGAGCCAGGAGGTCAAGGACCGGTTCCTGCCGCGGGTGGTCGACGGCTCGGTGATCTGCGCGCACGCGATCACCGAGCCGGACGGCGGCTCCGACGCCGCCGCCATGCAGACCACGGCGGAGCTCCGCGGCGACGACTACGTCCTCAACGGCCGGAAGTTCTTCATCACCAACGGCCCCGTCGCCGACGTCGTCCTGGTGTATGCCCGGACGTCGCCGGGCACCGGCCCGCTCGGCATCAGCGTGTTCGCCGTCGAGCGGGGCACGCCGGGGTTCGAGGCCGGGCCGCCGATCGACAAGATGGGCCTGCGCACGTCGCCACTGGGGAACCTGACGTTCACCGACTGCGTGGTGCCCGCGGCGAACATGGTCGGCCGCCGGGGCAAGGGCTTCCTGCTGCTCGACTACGTGATGAAGTGGGAGGTGCTCCTGTCCTTCGCGATCAGCCTGGGTGCCATGGAGTTCCGCCTGGAGCAGAGCATCGACTACGCGAAGACCCGCAAGCAGTTCGGGGCGCCGATCGCGTCCTGCCAGCTGATCGCGGCCAAGATCGTGGAGATGAAGATCGACCTGGAGACCACCCGCAACTGGTTCTACGACACCGCGCGGCGGTTCGAGGCCGGCGAGGACGTGATGGTCGACGTGGCCATGGCGAAGGTGCTGGCCAGCGAGGCCAACGTCCGGTCCGCGACCAACGCCGTGCAGATCTTCGGCGGTCGCGGCTACCTCAGCGAGTTCGGGATCGAGAAGGAACTGCGCGACGCCACCGGCGGCACGATCTATTCGGGCACGTCGGAGGTCCAGCGGGACAAGGTCGCCAGAATGCTCGGAGTGCGCTGACCAGCGCCGGAACCGGAAGAAGGACGACATGGCGGCCGAGACGCCTCCGCAAGACCTGCTCGGGGTCACGCAGTTCCTCGACTACGACCACCCGGTCGTGCAGGAGTTCGTCAAGCAGGCGCTCGGCGACGTCGAGCGCACCCAGACCGAGAAGGCGGTCGCACTGTACTACGCGGTCCGCGACAAGCTGCACTACGAGGTCTACGGCGCGGCTCTGAGCCGCACCGGCCTCAAAGCCAGCGCGATCATCAGCCGTGGCCGCGGTTTCTGCGTGCACAAGTCGATCGTGTACGCGGCGGTCTGCCGAGCGGCGGGCGTCCCGAGCCGCATCGCGCTGACGGACGTCCGCAACCACCTGGCTTCTCCGAGGCTGCGCGAGCTGGTGGGCGGCGACGTGTTCCGCTTCCACGCGCTGAACTCGGTGTACCTGGACGGCAAGTGGGTCCGCGCCACGCCGGTGTTCAACAAGCTGCTGTGCCGGCTGTACGGCCTCACCCCCCTGGAGTTCGACGGAACGGCGGACAGCATGTCGCACCCGTACGACAGCAAGGGCCGCAGGTACATGGAGTTCCTGCACGACTACGGCGACTTCGACGACTTCCCGTACGAGCTGGTGGTCGAGGGCATCCGGTCGGCACACCCGGCCCTGTTCGCCAGCCGCTACGAGACGACGGACGGCTCCCTCGTCGCCGAAGCGGCCGACGAGACCGGCCGCGGCAAGGCCGCGTAACCGCACGGCCACGCAGGGAGAGGTGCGGTTCGCCGGCGCACGGCGGACCGCACCTCCGTCGCGCACGAGGTGCCGTGCCGTTCGTGACCAATCCGACCACAGCCACGGTCGAACGGCCTCGTGGCAACGGTTGGCGCGCACGGGACGCCGGTGAGGTGGTTCGCCCACCAGGCGCCGGCGATCGGCGGCTGGGTGACGGCGCAGACCCCCGAGGCGACCGCCGCCGCGTCGGTGTCCCAGCCGGGCGGTGGCGCCGGTGCCCGCGGTGATGACGGTGCGGCCGTCGGACCGGACCCGACCGAGCCGACGTGGTCCAGGTGGCCGGGGAGCGTCGCTTGGAGCGCAGGGCCGCGCGGATCGGTGATCGTCCGAGGGCGGCCGTGCCGTCGTGGCTCGCGACCGCGAGGCGGTGGCCGTCCAGGCTGAAGCCGCCCGAGCTGCAGGTGTTGCTGTGGCCACCGGCCCGGCAGCCCCCTCCGCCACCCGGAGTGCCGGCCGTGGCCCCCACGCCGGCGAACCTGCCGCGCTACGCGGCCACGGCCACCGTCACGGTGTCCGCCGCCAGCGCCATGGCGGGGGCAAGGGGGAGTGACCACCCCGCGGATCGGCGAGCCCGCAGTGACCGCCGGCCCGGCCGGCGGCTCGCTCACCGTCGGCAAGGGCGCACTCGTGACCGTGCTCGGCTCCGACCTGCCGGCCGGCCATCTCACGGACCTCGGGCACGGCCGAAATCATCGTCGCGTCGTGGCCGCACCGGTCGTCCGTCGACCCGGCGCCCCACGGCCGGCGCATCACGGTCGACGTGACGGGGGACCCAGGCGAACCCGGCTGAGCCGAGGCGCCGGCGTGAACCGCGAGGTCCGTCCACAGTGGCTGGCTGCCGGGTCATGCCGCTGTCTCCGAGGTGGGTGCCGGTGCGGCCGTGTGTGCCGGTTGCTCCCCTGTGGACGGAAGGGGAGGAGAACCGTCGCGGACCGGGCGGACCGGTGCCGCAAGTGGTCCGGTCCGCTGCCCGGGCAGGGGCCGGGTCGTCAGGTGCTGCAGCTTCGTCAGGTGCCGCTGGACGAGGCCCGCTCGCCGGGCTTCGTCCAGGGCTGCACGGGTGACGCTGTTGGCGCGGCGGCGCCGGTGCCGTCCGCCGGATTCGTTGTGGTCCACGGTGGTGTCACCGCCTCCTTCGTCGTGGTGTCTTGCTCGATCGGGTCGGCGTGTCGATTTGCGCGCCGGCGCGAGAAGGGGTTGCTCGGGGTGATCGTGCGGTCGCGGGGAAGCACGATCGGGCGGATTCGCCGTCCAGGTAACAAGGTTGTCTCGGCCGGGACCCGGCGGGGGATCGTTGCGCCACTTGGCCGCTTGCACGGTGCGACTTCCGGCGCTGCGTGCCACCGGGTTGCACGGGCCGCCACCGTCCACAGTGGGAGCACGGGAAGAACCGCGGGAGTGGGGCCGGTCACGTGTCCAGGGGGCGCCGTGCGCAGCTGCGCACGGCGTATTCCCTGGTGGCGCCCCCGGCAGGACTCGAACCTGCGACCTAGAGATTAGAAGGCTCTTGCTCTATCCAGCTGAGCTACGAGGGCCCGCGCCGACGACCCTGCTGCCGGTCGTGCCGGTCGCCCGGCACGGGCAGCTTAGTCGTCGCCATCCTCTCGATCGTTCGACACCGGCGAATCGTTTCAGGTCTCGTGGGACGTAATCGGGAAGATCGGCGAGGAATCGGCCCGCACCCGGGTGGCTGTAACGGGGCGACGACGGTGTGTGCTCCTTTCGATCGGCCGCGGACTGTGGCCCGCGGGCCGGGTGGGGTTCCCTGGTGGGCTCGAACCTGCTATCCAGAGATCAGAAGGCTCTTGCTCTGCCCTCCGACGTTCCGGCCGTGGCGGGGTGGAGGCGCTGTCGCGCCCCCGCCCGGCGGCCCGTCTCTGTCCGGATTTCGGCCGGTCATTCCGCCGCAAGAGCGGAACAACCGCCGAGACGGCGAACGAGGGGCCGCCTGGTCGTGGGCGTGGTCGGGCCGGTTCCTGCCCGGCGTAGCCGTGCGTGAGCAGGCCTCGGAGCGCGACCTGGAGATCGGAAGGCCCTCGCTGCCGGCCACCCACCCGGAGACGACCTCCCTGGGGCTCGAGGCCGGCCGGAGTTCACCTGGTGGCGATCACCCCCAGGCCGGCCTGGAACAGCCTGCCGGGGCCCGTGGGCGCGCCCCGCCGCTGAGGCGCGCCCACGGGGTGGGGCCGCCGCGGGGAAGCGGCCCCGGTCGGGCCCGGCCGCCGCCGCGAGCCGGCTCCCCCCTTGGAGCGGACGGCGGGCGGGCCCGGGTCACGGGATCACTCCCAGATCTGGATGCCGCGGACCAGGAACGGTGCGTTCGGCACGTACGTGCCCCCACCCGGATAGGTGACGAAATCTCCCTCCGTCGAGCATTCCTCGTCCTGGTAGACGGTGACATCGCGGGTCATCAGATTCGCGAACGACGACCCGTCGAATCCCGCGGGCAGTGGCAGGCATTCCTCGGTGTTGGCCGTGCGCAGGTCGAAACGCTGGATTTTGCCGCCGTAACTATCGGACGGCCACAGGCAGAACTCGCCCTTGCGACACCCGGGATCGGTGCTGGCGTGAGCGGCTCCGACGCTGGTCAGCAGCCCGATCATGGCCAGGACCACGATGTGCGGCAGGCGGGAACGAAGACGACGAGCAGACATGGTGGATTTCCCCTCCGGAATCGCGGCTCTTGCGGGCCGCGGTGAACGTGTGATTCCAGATTGGCGGGCGGCGGGGGATCTGTCAGCCCGCAATTTCGATTCTGTGGACAACCGGCCCGCGCGGGAATGGTTGTCCACAGGTTCGCGATCGGGCCTTGCGGAAAGGGGTGGACGGTGTTAGGCGGGCCCCGTGCTGCCCCGCACCACCAGCGAAACCGGCACCTCCGCCGACGCCGACGCCGAACCCGCAGCCGACACCGAACCCGCAGCCGACATTGAACCCGCAGCCGACACCGAACCCGCAGTCGGGACCGCCCCCGAGCCACCGTCCAGCAGCGAAAGCACCAGCTCCCCGGCGATCCGCCCCTTGGCCACGAGGTCCTGCCGCACCGTGGTCAGCGGCGGCGACGACCACGACGCCGGCGGGCTGTCGTCGAACCCGGCCACCGAAACCTCACCCGGCACGGCGATCCCCAGCTGCCGGGCCGCCGCGAGCACCGCCAGCGCGAGCTGGTCGGACATGCACAGCACGGCGGTCGGCCGCGGCACCGCCCCGAGCAGCGCGAACGCCCCGTCCAGCGCGCTCTCCGCGCTCAGCCCGGCGGCCTCGTGCAGGACGACCTCGCACGAATCCAGCTCCCCGAGGTAGCCGGCCAGCCGTTCCCGCGTGTCGCGGAACGCCGCGCCCGCGGCCTCCGCGGCGGTCAGCGCGCCCCCGCCCGGCCGCACGTGGCTGTGCGCGGCGAAGATCCCGAACCGCCGGTGCCCGAGTTCCCGCAGGTGACGCGCGGCGAGCGCCGCACCGAGCCGGTCCTGGCAGCCGACCCGCGCCGCGCCGGGCACCAGCGGCTGGTCGATCACCACGAGCGGCAGCCCGCGGGTCCGCACGGCATCCAGCGCCGCGACGCCGTCGGCCAGCGAATACGCGACCGCTATGTCGGCCTGCGCGCCCAGCACCCGTTCGGCGGGCGGTCCGCCGTGCGCCCCGCCCGGCAGGAGCAGCAGGGCGTGCCCGCGCGGATCGACCACGCGAGCCAGCGCGTCGAGGGTCAGCGACAGCGCCGGGTCGGAAAACGCCGTGGACAGCGACGTGTCGAGCAGGACGGCGATCGCGCCCGTGCGGCTGGTCGCGAGGCTGCGCGCGGTCGGGTCCGGACCGGCGTAGCCCAGCTCGGCCGCCACTCGCAGCACCTGGTCCCGCAGCCGCGCGGACAGCTGGTCGGGCCGGTTGTAGGCGTTCGAGACGGTGGCCCGCGAAACCCCGACAGCGTCGGCGACGTCGTCGAGCGTGGGACGGCGGCGCCGGGTCATCCGCGCAGTCTAGCCGTGGACATTCTGAAGCGCTTCAGTCACGCTGAAGGACATGCAGGACCGGACCGCCGTCTTCACCGTGTTCGCGCTCAACGGCCTCGCGCTCGGATCGTGGGCTTCGCGCACACCCGCGCTGTCCGCGCAGGTGCACGCCTCACCGGGCGTCTTCGGCCTGGCGCTGCTCGGCGCCAGCGCCGGCATGCTCGCCGCCGCTTCGGTGTCCGGACGGCTGATCGAGCGGGCGGGCGCCCGGGCGGTCGTGGCCGGCAGCACCGCGCTGGCCGCCGGTTCGCTGGTGCTGATCGGCTTCGCGCCCACCGTCCCGCTGCTGGCCGGGGCGCTGCTGGTGATCGGCGCGAGCGTCGGGATGCTCGACGTCGCGATGAACGTCGCCGGCGTGGCCGTCGAACGCCGGCTGGGCAAGCCGATCATGTCCGTGTTCCACGCGGGCTTCAGCTTCGGCGCGCTCGCCGGTTCGCTGGCCGCGGGCCTCGCCGCCGGCCACGGCTGGTCCCCGGCCCGCCACCTCACCGTCGCGGCCGTCGTCGCCGTCGCGATCCTGCTGCTCGTCGTCCGCGCCGTCCCCGGCATCCGGCCCGAGCACGCCGAAGCGCCCGTCGTCACGCCCACCCGCGCGCCGGTCCGCCGACCGGTGCTGTGGCTGCTCGCCGTGGTCGCGCTGTGCTCGGCCATCGCCGAGGGCGCTTCCGCGGACTGGTCCGCGCTGCTGATGACCGTCGAACGCGGAGTCGGCCAGGGCGCGGCCGCGCTGGCGTTCGCCGGGTTCCAGCTGGTCATGGCGCTGGCCCGGCTGGCCGGGCCGGTAGCGCAACGCCGGTTCGGGCCGACCCGCTGCCTCGCCGCGGGTGCGGCGCTGGCCGCGGCCGGCCTGCTCGCCGCGGCCACCATCCCGGCCGCCGCCGCGGGCTACCTCGGCTTCGCGCTCGCCGGCGCCGGCCTCGCGGCGTCGTTCCCGCTCGCCCTCAGCCTCGCCGGGGACGCGGGGAAACGCGGTGACGGCACCGGCGGCGAGCGCGAAATCGGCTTCGTTACGGCCATCGCCTACACCGGGTTCCTCGGTGGCCCGCCGATCGTCGGCGCCATCGCGCAGGCGGCCGGCTACGACGTCGCGTTCGGCTTCGCCGCGCTCGTCGCGGCGCTGATCCTGCCCGCTGCCGTCGCCGCCCGGCGGTCGCGACGGCGGGAGGAAGCCGACGCGATGATCGGCCGATAGCCGTTCCGGGCACGAAATCCGTGCCGCGACCGGCGTTTGCGCCACGGCCCGGGCGTTGACAGTCTCCTGGTGCGCGAGGCAAGCTGATCCCCGTCGGTAAACTGAAATGAATACGGCGACGTTTCAATTTCAGGTCGGCTGATCAAGGTAGGGGCCTTGGTCCGGGGAGGACGTCGTGAGGGTTGTGCTGCTCGGCGGCGCGGGGGCGCTCGCCGGCCGGAGCGGGCGGTTCGGCGGGACGGGGCTCACGCTCGTGCACGACGCCGTGCCGCGGCTCGTGCTGGTCCCGGTCGCGTTGCGGCTCGCGCTGTTCCTGCAGGCGGTGTGGTCCGGCGGCCCGCTGAGCGCGCCGGTGCTCTGGCTCGCGGTCGTCCTTTACCTGGTCCCGAACCTCCTCGAAGTGGCCTGGGTCTTCCGCCGGACCACCGGTATCCGGCCGGTGCTGGCCGCCGATACCGCGTACACGCTCATCGTGAGCTTCGCCGCGGCCGGGTTCGCGGCGCAGTCACCCGAGCTCCTGACCCTGGCCTGGCCGAACATCATGGGCACCGTCATGGTCTGGA
Source organism: Amycolatopsis sp. NPDC051102 (assembly GCF_040682815.1). Lineage (NCBI taxonomy): Bacteria > Bacillati > Actinomycetota > Actinomycetes > Pseudonocardiales > Pseudonocardiaceae > Amycolatopsis > Amycolatopsis sp. NPDC051102. The sequence goes on from NZ_JBFBBT010000014.1 coordinate 50,386, forward strand.
CCCTGCTGCGCGGCGCGCCAGCCGGGGCGGTCGCGATCGCCGGTGCACTGCTGCTGCGGTACGGCATGGCCGCGGTGTCGGGCACGTCCGCGCCCGCGACGTGGATCCTGCTCGCCCTGGTCGCGGCCGCCGTGACGGCGCTGGCGATCGTGCTGCTCGTCGCCGGGGCGATGCGGTTCGCGCTCGGGCTCGGCGAGCAGCGCGGCCGGGCCGCCGAGCGGGAGCGCCACCGCCGGGACGTCCACGACACCGTGCTGCAGGTGATGGAGTCCCTCGCGCTGCCGGCACCCGGCGACACGCTCGACCCCCGGGGCAGCCTCGACCAGGTCCGCCGCACGGCCCGCGCGCACGCGTTGCGGCTGCGGCTCAGCCTCGACGGCGACGCGGCCGCCGAGCCGGGCGGGCTCGAACACCGCCTCGGCGCGCTGGCGGTCGAGATGACGGCCGAGGGTCTCCGCGTCGACCTCGTCGTGCTCGCGAAGCCCACCGACGTCCCCGAAGCAGTCGTCAACGCGCTTCACGACGCAACGCGCGAAGCACTGCGAAACACGTTGAAGCACGCGAGAACCACGAAGGCCGTGGTGTGTCTCGAAGCCCGCGAAGGCGGCGTCACGGTGTCCGTGCGCGACCACGGGACGGGCTTCGACCTCGGCGCCCGCCGCGCCGGGTTCGGCATCGAGAACTCGATCCACGCGCGGCTGGCCGAGGTCGACGGCGCCGCCCGCATCGACTCGGCGCCCGGCCAGGGCACCCGCGTCGTGCTGACCGCGCCGTTAGAGCTGCGTTTCCCCGTCGGGTGAGTCCCGCCACTGGGCGAACGGGCGATCCATCGACCACTTGCCGCCTGCCTCTTCGAGCACGCGGTATTCGCAGGTCGCCGGGTTGGACAGGGACTCGAACAGCTCGATGCTCCAGCCGAAGAGCCGGCGGCACAGCAGCCGCAGCGTGAGCCCGTGGGAGACGACCAGCACCGTCTCCGGGTGACTTTCGTCGCGCAGGCGCAGGTCCGAGAGGAACGCCGCGACGCGGTCGTCGACGTCCGCGCCCGACTCGCCGAACGGCAGCCGGTAGAAGAAGTGCCCGAACTCGTGGCGGCGCGCCTTCTGGATCTCCTGCTCCGCCGGGTCCTGCAGGTTGCCCCAGTCCTGCTCGCGCAGCCGCGGCTCCTGGACCAGCCGCTCGCACGAGGCTTCGATGTCCAGCAGCCGCAACGTCTCCCGCGTGCGCAGGTACGGGCTGACGTACACCGCGGGCCGCTCACCGTCGAGCAGCCGCGTGATCTCCGGTGCCACCGCCGCGGCCTCCTGACGTCCCTTGCCGGTCAGCGGCAGCGCGTGGTCGGGGATCCGCGTGTAGGCCAGTTCGTCGACGTTGCCGAGCGACTCGGCGTGCCGCAGCAGGATCATCTTCACGGCGCCATCCTGCCCGTCACGCGGGCCTGACGGGGGCTGGGCATACCCTCAGGGGCGTGTCCAGCGAGCCCGTGACGAAACCCGACGTCCCCACGCAGCGCCGGGCGAGCGTGCTGCCCCTGCTGTCAGTCGGGGTTCTGCTGGCCGCCGTGGTCGCGATCGCCCTGATCGCGCTGACCGGCGGGGCCGGCTACGCCATCGCCGGCCTGCCCGATCCGGGGCTGGTCACCAAGTACGGCATCACCGTCATGCGCGTGCTGTCCGAAGCCGCGTCGGTGATCTGCGTCGGATCGCTGCTGCTGGCCGCCTTCCTGGTGCCGCCGCAGAAGTCCGGGACGCTCGGGCCCGACGGCTACGGCGCCCTGCGCGCGGCGGGGATCGCCGCCTGGGTGTGGTTCGCCGCCGCCCTGCTTTCGGTCGCCTTCACCGCCGCCGACACCGCGGGGAAGCCGTTCGCGGACGTCCTGGACCCGCAGACGCTGCTCGACCTCGTCGGCGCCATCGAACAGCCCAAGGCGTGGCTGTGGACGGCGCTGATCGCGATCCTCGTCGCGCTCGGCTGCCGGCTCGCGCTGACGTGGGGCTGGACGGCGGTGCTGTTCTTCCTCGCCGTCGGCGGGCTGGTCCCGGTCGCGGTCACCGGGCACTCGGCCAGCGGCGGCTCGCACGACGTCGCCACCAACAGCCTGCTGTTCCACCTGGTCGCCGCCGCGCTGTGGGTCGGCGGGCTGGTCGCGCTGCTGGCGCTGGGCTACCGCCGCGGGACCCACCTGACCCTGGCCGCGCAGCGGTTCTCGAGGCTGGCGCTGGTCTGCTGGATCGTGATGGCCCTCTCCGGCGTGGTCAACGCGCTGGTCCGGATCGGCCTGAACGACCTGTTCACCACCGACTACGGCCTGCTCGTCGTGGCCAAGACGGTCGCGCTGCTGCTGCTCGGCGTGTTCGGCCACCAGCAGCGCGAAAAGGGCGTCGCGAACCTCGTCGGCGGCAAGGGCGGCGCTCAGCTGCTGCGCCTGGCCGCGGTCGAGGTCCTGATCATGTTCGTCACGATCGGCATCGCCTCCGGGCTGGCCAGGACGCCGCCGCCGGCCGACGCGGTCACCCAGCCCTCGACCACCGAGCTGCTGATCGGCTACGACCTCGACGGCGCGCCGACGGCGTTGCGGCTGCTCTTCGACACCCGCTTCGACCTGGTCTACGGCACCCTGGCGCTCGTGCTCGGCGGCCTGTACCTCGCCGGGGTGCGGCGGCTCCTGCAGCGCGGCGACACCTGGCCGGTGGGCCGCACGGTCGTCTGGATCGCCGGCTGCGTGGTGCTGCTGATCGCGACGTCGTCCGGGATCGGCCGGTACTCGCCCGCGATGTTCAGCGTCCACATGGGCAACCACATGCTGCTGTCGATGGTGGCGCCGGTGCTGTTCGCGCTCGGCGGCCCGGTGACACTGGCGCTGCGCGCGCTGCCGGCCGCGGGCCGGGACGCCCCGCCCGGGCCGCGCGAGTGGCTCGTCGCCTTCGTGCACTCGCCGGTGTCGCGGTTCCTGACCCACCCCGTGGTCGCGCTGCTGCTGTTCGTCGGGTCGTTCTACGCGCTGTACTTCTCCGGCCTGTTCGACAGCGCGCTGCCGTACCACTGGGCGCACCTGGTGATGAACGGGCACTTCCTGCTCGCCGGGTACGTCTTCTACTGGCCGGTGATCGGCGTGGACCCGTCGCCGCGGCGGATCCCGTACCTCGGGCGGCTCGGGATGATGTTCGCCGCGATGCCGTTCCACGCGTTCTTCGGTGTGATCCTGATGAGCAAGCAGACCGTCATCGGGCAGGCCTTCTACAGCCAGCTGCACCTGCCGTGGGTCCCCGACCTGCTCACCGACCAGCGGCTCGGCGGGGGCATCGCCTGGGCCGCGGGCGAGGTGCCGGTGCTGCTGGTGCTGATCGCGCTGCTGGTGCAGTGGTCGCGTCAGGACGAGCGCGAGGCGAAGCGGCGTGACCGGCGCGAAGCGGCCACCGGCGACGAAGAGCTGAACGCCTACAACGCGATGCTGAAGAACCTCGCCGAGGGAAAGCGACCCTCGGGTTCCAGTTGAGGTTGAGGGCTCGCCGGGACGCCGAAAACTGCGCTTCCGGTGATCCTGGGCTGACTTTCGGTAGTCCGACGGTGACCGGCGTCAGGTCGCGATCACGTGCGCTCTACGATCGTGGGTATGGCCGAGTTCATCTACACCATGAAGAAGGTGCGCAAGACCGTCGGGGACAAGGTCATCCTCGACGACGTCAGCACCGCGTTCTACCCCGGCGCCAAGATCGGCGTGGTCGGGCCGAACGGTGCCGGTAAGTCCACCGTTCTCAAGATCATGGCGGGGATCGAGCAGGCCAGCAACGGCGAAGCCTTCCTCCAGCCCGGCGCCTCCGTCGGCATCCTCATGCAGGAGCCGGAGCTCAACGAGGAGAAGACGGTCCGGCAGAACGTCGAGGAGGGCCTCGGCGACATCAAGACCAAGCTCGACCGCTACAACGAGATCGCCGAGCTGATGGCGACCGACTACAGCGACGAGCTGATGGAGGAGATGGGCCAGCTCCAGGAGGAGCTGGACCACGCCGACGCCTGGGAGCTCGACTCGACCGTCGAGCAGGCCATGGACGCGCTGCGCTGCCCGCCGCCGGACGAAGGCGTCTCGCACCTCTCCGGTGGGGAACGCCGCCGCGTCGCGCTGTGCAAGCTGCTGCTGTCGGCGCCCGACCTGCTGCTGCTCGACGAGCCCACCAACCACCTGGACGCCGAAAGTGTCCTGTGGCTCGAGCAGTTCCTCTCCCGCTACGCCGGCGCCGTCCTCGCCGTCACCCACGACCGGTACTTCCTGGACAACGTGGCCGAGTGGATCATGGAGATCGACCGCGGCCGCGTCGTCGGCTACGAGGGCAACTACTCGACGTACCTGGAGAAGAAGCGCGAGCGCCTCGAGGTCCAGGGCAAGAAGGACCAGAAGCTCGCGAAGCGCCTGAAGAGCGAGCTCGAGTGGGTGCGGTCCAACGCCAAGGCGCGCCAGACCAAGTCCCGGTCGCGGCTCGACCGCTACGAGGAGATGGCGGCGGAGGCGGACAAGCACCGCAAGCTCGACTTCGAAGAGATCCAGATCCCGCCGGGCCCGCGGCTGGGCAACGTCGTGGTCGAGGTCGAGAAGCTCAAGAAGGGCTTCGACGACCGCGTCCTGATCGACGGCCTGTCCTTCGACCTGCCGCGCAACGGCATCGTCGGCGTGATCGGCCCGAACGGCGTCGGCAAGACCACGCTGTTCAAGACCATCGTCGGGCTCGAGGAGCCGGACGACGGCATGGTCAAGATCGGCGAGACGGTCAAGCTGTCCTATGTGGACCAGAACCGCGGCGGCATCGACCCCAAGAAGACCGTCTGGCAGGTCGTTTCCGACGAGCTGGACTACATCCACGTCGGGCAGACCGAAATGCCGTCGCGCGCGTACGTCAGCGCGTTCGGCTTCAAGGGCCCGGACCAGCAGAAGCCGGCGGGCGTGCTCTCCGGTGGTGAGCGCAACCGGCTCAACCTGGCGCTGACGCTCAAGCAGGGCGGCAACCTGATCCTGCTCGACGAGCCGACGAACGACCTGGACGTCGAGACGCTGGGCTCGCTGGAGAACGCGCTGGAGCAGTTCCCCGGCTGCGCCGTCGTGATTTCGCACGACCGGTGGTTCCTCGACCGGGTCGCGACGCACATCCTGGCCTGGGAGGGCACCGACGAGAACCCCGCGCAGTGGTTCTGGTTCGAGGGCAACTTCGAGGGGTACGAGAAGAACAAGGTCGAGCGCCTCGGCGCCGAGGCGGCCCGGCCGCACCGTGTCACCCATCGCAAGCTGACCCGCGACTGAGGGGGCGGGTTTCCCCGTGGAAGCCAGCAAAGCGCATTGGACGGGCCCGGCTCCGGTGAACGCCGCCTCCGCGGGAGGACGTACGCCGGCGGGCCGCGTGGAGGGCGGGCGCTCCGCCAATGCCGGGGGAACCCTCTCCGCAGTCGGCCGGCTGATCGAGCGGGCCGACGCCCTCCACCTGCGGGCACCCGAGCTCGCCCTGGTCCTCGGCGAGCGCGCGGCCGCGCTGTCGGAGGCGGCCGGCGCCGACGAGCAGTGGATCCGGGCTGAGAGCCTGGTCGTGTCCTCGCGCGTCCGGCTCGGGATGCGGACGGGCACGGTCGGGCGTGCGGTCGCGGCTTTGAGCGCGGCCGAGCACGCGGGTTACGGCGACATCGCCGCGCGCCTGCGCATCGACCTCGCCGTGTGCGCCCGCAGCCTGGGCGTGCCGCTGACCGGCCTCGCCGCGCTGCGGCCGGTGCTGACCGATCCGGTCGTCTCGCCGGTGCACCGCGCGGCCGCGCTGTGCCACCTGGTGGGCTGCCTGGGCCAGCTCGGGCGCAAGTCGGAGCTGGACCGCGTGCTGGTGGAGGCGGACAAGCTCGTCGTCGGCGACGACTCGCTGGGCGCCGACACCCAGCTGCTGGTGCGGGCCCTGCTGCGCGTCGGCACGGCGGCCCACCGGCGCCGCCACGGCGACCTGACGGCGGCGGCCGACGCGGCCCGGACCGGCCTGGGGTTCCTGGAGAAGCTCGACAACCCGGCCGACGACGGCGGCCTCGTCCGCATCCGGCTGGTGCTGCTGCTGGTGAGCACACTGCTGGACCGCGGCGACGCGGAAATGGCGTACGAAATCGCCGAGCCGGTGCTGGCCGAGCCGGTGCGGGCGGCGGGCGTGGCGCCGATGGGCTGGCTGCGCCTGGCCGTCGCGACGCGGGTGCACCTGCCCGCGGGCGCGGGCGAAGCGGCGACCGAGCTGGTCCGCGAAGCGGTGGCGAGCACGGACCGGCACGGGCTGCCGGCGATCACGGCGCGGCTGTGGCTGGAGCTGGCCCAGCTGGAAGAGCGGTTCGGACAGGCGGAGGAGGCCATCGCGTGCCTGTACCGCTCGCGTGCGGCTGAGCAGCTGCACGCCCGGGCCCGGCGGCAGGCGTGCAGCGTGCTGGCCGGGGAATTCGGGACGGGCGAACCGGCGTCGGTCGACCTGGACGAGGTCCTGAAGGCGGTGCCGTCGCGGCCGGTCCCGGCCGTGCCCGCGCCGGTTTCGGTGCCGCCGGTCGCGCAGGAATCCGCGCCCGCGTGGTCGTTCCGCCGCGAGGAGACACCGCCGCGGCCCGAGCCGCGGCAGCCGGCGCCCGCGTGGTCGTTCGAACGGCCCCGGGTGACCGCCGACGTGGCCGAGACGGCGTTGATGCCGGCGATCCGGGACGAAGCCGCGCCGCCGCCGGCCCGGGTCCGCCCGGAGCCGGTCGTGGTGGAGCGGCGGCCGGAGCCACCGCCGGCGCGGCCGGAGCCGATCGAGGTGCGGTCCGCGCCGGAGCACCGGGCGGAAGCCGTTGAGCCGCGGCCGGGCCGTGGGGTCGCGGAGCCGCGGAAGGCTGGGCCGCCGCGGACGCCTGAGTATCGGAACGAGCCTGCCGAAGTGCGGGAGCCGGAGTACCGGCCGGAGGTCGAGTCGCGGCCGGTGGCGGAGCCGCGGCCGATGCGGAATCCCGAGTACCGGGGCGAGCCTGCCGAGGCGCGGGAGCCGCGGTACCGGTCCGAGGCCGTCGAGGCCCGGGAACCGCAGTACCGCTCTGAACGTGCCGAGATGCGGGAACCGGAATACCGCTCCGAGCCCGCTGAGGCGCGGGAGCCGCAGTACCGCTCGGAGCCTGCCGAGGCGCAGGCGCCCGAGCAACACCGGTCCGACGCGGCCGAAACGCCGTCCGTGCGAGAGCCGGCCCCGAGCGCCGACAGCGGGAAGACCAAGTTCTCCTGGGCCGCGCTCGCCGAAGCGCGGCTGCGGGAGACCGCCGCCGAACGGGAGTCGGCGCCCACGCGTGTCACGCCCGCCCTGCCGCTCGCGCCGCCGCCCGCCGCCGAGCGGGAGCCGTACGAACGGCCTCGGGAGCCGCAGCCGTCCACGCGCCACGATGCCGAGCACGGCTCGGTGGCCGCGCGGTCGGTGCTGGACCGGCTGGGCATCTCCGCGGCCGGAGGCGCCGGTGGCCGCCGCCGGGCGGAGGACGCCGAGAGTCCCCGCGCCGCGGAACCGGCCCGGCCCGAACCCGAACTCGCACCCCCGCCGCGGCCGGAGGACGAACCGCCGTCCGTGCCCGACTACCGCGACGAGGTCGAGCCCTGGCTGCCGCGGCTGCGGATGCCGCCGTCGCTGGAGCCGATGGAGGACTTCGGCCACTGGACGCCGGCGACGGCCCCGTTCCCGGAGAGCTACGCCCGCGCGATCGCCGAGGACGAGCCGCCCCCGGACGCCGGGCTCGCGGACCTGCTCGCCCGCGCACTGGCGGAGCACCAGGCGGGCACCGCCAGCGCGGCCGCGCTGGTCAAGCAGCTGGGTTCGCAGGACACGGGCCGCCGCAACGGGCACGGCCGCAACGGCCACGGCGCCGAGGTCTCCGACGCCCGCGGCCACGGTTCCCGCGACTGACCCAGGCCGCCCGGGGCCGCGGTTGGCGCGACTGACTCGGGCTGGCCGCCGGCGGCCACGGTTCCCGCGACTGACTCAGGCCCCCCGGGGCCACGGTTCGCGCGACTGATCCAGGCCGACCGCCGGCGGCCACGGTTTGCGCGACTGACTCAGGCCGGCCGCCCGCGGCCACAGTTCGCGCGACTGACTCAGGCCCCCCGGGGCCACGGTTCCCGCGACTGACTCGGGCCGGCTGCTCGCGGCCGCGGTTGGCGCGACTGACCCAAGCCCGGCCGCCCGCGGCCGCGGTTCCCGCGACTGACCCTGGCGGCCCGGGGGCGCCCCCCGTTTTCCACGCTACCGGCCACCACCGACAGTTTCGCCGTCGCCGACGACCCACCGCGGACAGTTCACCCGCACCGGGGTCCGGTCGGTGAGACGCCCCGATCCGTCGCCGACCTGTCCGCGCGCTGGGGCAGTGGGATCCGTCGCACTCCGGTGTCGCCGACCGGCCGACAGCGTTCGGCGAACGGCAGCGCGGCCGATCAACTGAACCGATCACGTGGGCTGCACGTCGGGTAACGCCCGGCGAGCACGGCTGGTCAGCGCCGCGCAGCCGCGCCGGAGACAACCCGTCAGTAGCTTGACCGATCACGCGAATCCGGTGCCCGGAAAGGGTTTTCGCGCCCCCGGGAACCCCTGGGTCTTCATGTGATCCGGGATGGCGGCGCATTAGTGTGGGGTGCGCCGGCTCAACGCCGAACCGGCGCGGTGCCACCTCACGCAAACTGGAGAGTTGCCTCAAATGAGCTCGACCGGAGTCTCGTCCCTACCCGGAACCGGAGCCGACGCCGAACCCGAATTCGGCGCCCCGCGCTCCCCGGCCAGCCCGGAGCAGATCAGGGACGACCTGATCGACGCCGCGGCCGGGCTGGCGCCGGAGATCGGTGAGCTCATCCGGCTCTACTACCGGCACATCCCGCCCGAAGAGATCGTCGGCGACGAGCCCGTCAACCTCGTCGGCGCGGTCCGGTCGCACCTGCAGCTGGCCAAGTCCCGGATGCCCGGCCGCCCGGCCGTGCGGCTGCTGAACCCCACCGTCGCCGAAGACGGCTGGGCGCGCGAAGCCACCGTCGTGCAGGTCGTCACCGACGACATGCCCTACCTCGTCGACTCGATCGCCGCGGAGTTCGCCCGCGACGGCGTCCAGGTGCAGCGGATCGTTCACCCGATCGTGGTGGTCAGCCGTGACCTCACCGGCGAGCTCCTCGAAGTCCACCCGGAAGCGGACCCGGCCGAACCGCCCGCGAACTCGGCCGCCGAGTCGTGGATGTACATCGAGATCGACTTCGTCACCGACCGCAACCGCGCCCGCGAGCTCGACAACCGGCTCTCCAGCGTGCTGGGCGACGTCCGCGAGGTCGTCGAGGACGCCGAGAAGATGGCCCAGACGGCCTGCCAGCTCGCGAGCGAACTGGAGACCGACCCGCCGCGGCTGCCCGCGGACGAGGTCGCCGAGGGTGCCCGCCTGCTGCGCTGGCTGGCCGACGGCCACTTCACCTTCCTCGGCTACCGCCGCTACGAGATCGTCGACAACCCGCACCCGGACACCGACGAACCCGCCCTGCGCGCCGTCCTGGCCTCCGGCCTCGGCGTACTGCGCCAGGACAGCCTCGCCGCCCGCGGCCTCACCGCCGGCCCGGACACCGCCGCGTCCGCGCTCGCGCCTTCGCTGCTGGTGCTGACCCAGGCGAGCGCGCCCTCGACCGTGCACCGGCCGGTCTACCCCTACTACGTCGGGGTGAAGACCTTCGACGCCGAGGGCACCGTCACCGGCGAACACCGCTTCCTCGGCATGTTCACCACCACGGCGTTGCACGAGAACGTCCTCGACATCCCGGTGGTGTGCAAGCGGGTCCGCGAGGTCATCCACCGCGCCGGCTTCCCGATCGAGTCGTTCTCCGGCCAGCGGATGCTCGAAATCCTGCAGAACTGGCCGCGCGCCGACCTGTTCTCCGCCGACACCGACTCGCTGTACTCGACGACGACCGGCGCGATCACCCTCGCCGACCGCCGCCGGCTGCGGCTGTTCCTGCGCCGCGACCCGTACGGCCGCTTCTACTCCTGCCTCGTCTACCTCCCGCGCGACCGGTACACGACGCGCTCGCGGCTGGCGATGCAGGAAGTCCTGCTCGAAGAGCTCGAAGGCACCCAGCTCGAATACAGCGCGCGGATCGGCGAGACGGTGCTGGCGCAGGTGCACTTCGTCGTGCACACCGACCCGGCGCGCCGCCTGGAGCCGGACACGCTCAAGATCCAGGACCGGCTGAACGACGCCGTCCGCACCTGGGACGACCGGATGGTCGAAGCGGTCCTCGACGAACGCCGGGAGCGCGCCGACGGCGGCGTCGCGGTCGGGATCGTCGGCGAGGAGTCGGCCACCGAGCAGGGTCAGCGCTTCGCGATGGTGTTCCCCGAGGGCTACAAGGAGGACTTCACCGCCGAAGAGGCGCTGGCCGACCTCCGCTCGCTGGACTCGCTCACCGACGAAGGCGACCTCGCGCTGTCGTTCTACCGGCCCGCCGACGCCGGGCCCGGCGAGCGGCGCTTCAAGCTCTACCTGCGCGGCGAGGGTGTCACGCTCTCGAAGGTGCTCCCGGTGCTGCAGGCCATGGGCGTCGAGGTGGTCGACGAACGGCCGTACGAGCTGCACCGCGAGGACGGCGGCGCGTGCTGGATCTACGACTTCGGCCTGCGCGTCGACCAGAAGATGCTCGACGAGTCCGACGAGGACGCCGTCGAGGAGCTGCGCGGCCGCTTCCAGGACGCCTTCGAGGCCGCCTGGCGCGGTGACGCCGAGGTCGACGGCCTCAACGGCCTGGTCCTGCGCGGGGGGCTCAGCTGGCGCCAGGCCGCCGTGCTGCGCGCCTACTCGCGCTACCTCCGCCAGGCCGGCAGCGCGTTCTCCCAGGACTACATCCAGAACACGCTGCTGAACCACACGCAGGTCGCGACCAAGCTGCTGCGGCTGTTCGAGGCCCGGTTCGACCCGAAGCTGCCCGACGCCGACCGCGAGTCCGCCACCGAGGCCCTGGCCGCCGAGCTGAACGCGATGATCGACGAGGTCACCAGCCTCGACGAGGACCGGATCCTGCGCCGCCTGATGGCCGTCATCCAGGCCACCCTGCGGACGAACTACCACGTCATGGGCACCGACGGGCGGCCGCGGCCGTTCCTGGCGATCAAGCTCGACCCGGCCGGCGTGCCCGACCTGCCCGAGCCGCGGCCCAAGTTCGAGATCTTCGTCTACTCGCCGCGCGTCGAAGGTGTCCACCTGCGCTTCGGCGAGGTCGCGCGTGGTGGCCTGCGCTGGTCGGACCGCCGCGAGGACTTCCGCACCGAGATCCTCGGCCTGGTCAAGGCGCAGGCGGTGAAGAACGCGGTGATCGTGCCGGTCGGCGCGAAGGGCGGCTTCGTCGTGAAGCGCCCGCCGGCCCCGAGCGGCGACGCGAGCATCGACCGCGACGCCCAGCTGAACGAGGGCATCGCCTGCTACCGCATGTTCATCTCCGGCCTGCTCGACCTGACCGACAACCGGATCGAGGGCAAGACCGTGCCCGCGCCCGGCGTCGTCCGGCACGACGCCGACGACTCCTACCTGGTCGTCGCGGCCGACAAGGGCACCGCGAAGTTCTCCGACATCGCGAACGAGGTCTCGGCGCAGTACGGCTTCTGGCTGGGCGACGCCTTCGCCTCCGGCGGTTCGGTCGGCTACGACCACAAGGCCATGGGCATCACGGCGAAGGGTGCCTGGGAGAGCGTCAAGCGGCACTTCCGCGAGCTGGGCAAGGACACCCAGACCGAGGACTTCACCGTGGTCGGCATCGGCGACATGATGGGGGACGTCTTCGGCAACGGCATGCTGCTGTCCGAGCACATCCGCCTGGTCGCGGCGTTCAACCACATGCACGTCTTCCTCGACCCCAACCCCGACGCTGCGACGTCGTACGCCGAGCGGCGCCGGCTGTTCGACCTGCCGCGCAGCTCGTGGGACGACTACGACCGCTCGCTGATCAGCGAAGGCGGCGGGATCTACCCGCGCTCGGCGAAGTCGATCCCGGTCAGCCCCCAGGTCCGCGCGGCGCTCGGGCTCGAGGACAGCGTCACCGCGCTCGCGCCGATGGACCTGATCCAGGCGATCCTGCTGGCGCCGGTCGAGCTGCTGTGGAACGGCGGTATCGGCACCTACGTCAAGGCGGAGACCGAAAGCCACCAGGCAGCCGGCGACAAGGCCAACGACGCCATCCGCGTCGACGGCAAGCAGCTGCGGGTCAAGGTCTTCGGCGAGGGCGGCAACCTCGGCCTCACGCAGCTGGGCCGGATCGAGTTCGCACGCAACGGCGGCAAGATCAACACCGACGCGCTCGACAACTCGGCCGGCGTCGACTGCTCCGACCACGAAGTCAACATCAAGATCCTGCTCGACCACCTCGTCCAGACCGGCCAGCTGGAGCGCGAACAGCGCAACGAGCTGCTGGAAGAGATGACCGACGAGGTCGGCGCGCTGGTGCTCAAGGACAACTACCGGCAGAACGCGGTCCTCGGCGTCAGCCGGGCGCACGCCGCGCCGATGCTGTCGGTGCACGCGCGCCAGGTGCAGGCGCTGGTGTCCGCGGGCGCCTTCGACCGCAAGCTCGAAGCGCTGCCGAGCAACTCGGAGTTCCGCGAGCTGGAGAAGGCGGGCAAGGGCCTCACCTCGCCGGAGCTGGCGACGCTGCTCGCGCACGTCAAGCTGGAGCTGAAGGACGAGCTGCTGGCCAGCGACCTGCCCGACTCGAAGGTCTTCGCGGCCCGGCTGCCCGAGTACTTCCCGAAGCCGCTGCGCGAGCGGTTCGGCTCCGCGATCGGCGAACACCCGCTGCGCCGCCAGATCATCACCACGCTGATCGCCAACGAAGTTGTCGACGGCGGTGGCATCTCGTTCGTCTACCGGCTGATGGAGGAGATGAACGCGACGGCGACGGACGCGGTGCGCGCGTACGCCGTGGTGACGCAGGTGTTCGACCTCCCCGCGCTGTGGAAGGAGATCGACGCGCTCGACAACGTCGTGCACACCGACGTCGCCGACGCGATGGTGCTGGAGACGCGGCGGCTGCTCGACCGGGCCGCGCGCTGGTTCCTCACCAACCGGCCGCAGCCGCTGGCCCCGCTGTCGGAGATCAAGCGCTTCCGGCGAGTGCTCGACAAGCTCGTGCCGAAGATCGGCGACCTGTTGCGCGGCCGCGAGGCCGAGTCGGTGCAGGCGCACGCGGACGAGCTGATCGAGGCCGGGGTGCCGGCGAGCCTGGCCCGCCGGGTGTCGCTGCTGCTGCACACCTACGGCCTGCTCGACGTCACCGAGGTGGCCGAGCTCGCCGAGCAGCAGGTCGGCGTGGACGCCGTGCACAGCCCGGCGGAGACGGCGGAGCTGTACTACGCGCTCTCGGCGCACCTGGACATCGACTCGATGCTCACCGAGATCAGCAAGCTCGAACGCGGCAACCGCTGGCACGCGCTCGCCCGGCTTTCGCTGCGCGACGACGTCTACGGCTCGCTGCGCGCGATCACGCTGGACGCGCTGCGGCACAGCGATCCCGGCTCGTCCGGGGACGCCAAGATCGCGCAGTGGGAGAAGACGAACGCGTCCCGGCTGCAGCGGGCCCGCGTCGCGCTCGACGAGATCACCAAGTCCGGCCGGCTCGACCTGGCGACCCTGTCGGTGGCGGCCCGCCAGATCCGGAGCACGGTTCGGTGACCTACGTTGCGCACGTCCGCCCGCGCTGGACGGACATGGACGTCTACGGCCACATCAACCACGCGAAGCTGGTGACGCTGCTCGAAGAGGCGCGCATCCCGCTGTTGTTCGAGGCGGCGGTCGAGGCGGGGCTGGACCAGCTGCCGAAGGGCATCGTCGTGGTCCGGCTCGAAGTGGCCTACAAGGCGCCGATCGTGGTGTCCGGGCAGCAGCTGCGGATCGACATCGACCTCACGCAGCTGCGCGCGGCGAGCTTCACGCTGGCCTACCGCGTCCACGGCGGGCCGTCCCCGGACGACCCGGTGGCGGTCACCGCCGAGACGGTACTGGCGCCGTACGACACCGTCGAGCTGCGGCCGCGTAGGCTCACCCCGGCCGAATCGGAGTTTCTGAAGCAGGGGTTCGCGGATGCCTGAGTTGTTCGTGCCGGACGCGGCCGACCGGGAGACCCTCGGGGCGTTCGTCGCCCGCGCGGTCCGGCTGGACGGCCAGACGGCCGTCCGGCTGCGGCAGCGCGGCGACGGCGTGGTCGAGGCCTGGACGTCGACGCCGTTCGAGTGCCTGGCCACCCGCGCGGTGGCCGGTGACGTCACCCCCGGCGACGTCACGGTGTCGGGCAACGAGCTGCTCGCGGCGCTGACCGTGGCGGGCGCGCCCCGGATGGACCCGGGCCCGGCCCGCGACCTGCTCTGGCACGGCGAGCTGCCGCCGTCCGGCCGCTGGCCGCTGGTCGACGAGCTGCCCGCGCGGGTGGTGTCCGAGCTGGCCGACCGCGGCGTGACCCTGGCCAGGGACAACGCGGGCCCGCACGGCACCCCGCCGGCGTCGCTGATGGACCAGGCGGTGCTGACCGTGAGCGGCGGTTCGGTCGAGGTCAAGGTGCAGATGCGGTGCCTGTTCGCGATGTCCGGCATGGGTTTCGTGGATTCGGACGTGGCCGGTGACGTGGTCCGCGTGACGGCCACGGATTCGTGGCTGCGCCTGGACGCGCGCTACGGCGCGATCGTCCGGCGCCGGCACGCGCTGCTGCCGCTGCTGTTCTGACGGAATGCTTACGGCGGCCACCGTCCGGCCCGGATGGTGGCACGCTGAAGAGATGACTGCGACATCCGGGGCTTCGCCCCGGGCCGGGGGCTTCGCCACCCGGACCCCCGAACGATGAAGGACGAAGACCCGACCGCGGAGTTCCTGGACTCGGTGCGCGCCGACGAGGAAACGCCGTGGCGGACGGACCGTCCGGCGGGCGAGCGGGCGCCGGAGCGCGCCGAAAGACCTGAGAGGTGGGGCCGCACGCGTGCGGCGGGCCGGGCGGCTGCCCAGGCGGCGCCCTACCTCCAGGCCGCGGCGCTGGTGGCCTGGCTGGCCAGCGGCGCCTTCGACGACGGTTCCGGTTCGGGCGACCAGTCCGGCTGAAATCCCGAGCCGGGCACGGCCCGCCCTCCCTGGGGGCTGCCCCCGCTTCCAGCGTATCGGCGGCCACCGACGAAAGTGCCGCCCGAAGAGGCGTTCAGCCGAAGTTGTCCACATCCGGCGTGGGGTGTGGAAGCGGCCTCAGACCAGCCAGGCGGCCGAATCGGCGGGCAGCTTCCCCTCGACCAGCGGGCTGCTCGACAGCAGCAGCTCACCCGGCGGCAGCGCGATGGGCGACGCCGAGGTGTTCAACGCGCACACCAGCCCGCCCCCGCGCCGCCGGAAGGCGAAACAGCCGGCCGGGGCGCCGTACCACTCCAGCTCTTCGCCGCCGAACGCCGGATGCGTCTTCCGCAGCTCGATCGCCTGCCGGTACAGCGACAGCGTCGAGTCCGCGTCCTCGATCTGCTTCTCCACCGTCAGCCCGGCCCACTCCGCGGGCATCGGCAGCCACGTGCGGGGGTTGCGCGAAAAGCCGAACGGCGGCAGATCGCCCTCCCAGGGCAGCGGCACCCGGGAGACGTCCCGGCCGAACTCGGCGCCGCTCGTCTTCGCGCGCGGGTCGGCCATCTCCGCCGGGGCCAGCTCGACGTTCGCCAGCCCCAGCTCTTCGCCGTTGTACAGGTACACCGCGCCCGGCAGCGCCAGCTCGACCAACGCCATCGCCCGCGCGCGCCGCACGCCCGCCGCGCCGCCGCCGTAGCGGCTGACCTGCCGCCAGACGTCGTGGTTGCCCAGCGTCCAGGTCGCCGGGGCGCCCGTGCGGGCCGGGACGGCCAGGGACCGCTCGATGGCCGTGCGCATGGCGTCGGCGTCGAAGTGGGTCAGCACCAGGCGGAAGTTGAACGCCAGGTGCAGCTCGCCGGGCCGCAGGTAGCGCGAGAGCCGCTCCTCGTCGGTCACCCAGATCTCGCCGACCGCCATCGCGTCCGGGAACTCGTCGAGCACCTTGCGGATCATCTGGTGGATCTCGTGGACGCCGTCGTGGTCCCACCGCGGGTCGTAGTAGTGGCTCGGCCCCTGCCCGCCGGCGCGCGGGTCCATGTCCGGCAGGCCGGGCGGTTTGGCCATGCCGTGCGCGACGTCGATGCGGAAGCCGTCGACGCCGCGTTCGAGCCAGAACCGCAGCGTCCGCTCCAGGTCCGCGGCGACCTCCGGGTTGGCCCAGTTCAGGTCCGGCTGCTGCGGCGCGAACAGGTGCAGGTACCACTGCCCGTCCGGCACGCGGGTCCAGGCCGGGCCGCCGAACGCGCTGACCCAGTTGTTCGGCGGGTCCTCGCCCTTCGGCCCGACGCCGTCGCGGAAGATGTACCGGTCCCGCTCCGGGCTGCCGGGCTCGGCCGCCATCGCGGACTTGAACCAGGCGTGCTGGTTGCTGGTGTGGTTGGGCACGACGTCGACGGTGACCTTGATGTTCCGCTTGTGCGCCTCGGTCAGCAGCACGTCGAAGTCGCCGAGGGTGCCGAACATCGGGTCGACGTCCCGCGGGTCGGCGATGTCGTAGCCGTGGTCGGCCATCGGCGAGCGGTAGAACGGCGTCAGCCACAGCGCGTCGACGCCGAGCAGCTCGAGGTAACCCAGGCGGGAGTGGATGCCCTCCAGGTCGCCGACGCCGTCACCGTCCGAGTCGGCGAACGAGCGGACGTACACCTGGTAGAAGACGGCGTCCTGCCACCAGGCATCCCGTCTCATCAGACGAAGCTGTTCATCATGCTGTGCGCGGCCATCTCCAGGTAGGCCCAGAGCTGACCGCGGTACGGCTCGTCCAGGTTCTCCTCGTCGACGGCGATCCGGATGCAGCGCAGCCAGGCGTCCCGCTCGAGCGGCCCGATCTTGAACGGCGCGTGCCGCATCCGCAGCCGCGGGTGCCCGCGCTGGTCGGAGTAGGTGTGCGGGCCGCCCCAGTACTGGATGAGGAACAGCCGGAAGCGCTCCTCGGCCGGCCCGAGGTCCTCCTCGGGGTAGAGCGGACGCAGGATTTCGTCCCGCGCGACCTCCTCGTAGAACCGCCCGACGATCCGGCGGAACGTCGGTTCGCCACCGATCGCTTCGTAGAGGTTCGCCGGTTCGCTCACTGCAGACACGCCTTCCATTTTGCCCTTCGTTCCCGGGTTCCCGACGCCCGGTCCGCCTCATGCCGGATGGTCGCAAATCCGTTTCCCAGCGTAACCGCGCCTCGCTACCGTCTCCGATCGTGACGACCTCCCTCGGCCACTGGCGCGATCACCCGGAACGCTGGCCGGAGCTCGCCGACGCGGAGGCGCGGCAAGCGGTCCTGCGCCTGCTGCTGCGCGAACGCCGGAACTCCGACGCCGTGTTCCTCCGCTATCTCCTGGACCAGGAGATCCGGTACCACGAGGACGGCTGGGGCTACGACGAGAGCCTCGGGCTCGCCGCGCTGCTGCTGCACGAGTGCGGCGAAGCCGGGGACGTCTGGCAGCTCAGCGAGGCCAAGTACACGAGCTTCGACACCGCGAGCGGGCTGAGCGCCTTCCTGCTGTTCCCCGCCGGGGTGGCCGCGACGCTCGAGCACGTCGAGCGCAGCGACCACCCTGACCGGGACGAAGTGGCGGCCGACCTGCGGGAGCACCTGGTGCACGACCCCGGCCTCGACCGGGAGCGCGCGGCCCGGCTCGCCGGGCTGCGCGAGCACTACTCGGCCTGACGGACCTTCTTCTCGGCCGGCGGGGCCGCCGGGACAGCGGGCGGGAACAGCCGGCCGAGCGGCGGGTCGAACCCGGCCTCCTCCAGCGCCGCGAGCAGCTGGGCACGCAGGGCCCGCTGCACGGCCCACTGCTTGCCCGGCCGGACCTTCACCGTCAGCCGCAGCTGGAGGCCCTCCGGTGTGACGCTCTCCACACCCAGCATCTCCGGCGGCTCGAGGATGTTGTCCTTCAGCGCGTCCCCTTCGGTGGCTGTGGACGCCGCGGTCGCGAGCACCGTCGTCGCGCGTTCGACGTCGGCGGTGTAGCCCAGCGGGACATCGACGACCGCCACCGCGAAGCCCTGGCTCGAGTTGCCGACGCGCAGGACCTCGCCGTTGCGGACGTACCAGACCGTGCCCTTGACGTCACGCAGGGTCGTGATCCGCAGCCCGACGGACTCGACCGTCCCGGACGCCTCGCCGACGTCCACGACGTCGCCGACGCCGTACTGGTCCTCGACCATCATGAAGATCCCGGACAGGAAGTCCTTGACCAGGTTCTGCGCGCCGAACCCGATCGCGACGCCGATGATGCCGGCCGACGCGATGATCGGGCCCAGGTTGATGCCGAGTTCGCCCAGCACGAGGATGAACGCCAGGCCGTAGATCAGGAACGTCGCCATCGACTTCAGCACCGAGCCGATGGTCATCGCGCGCTGGCGGCGCCGTTCGATGACCGCCGAGCCGAGCACCTCGGGGGCGCGCTCGCGCAGCGGACGCAGCATCGACGGGAGCTTGCCGCCCGTCTTCGGCAGCGTGGTGACGCGGTTGATCAGCCGTCTGAGCAGCAGGCGGACCAGGAACGCGATCACGATGATCATCAGGATCTTGACCGGCTTGGTGATCAGCCAGTTCGCCGAGCCCGCCAGCCACACGTTGTGCGTGACGTCGTAGACCTGAAAGCAGAACGTGCTCGGGTCTCTGATGCACGGCGTGTCGGCGGAGGGGAGCAGGGGGAGCACGGGGGTTCGTTCATCCTTCCGATCGGTCGGGCGCCCCAACGCCGGGTGGATGCCGGGTCGCGCGGATGTGACACGTCTTGTAACACACGTGCGCTGGGGGCCTGTTCTGTGGTCGACTATGCCTACGCCCCTGGAGGTGGTCGAGTGCCAGACCGACAACCCAGCCCCCGCGGCGTCTCCGGCCAAGCCACGGCCGACGAGACGCCAGAGGTGGTTCTGCGCGCCTACCCGGGGGGTTCCGCATCCGGCGGAACCGTCCCGGCCGGGCCGGGGACCCGCCCAGGGGGAGTGACCCGCCCGCCCGGACAGCGTAGTAGAGGCCGGGATCCGGCCGCCCCGGCCTGGGGCCGGCGCCGGGTGCTCCTGCTCAACGCCACTTTCGAGCCGTTGACGGCGCTGCCGCTGCGGCGCGCTGTCGTGCTCGTGATGTGCGGCAAGGCCGAAGTGGTGCACGGTGACCCCGGCGGGATCGAGCTGCACTCGGCGAAGGTGTCGCTGCCGGTGCCCTCGGTGATCCGCCTCAGCACGTACGTGCGCGTACCGTATCGCGCGCAGGTGCCGCTCACGCGCGCCGGGCTCATGCACCGCGACCGGTACCGCTGCGCCTACTGCGGAGGGCGGGCCGAGACGATCGACCACGTGGTCCCGCGCAGCCGGGGCGGCCCCCACGCCTGGACCAACTGCGTCGCCTGCTGCGCCAAGTGCAACCACCGCAAGGCGGACCGGCTGCTCTCGGAGATCGGCTGGCGCCTGCGGGTGGTCCCCCGCGCCCCGCACGGCCCGCACTGGCGGCTGCTCGCGCACTCCAAGGAGGCCGACCCGCTCTGGCGGCCGTATCTGGGCTCCGCGGCCTGACGTCTTCCGGAGGCCGGCGGAGCCTGGTGCACGGTTCCGGCGCCTTCGGGGCGGCGGTGACTTCGGGGTGCCCGGGGTCGGCCGCTGTTTGACTGCGGGCTGCGGCTGCTGCTGCGGCGGCTCGGCGAGGCGCTTCCAGCTGGCGTGCCCTTCGGGCGGCGACCCCGACTCCGCGGGAGGCGTCCGGTTGGCGCGGCCTTCGGGCGCTGAGTGATCTTGGCCGGCGCTTCCGTCCGGCGTGCCTTCGAACACCGGCGGGTGACCCCTCCGCCCGGCGCGGCCCCCGGCCACCTGACCCCGAACATGCCGGCGCCCCGGCTGCCTTGCGGCGGCCGGGGCGAGCCGGGTGCTTGCGCGAGGTGCTCAGGTAGTGCGTGCGGCCCTGGAGTACGGGTTCAGGCGGCCAGCGTGTAGTCGCTCTGGCAGGTGACGCGGGTGCCCATGGTGACGCGCGTGCCGAGGGTGACCCGGGTGCCGCGCGTGACACGCGTGCCGCAGGTGACGCGGGTGCCGGCCGTCACACGCGTGCCCATCGTGACGCGGGTGCCTCGTGTGACGCGAGTCCCGCGGGTGACTCGCGTGCCCGCCGTCACCCGGGTGCCCATGGTGACGCGCGTTCCCGCCGTCACCCGTGTACCGCGAGTGACGCGTGTACCGCGGGTAACCCTTGTGCCCGCCGTCACACGCGTTCCGGGGACGAATTCGATGTCGCTGAGTGACGAGATGGTCTCGGTGATCGCCTGTGCGGGCGTCTGGACGCTGTTCATGGCGGGGCCTCCTGGGACCGGTGCGTTACCTGCTGGGGCTGGAGAGCGGGGCGCAAGGCCCGTACAGGTGAAAAAGCTACGAGGATTTCAAGGTCCGGACAAGACGACAGCGGCGGGTGCGGCCGCCTGTACGTTGAGTTGCAACCTTTCGGCCCGACGGTCTTCGCCCCAACGTTCCAGTCGTCGCGTGCCAAGCGGCGGACGGCAGTCGGCTTACGACGAACGGTCGAGTGCGCCGCGCGCAGTGGCCGCAGAGGTCATCCGATACGCTCAGCGCCGTGAACGTTGTCGAGACGATCCTGGTCTTCGCCGTGATCCCGCTGGCCATCTACGGCCTCGCCGGGCTGCTGACGCTCCGGCGCAGGTCCGGCGCCGCCCCGCGGCACCGGTCCGGCCAGGCCTGGGAGTACCCGGCCATGTGGTGGAGCGCCAACCCCGACGGGGTCGGCGCGGGGCACCGGTACGCCGGCGCCGAAAACAGCGCGCCCGAGGGCGCCCCGACCGCGGCGGGAGGCGCTCGTGGCAACTGGTGAGCTGACGAGGCGCGTCGACGAGTCCGAACTGGGCTACGGCGAGGCCATCACGAACAGCGGCCGCGTGTCGGCGGCGAAGATGTACGAGCCGGCGGCGCCCGCCGGGCCGTTCAACACTCGCCAGCTGGCCCGCCTCGACGAGGCGCTGACGTTCGCGAGCCGGGAGACCGGCCTGGACTTCAGCCTGTACCTCGGTGAGCTGGGCGAGGACAGCCGCACGGCGGCGGAGAAGCTGCACGCGACGACGGCGGACCCGTCGAACGCGGTGCTGATCGCGGTCTCGCCGGGCGAGCGGAAGATCGAGATCGTCACGGGCAAGGTGGCGCACCTGCGCCTGCCGGACCGCGGCGCCAAGCTGGCGGTGGCCAGCATGGTGGCGTCCTTCAAGGAGGGCGACCTCGTCCGCGGGCTGGTCAACGGCTTGGTGAACGCGCTGCGCATGCTGTCCGACCAGGCGGGCCCCGCGCCCCGCTGACCCAGACGTCGAAGAGCCTCGCACCCTGGTTTCCGAGGTGCGGGGCTCTTTTCGTGCGAGCTTGTCCCCAGATCGGCCGGGTTGTGGACAACCGAGCCGCTGCTGCGGCCGATCGCCGGTTTCCGTCGGACACCGCCGATACGCTGGAAGCGGGGGCAGCCCCCAGGGAGGGCGGGTCGTGTCCGGAGCCTGATTCGCCGCTTGGCTGGAGGCCGGGCTGTATCCGGAGCCTGACTCGCCGCTGGCCGGAGGGCGGGCCGTGCCGGAGCACTACCCACTGCCTGGCCGGAGTGTGGGTCGTGTCCGGAGCCTGGCTGGCGGGACTTGCCGGAGCCTGTCTCGTCGGTTGGCCGGAGTGCGGCCCCTGCCCGGAGCCCGACCCGCCGGAGGGCGGGCTATGTCCGGAGCCTGACTGGCCGCTGGCCGGATGGCGGGCCGTACCTGACCACTACCCGCTGCCTGGCCGGATGGCGGGCCGTGCCGGAGCACGACCCGCCGCCCGGCCGCGATCTCACGCCTGTGCGTCGAAGTCCCGTGCCGCCAGGGCGCGCACGATGCCCGCCCGGCCCTCCGACACCAGCCGGCGCAGGGCCTGCGGGTGCTCGCCCGTCAGCCACTCGTCGGAGGCCGTCACCGTCTCCGGGGCCACCGCCCACGACGGGTACAGGCCGATGGCCATCGGCTGCGCCCGCTCGCTCGAGCGCCGCTGCCACACCTCGTCGATGACCTCGAAGTACTTGGCGACGTAGTCGCCCAGCAGGCCCTTCTGGCCCGGGTGGGAGAAGCCCGAGATGAGCGAGTCGCTCACCGCGTTCGGCAGCTCGTCGTCGTACACCGCGCGCTGCCACGCGTCGGCCTTGGCCTCCGCCGTCGGGCGCAGGGCGCGGGCGCGCTCCGCCTGGCGGCGGCCGGTGGCCGTGTTGTCGCGGGCCAGCTCGGCGTCGATCTCCGTCGCGCCCGCCCGGTCGTGGGCGACCAGCGCGTGCAGCAGCCGCCAGCGCAGGTCCGTGTCCACCGTGAGCCCGGGCAGCGGCGCCGAGCCGTCCAGCCAGCCCGCCAGCACGTCCAGCGTGGCGGCGTCCAGCACCGACCCGGCCAGGGAGTTCACGAAGGCCAGCTGGTGGTCGGAGCCCGGCTCGGCGCCCCGCACCAGCTCCAGCAGCCGGGTGGTGAACGCGGGCCAGCCGGTCGAGGCCGCCCACTCCTGCTCGGCGTAGGAGTTGAGCGCGGTCTGCGCCTGCAGCAGCAGCCGCTGGACGACGCCGACCTCGCTCTCGGTGTGGATGCCGCGCTGCACCAGCGTGACGAAGTCGCGCGCCTTCAGCTCGGCCTCGCGGGTCATCTCCCACGCTGCCGACCAGCACAGCGTCCGCGGCAGCGGCTCGGTGATGTCGGCGATGCGGTCGATCAGCGTGGTCAGCGACGCCGGGTCGAGCCGCATCGTGCAGTAGGTCAGGTCGTCGTCGTTGACCAGCACGAGCTTGCCCGCGGGCTGCCCGACCAGCTCCGGCACCTCGGTGCGCTCGCCGTCGACGTCGAGCTCGACGCGGTGCTTCCGGACGATCTTGCCGGAGCCGTCTTCGTCGTAGACGCCGACCGCGACCCGGTGGGTGCGCAGCTCACCGGCACCCGGCTTCGCGCCGGACTGCACGACGGCGAACGACGTGAAGCTGCCGTCCGCGCCGACCTCGTAGCGCGGGCTGAGCGAGTTCAGCCCGGTCGTCTCCAGCCACTGCGCGCTCCACCACGACAGGTCGCGCCCGGACGCCTCCTCCAGCGCGCCCAGCAGGTCGGCCAGGGTCGCGTTGCCCCAGGCGTGCTTGCCGAAGTACACCTTCAGGCCGTCGAGGAAGTGGTCCAGCCCGACGTAGGCGACGAGCTGCTTGAGCACGCTCGCGCCCTTGGCGTAGGTGATGCCGTCGAAGTTCACCTCGACCGCGTGCAGGTCGACGATGTCGGCCGCGATCGGGTGCGTCGAGGGCAGCTGGTCCTGCCGGTAGGCCCACGACTTCTCGATGTTCGCGAAGCTGGTCCACGCGTTCTTGTACTCAGTGGCCTCGGCCTGGGCCAGGACGCTCGCGAAGGTCGCGAACGACTCGTTCAGCCACAGGTCGTCCCACCAGCGCATGGTGACCAGGTCGCCGAACCACATGTGCGCCATCTCGTGCAGCAGCGTCTCGGCGCGCCGCTCGTAGGCGTAGCGGGTGACGCGGCTGCGGAAGACGTAGTCCTCCAGGAACGTCACCGCACCGGCGTTCTCCATCGCGCCCGCGTTGAACTCCGGCACGAACAGCTGGTCGTACTTGGAGAACGGGTAGGGCGTGCCGAACTTCTCGTGGTAGAAGCCGAAGCCCTGCTTGGTCTCGGTGAACAGCCGGTCGGCGTCCATGTGCTCGGCCAGCGACGCGCGGCAGTAGACGCCGAGCGGGATGGTCTTGTGGTCGTCGGTGTACTCGTCGCGCCATTCGGCGAACGGGCCGGCGACCAGCGCGACGAGGTAGGTGGAGAGCCGCTCGGACTCCTTGAACACCGTGCGGACGGCGCCTTCCGGCGTCTCCTCGGCGGACTCGGCGACGGCGTTGGAGATGACCTTCCAGTCCTTCGGCGCGATCACCGTGAGCCGGTAGACCGCCTTCAGGTCGGGCTGGTCGAAGCAGGCGAACATGCGCTTGGCGTCCGCCGTCTCGAACTGCGTGTACAGGTAGACGCCGTCGTCGACCGGGTCGACGAACCGGTGCACGCCTTCGCCGGTGTTCATGTACCGGCAGTCGGCGGTCACGGTGAGCTCGTTCGACTCGGCGAGCCCGGGGAGCGCGATGCCCTTGTCCTCGACGTAGGCGCTGACGTCGACGTCCGCGCCGTTCAAGGTGGCCGAGTGCACGCGGTCGGCGACGAGGTCGACCCACGTGGATTCGCCGGCCCGGGCGCTGGAGAACCGGACGGTCGTCGTCGACGCGAAGGTCTTCTCCCCGGGACCGCCGTGGCCGTCGGTGAGATCGAGCTCGATGTCGTACGCGGTGACGTCGAGCAGATCCGCGCGCAGCTTGGCTTGGTCACGGGTCAGGTTGGGGGCGGGCACAGGCACCTCTGGTCGTTGGTATCGGTTTTCAACTCCCCGCATCCAATCATGGGTACGGGGTGCCGGGCGAGGAAGGGAACAAGCCCGCGTCCGGAGGTGTTGGCCCGCTACGTGGGGGTCCGCCCACATCAAGACATGACTCAGGAGTGCCCCGATGACCGCTGCCGAGCAGCCCACGAAGGTCGACTTCTACTTCGACCCGATCTGCCCGTTCGCGTGGATCACCTCCCGCTGGATCCTGGAGGTGGAGAAGCACCGCAACCTCGACCTGCACTTCCGGATCATGAGCCTGTCGGTGCTCAACGAGGGCCGGGACGAGCTGCCCGAGCAGTACAAGGAGCTGCTGTCGAAGGGCTGGGGCCCGGTGCGCGTGGCCGTCGCGCTGTCGCAGCTCAAGGGGGAAGAGGTGCTGCGCGACTACTACACCGAGTTCGGCACCCGCTACCACAACCAGGGCAACAAGGACCGCGACGTCGTCATCAAGGAGGCGCTGGCCGCCATCGGCGCGCCGGCCGAGCTGTTCGACGCCGCGGACTCGACCGAGTACGACGAGGCCCTGAAGAAGAGCCACCACGAGGGCATGGACCCGGTCGGCATGGACGTCGGCACCCCGACGATCCACATCGACGGCGTCGCGTTCTTCGGCCCGGTGCTGACCTCGATCCCGCGCGGCGAAGACGCGCTGAAGGTGTTCGACGGCGCGGTGGCGCTGGCGAGCTACCCGGACTTCTTCGAGCTCAAGCGCACCCGGTCGGGCGAACTGAACTTCGACTAGGGAGTTTCCAAGGCGGCCAGGGTGACGTCGCTGGGGTAGCGGGACGCGGCGACGGCGGCCACTTCGGTCGTCTCGCCGCGGCCCAGGCCCGCCTTGAGCGAGATCAGCTCGTGCAGGCCGTCGCGGTGGTAGCGCAGGAAGGCCGCGTCGACGGGGTCGCCGTGGCCGGGCACGACGACCCGCGGTTCCAGGGCGAGGATGGCGTCGAACGCGTCCGGCCAGGCGGTCAGGTCGGTTTCGGAGCTGAACGAGAACGCGCTGAACCCGGCCTCGGCGTTCTCGACGACGTCGCCGGCAAAGACGACCGCCGCGTCCGGCACGTGCACCACCACGTCGTGCCCGGTGTGCGCCGGTCCGGGGTGCAGGAAGACGGCCGTCCGGCCGCCGAGGTCGAGTTCGACGCGGCCGGTGAAGGTGTGGTCGGGGGCGGTGATGGTCGTCCGGGAGATCGCGTCCGCGATGTCCGGCTTGCCCTCCTTGCGGTAGTAAGCCTCCCAAGTGGCCCGGCGGGCGTCGGGATCCGCGCTCAGCTCGGTGGCGCAGCCCTCGTGCGCCCAGATTTCGCACGGCAGGAACGCCTCGGTGCCCCAGGCGTGGTCGAAGTGCGCGTGGGTGTAGACGACGACCCACGGCAGCGACGTGATCTCCCGGACGGCGGCGGCCAGCTCGGCCCCCTGTTCGAGATCGCCGCGGGTGTCGACGACGAGACAGCGTTCGGCGCCGACGACGAGCCCGACGGTCAGGTCCAGCTCCTCGTAACGGCGAGCGTGCACACCCTCGGCGACCTCGATCCAGCGTCCGGTCATCGCAGTACTCCTTCGTCCAGGACGGGAGCGGTGTCGCTCACGTCGGTTTGTGCGGCCAGCGCGACGTCGCCGCCGTGGCCGGCTTCGGTCAGTTCGCGCCCGGACACGCAGGTCGCCAGGGTCGTGACGTCGACGGACCGGGCCGCGAGCGCGGCTTCGGCAGACAGCGAAAGCCCGTGCCCGGCCAGCGCCGCCGCGATCGCCCCGGCGCCCATCTGGTCCTCGACGCACGGCCGCAGCGGCCCGAACGTTTCGCTCTGGCCGAAAATGTTCACGCCCCAGCGTTCCCCGGCCGCGATCAGGCCGATCGGGCCTCCCAATTCGCGCGCCTTCGCGGCGACGGCGGAAGCGTTGCGCAGGCAGCCCGCGAGCACGTGCGCCCCGGTCGCCGCGGCGGCGTCGCACAGGGTCGCGCCGTTGGGCGAGGGGAGCGCGAGCAGCGTCCCCGGAGGGATTTCCGTCACAGAAGAGGGCCGAAGGGTCCATCCGCCCTCGCCCGCGATGACCGCCCCGGCCGCCCGAGCGCGGGCGATCCCGCGCTCGTCACGCCACCGGACCGGCAGCACGCGGCCGCCGCGGGCGAGTACGAGATCCGTGGTCGTGCCGAAGGACAGCACGTCGACCACCACCAGTACCGCGCACTCCCGGCCCAGGGCCGCGACGCCTTCGGCGCCCCAGTCGAGGCGCACGTCGCTGCCTGTCTGCTGCCAGATCCCCACCCCCGGAGCATGCCCGATATCGGCCCTGGTGGCAGACTCGCAGCCGTGCGTGTCTACTTGGGATCCGACCATGCCGGTTTCGAGCTGAAGAACCACCTGGTGGCTCACCTGGAGAAGCAGGGCCACGAGGTGACCGACATCGGTCCGCACGTCTACGACGCGGCCGACGACTACCCGGCGTTCTGCGTCGAGACGGCGCTGCGGGTGGTGGCCGACGAGGGCAGCCGCGGCATCGTCGTCGGCGGCTCGGGCAACGGTGAGCAGATCGCCGCGAACAAGGTGCCCGGCGTCCGCGCCGGCCTGGCCTGGAGCGTCGAGACCGCGAAGCTGTGCCGGGAGCACAACCACGCCCAGCTGATCGGCGTCGGCGCCCGGATGCACACCGCCGAGGAGGCCGTCGAGATCGTCGAGGCGTTCCTGGCCACCGAGGTCTCGCCGGAGGAGCGGCACGCCCGCCGCGTGCAGCAGCTGCTCGACTACGAGCGCACCGGGACCCCGCCGGCGTTGCCGGAGGCCTGATGCCCGAGGGGCACACGCTCCACCGGCTCGCGCGGCTGCACAAGCGCCGGTACGCCGGCGCGCCGGTCACCGTGCTGAGCCCGCAGGGCCGGTTCGCCGCCGAAGCGTCCCGTTTGGACGGTCAGCTGTTCGTCGGCGCCGAGGCGCACGGCAAGCACCTCTTCCACGACTACGGGCCGCACGGCGTCGTGCACATCCACCTGGGGCTTTACGGCACCTTCGGTGAAGCGCCGCTGCCCGCGCCCGAGCCGGTGGGCCAGGTCCGGCTGCGGCTGGCCGGCCGGACACATTGGACGGACCTGCGCGGGCCCACGCGGTGCGAGCTGCTGGCGCCGGAGCAGGCCGACGCGATCAAGGCCCGGCTGGGTCCCGACCCGCTGCGCCGCGACGCGAAACCGGAGCTGGCCTGGGCGCGCATTTCGCGGTCCAAGACGTCGATCGCGGCGTTGCTCATGGACCAGGCCGTCCTGGCCGGCGTCGGGAACGTCTATCGCGCCGAAGTGCTGTTCCGCCACGGCGTCGCGCCCCTGACCCCGGGACGGTCACTCGACCGGGCGCTGTGGGACGCCATGTGGGCCGACCTGGTGACGCTGATGCGGGACGGCGTCCGCGTCGGCCGCATCGACACCGTCCGCCCGGAGCACCTGCCCGAGGCGATGGGCCGCGCGGCCCGGGTGGACCGCCACGGCGGCGAGGTCTACGTCTACCGCCGGGCCGGCGAGCCGTGC
Source organism: Amycolatopsis sp. NPDC051102 (assembly GCF_040682815.1). Taxonomy (NCBI): domain Bacteria; kingdom Bacillati; phylum Actinomycetota; class Actinomycetes; order Pseudonocardiales; family Pseudonocardiaceae; genus Amycolatopsis; species Amycolatopsis sp. NPDC051102. The sequence goes on from NZ_JBFBBT010000014.1 coordinate 78,410, forward strand.
CTGGTGTGCGGGACGCCGGTGGCGCACTCGGAACTGGTGGGCCGCAACCTCTACTGGTGCCCGCGCTGCCAGACCGCCTGAAAACACCGTGAGCGGCCCGTTCTGCCGAACGAGCCGCTCACGGTGATCAGGGGTGGTCAGAAGTCGAAGCCGCCGCCGTCGAAACCCCCGCCGTCGAACCCGCCTCCGTCGAAACCGCCGCCGCCCCAGTCGCCGCCGCCGTCTCCGCCCCAGTCGCCTCCGCCGTCGCCACCGCCGTCGAAGTCACCGCCGCCGTCGCCGCCCATGTCGCCGGAATCGAGCGCGTCCTGCTGGCCGGCGTCGTAGCCGGACTCCCAGGCCGAAGCGCTCGCGATGCCGCTCATGCCGGAGAACATCGCGCTGAACAGGAACATCGAGCCCAGGCCCCAGGCGCCGGCGACGAGCGCGGGCTTCCACCACGGCTCGCTGTACCAGCCCTGCGGCACCGGGCGGCCCGCGACGCGGCCGCCGGGGTAGTAGTACGGCGTGTCCTGGCCCGCCTCCGGCGAGGCCGCGTAGTGCTGGCCCTCGACGTCGACCTCGCGGCGCTCGGTGACCTTGCCGGCACGCTCGCGCTCGGCCTCCTCCGGCAGCTGCGGGCCGGGGTCCATGCCCATCGCGGTGCGCGCGGCGCGGACGTAGTAGAGGCCCTCGATCGCGGTCTCCTTGACCAGCCGGGCCTGCTCGATCGTGCGGGCCTGCTCCAGCTGCGAGCCGGCCGCGTTGTAGCGCTCGCTCGCGTCGGCCATCGCCTGCTGCGACGCGGTGTCCGTGCCGTTGATGTTGAGGACCTGGCCGCCGAGCCGCTCGACCAGGCGCCGGGCGTCGGCCTTGGCGTCGTCGAGCTCCCGCTGCCGGGCCGCGGCGCGCTGCCGCGAGAAATAGAGGCCGCCACCGACGATCACGACGACGAGCACGATCAGGAAGATCGCGGTGCCCATGGACCACTCCCAGAAGTTCGGGGCTCGGTGACAGGTGGTCACCTTCTGATTCGGACAACGCGGACGCTACGCGGTGGGTTCCCGGTGCGTGACCGGGCCCACCGCGGGACCTGGCCGAGCAAACTAGAACACGTTATAGTTCGTGGCATGAAGTTCACCCTGTCGATCGCGATGAACCCCCTCGATCAGCTGGGCGAGCTCGCCCGGGCCGCCGAAGAGGCCGGCTTCGCCTCCATTGCCCTGCCCGACTCGCTCTTCTACGCCGAAACGGTGGACACGGACTACCCGTACACCCCCGACGGCAGCCGGTTCTGGACCGCGGAGACGCCCTGGGTGGACCCGCTCGTCGCGACTGCGTCGATGGGCGCGGTCACCAGCCGGATCCACTTCTACACGTCGGTGCTGAAACTCGGCTCGCGCAACCCGGTGCTGCTGGCGCGCCAGGTCGGCTCGGCGAGCGTGCTCACCGGCGGCCGGTTCGGCCTCGGGCTCGGCGTCGGCTGGCTGCCGCAGGAGTTCGAGTACTGCGGCGTCCCGTTCGAGCGGCGCGGCAAGCGCGTCGACGAGGCCATCGACGTGCTGCGGCTGATCCTCGGCGGCGGCATGGTCGAGTACCACGGCGAGTTCTACGACTTCGACAAGATCCAGATGAGCCCGGCGCCGCCGTCGCGGGTGCCGTTCTACATCGGCGGCCACACCGAAGTCGCGCTGAAGCGCGCCGCGCGGGTCGCCGACGGCTGGTCGTCGGCGATGATGAAGCTCGAGGACCTCCGCTCCACCATCGGCCGGCTGAAGGAACTGCTCGCCGAGCAGGGACGCGCCGACGACCCGTTCGAGTACCAGGCGGTCTGCATCGACGCCTTCGGCCTGGACGGCTACCGCGCGCAGGCCGAGGCCGGCGTCACCGACGTGATCACCATGCCGTGGGTGTTCGACGGCGTCGGGTTCGACGCGCCGGTCGAGCCGAAGCTCGAGGCGATCCGCAAGTTCGGGGCCGAAATCATCGCCGAGTTCGAGGAGTGACTCCCATGGGCGTGCAGGTCAGCTGGGACACCGAGCAGGAGCAGCCGCCCGCGCGGCGCGCGGCGTTCGCGTCGATGACGGCGGTGACGGCGGGGGACAAGGAGGCGTGGCTGGCCCTGTTCGCCCCGGACGCGGTGGTCGAGGACCCGGTCGGGCCGTCGTTCTTCGACGAGACGGGCAAGGGGCACCACGGTCGCGAGGGCATCGGTGCGTTCTGGGACAAGACCATCGCGAACGTCGAGCGCTTCGAATTCACCATCCGCGACTCCCACGCCGGGGGCGACGAGGTGGCCAACGTCGGCACGATCACGACGTTCCTGCCGGGCGGCTACCGCGTCGACACCGACGGCGTCTTCGTCTACCGCGTCGGTGAAGACGGCTTGATCCGATCGGTGCGGGCGTTCTGGGAGACCGAGCGCGCGATGGCGACCGCACGCCAGGTGTAGCTCCCGCCGCTTCGAAGGCCACCCCGGAATCCGGGGTGGCCTTTTTCGTGCGTGATCGACACATACCGCAACCGCGTCATTGCGGAAAGAGCGCATTCTGGCGATTGTTTGCTCAACCGTGCTACTTTTTGCTCATGCAAGCAAAAACGTTCACCGAGAACGCCCGCCGGGCGCAGATCGTCCGCGCGGCGATCGAGACCATCGGTGAACTGGGGTATGCGAAGGCTTCGTTCGGGCAGATCGCGAAACGCGCCGGGCTGAGCAGCACCGGCATGATCTCCTACCACTTCGACGGCAAGGCGGACCTGATCGCCGAGGTCGTCCGGGACGTGCTGGCCACGAGCCTCGCCTACATGCGGGAGCGGATCGACGCGGTGCAGGGACCGGCGGCGGAGCTGCGGGCCTACATCGAGTCGAACCTGGCGTTCATCGCCGAGCACCCGGTCGAACTCACCGCGCTGCTCGACTGCCTGCGCCACGGCGGTGGCGGTGCGGCCACCGCGGGCACCGGCGACTGGCACCACGGTGCCGTCGACGTCCTGGAAGCCTGCCTGCGCGAGGGGCAGCGCACCGGCGAGTTCGGCCGGTTCGACCCGCGCGTCATGGCGATCACCGTCCGCCAGGCCATCGACGGCATCCACACCGAACTGATCCGGCGTCCCGGCACCGATGTCGACGCCTACGCGGCCGAGCTCGTCGCCATCGTGGAACGGGCCACCGCACACGACTGAACTGGGGAAACCATGGCCACCTCGAACACCGCCGACCGCGTGCTGCGGCCGGTCGTCTTCCTGCTCTACCTGAACCTGCTGATCAGTGTCGCCTTCGCGGTGCTGACCTTCCTGCACAAGGACGGGATCCTCGACTACCAGGTGCTGCACTGGGAGTCGACCGGCCAGGCGAATCCGGCCGACCGGGCGGGGACGCGCGCCTCGCTGGAAAGCGTGCTGTGGATCCGCCCGGTGTCCGTGCTGGTCATCGCGATCATCTACGTCCGGCTGGCGGGGCGGCTCAAGCTCGGCCGCCGCCGCACCTACGTCCGGCTGATGGTGATCACCGTTCTCGGGCTGGCCGGGCTGGTCTACCTCGTCGTCGCCGCCGAGTTCCCGGACTGGATGCGGGCCGGCCAGGCCGGGCAGGCGCTGGTGCTGCTCGTGCTGTTCCTGCTGTTGTGCACGAAGAGCGTCCGCGGGTACTTCTCGAAGCAGGGCCGCGTGCCTGCAAAAGTGTGATTCTTGTTCACATTGTGTTTCCCGTGTCTTATTCGGCAGAACGGGAATGATCGTCGCCGATTCGGAATGCGCCGCGACTCTGAGGAAGCGAAGGTTATCCGACGGCAAGGCCGCCGCGTCGCGCTCACTCGAATGCCCGAACGCGGCCGCGGCGGCTTCGACCGTGGGTGGAGAAGCGTCTCCGCGCGGGTTTCGCGCCACTGGTTGTTTCGGGGAAGTTAATGCTGGTCAGGGGCTTGCGGATGCTGTTGTGACGCTCGGCGCCGAAATGTCCCGGCGAATCGGACCAACCGGACATCCAGGGCCTGGGTGAACCCCCGTCGTGGCTCGTTGCGGCACGTAGGGGCAGGTGGTAGCTTCTGATCGTTATCTCCTTGCGGCGAACCGGGCGATCAGGGCAGTGATCGCCCAAGCGGGAACCGCGGGGATCTGGGGTCTGGGGAAAGGTTGTCCGATGCACGTCTACCGCGGTCCTTCATAAGGGACGCCGAAAAACACTTCGACGCCGGCTCTGCGCGAGCCGGCGGGACTTTGTCGTCACCGGGCACTTCGTCGGGGAGCGGTCTGCCGGGCTGATCGACCGTGAAGCATTGCGTGCGACGGCATTTGTTCGCCGCGCACGCTGCTGTGCTGGTGATTCACGGCGAAATCCGCGTTGGGCCCGTCTGGGGTGGCCGCAACGCGGGGCGTGGATCAGACGAATCCAACACGCAACGAATTCCTGGGGGAAGTTCCCGCCATGCTCATTGAACGTGATTTCGAAACGGCGACACTGAGTCAAATGCTCGCCGACACCCACTCCGGGGCCGGTGGTGTCGGCCTGGTCCTCGGCCCGGTCGCCAGCGGCAAGACCGCGCTGCTGGAGGCGTTCGGCCGGCAGGCCGCCGGCACCGGCGCGGTCGTGCTGTCCGCGTCCGGGGCCCGGTCGGAAACGGCCGTCGGCCTGGGCGTCGTGTCGCAGCTGGTCCACACGCCGGGTGTCCGGGCGGACATCGCGGAGCAGGTTTCGGCGTACGTGGAGGACGCCGAGGCCGACGCGACGCTGCTGGACAGCCGGTTCCTGCACCGCCTCTCGAGCGCGGTGATCGGCTGGTCGGCCGAGAGCCCGCTGGTCATCTGCGTCGACGACGCCCACCACGCCGATCCCGCGTCGCTGCAGTTCCTGCAGCACATGGCCCGGCGCATCCGGCCCGCGCGGGTGCTGGTGCTGCTCGCCGAGCGGGCCGATCCGGGCGAACGGCGCCCGGTGCGCCACGTCGACCTGATGCGGCGGCCGCACTGCCGTCAGCTGCGGCTGGCGCCGTTGTCCCGCAACGGCGTCGGCGTCCTGCTGGCCGCCAAGCTCGACGAAAGCAAAGCCCACGCGCTGGCCGCGGAGTGCTTCGCGGTCAGCGGCGGCAACCCGCTGCTGGCCACCGCGCTGGTGCACGACACCCGGGCGGCCGGCACGGGTGAGGTCGTCGCCGGGGCCGCCTACCGGCACGCGGTGCTCAGCTGCCTGCACTCCAGCGAACCGCGGGCGCTGGAACTCGCCCGGGCGCTCGCCGTCCTCGGCGACGACGAGCAGTCGCAGATCTCGCTGGCCGGCGGCATGGTCTCCTTCGCGCCGGCCACCACCGAACCGGTGCGCCGGGCGCTGGAGTCGGCCGGCGTCCTCGCCGGGCACCGGTTCCGGCACGCCGAAGCCCGCGTCGCGGTGCTGGAGGAGCTCGATCCCGGCGTCCGGTCCGCCCTGCACGGCCAGGCCGCCCGCCTGCTGTTCGACCAGGGCGCCCGGCCGACCGCCATCGCCGCCCACGTGGTGGCGGGCAACGTCGACGAGCCGTGGACCGAGCACCTGCTGTCCGAGGCGTCGGAGGCGGCGCTGCTCGAGGACGACGTCGAGCTGGCCCGTGCCTGCATCGCGCTGGCCAGCCGCTGCTGCACCGACGACCGCGACCGGGCGATCGCCAAGGCGTCGCTGGCCGACATCGAATGGCGGACCACGCCGGCGAAGGCGATGCGCCGGCTGCCGGAGCTGGTGCACGCGACGCGCGCCGGTCACCTGCCCGGCATCCGGGTCGTCGGCATCTTCGAGTTCCTGCTCTGGTTCGGCCGGGTCGACGAGGCCATGGAGATCGCCGACGCGTTCGGCGACCTGGTCGACTGCCGGGACCGCCGCACCCGCGGCGAGCTGCTGACGCTGTCGTCGTGGCTGGCCAGCTCGGTGCCGGGGATGCGGCACCTGGTCGAGCCGATGCTCGCCTCGATCACCGACGGCGCCCCGGCGCCGCAGCTCGGGCTGGCGGTGAATTCGCAGCTCAAGGCGATCGACGCGCTGACCAGCGCGGTCCGCGAAGGTCCGTCCGAGGCGGCCGTGCTCGACGCCGAGCAGGTGCTGGAAGGCACCCGGATGACCGACATCACCCTGCGGCACCTGGTGTTCGCCGCGACGGTGCTGATCTACGCCGAACGCCTCGACAAGGCCGCCACCTGGTCCGACCACCTGATGGCGCAGGCCGCCGGCCGGCCGGCCCCGACGTGGCAGGCGTCGCTGGCGGAGCTGCGCGCGGAGGTCGCCCTCCGGCAGGGTGACCTGCCGCTCGCGGCCCGCAACGCGAAGATCGCGCTGACGAAGATGACCCCGGAGGCGTGGGGCATCGGGGTCGGCGCGCCGCTGGCGACCCTGCTGGCCGCGCTGACCGAGATGGGCCGGTTCGACGAGGCGGCGGAGCTGCTCAACCAGCCGGTGCCCGACGCGCTCGGCGAGACCCGGTTCGGCCTGCACTACCTGCACGCGCGGGGGCACTACTACCTCGCGACGGGCCGGCTGCCGACGGCGCTGAACGACTTCCTCGCCTGCGGGGAGCAGATGGCCCGCTGGGACCTGGACCAGCCGTCGCTGGTGCCGTGGCGCTCCAGCGCCGCGGAGGTGTACCTGAAGCTGGGTGACCGCGAGAAGGCGCGGGCACTGGCCGAAGCGCAGGCGGCGAAGCTCGGCCCGGACTGCGGCGACCGCACCCGCGGCATCACGCTGCGGACGCTGGCGCTCGTGGCCGATCCGGCACGGCGGCCGAAGCTGATGCAGGAGGCGGTGGACGTGCTCGAGAAGTCCGGCGCCAAGCTGGAGCTGGCCCGGACGCTCGCCGAGCTGAGCCGGGCGACCGGCGACGCCACCACGGCCCGCACGGCCAACCGGGACGCCCGGGCGCTGGCCAAGGAGTGCGGCGCGGAGCTGCTGCGGAAGACGTTCCTCGACGGCGGCGACGAAGACGTCGTCGTCTCCCTCCGCGGCGCGGTCGCCCCCGCCGACGTCAAGCTGCTGACCGACGCCGAGCAGCGCGTCGGCTGGCTCGCCGCGCGGGGGCACACCAACCGGGAGATCGCCAGCCAGCTGTACATCACCGTCAGCACGGTGGAACAGCACCTGACGCGCGTCTACCGCAAGCTGAGCGTCAGCCGGCGGCGGGACCTGGCGTCGGAGCCGCAGCTGCGGGTGCCGGAGCAGCAGGAGCGCCTGCCGGGCATGTCCCGGTCGCCGGTGGCCGTCAACCACCGGGCGCCGGCGCCGCCGGTGCGCCGTCCACTGAGGCCGGTGCCGCCGGTTCGCTGACCGGATCGGTCGAGGAGCCGGGATCCCGTGCGGGGTCCCGGCTCTCCGGTTTTCCGGGGCCCCTAGGCGCGCCCCTAGGTTTCCCTGACTTGGCGCCGGATTCATTGACAACGAACCGCCGTCCGGCGAGCGTGGACGTCGTTGCCGGGCACCGGAACCGGCGTGATTTTCGCGGCGGCGAGGTTCACCGGAGCTGCTCGCACGGCGGCCGGACGACGCCACGGCGGGGGCGGTACTCGTTACGTGGCAAGGAAGGCGACTTCATGGCGAAGCGTGCGTTGATCACCGGCATCACCGGGCAGGACGGGTCGTACCTGGCCGAGCACCTGCTGGCCGAGGGCTACCAGGTCTGGGGCCTGGTCCGCGGCCAGGCGAATCCGCGGAAGTCGCGGATCAGCAGGCTGGTCTCCGAACTCCATTTCGTGGAGGGCGACCTGATGGACCAGGTCAGCCTCGTCTCCGCGGTGGACTTCGTGCAGCCGGACGAGGTGTACAACCTGGCGGCCATCTCGTTCGTGCCGATGTCGTGGCAGCAGCCCGAACTCACCACCGAGGTGAACGGCATGGGCGTGCTGCGGGTGCTCGAAGCGGTCCGGATGGTGTGCGGCCTGGACAAGTCCCGCCCGACCGGCGGCGGCGGGATCCGGTTCTACCAGGCGTCGTCGTCGGAGATGTACGGCAAGGTCGCGGAGACCCCGCAGAACGAGCAGACGATCTTCCACCCGCGCAGCCCCTACGGGGTCGCGAAGACCTACGGGCACTTCATCACCAAGAACTACCGCGAATCCTTCGGCATGTTCGGGGTGTCGGGGATCCTGTTCAACCACGAGTCGCCGCGCCGCGGCGCCGAGTTCGTCACCCGCAAGATCACCATGGCGGTGGCGGAGATCAAGCTCGGCATGCGCGAAAAGCTGTACCTCGGCAACCTGGACGCGGTGCGCGACTGGGGTTTCGCCGGTGACTACGTCCGCGCGATGCACCTGATGCTGCAGCAGGACACGGCCACCGACTACGTGGTCGGCACGGGCCGGATGCACTCGGTCCGCGACGCCGTCCAGATCGCGTTCGACGCGGTGGACCTGAACTGGCGCGACCACGTCGTCGTCGACCCGGCCCTGGTGCGGCCCGCGGAGGTCGAGACCCTCTGCGCCGACCCGGAAAAGGCCCGCGCCGAGCTGGGCTGGAAGCAGTCGGTCGACTTCGAGGAGCTCATGCGCATGATGGTCGAGGCCGACCTGCGGAAGGCGTCGAACGAGCACAAGTACAGCGAGCTGATGCTCGCCGGGAGCTGGTGACGGCCGTGGCGCCCATCCTCTTCGCGTCGATCGCCGACGCCGGCATGATCAACCCGCTGCTCGTCATCGCCGGGGAGCTCGCCCGCCGCGGCGTCCCCGACCTGTACTTCGCGTCCACTGAGGACCGACGCGCCGACGTCGAAGCGATCTCCGCGGACAACCCGGTCCGGTTCGTTTCGTTCGGGGAGCGGCTCGAACGCCCGCCGGGCGAGTGGGACCCGGACCTCTACGCCGCGGCGACTCAGCCCGCGAAGCCGGGCAGCCACACCGCGCGGCCGCAGAACGTCATCGCCTACCTGAGCGGCGTCACCGACGCGAGCATCATGGTGACGATGTACGAGCGCGCGCTGGCCGTGGTCGACGAGGTCGAGCCGGCGCTGATGGTCATCGACTCCTCGAGCGTCTACCCGACGGACGCGGCGATCGCCCGCGGCATCCCGTACGTCTACAGTGTACCGATCTCGGTGAGCGAGATTTTCGCCGAACGCTTGCCGCTGAGCTACCCGAGTCCGAACACCGGGCTCCCGCGCTCGCTTTCGGGACGTCAGAAGCTGGCCAACCTCTGGTTCCGCCTGCGGTTGCTGTACGGCATGCTGACGAAGGTGCCGGCGATGCAGTTCACCAAGGCCCGCAAGGAAGCCGGGATCCTGAACGCCACCGCGGGCCAGTCCGGCTACGCCGATCGCGCGCAGGCGATCCTGGGGTATTCGGTGTTCGGCATGGAGTACCCGTTCGACGCGGCGCCGTCGCACCTGCGCATGGTGGGCCCGGTCGTGCCGCCGCTGCCGGAGGCGGTCGAGCCGGATCCGGCGTTGTCGGCCTGGCTGGACGAGCACGAGTCGGTCGTGTACTTGGCGTTCGGCACCCACATGCGGCTGACGGCCCCGCAGGTGACGGCGATCGCCGAGGCGGCGCGCCGGGTCGGCCCGGAGCACCACCTGCTGTGGAAGCTGCCGAAGGCGCAGCGGGCGTTGCTGCCGGCGGACCTGCCGCCGAACGTCCGGCTGGAGAACTGGGTCCCGTCCCAGTTCGACGTGCTGGCCCACCCGCACGTGCGCGCGTACTACCACCACGGCGGCGGCAACAGCGCGTACGAAGGGATCTACTTCGGCAAGCCGGGCCTGGTGCAGCCGTTCTGGATGGACTGCCACGACCACGCGGCCCGCGTCCTCGACAGCGGCTGCGGACTGGTGCTGTCGTACGAGGAGACGGTGTCCGCGGAAGCGATCGTGGCGAAGCTGCGCCGGGTGCTGGAGGAGAAGGAGTTCACGGCGCACGCCGAGGAGTGGGCGGACAGGTTCCGCTCGGCGGGCGGCTTGGCAGCTGCCGCTGACACCGTGCTGGCCGCTGTCCGGGAGGGGTAGGGGATGTCCGTCAAGTACCCGGTGTCGCAGCCGTACCTGAACGGCGACGAGCTGGCCAACGTGACCGACGCGGTGACGAGCGGCTGGATTTCCTCGCAGGGACCGTACGTGGCCCGCTTCGAGGAAGCTTTCGCGGCGTACAACGGAGTCGCGCACGGCGTGGCGTGTTCGTCCGGCACGACGGCCCTGACGCTGGCGTTGCGGGCGCTGGGAATCGGCCCGGGCGACGAGGTGATCGTCCCGGAGTTCACGATGATAGCGTCGGCGTGGGCGGTGACGTACACGGGCGCAACCCCGGTGTTCGTCGACTGCGGCGACGACCTGAACATCGACGTGTCGCTGATCGAAGCGAAGATCACCCCGCGCACCAGGGTGATCATGCCGGTGCACGTCTACGGCCGCCAGTGCGACATGGACGCGATCATGGAGCTGGCCTACGAGTACAACCTGCGCGTGGTGGAGGATTCCGCGGAGGCGCACGGGGTGCGTCCGGTGGGGGACATCGCGTGTTTTTCGCTGTTCGCCAACAAGATCATCTCGTCTGGTGAGGGCGGAATCTGCGTGACCGCGGACCCGCGGCTGGCCGAGCAGATGAAGCACCTGCGTGGGATGGCGTTCAACCGCGACCACACGTTCTTGCACAAGAAGCTCGGCTACAACTTCCGCATGACGAACCTGCAGGCCGCGGTGGCGACGGCTCAGGTGGCTCAACTGGACTCGATCCTTTCTCTTCGTGCTGCGGTCGAAGCTCGTTATGACAACGGGTTGCGTGACGTTCCCGGCGTCCGGCTGATGCCTCGGCGGGATGTGCTGTGGATGTACGACTTGCTGTGTGATCGGCGGGACGAGTTGCGGGCCTTCCTTGCCGCGGAGGGGATCGAGACGCGGGTGTTCTTCAAACCGATGAGCCGGCAGCCGATGTACCTGGATTCCGTGTGGTCGTCTTTGAAGGCCAACCGGTTTGCCGATGAGGGGCTGTATCTGCCTACGTACACGTCGTTGGGTGAGGATGATCAGGAGTACATCGTTTCACGGGTTCGGAAGTTCTATGGTTGATGGCACCCGATCGTGTGATGATCAGGTGTTCGATCGTCGGTATTGTTGAGGTGTGGCCCCGAACGTGATGCAGGAAGCCGAGGCGGTGGCGCTGGCCGACCGTGTCGGTGAGCTGCTCACGGCCATCCGCTCCGCTGAGGCCGAGCTGGGTGCGGTGTTGGTGGAGATTGAGCAGCGGGGCGTGATGGAGCTGTTCGGCTACCGTTCCGTCGCGCGGCTTTTGGAGCACCTCGGTGATGTGCCGAAGGCGGCGGCGGAGCGGGTGGTGCAGCGTGCGCGGGCTCTCAATCCCGGCCGCGCTCTCGACGGCACCCCCATTCCCCCTCTTGCCCCGGCCACCGGTGTTGCGGCTCTGTCTGGTCGCCTCAGTGCCCCGATGATCGACGTGATCGTTGGTGCCCTCACTGACATTCCGCCTGAGCATCGCGACACCGCCGAGAATTACCTGTTGTCTTTCGCCGCCGAAGCGGGGCACAAGCAGGTTGCCGCGCTCGGTGCGCGGATCCTGGCTCACCTCGACCCCGACGGCCCCGCACCCGAGGACACCGAACCGGCAACCCCGACCCGGGAACTGTCGCTGCGGCGGAAAAGATCCGGGATCTGGGAGCTGCACGGCAGGTTCGATGACGAGACAGGTACCCGCGCCAGCGCCCTGCTCGATGCGTTGGCCCAGCGCCGCACCACCACCGGTGAGGGTCCCGACCTACGGTCCCCGCAGGAACGCTACGGCGACGCCTTCTCCGACACTCTCGACTTGGCGTTGAACTCCCCGGACTTGCCGATGCAGGCGGGGGAACGCGCCCACGTCCTGGTCGCCGTCTCCCTGGCTGACTTGAAGTCCGGAGTGGGTGAGGCGACGTTGGGCGACACCGGCCGCATCTCCGCCGCTGAAGCGCGGATCCACGCCTGCGACAGCATGCTCATCCCCGCGGTGCTGGGCGAGAAAAGCGAACCCCTCAATCTCGGCCGCCTCCGCCGGCTGATCTCCGCCGGCCTCCGTCGCGCCCTCTACCTCCGCGACCGCGGCTGCGCCTTCCCCGGTTGCCACCGCCCACCCCGACACTGCCAGGGCCACCACATCCGGCACTGGGCCGAAGGCGGCCCCACCGACCTGGGGAACCTGGTGTTGATGTGCGCCCACCACCACCGACTCCTACATCGCTCCGGCTGGGAAGTCCGCATCGCCGCCGACGGCCTCCCGGAGTTCCTGCCACCGCCCTTTCTGGACAAACTCCGAAAACCCAGGCGTAACAACCTGCACCAACCGCTGCCCTTCGCAGCCTGAAGATGGGAAAGGCCCGCAGCCCCACGGCTACGGGCCTACACCCATGCCCGCAAGGCGGTGTCCTCAAAGGCCGGTCGTCGCCCACACTGGGAAGTCGACTTGGACAGTGGTTCGCGGCAGTGAACTCCGCCGGCTCAGAGTCAAGACAATCCGCAGGGGCGGTCCTGCAAGGGGCGCCAGCGCTTCAAGCGGTTGTCTATGCCTCGATCGCACAGGCACCCTGCGGCCTTCCCGCCCACCTGGAGATTGCTCGTGTCCGCGGAGCTCCCCAATCTCTCGATCCGCCCGCGATCGAATGCCGCTCGTGGCCCCGCCCGGTCGCCCAAGTCTCGGGATTCTGCCCGCGCCCCTGCAAGGCAGCTTGCGCCCGTGCGGTCGCACGCGTCCCGCGAAGCTGCAGGCGTCCTGCGAGGCTGCCCGTGACCCGCAAGGCCGCCCTCCCGCGAAGACCGCCCGCGCCCCCGGCGAAACCGCTCCCAGCCCCCGAAAGCTCGCCTACCCCTGCCGGACCTTGCTGCTCAAGTAAGTCAGGACCGCCAGCACCCGCCGGTTGTCGTCCTCGTGCTGGGCCAAATCCAGTTTTGTGAAAATGCTCGCCGTGTGTTTGGCCACCGCTGCCTCGCTGATCGTCAGCCTCTGGGCGATCGCCGCGTTCGATCTTCCCTCGGCCATCAGCTCCAGGACCTGGCGCTCCCTCGGCGTCAGTGCGTCCAGGGGGTCCCGGCGTGATCGGCTGGCCAGGAGCTTCGTGATGACCTCCGGGTCCATTGCCGTACCTCCCGCCGCCACCATGCGGAGTGCGTCCACGAACTGGTCCGCGTTCAGCACCCTGTCCTTCAACAGGTAGCCGATCGCGCCCGCTCCGTCTGCCAGCAGCTCGCGTGCGTACGTCTGCTCCACGTGCTGGGACAGCACCAGCACCGGCAAGCCCGGGCGGCGGCGGCGCGCCTCCAGCGCCGCCTTGATCCCCTCGTCGCTGAAACTCGGGGGGAGGCGCACGTCCACCACCGCTATGTCCGGTGCGTGGTCCTCGATGGCCTTCAGCAGCTCCGTTGCGTTGCCCACCGCGCTCACCACCGTGAACCCGTGTGCCTCGAGGAGCCTCGTCATTCCGTCTCGAAGGAGGTAGAGATCCTCCGCGAGGACAACGCGCACGAACCGCTCCTGGGGTTCCGGGCCGGACGGGCCGGGCTGGGGTGTGCCAACCGTACCGTCCCGGCCCGGGCCGGGCGCGTCAGTCCAGCGCGCGCTTCAGGAACCCTGCGATGCCGAAGGCGCCGAAGATCGCCGTTGCCGCCACCATCACCAGGACGGAGATCCACAACGGGATCGACGGGACCTGGTGCGGCATCACCAGCCGCCTCAACGCCTCCGACACGTACGTCAGCGGGTTGGCCGCGCAAATCACCTGGAACCAGCGCAAACCGGACAGGCTGAGCCAGGGGAACTGGCCCGATCCCGTGAAGATCAGGGGCACCAGGAGGATCGTGAACACCAGGTTGATGTGGCGGGGCGGCACGATCGTGCCCAGCACCATGCCCACCGCCGCGCCCGCCAGGGACCCCAGTGCCACGACGCCGGCCACGCCCGGCAACGCCGCCGGGCTCCAGCTCACCCCGTCGAGGATCAGCAGGCCGATCGGGATCATCACCAGGCCCGCGATGATGCCGCGGATCGCGCCGAACAGCATCTTCTCCACCGCGACCAGGCGGATCGACAGCGGCGCCAGCAGGCGGTCCTCGATCTCCCGGGTCACCGAGAAGTCCAGCACCAGCGGCAACGCCGTGTTCTGCAGCGCGCCGGTGAACGCGTTCATCGCCACCATGCCCGGCAGCAGGATCTGCGCGTAGCCCGCGCCCGCGTAGCCGATCTGGGACAGCACCTTGCCGAAGATGAACAGCAGGAACAGCGGCTGGATCAGCATCTGGGCCAGGAACGGCAGCAGCTCGCGGCCGGTGACGAAGAAGTCGCGGCCGAGCACCGCGAAGAACGCGCGGGCCTGGCCGGTCTGGGGCGCTGCGGTGGCGGCGGTCATCGGAGGTCCCGTCCGGTGATGGAGATGAACACGTCTTCGAGGGTGGGCTTGCCGAACGAGATGCCGGTGACCTCGCACCGCTCGCGGCCCAGCACGGCCAGCACGCCCGGCAGCAGGGACGCCGGTTCGGCCTCCGTGTACAGGCGGAACTGGACGGCCTTCTCGTCCGCGGCAGCCCGGCCGGCCGCGGCGAGCCGCTCGACCCGCTCCACCGACGGCACCTGCTTCAGCTCCTGGCCGACGGCGTCCGCCTCGGCGGGCGAATCCGCCAGGCCCACGCCCACGGTCAGCGTCGTGTTGCCGGGCAGCGACCGCGTCAGCGCTTCCGTTGTGTCCAGGGCCAGCAGCTTGCCGCGGTCGACGATGCCGACCCGGTCGCACAGCTTGGCCGCCTCCTCCATGTCGTGCGTCGTCACCACGACCGTGACGCCCTCCGCCGTCAGCTCGGCGACGCGCTCGTGCACGAACAGCCGCGACTGCGGGTCCAGGCCGGTCGCCGGCTCGTCCAGGAACATCACCTTCGGCCGGTGCATCAGGGCGCGGGCGATCATCACGCGCTGGGCCTGGCCGCCGGACATCTCGTCGACCCTGGCCTTCGCGCGCGGGCCGAGGCCCATCCACTCGATCAGCTCGTCGGCCCGGCGGTGCCGCTGCGCGCGCCCCATGCCGTGGTAGGCGGCGTGGAACAGCAGGTTCTGCCGCACGGTCAGCGACTGGTCGAGGTTGTTGCGCTGCGGGACGACGGCCAGCGCCTGCCGGGCCGCGGTCGCGTGCTTCACGACGTCGATGCCGGCCACCTCGGCCCGGCCGGACGTCGGCAGCGCGCGGGTGGTCAGCATGCTGACCGTCGTCGTCTTGCCCGCGCCGTTGGGGCCCAGCAGGCCGAACACCTCGCCGGTGGCGATGGTGAAACCGAGGCCGTCGACCGCAGGCCGTTCTGCTTTCGGGTACCTCTTCACGAGGTCCCGTACCACCACAGCGTCCGGCACGCCGGGCCTCCAGGAAATCAGTGTGGACAGGAAGAGGTGAGGAAGGGCCGCGGTGCTGGGGGACAACCTCGGCCCTTCCCCACAGGCGGCTGGTTCTGCCGAACCAGCGGGTCAGGAAGTGTGCTTGAGGTGCCGCTCGAGCTCGTCGGCCGCGCGGGACGCGCCACCGGCGGCGCGGACCCGCGCGCCCATCGCCGCGACCGCGGCGCGGACGCGCCCGTCGGCCGCCGTGGACCGCACGGCGTTGCGCAGCAGCTCGGGCGTCGGCTCCTGCCCGGCGAGGTTCGTGCCGAGGCCGAGTTCGGCGACCCGGTTGGCGACGGCGGCCTGCTCGACGCTCTGCGGCAGGGTCACCATCGGCGTGTCGAAGTACAGCGCCTCCATCGTCCCGCCCATGCCCGAGTGGGTGATGAAGGCCGAAGCGTGCCGGAGCACCGCCAGCTGCGGCAGCTGCGCGTGCGCCTCGACGTTCGGCGGCAGCTCCCCGAGCGAAGCCGGGTCGAGCGCGCCGATCGAGAGCACGACGTGCCAGTCCTCGCCGGTGAACGCCGTCACGACGGCGCGGAAGAACTCCGGCCGGTCGTTGAACGCCGTGCCGAGCGAGACCAGCAGCACCGGGCGCCCGTCCGACGGCGGCTGCCAGTCGCCCTGGTAGGTCCGGTCGCCCAGGCACGGGCCGACGAACGCGAAGCGGTCGTCGAACGTCTCGCCCTGGTACTGGAATTCCTTGGCCACGAAGGCGAGCGCGAACTCCTCGCGGCCGATGGCGAAGTCCGCCGGCGAGATCGCCGGGACGCCGTGGGCGTCCGTCAGCTCGGCGATCTTCTCGCGGAACGCGACACGGGCGGGGTGTTCCTCGCTGAAACCGTTTTCCTCGCCGAGGAACTTCGCCAGCGACCAGTGGTCGTTGTAGGCGAAGGACGGGAACAGCTCCACCGCGGGCACGCCCCACTTCGCGGCGAGCACCCGCCCGGTCGCGTACACCGTGCGGTCGTAGAGGATCAGATCCGGTACGTCGCCGGCGAACGCGGCCTCGAACACCGGGATGGTCGCGGTGCTTTCCATGACCAGCACCAGCGGCAGCCACGCGGCGAAGTCGGCGGGCGGGTCCTCGGTGCGCGGCTTCGGCGTCAGGGACGACTCGTAACGCAGGACCTGCGCCCCGGTCGCCGCCACCAGGTCCGCGAACTGGTCCGTCGTGGCGTAGGTGACGCGGTGCCCGCGGCGGACCAGCTCGGCGGCGACGTCCAGCGTCGGCATGACGTGGCCGTACGCGGGGATGTTCAGCAGCGCGATGTGTGCCATGGGAAAGCTCCTCGGAGTGCGGTGGACGGCCGGAGGCCCTCAGGCACGCAGGTCGTGCTTGCGGGTGTAGTAGGCCATGAAGCCGATGAGCCCGCCGAGGACCACGATCCACTGCACGGTCGTCACCAGGTTGATGTCGTCGAGCGGCAGCGTGTAGGCGAGCGCGACGCGGACGACGGCGTCCACGATCATGCCGACGCCGAAGACGACGGTCAGCAGGCGCAGCCCGTGGCGCATCTGCGGTTCGGTGTCCCAGCGGCGCTCCCACACCTCCGCGCCGGCACCGCCGCGCTTGGTGCGCGCGATGCTCACCCCGGCGTGCAGGAAGAACGGCTTCTCGAAGAACAGCGTGATCAGCATCCAGATGCCGAACATCGCGGTGAGCCAGCCGTCCTTGGCGAAGAAGAACCGGGCGTCGCCCGAAATCAGCGAGACCGCGGTGCCGATGACCATCATCGTCACCATGAAGAGGCCGAGACCGTCGATCTTGCGGTAGCGGGCGAAGACGTAGACGGTCCGGACCACCGGGACGATGCCACCGATGATCGCGGCGGTCAACAGCGGGACGCCGTTCTGGCGCAGGATGTAGTAGACGGCGAGCGGGACGATCAGGTCGAAGGCCGCGGAAGCGAACAGCGCCAGCCGCGGGTTGCGCGGTTCCGCTTGGGACGGCGCGGCGGCCTTGGTGCGTTGGGTGCCGGCTTCGTTCATTGCTTGCTCCTGGTGGTTCGCGAGTTCGTACTCATGCGGAACGCCATTCGCTTGCGTCGTGGCGCTGCTCCGGGGACAACGGTAGTGTCGCGATCCCGGTCGGCGTGAGCCTGTTAGGCCGAACATAGGGGTATGGCTTCCTATACCCCTAGGAGTGGGCTTGACCGATTGTCAGCCCCCTCGGGGCGCCCCCAGACTGGAGTGACCTCGAGTGCGAGCGGGCCGGTCCGGCCCCCTGGAGACGATGGGGGACGCGATGAGCCGACCGGGAACACTCTCCCGCGGAGAGTATGATCTGGCGATGTCGACGATTCCCCGGCGCAGCGCCTCGGCCGTCCGGCGGGGGTTCGCCGGAATGGCGCGGCTGGTCGTTTTCCTGCTGTTCGCGGCCGCGCAAGTCTGCGTTCTCACGCTGCCCGCGCTGATCTGGCTGCCGGAATACGTCGCCGCTGCGGGACTCACCGTACTGGTCGCCATTCCGGCGTGCCGGCTGCTGCCGGCGCTTTCCCGCAAATGCGCGCCCGCGCTCTACGGCCGCCCGATCGAGTCGCCTTATCTTCCGCTGCCCGCGCTGGAACGCACCGAGAACGGCTGGTACTGGAACGGCTACGACTTCCACAAGTTCCGCTGGGTCTCGCTGGCCCAGCGGCGCGGCCGCTGGTTCTTCACCGACCCGGCCACCTGGCGGGACCTGGGGTGGCTCGTGGTCAACCCGCTGACCGGCGGGCTGCTGGCCGCCGTCCCGGTCGGCCTCGCCGGGTTCGGGGCGTTCCTGCTGGTCGCGCCGCTGACCGCGGCGCACCTCGCGGCCGGGGCGTGGTACTTCCCGCTGCCGGTGGACACCCCGGCCGGGATCGCCGCGACGGTCGCCGCGGGGCTGGTGCTGCTCGTGCTCGGGCTGGTGGCCGCGCCGGGCGCGGTCGGGCTGCACGAGGCCTGGACGCGGTGGTTGCTGGCACCCGACGAGCGGGCGCTGCTGGCGCGGCGGGTGGAGCGGCTGTTCGCCACGCGGGCGGCGGCGATCGACGCGCAGGCCGCTGAGCTGCGGCGGATCGAGCGCGACCTGCACGACGGCGCCCAGGCGCGGCTGATCGCGATCGGCATCTCGCTCGGCACCGCGGAGATGCTGCTCGACACCGACCCCGAGGAGGTCCGGCGGCAGCTGGCCGGCGCGCGGGAGCTGTCCGCCGCCGCGCTGCGGGAGCTGCGCGGGCTGGTGCACGGCATCCAGCCCCCGATGCTCGCCGACCGCGGCCTCGGCGCCGCGCTCGAGGACCTCGCGATGGACGCTCCGATGCCGACCGACGTCGAGGTCGGGCTGATCGGCCGTCCCGACGCGGCCCTGGAGTCGGCTGTCTACTTCTCGGTCGCCGAACTGCTGGCCAACGCGGCCAAGCACGCGGCGGCCAAACGCGCGCGGGTGAGCGTCACGCAGCGGCCGGGCGCGCTGCAGGTCGTCGTCGCCGACGACGGCAAGGGCGGCGCCGACTTCAGCCGCGGCACCGGGCTGGCCGGCGTCCAGCGGCGGGTCGCCGCGTTCGACGGCGTCGTGGAGTGCGTCAGCCCGCCGGGCGGCCCGACCGAAATCACCATCGTCATTCCGTGTGTCCTGCCGTCGGACGGCGGCGCCGAATAACCAGGGGGATCAGCATGCGTCGCGGGATTGCAGTGTGCCTGTTCGCCGTGGTCACTTCTCTTTCGGTGACCGGGTGCGATCATCTGGTGGATCTGGGCTGTGCGGAACGGTCCTGCCATTTCAACCTCGTCAGCGGGGGAAAGGTGGACCTCGGCGGCCAGGAACTGAAGGTGCAGAAAATGGACAGCAATTCCGTGACCTTCCTGTCCGACGGCATCAGCGTTTCCCTGTTCCAGGGCGTCGATCTCGATTTCCTGGGCTACCACCTGCACCTCGGGGAGATCCGCGGCGGCGAGGCCAGTTTGGACGTCACGCGGAATTAGCCCGAGGTTCACCGCGAACCGGCGTCCGCCCTGGTCAAGACAGGGGTTACGGTCCGTGCAGCAGTCACCTAGGTTGGTCGTCGATTGGACCAACTAGCGGCGGGGGCAACCCTTTCGCGGGTTTCTGGGGTGACTATGCGTAATGATCTTCTACGGGCGCGCCCGCGCGCGGCGGCGGTCGTCCTCGCCGGCGTGCTGGTGACGTCCGGATTGGCGGCGTCGGGCGCCGCGGCCGACCCGGCCGCGCAGTTCTCGCCGAAGGTGCGGAGCCTCGTCGGCGAGCTGACCCTCGACGAGAAGCTTTCCCTGGTGCACGGCGGAGACGACCCGGACAGCGTCGGCGAAGCCGGGTACGTTCCCGGCGTGCCGCGGCTCGGGATCCCGTCGCTGCGGCTGGCCGACGGCTCGGCCGGCGTGCGCGTCGACAAGCCGTCGGTCGTCATGCCCGCGCCGGTTTCGCTCGCGGCCAGCTTCGACGAGTCGCTCGCCACGCGCTACGGCGCCGGCGTCGGCCGCGAAGCCCGCGCGCTGGGCACCGACGTTCTGCTGTCCCCGATGGTCAACACGATCCGGATCCCCTACGGCGGCCGGAACTTCGAGACCTTCAGCGAAGACCCGCTGCTGACGTCGCGGATGGCCGGCGCCGAGGTGCGGGGCATCGCCGGCCAGGGCACGATCCCGGTCGTCAAGCACCTGGCCGGGAACAACCAGGAGAACGACCGGCAGACGATCGACGTCGTGATGGACGACCAGACGCTGCACGAGGTCGAGCTGCCCGGCTTCGAGGCCGCCGTCAAGGCCGGTGCGGGCGCGGTGATGTGCTCCTACAACAACCTGAACGGCCCGTCCGCCTGCGCGAACTCCGATCTGCTGACCGGGATCCTGCGCGAGCAGCTGGCGTTCCAGGGCTGGGTGATGTCGGACTGGCGGATGTCGCTGACGCCGGGCAGCCTGCCGCTGGGCCTCGACCAGGAGATGCCGGCCGGGACGTACTTCGGCGACCAGCTCAAGGCCGCGCTCGCCGCGGGCACCATCCCGCAGTCCGCTTTGGACACCGCGGTCGGGCGCATCCTCGGCCAGCTGGACCGGTTCCACCTGCTCGACAACCCGGCCCGCCCGACGCGCGACCTCGCCGGGCTGACGGCCACCGCGCAGGACGTCGCCCAGGCGGGCGCGGTCCTGCTGCGCAACGAAAAGGCGGCGCTGCCGCTGAGCACCGCCCGGTCCGGCAAGGTCGCGGTGAGCGGCTACAACGCGAAGACGCCGAAGCTCAACGGCGGCGGCAGTTCCCACGTGCTGCCGTCCGCCACGCCGGCCGCGCCGCTGGACCTGATCAAGCAGCGCGCGGGCAGCACCACCACGTACACCCCGGGCTACGACCCGGTGGGCGAGGCCGTGCCGGCCGGCGCGCTGTCGCCGGCGTTCACCCAGGGCAGCGGCCTGCCCGCGGGCGCGGAAGGCGTGTTCTACAACGGCACGATCACCGCGCCGAGCGAGGGCGACTACAGCATCCAGCTCCAGTCGACCGGCGGGGGCGGGTTCCTCCAGGTGGACGGCACGGCGAGCGGCCTGTTCGGCGACTCCATCGCGGCGGGCTACACCGGCATCACCGTGCACCTGACCGCGGGGCCGCACACGCTGCTGCTGTACGGGTTCGCGGACTTCGTCAACCCGCTCAAGGTGAACCTGCACTGGATCACCCCGGCCGCGGCGCAGGCCAAGATCGCCCAGGCGGTGACGGCGGCCAAGGCGGCCACCACGCCGGTCGTGTTCGCCTACGACGACAGCTCCGAAGGGCTCGACCGGCCGGATCTCTCGCTGCCGGGGTACCAGGACGAGCTGATCGACGCCGTCGCCGCGGCGAACCCGCGCACGGTGGTGGTGCTGAACACCGCGTCCGCGGTGAAGATGCCGTGGCTGGCGAAGACGGCCGCGGTGCTGGAAATGTGGTACCCCGGCCAGAAGGGCGCGGAGGCGACGACGGCGCTGCTGTACGGCGACGTCAACCCGCAGGGCAAGCTGACGCAGACGTTCCCGGTGGACGAAGACCACACGCTCGTCAGCGGCGGCGCCGGCCTCTACCCGGGTCAGGACGGCCAGGTGAAGTACACCGAGGGCGTCGACATCGGCTACCGCTGGTACGCCGGTCACAAGACGGCCCCGCTGTTCCCGTTCGGCTTCGGCCTTTCGTACACGACGTTCGCCTACAGCGGCCTGACGGCGGCGAACGCCGCCGACGGCGGTCTGGACGTGAAGGTGACGGTCCGGAACACGGGCACCCGCACGGGCACGGAGGTGGCCCAGGTGTTCGTCGGCCCCAGCTCGCAGGTGACGGCGCCCCAGCCGTCGACGGCGCTGGGCGGCTACGCGAAGGTGACGCTGGGAGCCGGGGCGTACCGGACGCTGACGATCCACGTCGACCCGCGTCAGCTGTCCTATTGGGACGCGACGGCGAAGGCGTGGAAGCGCGGTGCGGGCAGCCGCGCGATCCAGGTGGGCTCGTCCTCGACGTCGCTGCCGCTGAGCACCCGGATCGCGGTGCGCTGAGCACACACGCAAACGGCCGGCGCCCTGGTGGGGCGCCGGCCGTTCGCGTGTTCGTCAGCCGTTCGTCACCGGTAGGTGGCGGAGGCCGCGGATGATCGCCGAGCGGCGGCGGTCGGCCGGGCCCGTCTGGTGGAGGCCGGGCAGCCTGGTCGCCAGCACGCGGAACGCCACGTCCGCCTCCAGGCGGGCCAGCGGCGCGCCCAGGCAGTAGTGCGAGCCGCCGGAGAACGAGAGGTTGTCCGGGGTGGTCGGGCGAGTGATGTCGAAGCGGTCCGGAGCGGACCACACGAGCGGGTCGCGGTTGCAGCCCGCGGTCAGGACCACCACCGCGGTGTCGGCCGGGATGAGCGTCCCGTCGACGTCGACGTCCACGGTGGACACCCGGCTGGACTGCTGGACCGGCGCCTCGAACCGCAGCGACTCCTGCGCCGCCTGCGGGGCCAGGTCCGGGTCCGCCACCAGTTTCTCCCACTGGTCACGTCGTTCCAGCATCGTCTTCACGCCGACGCCGATGAGGTTCACCGTCGACTCCGCGCCGGCCAGGGTGAGCAGCTGGCACAGCGACACCAGCTCGTGCGTCGTCAGGCGGTCCTCGCGGCGGGCGGTGAGGAGCTTGCTGATCGCGTCGTCGCCCGGGTGGGCGACGCGCAGCTCCATCAGCTCGGTGAACAGCGCGTCGAGCTCGTCCAGCGACCGCTGGACGTCCGCGATGTGCGCCACCGAGGTGATCTCGTCGAAGATCGTGCCGAACTTCGGGCCGTGCTCGAGGTAGCGGCTCAGGAACGGCTCGGGGATGTCGAAGATCGTCGCGACCACCGTCACCGGGATGAGGTCGGCGAACGACGTCATCAGGTCGAATTCGCGGCTCGTGTCCACCCGGTCCAGCAGCTCGTGGCAGATCGCCGTCAGCCGGTCGCGGAAGCCGGCGATCGCCTTGGGGCCGAGGAACGGCGTCGCCAGCTTCCGCAGCCGGGCGTGGTCGGCGCCGTCCGCGCCGAGCATCGAGTTGTCGAACGTGGTGATCACCGGGCTGATCGGCGTGCCGTCGGACTTGAGCACGCCGAACCGGCGGTCGCGCAGCACCTTCGTGGCCGTCGCGTGGTCGACCGTCGTCCACGCCCCGAGCTCGCTGCGGTGCAGCGGGCCCTTCGCACGGATCCGTTCGTAGAGCGGGTAAGGATCTTCCGGGCCGCGCAGCAGCAGCGCCAGGGGGTCGCCGAGTTCGCCGAGGGTCCACAGCACCCGCATCTGCGTGGTCATGTCCTGGACGGTCATGACTGCGTCCCGGCGGTGATCAGCCCGGCCACGCCCCGCACGGTCGGCGCCTCGAACACCTGGGAGATGCGCAGCTTGACGCCGAGGTCGCGGCTGATCCGGGAGCACAGCTGGGCGGCGGACAGCGAGTTGCCGCCCTGCCGGAAGAACGAGACGTCGGTGGCGATCGACGGCACGCCGATGATCTCGCGCAGGATCCGCGCCACGGCTGCTTCGGTCTCCGACAGCGTCGGGTCGGCCGCCGGAGCGGCCGCGGTACGCAGGCGCGCGGCCAGTTCGGTCAGCGCGCGGCGATCGATTTTCCGGTCTTCCAGCACGGGCAGCCGTTCCAGCCGCTGCACCAGCGCCGGCACCAGGTAGCCGGGCAGCCGCTCGGCCAGCCGGGCCCGCAGCTCGTCCTCACCGGGCTCCCCGGTGTAGAACAGGCAGAGGTCCTCGTAAGCGCCGTCGGCGCCGGTCACCGGCACCACCGCGCACGCGCCGGCACCCGGGACGCGCCCGGCGTTCTGCTCGACGTCGTCGAGTTCGATGCGGTGGCCGCGGATCTTGACCTGCCGGTCCCCGCGGCCCTCGAAGTGCAGCAGGCCGTCGGCGGTCCAGCGGCCGAGGTCGCCGGTGCGGTAGACGCGTTCGGGCCCGGACGGCAGGGAGAGCGTGACGAACTTCCGCGCGGTCAGCTCGTCGTCCTTGAAGTAACCCAGCGCCAGTCCTTGGCCGCCCAACGCGATCTCGCCGCTCTCGCCGACGTCGCACAGGCGGTCGCCGTCGACGATGTAGGCCTGCGTGTTCGGGAACGGGACGCCGAGCGGCACTTCGGAGCGGTCCTCGGGGCGCACGCGGTGGCAGGTGGCCGCGACGCTCGACTCGACCGGACCGTACATGTTGTACAGCGGGATGTCCGGGTACGCCTCGAGGAACCGGGCGGCGTGCCGCGGCGAGAGCTTCTCGCCGCCGGTGCCCACCGCCCGCAGCCCGGCGAACGCGTCGAGGTCGTTGTCGACCATGCTGTGGAACACCGCGGTGGGCGGGAAGATCGTGGTGACGCCGTGCACGGCGATCAGGTCACGCAGTTTCGTCGCCAGTTCGAGGGTGTCTTCGAGCAGCACGAGCGTGCCGCCGTTGAACAGCACGCCCCAGGAGTCGAGGCCGAAGGCGTCCCACGTCGCCGCGAGCGCCTGCGGCATCACCGCGCCGGAGTCCAGGGGCGTGAACAGCCAGTCGTCGAACAGCCGGACGTTGCCGCGGTGCGCGGTGACCACGCCCTTCGGCGTCCCGGTGGTCCCGGAGGTGAAGAAGACCGCGCAGGGGTCGTCGGCGCCGACGTCCACCGTGGCCGGCCTGGCGCCCAGGATCGGCTGTGACGGGGGCGACCACACCGACGGCCAGGCCGCACCGCGCTCGGCCGCGACCACCGGGCCGCCGAGGTGCTCGATCAGCTCGCCGAGCCGGCTCGGCGGCCACCGCAGGTCCAGCGCGGCATAGGCGGCGCCGCACTTCAGCACCGCCAGCAGCGTCGCGAACAGCTCGGGGGAGCGGGGCAGCAGCACCGGCACGATCGAGCCGCGCCCGACGCCGCGGGCCTGCAGTTCGGCCGCGTAGGCGTCGGCGAGTTCCGCCAGCTCCCGGTAGGTGGTGTCGCGCCCGCGGTGGTGCAGCGCGGTCCGGCCGGGCCATCGCGAGGCGCACCACTCGAACAGGCCGTGCATGGTCTCGGCCCGCCTGAACGGGACCGGCGCCGGGTTGAAGGACGGGGTCATCGGGCGCTCCCGGTGATCAGCTCCGCCAGCGCGGCCGGCGTCGGGTGGGCGAAGGCGGCGGACAGCTTCAGCCGGACCCCGGTCCGCTTCTGGATCCGCTGGACGAGCTGGGCGGCCAGCAGCGAATGCCCGCCACTGGCGAAGAAGTTCGTGTCCGGGGTGACGTCGGCGCGTTTGAGCAGTTCCGCGAACATCGCCACGACGGCGCTGGTCGTGGCGTCGGGTGCGGCTTCGGCGGGGGCCTCCGGCGGCGGCCCGGCGGTGGCGGCCAGCTCGGCGACCGCGGCCCGGTCCACCTCGTGCGCGGCCGTCTCCGGCAGCGCGTCGACCCGCAGGTACCACGTCGGCCGTGCCCGTGGCGGCAGGACCGCCTCGGCGTGCCGGGCCAGGTCGGCTGCGAGCTGCGGCTTGTCCGGCGCCTGCACGACGGCGACCAGGTCCGCCGCGCCGGGCCGCAGGGTGACCGCGGCGGCGATGACGTCCGTGTGCGCGGTCAGGGCGTCCTCCACGGTCGCCAGGTCGACGCGGGTGCCGCCGGACGTCAGCTGCCGGTCCAGGGGGCCGTGGACGTGCAGGGACCCGTCGGGGCGCCAGTGCGCGAGCACGCCGGTGGCGGTGCCGCCGAGGCGCAGTTCGCCGCGCACGCCCAGCGGCAGCCGCCGCCCGTCCGGGGCGACGACGTCGGCGTCGACCCCCGCAGCCGGCACGCCGTCGGCCAGCACCCAGCGGCCGCGGGCGGGGAACACGGTGTGGACGTCGGCTTCCAGGGCCCGCAGGGTGCGGACGAGCGGGCCGGGCGCGGGCTCGGCGCCGATCAGCGCGGTGCGGCCGCTCACGGCCTCGCCGAGGTGCTCGGCCACGCGGGCCCAGACGAGCGGGGTGGCGTGCACGAGGCCGACGTCGTGGCGGGTGAGCAGCCCGGCGAGCAGGTGGCCGTCGCCGCGGGCCGCGTCCGGCGCCACGACCAGCGGCACGCCGGTGGTCAGGGCCAGGAGCAGCTCCGGAACGGCTGCCGAGAGCCACAGCACCGGACGGCCGGCCGCCAGCCCGGCGACCTGCCGGACGGAGCCGGCGAGTTCCCGGTGTGTGACACCGGGCAGCGCCGGGTTGTCCGGGGACACGGCCGAGGCGTCCGGGTCGACGGTCACCGTGACGGCGTAGGAGATCTTCTCGGCGTCCAGCACCAGTTTCGCGTCGGAGACGTTCGTGGTGACCGTGGCCCCGGCCAGCCAGCCGCCCAGGATCGCGGCCGCGAGGTCCGGGCCGCGCGGGGCGGTCACGGCGACGACGTCACCCGGTCCCGTTCCGGCGTCGGCCAGCATGGTCGTGATCGCCGACGCGGCCCGCCACAGCTCCCGGTAGGACGTCGTGCCTTCGCCGGTGACGACGGCGGGCGCGCCGGGGCTTTCGGAGACGTGCCGGGCGATCGCGGTCAGCACGGTGTCCGTCCCGGCCGGCGCACCGGGAGTGCCGAGGACCGCGTGGTCGGTGGCGCCCCAGCCGTCCAGCTCGCGCAGCGGCCGGTCCGGCGCGCTCGCCGCCGCGACGAGCAGGGCGTCGTAGCGCTCCAGCAGCAGCTCGACCTCGCCGCGGTCGAGCACCTCGGCGCCGTAGACGGCCTTGACCCGGCTTTCCGCCGCCGAAGGCAGGATGACGAACTCGAGGTCGAACTTGCTGTGCCCGGGGTCGATCTCGACCACCTCGGCGGGCGCGCCGCCGATGCTCGTGGCCGCCCGCCCGCCGAAGGGCAGGTAGTTGAACACGTGCCGGAACATGGTGGTGCGCCAGGACGATCCGGCGCGCTCGACCTCCGGCAGCAGGACGTCCATCGGCACGTCCGCGTGCGCGATCGCCTCGAAGAACAGGTCACGCACGCGGCGGCTGAACGCCCGGAACGTCTCGGCCGGGTCGATCCGCACGCGCAGCGGGACGATGTTGACGTGGTAGCCGATCGCGCGCTGGGCCTGCTGGCTGCGGACGTTCACCGGGAAGCCGACGGCGAGGTCGTCGCCGGCGCCGTGGGCGTGCAGCAGCAGGTAGTAGGCGGCCAGCAGCACGACGACGTCGGGCGCCTTGAGTTCCTTCTGCAGCGCGGTGACGACGTCCTTGGCCGCGGCGGAGAACGGGCGGACGAGCTGCTCGCCGCGCAGGGTCGGCTGCGCGCTCTCCTGGCCGCCGCACCACAAGCCGGGGCCGCCGGAGTCGAAGTCCCGCAGGTGCTCGCGCCAGAAGGCGAGGCTCTCCGGCTTCGGCTCGGACTCCGGCCAGAGCGGGA
Organism: Amycolatopsis sp. NPDC051102; assembly: GCF_040682815.1. Taxonomy (NCBI): domain Bacteria; kingdom Bacillati; phylum Actinomycetota; class Actinomycetes; order Pseudonocardiales; family Pseudonocardiaceae; genus Amycolatopsis; species Amycolatopsis sp. NPDC051102. The sequence goes on from NZ_JBFBBT010000014.1 coordinate 105,518, forward strand.
CGGGCGGGCCGGCGTCCGGGAGGTCCCCGGCGAGCACCGCGTCGTAGGCGGCGGCGAGCTCCTCCAGGAAGATGGACATCGACGTGCCGTCGAAGATGAGGTGGTGCACGGCCACCCCGACCGAGTCGTGCTCGGGGCCGTGGAACAGGCCGACGCGCAGCAGCGGCGTTCCGTCCAGAGTGAACGGCCGCGTGATCAGCTCACGCAGGCCGGCGTCGACGTCGGCGTCCGCCGAACCTTCGAGGCAGACCGGGAAGGACGTGAGCACGGACTTGGTGAGCCGGGTTTCGCCGGCGTGGAAAACGGTCCGCAGCGCGTCGTACCGGCGTACCAGCTGCGCGACGGCTTCCTGCAGGACGGCCCGGTCCAGCCGGCCCGCCACCCGCAGCGCGACGCCCGGCACGTTGTTGACGCCTTCGCCGGGTACCAGCCGCTCGAGCAGCCAGAGCCCTTCTTCCTTGCGGGTCGCCGGAATCGGCGGCGTCCCCTCAGCGGTCGGCATGTCCGGTCCCTTCGGAGAGGTCTTCGACGGTGACGAAGGCGTGCGGAACCGCCTCGGCGGGCAGCCGCGCGGCCAGGTACGCGCGCAGCTCGGCGACGAACGTGCTGGTCTTCGCGGCGAGCGAGGGCGCGTTCGCGTACGCGGTGAACGGCAGCCCGGGCGTGGCGGCCGAAGCGGGCACGGTGTCCGGCTCGCCGTCGCGGGTGTAGACGACGTCGACCAGGCCGGGGCCTTCGGCCGACCACGTCACCGCGGCCCGGTAGCCGCGCCGGCGGCCGATCTCGTGCAGGTCCTCCGGGTCCGGCGCGGTCACCGCGGGGGGCGCGGTGCCGGTGTCCAGCTTCGCCAGCGCGGCCAGCTCGCGGGCGACCCGGCCGTTCGGCACGCCGGTGATCCGCGCGGACGGCGGCCGGGTGTCGCTCAGCAGCGTCTCCAGCGCGGCCGGGTCCCAGGCCAGCGTGCGGGCGGGCTCGACGGTCTCCGCGGGTTCCTTGCGCAGCACGGCGTCGTAGCGGTGCCGGCTCAGCTCGTTGTGGTGGCGGGCCCGCTTCAGCCGGACGTCGGCCGCCGCGATCCCGGGCAGGGTGGCGGCCAGCGCCGGGAAGAAGTCCGGGTCGACGAGCAGTTCCTTCTCTTCCAGGACGCTGTTCTCGACCAGTTCCCGGGCCGTGTCCGGCGCGGCGGCCACCTCGCCGGCCAGCACCGCGGCGCGGAAGGCCCGCAGCAGCCGCAGGTTCCGGACGTCGCCGACGAACACCGAGCCGCCGGGCACGACCAGCGCGGCCGCCTGGCGCAGCACGTCCGCGAGGTAGCCGATGTCGGGGAAGTACTGGACGACGGAGTTGACGACCACCGTGTCGAAGCGGTCCGCCGGCAGCCCGGAGAAGTCGGTGGCTTCGCGGTTGTGCAGGGTCACGTGGGCCAGCGCGGGGTCGGCGGCGACCTGCGCGGTGAGCGTCTCGATCACGGTCGCGGAGAAGTCCGTGGCCACGTACTCCTCGCACCCCGGCGCGAGCTTGGCCATCAGCAGGCCGGTGCCGACGCCGATTTCCAGCACGCGGCGGGGCCGCAGCGAGCGGATCCGCTCGACGGTCGCGTCCCGCCACTCCCGCATCTGCGCGAGCTCGATCGGTAGCCCGGTGTAGGTGCTGTGCCAGCCCACGAAGTTCTCGCCGAGCCCGCCGGCCTCGGGCAGCTCGCCGTAGACCCATTCGTAGATGAGCTGCCACTCGTCGACGCGCGCGCGGTCGTCGCCGGCTTCGGCGACGGGGTCCTGCGGCACGACGTGGGCGACGAGCCGCCCGGTCCCGGGCTCGCGGGTGACGTGCGCCCGTGCGACGCCGGGGTGCCCGGCGAGCGCGGCTTCGGCTTGGCTTTCCGTGCCGGTGCCCAGACCGGTCGGTGACGTCGGCATCAGCTCTCCTGCTTGGTCTTCCGGGAGGGTGGTCAGGGGAGCAGGCCGCGGACGGCCTGCGCGACCTCCGGCTGGCTGAGCAGGCCGGAGTGGTCGATGTCGAACCGGATCTCGCGCGCGCCGATCTCCAGCGCGCCGGGCAGTTCGGCGGAGCGGATCACATCGACGCCGTCGAGGTCGCCGGTGATGGTGACCTGGGAGGCGGCCACGAGATAGGTCATGTAGCTGCTGAACCAGGAGACGAGCTCCTCGGCCCGGTCGGCGTCCAGGTCGACCCGCGCGAACGCCGTGGTGCCGACCTCGCGGTAGAGCCGCACGAACTCCTTCGTGAGCGTCTCGAGGTCGTCGTGGGTGCGCTGGGCGGCCTCGCCGGCGGTGCGCGCCTCCCGCACCTCGTCCTCGGTGAGCACCGCGGCCAAGGCGTCCACCACGCGGAAGAAGCCGTAGTGCAGCACGGTGAAGCCGGTCGCGGCGGTCGGGTCGAAGAGCACCACCCGCGGCTTCGCCTGCCAGGTCGCGATGCGCTCGGCGATGGCGAGCGCGAACACGCTGGACGCGCAGTAGCCGAACACCGCCTTGACCTCGGCGCCGCTCGCGCGCAGCTCACTCGTCCACCGGTCGAGGTAGTCGTCGCCGGTCATGCCGGTCTCGTCGCCGACGGCGGGCGGCAGGCTCTCCCAGATGCCATACGGCGTCTCGAGGTGCTTCGCGAGTTCGGCGAATCCCGCCTCCGGCCGTCCGGTGACCGTGAAATCGACCGTGATGATTACTTCCCCGTCGCACGCGTTTTCGTCGATCGGGTGCCATGAATGGAGTTCGGCCACGATTGCCCGCCCTTGTTTTTTAGCAGAACAAAGATTTCCGCAGAGTGAAGCTAGCAGCGGCCGACCAGGGCGGTAACCCCTAGCGCGCCCCTAAGCAAGGGCAGGTCGAGCTGTGGTTTCGGGGGGTTAGGGGTTGGAGCGCGCCGGACCGCCGCCGTAGTGTTCGGCCAGGATGAATAAACTGGGGAATGAGGGCGACCGATGGGCGTGGTAACAGTTCTGCCGGACGACGCCCGGTACGCCGACCTCGTGCGCGGGGTGAATCAGCGCTGGGTCGGCAAGCCCGATTACGTCTGCGTGCCCACCTCCACCGAAGAGGTGGTGGCCGCGGTCGGTACCGCCGTCCGCGAGGGCAGGCGGATCGCGGTCCGCAGCGGCGGGCACTGCGTCGAGGCGATGGTCGGCGCGCCGGACGTCCAGGTGGTCATCGACCTGTCCGAACTGGACCGGATCGGCTTCGACGCCGAGCGAGACGCCTTCTTCGCCGAGCCCGGCGCCACCGTGGGCCAGGCATACCGGACGCTCTACAAGCGCTGGGGCGTCACCATCCCGGCCGGTTCCTGCCCGAGCGTCGGCCTGGGCGGGCACATCGCGGGCGGCGGGTACGGCCCGCTGTCGCGCAAGTTCGGTTACGTCTCCGACCACCTGCACGCGGTCGAGGTGGTCGTCGTGGACGCGGACGGCACCGCGCGGGCGGTCGTCGCGACCCGCGACCCCGGCGACGAGAACCACGATCTGTGGTGGGCGCACACCGGCGGGGGCGGCGGCAACTTCGGCGTCGTGACGCGCTACTGGCTGCGCATCCCCGGCGTGACCGGCGTGCCCGCCGAACTCCTGCCCACCCCGCCTGCGCGGCTGCTGGTGCAGCAGGACGTCTGGGTGTGGGACACCCTCGGCGAAGCCGCCTTCACGCGCCTGCTGCGCAACCACGGCGAGTGGTACGAGCGCCACAGCGACCCCGGCTCGCCGTACGAGGACCTCTACAGCGGCCTGTGGTGCGGGACGCGGGCGTCCCAGTTCGTCGCCATGTCGACACAGATCGACAGCGCCGCCCCGAACGCGGCCGGCCTGCTCGACGGCTACGTCGCCGCGATCCGCCGCGATCTGGGCGTCGAACCGGCGCTGAGCAGCCGCCAGGAGCTGCCGTGGCTGCACGCGACGTCGTGGGGCGGCATCGCCGACAGCGGCGACCACACGCTGAGCTTCAAGATCAAGGCCGCGGACCTGCGGAAACGCTGCACCGACGAGCAGGCCGCGAAGCTGTACCGGCACCTGCTGCGCGAGGACTACGGCAACCACCGCGCCGGCGTGATGTTCGTCGGCTGCGGCGGCCGGATGAACGCCCTCGCGCCGGACGAGACGGCGATCGCGCAGCGCGACTCGATCCTCAAGCTCGTCTACTCCACGCACTGGGACGCCTCCGAGCAGCCCGACCCCCACCTGGCGTGGCTGCGCGAGTTCTACGCGGACGTCTACGCGGAAACCGGCGGCGTGCCGGTGCCGGACGAGCGCACCAACGGGTCCTACGTGAACAACCCGGACTTCGACGTCCAGGACGAGCGGTGGAACGCCTCCGGGCTGGCCTGGCACGAGCTCTACCACCAGCACAACTACCCGCGGCTGCAGCGGGTCAAGGCGCGGTGGGACCCGGGTGACGTGTTCCGGAACCCGTTCTCCGTGCGGCTGCCCTGACCCCGGGAGGTAACGAGTGGCCACCCCGACCCTGACCAGCGAGCACGAGCACACCGGCCGCGGGCACGACGTCGTGCCCCTGATCGTCTCCGCCGACAGCAAGGCGGGCCTGCGGTCGAAGGCGCACCGGCTCGCGCGGTACCTCGCCGACCACCCGGACACGCCGTTCGAGTCGTTCGCGCGCTCGGTCGCCGCCGAGGACACCGGCCGCGCGCACCGGGCCGTCCTGCTGGCCGGTGGCCGCGTCGACGGCCTGCGCGGGCTGGAGACGCTGGCGGCCGGGCAGAACCCGCCCGGCGTCGTGCGCGGCAGCGCCCGGCGCGCCGAGCGGGTCGTGTTCGTCTTCCCCGGCCAGGGGTCGCAGTGGCCGGGGATGGCCCTGGACCTGCTGGAGTGGTCGACGGTGTTCGCTGCGGAACTCGCCCGCTGCGACGCCGCGCTCGCGCGGTTCGCCCATTGGTCCGTTGTGGACGTCCTTCGTGGACATTCCGGCGCGCCGACGCTGGAGGACGGCGCCGACATCGTGCAGCCGGTGCTGTTCGCGGTCATGGTGGCGCTGGCCGCGCTGTGGCGCGCGCACGGCGTCGAACCGGCCGCCGTCGTCGGGCACAGCCTCGGTGAGGTGGCCGCCGCCTGCGTGACCGGTGCTCTGTCCCATGAGGACGGCATGCGCGTGGCCGCGTTGTGGAGCAGCGCGCAGGCGACGCTGTCCGGCCGGGGCGACATGATCTCGGTGCCGCTGCCGGTGGCCGAGGTGCGGGCGCGCCTGACCGGCCGCGACGGGCTGGACATCGGCGCGGTGAACGCGCCTTCCTGGGTGATCGTCTCCGGCGATTCCGCGGCGGTCGCCGACCTCCTGGCCGACCTGACCGCCGACGGCGTGCGGGCCCGGCGGATCCCGGTCGGGCTGGCCGCCCACTCGCGGCACATCGACGACATCCGCGACCGGCTGCTGACCGACCTCGCGCCGCTGACCCCGGTGTCCACCGTCGTCCCGTTCCACTCCACGGTGACCGAAGGCCCCCTGGACACCGCCGCGCTCGACGCCCGCTACTGGTTCCGCAACCTGCGCAACCCCGTCCGCTTCGACGAGGCCACCCGCGGGCTGGTCGAGCAGGGCCACGGCGTCTTCGCCGAAATCAGCCCGCACCCGGTGCTCACGGTCGCGGTGCAGGACACGATCGACGCCCTCGACGGCGGGGCCGTGGTGCTCGGCACGATCCGCCGTCGCGAGGCCGGCCCGCGCTCGTTCCTCGGCTCGCTCGCCGCGGCCTACGTGTCGGGGGCCAGTGTGGACTGGACCGCGGCCTTCCCCGGCGTGGCCGAACCGGTGTCCCTGCCGGAGTCCGGCGCGGACGCCACGGTCGCCGCCGCCGGCCTGCTGGCCGCCGGGCACCCGCTGCTCGGCGCCGCCGTGGAACTCGCCGAAGACGGCGGCTGGCTGTTCACCGGCCGCCTTTCGGCCGCGCAGCACCCGTGGCTGGCCGGGCACACCGTGCTCGGCCGGACCGTGCTGCCCTCGGCCGTGCTCGTCGAGCTGATCGTGCACGCGGCCGGCGAGCTGGGCTGCGCCCGGATCGAGGAGCTCACCCAGCACCTGCCGGTCGTCTTCGCCGAGGACGCGCTGTGCCTGCAGGTGCGGATCGGCCCGGTCGACGACGCCGGGGCGCGCCGGATCGGCGTGTTCGCCCGGCCGGACTCCGTCGGCGCCGCCCAGGGCGGCCCGTGGACCCGGCACGCGACCGGGATCATGGCCGAGACCGCGGGTTCGGCGCCGGGCGAGCCGGTGCCGGCCGAGTGGCCGCCGGCCGGGGCGCGCCCGGAGGACGTCACGGCCGTCCGCGAACGCCTGCGGGGGTACGGGATCGAACTCGGGCCCGCGTTCGCCGGCCTCACCGCGGCCTGGTCGCGCGACGGCGAGCTGTTCGCCGAAACGGCGTTGCCGCCGGAGGCGGGCAGCGGGGCCGGCTACGGGATCCACCCCGCGTTGCTGGACGCCGCGCTGCAGGCGGTCGCGTTGTTCCCCGCCGCGGCGGAGTCCGGCGGCTGGCTCGCGTCGGCGTGGAGCGGCCTGAGCGTGCACACCGCGGGGGCGACGGCACTGCGCGTCCGGTTGCGTGCCACCGGCCCGGACTCGGTGTCGGTGGCCGCGGCCGACGAGCTGGGCCGGCCGGTCTGCGCCGCCGAGCACGTCGTCCTCGGTGCCCTGCCGGAGGCGTACGTCCGCGCCCCGCACACCGGGCCGGAGCGCCGGCCCGCGCCGGACGGCGGCTTCGCCGCCAAGCTGGCCGCGCTGCCCGCGCCCGCGCGCGCCGAACTGCTGCTGGACCTGGTCCGCGAGCACACCGCGGACGTGCTCGGCCGCGACACCGCGGCCGGGATCGGCGGCGACGACGCGTTCACCGACCTCGGCTTCGAGTCGCTGACCGCGGTGGCGCTGCGCAACCGGCTCACCGAGGCAACCGGGCTCAAGCTGCGCACGACGCTGGCCTTCGACTACCCGACGCCGGCCGCGCTGGCCGGGCACCTGCTGGCCGAGCTGAGCCCCGCGGACACCGACGTGCTCGCCGGCCTCGACCGGCTGGAGGAAGCGCTGTTCGGCGAGCCGGGCGGGCCGCCGCTGCACGGCCGGGTCAAGGTCCGCCTGCGCGACCTGCTGTTCCGGCTGGACGGCGCCGTCGAAGCGAGCGACGCCGGAGCCGGGGACGCTCCGCTCGACGCCGCGTCGGACGACGAAATCTTCGCACTGCTCGATCGGGAGCTCGACCTGTCCTGAGACACCTCAGGCGGACAACGCACGGAGTTGACGGCACATGGCGAACGAGGACAAGCTCCGCGACTACCTGAAGCTGGCCACCGCGGACCTGCGCCAGGCCAAGCAGCGGTTGCGGGACTTCGAGGCACGGGAGACCGAGCCGATCGCGATCGTCGGCATGGGCTGCCGCTTCCCGGGCGGGATCGAGACGCCGGAAGCGTTGTGGCGCCTGGTGTCCGAGGGCGGCGACGTCGTCGGGGAGCTGCCCGTCAACCGGGACTGGGCCTCCCGCTACGACCCGGACCCGTCGAAGCCCGGCACGTTTTCCATGCGCGGCGGCGCGTTCCTGCACGACGCCGACCGGTTCGACGCCGCCTTCTTCGGCATCTCGCCGCGGGAAGCGCTGGCCATGGACCCGCAGCAGCGGCTGCTGCTGGAGACGTCGTGGGAGGCCCTCGAACGCGGCGGCATCGACCCGCGGACGCTGCGGTCGAGCCGCACCGGCGTGTTCGTCGGGGCGATGCAGCAGAACTACGCGCCGAGCTCGCACCAGGTGCCCGAGTCCGTCGAAGGGCACCTGCTCACCGGCACCATCACCAGCGTCGCCTCCGGCCGGATCGCCTATGTCCTGGGCCTGGAGGGGCCCGCGGTCACCGTCGACACCGCCTGCTCGTCGTCGCTGGTGGCGCTGCACTGGGCGGTGCAGGCGCTGCGCCGCGACGAGTGTTCGCTGGCCCTGGCCGGCGGGGTGACGGTGATGGCGACGCCGGGCATCCTCATCGAGCTCAGCCGGCAGCGGGCGCTCTCGCCGGACGGCCGGTGCAAGCCGTTCTCCGCGGACGCCGACGGCTTCGGCGCCGCCGAGGGCGCCGGGATGCTGGTGCTGGAACGGCTTTCCGACGCCCAGCGGCACGGGCACCCGGTGCTCGCGGTCGTGCGCGGCTCAGCGGTCAACTCCGACGGCGCGTCCACCGGGCTCAGCGCCCCGAACGGGCCGTCGCAGGAACGGGTCATCCTCGACGCGCTCGCCAACGCCCGGGTGGCGGCGAGCCAGGTCGACCTGATGGAGGCGCACGGCACCGGCACCCCGCTCGGCGACCCGATCGAGGCGCAGGCGCTGCTGGGGACCTACGGCCGCGGCCGGTCGCCGGAACGGCCGCTCTGGCTGGGTTCGGTGAAGTCGAACATCGGGCACACGCAGGCCGCGGCCGGCGTCGCCGGGGTGATGAAGGCCGTGCTGGCGCTGCAGCACGCGACCCTGCCCGCGTCGAAGCACGCCGGCCGTCCGACGTCCGAAGTGGACTGGTCGGCAGGCACGCTGCGGCTGCTGGCCGATGACGTCGAATGGCCCGAGCGGGACCACCCGCGGCGGGCGGCCGTCTCCTCGTTCGGCATCAGCGGCACCAACGCGCACGCCATTCTCGAAGCCGCGCCGCCCGTCGAACCCGTGGCCGCCGCGCCGACGCCCGCCGTCGTGCCGTGGGTTGTTTCGGGGCGCACCGCAGAAGCCCTGCGCGCGCAGGCAGCTTCGCTTTCCGATGTGGACGGTCTCGGGCTCGCGGAGGTCGGCTACTCGCTGGCCGTGACGCGGGCGCGGTTCGAGCACCGGGCCGTCGTGGTCGGCAGCGACCGGGCCGAACTGCTCCGCCGGCTCGCCGCGGTCGCCCAGGGCGCGCCGGACGACTCCGTCGTGTCGGGCATCGCCGGGAAGCCGGGCAAAGTGGCGCTGGTCTTCCCGGGGCAGGGTTCGCAATGGGCCGGGATGGCCCTCGAACTGGTGGATTCGTCGCCGGTGTTCGCCGCGCGGCTCGACGAGTGCGCGGCGGCCTTGAGCTCCTTCGTGGACTGGTCGCTGCCCGACGTGCTGGCCGACGCGGAGGCGTTGCAGCGCGTCGACGTGGTGCAGCCGGCGTTGTTCGCCGTCATGGTGTCGCTGGCCGAGCTGTGGCGCTCGTACGGTGTGGTGCCGGACGCCGTTCTGGGGCACTCGCAGGGCGAGATCGCCGCCGCCGTCGTCGCGGGTGTGCTGTCCCTTGAGGACGGTGCTCGGGTGGTCGCGCTGCGGAGCAAGGCGATCCTGGCCCTGGCGGGCCGAGGTGGCATGGTCTCCGTGGCAGCGTCCCTCGAGGTCGTCGAGGAACGGCTGACCGAGGGACTGTCGATCGCGGCGGTGAACGGGCCGGCCGCGGTGGTGGTCTCCGGAGCCCCGGACGCCCTCGACGCGCTGCTCGCGTCCTGCGCGGCCGACGGCATCCGCGCGAAGCGGATCCCCGTGGACTACGCGTCGCACTCCGTGCAGGTCGAAGAAATCCGTGACGAACTGCTGAGCGTGCTCGCCCCGATCGCGCCGCGGACGGCCGGGACGGGGTTCTTCTCCACCGTCACCGGGGACTGGGCCGACGGCGCCGAGCTCGACGCGCGGTACTGGTACACCAACCTCCGCCGGACAGTGCTGCTCGACGACGCCGTGCGGACGCTGACCGAGCGCGGCTTCGGCACGTTCATCGAGGCTTCGCCGCACCCCGTGCTGACGATGGCCATCGGCGAGCGGGCGACCGCGCTGGGCACCCTGCGCCGCGGTGACGGCGGTCTCGCCCGCTTCCAGCGGGCCCTGGGCGAGGCGCACTGCGCCGGCGTCCCGGTCGACTGGACCCCGGCGTTCCCCGGCGCGGGCCGCGTCGACCTGCCCACCTACGCCTTCCAGCGGGAAAGCTTCTGGCTGCGCACCGGGGACGGCCGTCGCGAAGCCGCACCCGCCGACGCGCGGTTCTGGGACGTCGTGGACCGCGCGGACCCGGCGGACCTCGCGGGCACCCTCGGCGTCTCGGTCGACACGCCCCTGGAAGAGGTCCTCCCGGCGCTGGCGCAGTGGCGCCGTCGCCGGGCCGTGGAGTCCACTGTGGACACCTGGCGGTACGGGATCACCTGGAAGCCGGCGGAGCTGCCCGCCGCCGCGCCGTCCGGGCGCTGGCTGGTCGTGCGCGGCGAAGACGGCACCGGCCAGGACGTCGTGGACACCCTCGCCCGCACCGCCGACGTCGAGACCCTCGTGCTCACCCCGGCCGACGACCGCGCCACGGTGGCCGGGCGGCTGGCCGGGCCGTTCGACGGCGTGCTCTCGCTGCTGGCCGCCGACGAACGCCCGCACCCGGAGTTCCCCGCGAGCCCGGCCGGGCTGGTCCTGACCCTCGTCCTGGCCCAGGCGCTGGGCGACGCCGGGATCGCCGCCCCGCTGTGGGTGCTGACCCGCGGCGCGGTCCGCACCGGACCCGCCGACGAGCTGACCGGCCTCGAGCAGTCGCTGCTCTGGGGCCTCGGCCGCGTCCTCGCGCTGGAACACCCCGGCCGCTGGGGCGGCCTGGTCGACCTCACGCCGGATCCCGGCGCCGCCGAACTCGACCGGCTGGGGCGGGTCCTCGCCGCCCGCGGCGACGAGGACCAGGTCGCCGTCCGGCCGGGTGGCCTCCGCGTCCGGCGGCTGCGCACCGCCGGCCGGGGCGAACGCCCGCGGACCTGGCGGCCCGAGGGCACGATCCTCGTCACCGGCGGCACCGGGGCCCTCGGCACGCACGTCGCCCGCTGGCTCGCCGCGGAAGGCGCCGCCCACCTGGTCCTGACCGGCCGTCGCGGGCCGGACGCCCCCGGGGCGCGCGAGCTGGCCGCCGAGCTGGAGGCGCTCGGCACCCGCGTCACCCTCGCGTGCTGCGACGTCGCCGATCGCGACGCCCTCGCCGCGCTGCTGGCGGACCTCGGCGAGCCGGTCCGCTCGGTCTTCCACGCCGCCGGGACGGTCGAGCTGCTGCCGGTCACCGAGACGACCGTGCCGGGCTTCGCCGACGTCGTCCGCGCGAAGGTAGCCGGCGCCCGGAACCTCGACGCCCTGCTCGGCGACGACCTGGACCGGTTCGTGCTGTTCTCCTCCATCGCCGGGGTGTGGGGCAGCGGCGACCATGCGGCCTACTCCGCCGCCAACACCTTCCTCGACACCCTCGCCGAGCAGCGCCGGGCCCGCGGCGCGACCGCGACGTCGATCGCCTGGGGCGTCTGGGCGCCGACGGAGATCGAAGGCCGGGGCGGGATGTCCGAGGGCGTCGACTCCGGTCAGCTCGCGCGTCGCGGGCTGCCGCTGATGGACCCGGCCACGGCGATCGCCGGTCTGCACGAAACCCTCGGTCACGACGAAGCGTTCGTGGTGCTCGCCGACGTCGACTGGGCCCGGTTCCTGCCGGTGTTCACCGCCGGCCGCGCCCGGCCGCTGTTCGACGACCTGCCCCAGGTCCGGCAGCTGCCGGAGGCCGCGACGCCGGTGGCGGAATCCACGCCGCTGGCCGCGCAGCTCGCCGGGCTGTCCGGCGACGACGCCGACCGGCTGCTGCTGGACCTGGTCCGCACCCAGGCCGCCGCAGTGCTCGGGCACGCCGGCGGCACCGCCGTCGACCCGGACCGGCCGTTCACCGACCTCGGTTTCGACTCGCTGACCGCCCTGGACGTGCGGAACCGGATCGCCGCCGCGGCCGGGCTGCGGCTGCCCGCGACGCTGGTCTTCGACCACCCGACCCCGCGGCGGCTGGCCGCGCACCTGCGGGACGCCGTGCTCGGCGCCCGCACCGGGCCGGCCGTGGTGACCCGGGCGGCGGACGCCGCCGACCCGATCGCGATCATCGGCATGGGCTGCCGGTACCCGGGCGGCGTGCGGTCCGCGGACGACCTGTGGGAGCTGGTCACCGAAGGCCGCGACGCCATTTCCGGGTTCCCGACCGACCGCGGCTGGGACCTCGCGAAGCTGTTCGGCGGCGACGCCGACGTGCAGGGGACGTCGACGGTCCGCGAAGGCGGCTTCCTGCACGACGTCGCCGAGTTCGACGCCGGCTTCTTCGGCATCTCGCCGCGCGAAGCGCTGGCCATGGACCCGCAGCAGCGGCTCCTGCTGGAGATCTCGTGGGAGGCGATCGAGCACGCCGGGATCGACCCGGTCACCCTGCGCGGCGAACCCGCGGGTGTCTTCGTCGGCGCGAACTACCAGGACTACCACGCCCGGATGCGGGAAATCCCGGACGGCCTCGAAGGCCACCTGCTCACCGGCAGCGTGTCGAGCGTGCTGTCCGGCCGCGTCGCCTACACGCTCGGGCTGGAAGGCCCCGCCATCACGATCGACGCCGCCTGCTCGTCGTCGCTGGTCGCGTTGCACCTGGCAGCACAGGCTTTGCGCCGCGGGGAGTGCTCGCTGGCCCTCGCGGGTGGCGTGGCGGTGATGGTGACGCCGTCGTCGTTGACCGCCTTCAGCCGGCAGCGCGGGCTGGCCGCCGACGGGCGCTGCAAGGCGTTCGGGGCCGAGGCCGACGGCATGGGCATGGCCGAGGGCGCCGGACTGGTGCTCGTCGAACGGCTGTCCGACGCCCGGCGGCTCGGGCACCCGGTGCTCGCCGTGCTGCGCGGCAGCGCACTCAACCAGGACGGCGCGTCCAACGGCCTCAGCGCGCCCAGCGGACCGGCCCAGCAGCGCGTGATCCGCGCGGCGCTCGCCGACGCCGGGCTGTCCACTTCGGACGTCGATCTGGTGGAGGCGCACGGCACCGGCACCGCGCTGGGCGACCCGATCGAAGCGCAGGCCCTGCTGGCGACCTACGGCCAGGACCGCGCCGAACCGCTGTGGCTCGGCTCGCTCAAGTCGAACATCGGCCACACCCAGGCCGCGGCCGGGGTGGCCGGGGTGATCAAGACCGTGCAGGCGCTGCGGCACGGCGTGATGCCGCGCACGCTGCACGCCGGGACGCCGTCGTCCTATGTGGACTGGGACAGCGGTGCCGTCCGGCTGCTCGGCGAGCCGCAACCGTGGGAGCGGCCGCGGCCGCGGCGGGCGGCCATCTCGTCGTTCGGCATCTCCGGCACGAACGCCCACGTCATCCTCGAACAGGGCGACACCGCCGACGCCGAGCCGGCACCCGAGCCTGTGGTCGTGCCGTGGGTGCTGTCCGCCAAGACGCCCGAAGCACTGCAGGCGCAGGCCGCTGCCCTTCGGGAACACGAGGGCAGCGTCGCGGACATCGCGTTCTCGCTGGCCACCTCGCGCACCGGCTTTCCGCACCGCGCGGTCGTCACCGGCGACCGGACGGCGTTGTCCGACGGGCTTTCCGCGCTGGCCGAGGGGCTCCCGGCGCCGAACGTGGTCACCGGGACGGTTGCCCCCGGCCGTACTGCGCTCGTGTTTCCCGGGCAGGGTTCGCAGTGGGCCGGGATGGCTCTGGAGCTGGCGGGGTCCTCACCGGCGTTCGCGGCCCGTCTCGACGAGTGCGCTTCTGCCTTGAGCGCCTTGGTGGACTGGTCGTTGCGGGACGTCCTGGCCGACGCCGAGGCACTGGCTCGTGTCGACGTCGTCCAGCCCGCGTTGTGGGCCGTGATGGTGTCGCTGGCCGAGCTGTGGCGGTCGTTCGGCGTGGTGCCGGACGCGGTCGTCGGCCACTCACAGGGCGAGATCGCCGCGGCGGTGGTGTCGGGCGCGCTGTCCCTCGAGGACGGTGCCCGCGTGGTGGCGTTGCGCAGCCGGGCCATCCTGGCACTGGCCGGCGGCGGCGGGATGGTGTCGGTCGCTGCTCCTCTCGCGGCCGTCGAAGCTCGGCTGACCGACGGGCTGTCGATCGCCGCGGTGAACGGCCCGGCCGCCGTCGTCGTCTCGGGTGCGCCCGCGGCGCTGGACGCGCTGGTCGCCGCGTGCGAGGCGGACGGCGTGCGCGCGAAGCGGATTCCCGTCGACTACGCGTCCCACTCGGCGCAGGTTGAGCAGCTGCGCGCCGAGCTCCTCGACGTGCTGGCCCCGATCCGGCCGCGGACCGGCGACATCGCGTTCTTTTCGACCGTCACCGGTACCTGGCTCGACGGCGCCGAGCTGGACGCGCGCTATTGGTACACCAACCTTCGCGAAACCGTCCGGCTCGACGTTGCGGTGCGCACGCTCGCCGCGGAAGGCTTCGCCACGTTCGTCGAGTCCTCACCGCACCCCGTGCTGACCACGGCGATCGGCGAGACCGAGGGCGTCGAGGCGCTCGGTTCCCTGCGCCGGGACGACGGCGGGTACGAGCGTTTCCTCCGCTCGCTCGGCGAGGCGCACGTGCGCGGGGTCGCGGTCGACTGGACGCCCGCGTTCCCCGGCGCCCGCCGCGTCGAGCTGCCCACCTATGCGTTCCAGCGCCGTCGCTACTGGCTCGACGCGGGCACCGCGGCCGCGGACCCGGTGGACGCCGCGTTCTGGGCCGCCGTGGACGGTCTCGACCTCGACGCCGTCGCGGGCACCCTCGACGTCGAGCCCGGCAGCACCCTGGCCGAGGTCCTGCCCGCGCTGACCCGCTGGCGCGGCCGGACGCGCGTTGCGTCCGAAGTGGACTCGTGGCGGTACCGCATCGAATGGAAGCCGGTAGCCACGCCGTCCGCGCCGGAGCTGTCCGGGCGGTGGCTGGTCGTCGTCCCCGAAGGCTGCGACGACGCAGGCGTTCCGGATGCCCTGGCCGCCCACGGCGCCGAGCCGGTCGTGACGTCCGAGTTCACCGGCGCCGAAGGGTTCGCCGGTGTCGTGTCGCTGCTCGCGCTCGACGAAACCGGTGGAGCCATCGCCAACCTCGCCTTGGCTCAGGCCATCGTCGAGACGCCACTGTGGCTGCTGACCCGCGGCGGCGTGGCCGGCGACGACATCCGGCCCGCACAGGCGATGACGTGGGGCCTGGGCCGGGTGATCGGCCTCGAACTGCCCGGGATCTGGGGCGGCCTGCTCGACCTGCCCGCCGAGCCGGACGCGGCGACCGCGGCCTTGCTCGCCGCCGCACTGTCCGGAGTGGACGGTGAGGACCAGCTCGCGATCCGGCCGTCCGGGTTGCTGGCGCGCCGGCTGGTCCGGGCGCCGTTCACCCCGGTGGCGCAGCGGTGGAAGCCGCGCGGCACGGTCCTGATCACCGGGGGCACCGGCGCGCTGGGCGGGCACGTCGCCCGGCGCCTCGCCGCCGACGGCGCCGAGCACCTGGTGCTGACCAGCCGCCGCGGCCCGGACGCGCCGGGTGCCGCCGCACTCGAAGCCGAACTCGCCGCGCTCGGGACGTGCGTGACGATCGCGGCGTGCGACGTCGCCGACCGCGCCGCCCTCGCCGCGCTGCTGGCCGGCCTGGCCGAGCCGGTGCGTGCGGTCGTGCACGCGGCCGGGCTGCCGCAGGCCACCCCGGTGCTGGACACCACCCCGGCCGAGTTCGCCGACGTCATCGGCGGCAAGGTCGCGGGCGCCCGGAACCTCGACGAACTGCTCGGCGACGACCTCGACGCCTTCGTGCTCTTCTCCTCGAACGCCGGCGTCTGGGGCAGCGGCGGCCAGGGCGCCTACGCGGCGGGCAACGCCTACCTCGACGCGCTCGCCGAGCAGCGCCGGGCCCGCGGGGCCGCCGCGACCTCGGTCGCCTGGGGCTTCTGGGGCGGCGGGGGCATGGCAGGCGACGTCGAGCTGGAGGACCAGCTGCGCCGCCGCGGCCTGCGGGAGATGGCGCCGGAAGCCGCGGTGGAGGCGCTCTGCCAGGCATTGGACGCGCGGGAGGTCTTCCTGGCCGTCGCCGACGTCGACTGGGCCCGGTTCGCGCCCGGCTTCACGCTGTCCCGGCGGCGTCCGCTGATCGAGGACATCCCCGAGGTCCGGGCGCTCCTCGAAGCCGCCGACGAGCCGGCGCCGGCGCGTCCGGCGCTGGCCCGCCGGGTCGCGGAGCTGGGCGAGGCCGAAGCGCGCCGGTTGCTGCTCGACCTCGTGCGCGGCCAGGCCGCATCGGTGCTCGGGCACGACTCGGCGACGGCGGTCCCGGCCGGACGGGCGTTCCGGGAACTCGGCTTCGACTCGCTGACCGCGGTCGAGGTGCGCAACCGCATCAACGCGGCGACCGGCCTGACCCTGCCCGCGACACTGGTGTTCGACCACCCGAACCCGGCCGCGCTCGCCGCCGAACTGCACCGGCTGCTGCTCGGCCGCACCGAAACCGCGGTGGTCACCGCCGCGGCGGCCGTCGACGAACCGATCGCGATCGTGGCGACGGGCTGCCGGTTCCCCGGCGGCGTGCGCTCGCCGGAGGACCTCTGGCGGCTGGTTGCCGACGGCGTCGACGCGCTGACGGAGTTCCCCGCCGACCGCGGCTGGGACCTGACCTCGTTCGGCAACGCCGGCTTCGCCGAGGTCGGCGGGTTCGTGGCCGGCGCGGCGGACTTCGACGCGGGCTTCTTCGGCATCTCGCCGCGCGAAGCCCTCGCCATGGACCCCCAGCAGCGCGTGCTGCTGGAGACGTCGTGGGAGGTGTTCGAACGCGCCGGGCTCGACCCGGCCACCCTGCGCGGCAGCCGGACCGGCGTGTTCGTCGGGGCCAGCACCTCCGGTTACGGCGCCGACCTCGAGCCCGGTTCGGAGGGCTACCTGCTCACCGGCGAGGCACCCAGCGTGATGTCCGGGCGGCTGTCCTACACCTTCGGGCTGGAGGGCCCCGCCGTCACGGTGGACACCGCGTGCTCGTCGGCGCTGGTCGCGATGCACCTGGCCGCCCAGTCGCTGCGGCAGGGCGAGTGCTCGCTCGCGCTGGCCGGCGGCGTCGCGATCATGGCCAAGCCGATGGCGTTCCTGGAGTTCGCCCGCCAGCGCGGCCTGGCTTCCGACGGCCGCTGCAAGGCCTTCGCCGACGCGGCCGACGGCACCGGCTGGGGCGAGGGCGTCGGCCTGGTGCTGCTGGAGCGGCTCTCCGACGCCCAGCGCAACGGACACACGGTGCTCGCCGTCGTCCGCGGTTCGGCGGTCAACCAGGACGGCGCGTCCAACGGCCTGAGCGCCCCGAACGGTCCGTCCCAGCAGCGGGTGATCCGGGCCGCGCTGGCCAACGCCGGTCTGTCCGCTTCGGACGTCGACGCGGTGGAGGCGCACGGCACCGGGACCCGGCTGGGCGACCCGATCGAGGCGCAGGCGTTGCTCGCCACCTACGGCCAGGACCGCTCGACGCCGTTGTGGCTCGGCTCGGTCAAGTCCAACCTGGGCCACACGCAGGCCGCGGCCGGGATGGCCGGGGTGATCAAGACGGTCGAGGCGCTGCGGCACGGCGTCCTCCCGCGGACACTGCACGTCGACGCCCCGTCGTCCCAGGTGGACTGGTCGGCCGGTTCCGTCGAGCTGCTCACCGAGGCCCGTGACTGGCCGGACCACGACCGGCCGCGCCGGGCCGCCGTCTCGGCGTTCGGCGTCAGCGGCACCAACGTCCACACGATCCTCGAACAGGCACCGGGCGTCCCGCCGCAGCCCGAGCCCGAGCCGACGGACGCGCTGCTGCCCTGGGTGTTTTCCGCCCACGACGAAGCAGCCCTTGCCGCCCTGACCGCGCAGGTCCGCGAGGTGGACGCGAACCCGGTGGACGTCGGGTTCTCGCTGGCCACCACCCGGACCCGGCTCGACCGCCGCGCGGTCGTGCTCGGCGACGACGTCGTCACCGGCACCGCCGACCCGGACGCGCTGCTGGCCGTGTTGTTCACCGGCCAGGGGGCGCAGCGGGCCGGCATGGGCCGCGGCCTGTACGAGCGGTTCCCGGTCTACGCGGCGGCGTTCGACGAGGTGTGCGCGCACTTCGGCCCGGAACTGCCGGAAGCCTTCGGCGACCCGGAGCTGCTCGACCGGACCGAGTTCACGCAGCCCGCGCTGTTCGCGGTCGAGGTCGCGTTGTTCCGGCTGGTCGAGTCGTTCGGCGTCCGGCCGGACTTCGTGGCCGGGCACTCGATCGGCGAGATCTCCGCCGCGCACGTCGCCGGGGTGCTGTCCCTGGCGGACGCGTGCCGCCTGGTCGCGGCGCGGGCGTCGCTGATGCAGGCACTGCCCGCCGGGGGCGCGATGGTCTCCGTCGCCGCGTCCGAGGCCGCCGTCCTGTCCGCCGTGGACGGTTGCGACGGCGTGTCCGTCGCGGCGGTGAACGGGACGGCGTCGGTGGTGATCTCCGGGGTCGAAGCCGTGGTGCTCGACATCGCCGCCGGGTTCGCCGCGGACGGCGTCAAGACCAAGCGACTGAAGGTGAGTCACGCGTTCCACTCGCCGCTGATGGATCCGATCCTGGCGGACTTCCGCGCGGTGGCAGAAACCCTGGAGCACCACCCGGCAGAGATACCGGTGCTCTCGAATGTGAGCGGTGCTCTCGCCGAGCCGTTCACGGCGGACTACTGGGTCCGGCACGTCCGGGAGGCCGTCCGGTTCGCCGACGGTGTCTCGACCCTGCAGGCCGCGGGCGCCGAGATCTTCCTCGAGCTGGGCCCGGACGGGGTCCTCAGCGCGCTGGTCGACGGCACCGCCGTCCCCGCCCTGCGACGTGACCGCGACGAAGAGAGAGCACTGCTCACAGCGTTGAGCACTGTTCACGTCCACGGCGTCGACGTCGACTGGGCCGCGTTCTTCCCCGGCGGCCGCCGCATCGAGCTCCCGACCTACCCCTTCCAGCGGGAGCGTTACTGGCCGCGCGCCGGGGCGGCCCGGGGCGACCTGGGCGCGGTCGGCGTCGGCGCGCTCGATCACCCCCTGCTCGGCGCGGCGGTCGAGCTGGCCGGCGACGACGGCATCGTCCTCAGTGGACGGTTGTCGCTGGAGACGCACCCGTGGCTGGCCGGGCACGCGCTGTCCGGTACCGTCCTGCTGCCCGGCACCGCGCTGCTCGAACTGGTGGTGCAGGCCGGCGACCAGGCCGGCTGCGACGTCATCGACGAACTGACCTTCGCCGCGCCGCTGATACTGCCCGCCCGTGGCGCGGTCACCGTGCAGGTGTCGGCCGGTCCGGCGGACCCGGACGGCCGCCGCCCGGTCGCGGTCTCCTCCCGGCCCGCCGGTTCCGACGCCGGCTGGACCCGGCACGCGACCGGCAGCGTCAGCCGTTCGGCAGTCCG
Organism: Amycolatopsis sp. NPDC051102; assembly: GCF_040682815.1. Lineage (NCBI taxonomy): Bacteria > Bacillati > Actinomycetota > Actinomycetes > Pseudonocardiales > Pseudonocardiaceae > Amycolatopsis > Amycolatopsis sp. NPDC051102. Next base: position 124,615 of record NZ_JBFBBT010000014.1, read on the forward strand.
GGCCGGGGATCAGCCCGCGTGGCCGCCGTCCGGAGCCGAAGCGGTCGACGTCGCCGGGCTCTACCCGCGGCTCGCCGCGATGGGCTTCGGCTACGGCGAAGCGTTCGGCGGCCTCACCCGCGTCTGGCGGGACGGCGCCGAGGTGTTCGCCGAAGCGGCGCTACCGGAACCGTTCGACGCCACCGGGTTCGCCCTGCACCCGGCCCTGCTCGACGCGGCGCTGCACCCCCTCGGCCTCGGTATCGTCACGCCCGACGACGGTTCCGCACGGGTCCCGTTCTCCTTCACGGGCGTCGCGGTGCACGCGACCGGTGCCACCGCGCTGCGGGTCCGGCTGTCGCCGGCGGGGGAGAACGCCGTCGCGCTCACCGCGTGGGACACCACCGGTGCGCCGGTGGTGACCGTGGGCTCGCTGCTGCTGCGCCCGGTCGCGGCCGCGTCGGCCACCCTCCCCGACACGCTGTTCGAACAGGTCTGGACCGAGGTCACCGCCGATCCCGCGGCCCCGCGCGAGGAGCTCGTCTTCGAGGCGGTGGCCGGGGAGGACGTGCACGAAACCACCGGCCGGGTCCTGGAAAAGCTGCAGACCTGGCTCGCCGAAGAGCGATCGGGCCGGCTCGTGTTCGTCACCCGCGGTGCGGCCGGCGGCGACCTCGCGGCGGCGGCCGCGGGCGGCCTGGTGCGGTCCGCGCAGGCGGAACACCCGGGCCGGTTCCTCCTGATCGACGTCGACGACGACCCGCGGTCCCACGCCCTGTTGTCCACTGTGGATACATTCGGTGAGCCGCAGCTGCTCTTGCGCGAAGGCACGGCGTCGGCGCCGAGGCTGGTCCGGGCGACCGGGATGCCGTTGACGCCCACCGGCGGCTCCTGGCAGCTCGTCACCACCGGCACCGGGACCACCGACGGCCTGGTCCTGGCCGAGACGACCGAGGCGCCGCTCGGTGCGGGTGACGTCCGGATCGAGGTGCGCGCGGCCGGGCTGAACTTCCGGGACGTGCTCATCTCCCTCGGCATGTACCCCGACCCGGACGGCCGCCTTGGCTCGGAAGCGGCGGGCGTGGTCGTCGAGATCGGCTCCGCGGTCCGCGACCTCGCCGTCGGCGACCGCGTGTTCGGCCTGGTCGACGACGCCTTCGCGCCCCGCGCCGCCGCCGACGCCCGTCGGCTGGCGCGGATCCCGGCCGGGTGGACGTTCGCCGAGGCGGCGACCGTGCCGGTCGCCTTCGTGACCGCCTGCTACGGCCTCTTCGACCTCGGCGGCCTGCGCGCCGGGCAGTCCGTGCTGATCCACGCGGCGGCCGGCGGCGTCGGGATGGCCGCGGTGCAGCTGGCGCGCCGGGCGGGCGCCGAGGTGTTCGCGACGGCGAGCGAGGGCAAGCACGCCGTGCTGCGCGAGCTCGGCCTCGACGACGCGCACCTGGCGAGCTCGCGCACCCTGGACTTCCGGGACCGGTTCGGGCCCGTCGACGTAGTGCTGAACTCGCTGACCGGCCCGTTCGTCGACGCCTCCCTGGAGCTGCTCGCCCCCGGTGGCCAGTTCGTCGAGCTGGGCAAGACCGACGTGCGCGAGGGCCCGGGCTACCACGCGTTCGACCTCGGCGACCCCGGCCCGGACCGGATCGCCGCCATCCTCAGCGACCTGCTGGCCGCCTTCGGGCGCGGCGAGCTGACGCCGTTGCCGCTGCGGGCCTGGGAACTCGGCCGGGCGGCCGACGCCTTCCGGTTCGTCAGCCAGGCCAGGCACGTCGGCAAGAACGTGCTCACGCTGCCGCGGCCGGAGGCGGCGGGCACCGTGCTGGTCACCGGCGGCACCGGCACGCTGGGCGCCGCCGTGGCCCGGCACCTGGCAAGTCGTTCCAGTGTCCGGCGGCTGGTGCTGGTGAGCAGGCGGGGCCCGGACGCACCCGGCGCCGCCGCGCTGCGCGAAGAACTGACCGCGCTCGGCGCCGAGGCGACCGTGGTCGCCGGCGACGTGGCCGAGCCCGGGTTCGTGGCGGACGTGCTGCGGGAGATCCCCGCCGGGCAGCCGCTGATCGGGGTGGTGCACGCCGCCGGGATCCTCGACGACGGCGTGCTCGAAGCGCAGACACCGGCCCGGGTGGCCTCGGTGCTTCGCGCCAAAGTGGACGGCGCGTCGGCGCTCGACAGGCTTGCCCGGGACCACGACCTGGCCTGGTTCGTCCTGTTCTCCTCGGTCGCCGGGATCGTCGGCGCGGCCGGCCAGAGCGGGTACGCGGCGGCGAACAGCGCCCTGGACGCCCTCGCCGCGCGACGGCGGTCCCAGGGCCTGCCCGCGGTTTCCCTCGCGTGGGGCCAGTGGGCGCTCAGCAGCGCGATGACCGGGAAGCTCGGCGAGCGCGACCGCGGCCGCATCGGGCGCTCGGGCATCCGGCCACTGTCCACTGAGGACGCACTGGCCGCGATGGACGCCGCCATCGGCCTCGGCCGGCCGGTCGCCGTGCCGATGCGCCTGGACCTCGCCGCTCTGCGCGCGTCCGAAGACCTCGCCCCGCTGTGGCGCGGGCTCGTGCGCACGCCGGTCCGCCGGGCCGCCGCGGTGGCCGACGACAGCTGGGCCGGCCTCGGCTCCGAAGAAGCCCGGCGGCGGCTGCTGGAGCTGGTCCGCAAGCACGTCGCGGCGGTGCTGGGGCACGCGAACCCCGACGCGGTCGACCCCGCGAAGGCGTTCAAGGACACCGGTTTCGACTCCCTGACCTCGGTGGAGCTGCGCAACCGGCTCGCCACCGCGACCGGTCGTGCGCTGCCCGCGACGCTCGTCTTCGACTACCCGAACCCCGAAGTGCTGGCCGGGTTCCTGCACGGCGAACTGGCCGGCACGGCACCCGCGGTGGCTCCGGCGGTCCCCGCGGCGCGCGTCCCCGGCGACGATCCGATCGCCATCGTCGCGATGAGCTGCCGCTACCCGGGTGACGTCGATTCGGCCGACGCGCTGTGGGACCTGGTCGCCGACGGCCGTGACGCGATCGGCGGGTTCCCGGCCGACCGCGGCTGGCCCGTCGACGAGCTGTACCACCCGGACCCGGCGCACCCGGGCACGTTCTACGCCACCGGAGGCGGCTTCCTGCCCGGCGCCGCCCGCTTCGACGCGGCGTTCTTCGGGATCTCCCCGCGCGAAGCCCTGGCCATGGACCCGCAGCAGCGGCTGCTCCTGGAAGTCTCCTGGGAAGCGTTCGAGCGGGCGGGCATCGACCCGGGCACGCTGCGCGGCAGCAACACCGGCGTGTTCGTCGGCGCCGCCCACTCCGGGTACGCGGCCGGCGCACCGGCCGCGGACGGCGTCGAAGGGCACCTGCTCACCGGCAACGCGGGCAGCGTGCTCTCCGGGCGCGTGGCCTACCACCTGGGCCTGGAAGGCTCGGCGGTCACAGTGGACACCGCGTGCTCGTCGTCGCTGGTCGCGCTGCACCTGGCCGGGCAGGCCCTCCGCCACGGCGAATGCGACCTCGCGCTCGCCGGCGGGGTCGCGATCCTGGGCACGCCGGAGATCTTCGTCGAGTTCAGCCGCCAGCGCGGGCTGTCGGCGGACGGCCGGTGCAAGGCGTTCGCGGACGCCGCCGACGGCACGGGCTGGAGCGAAGGCGCCGGGATGGTCGTCCTGGAACGGCTGTCGGACGCGCGCCGCAACGGCCACGAGGTCCTGGCGCTCCTGCGCGGTTCGGCGGTCAATTCGGACGGCGCGTCGAACGGCCTGACCGCGCCCAACGGGCCCTCGCAGCAGCGGGTGATCCGGGCGGCGCTGGCGAGCGCCGGCCTGCGTCCGTCCGATGTGGACGTGGTCGAGGCGCACGGCACCGGGACGACCCTGGGCGACCCGATCGAGGCACAGGCAGTCCTGGCGACGTACGGCCAGGAGCGGGAAACGCCGCTGTGGCTGGGGTCGCTGAAGTCCAACCTCGGGCACACCCAGTCGGCGGCGGGCGTGGCCGGGGTGATCAAGATGGTCATGGCCATGCGCCACGGCGTGCTGCCGAAGACCCTGCACGTGGACGAGCCCTCGACCCGGGTGGACTGGACCTCGGGGGCGGTCTCGCTGCTCACCTCGCCGCAGCCGTGGCCGGTCACCGGACGGCCGCGCCGGGCGGGGGTTTCGGCGTTCGGCATTTCCGGCACGAACGCACACGCCATCCTGGAGCTCCCGGCGGAACCGGCCCGGCCGCCGGTGGTGACGCCGGAGCCGCCGGTGGTGGCGTGGGCGCTGTCGGCCAAGGGCGAACCGGCGTTGCGAGCTCAGGCCCGCAAGCTGGCGGCGGCAGTCGGGGGCGAGCCGATGCCTGCCCGGACCCGCAAGCCGGCGGCGGCGCTCGGGGACCCCGCCTCCCCGGGGGCCGTTGCCGGGGCGCTGCTCGCCACCCGCGCGCGGTTCGAGGATCGCGCCGTCGTGGTCGGCCGCACCCCGGCGGAACTCCTTGCCGGGCTGCAGTCGCTGGCGGCCGGGGACTCCGCGCCCGGCGTCGTCCGCGGCACCGCGTCCGCCGGCCGGCTCGCGGTCCTGTTCACCGGTCAGGGCGCGCAGCGGGCCGGCATGGGTCGTGAGCTCTACGACCGGTTCCCCGTCTACGCCGAGGCGTTCGACGAAATCTGCGCCGAGTTCACCGTGCCCGTGCGCGATGTCGTCTTCGGCGACGCGCCGGGCCTCGACGAGACCGGCTTCACCCAGCCCGCCCTGTTCGCCGTCGAGGTCGCGCTGTACCGGCTGTTCGAGTCGTGGGGCGTCCGGCCGTCGTTCGTCGCCGGCCACTCGATCGGGGAGCTGGCCGCGGCGCACGTCGCCGGCGTGTTCTCCCTGGAGGACGCCTGCTTGCTCGTGTCGGCCCGGGCCGCGCTGATGCAGGCGCTGCCGAAGGGCGGCGCGATGGTGTCGATCGCGGCGCCGGAGGCCGACGTCCGGCCGCTGCTCGGCGCGCGGGTCTCGATCGCCGCGGTCAACGGACCAGCGTCGGTCGTCGTCTCCGGCGACGAGCCCGACGTCCTGGCCGTCGCCGCGGAGTTCGCGGGCCGGGGCGTGCGGACCAAGCGGCTCAGCGTCAGCCACGCCTTCCACTCGCCGCACCTCGACCCGATGCTCGACGAGTTCCGCGCGGCCGCCGACAAGGTCACCTACCACCCGGCGCGGATACCGGTGCTCTCGAATGTGAGCGGTGCTCTCGCCGAGCCGTTCACGGCGGACTACTGGGTGCGGCACGTGCGCGAAGCCGTCCGGTTCGCCGACGGCGTCGCGACGCTCGAAGCCGAAGGCGCCCGGTTCTTCCTGGAGCTCGGCCCGGACGGCGTCCTCAGCTCGATGGCCCGCGAGAGCGTGTCGGACGACGTCGTGGTGGTGCCGTCACTGCGCCGCGACCGTCCCGACGGCGAAGCGGCCCTGACCGCGCTGGCGACGCTGTTCGCCAACGGCGCCCCGGCCGACCTGGCCGCGGTCTTCGGCCCCGCCGGGCGCGTGGACCTGCCCACCTACCCCTTCCAGCACGAGCACTACTGGCTCGAAGCGGCGGCCCCGGTGTCGGACACCGCGTTCTGGTCGGCGGTCGAGCGCGAGGACGTCGGTGAGCTGGCCGGCACCCTGGCCATCGACGAGGACCGGCGCGCGTCCCTGACCGCGTTGCTCCCGGCGCTGTCGTCCTGGCGACGGCAGCACGCCGAAGGGTCCGTTGTGGACGGATGGCGGTACCGGGTCACCTGGGAACCGGTTCCCGAGACCGCCGCGACGCCGTCGGGGCGCTGGCTGCTGGCCGTCCCGGCCGGGGAAGCCCGGCTGGGCGACCAGGTCGAAGCGGCCCTGACCGCGCGCGGTGTCGCGTGCACCCGCCTCGACGACCCGACCGGAGAGGAGCTGGCCGAGGCGGGCCGGACCGCGGATGCCGTGCTGTCCCTGCTGGCCCTCACCGCAGGCGACGAGGTCGTCCCGGCCGGGGTGGCGGCCACGCTCGCACTGCTGCAGACCTTGCCGGACATTCCCGTGTGGACAGTCACCCGCGGCGCCGTCGACCACGCCGACGCCGTCCAGGCCCAGGTCTGGGGCCTCGGCCGCAGCGCCGCGCTCGACCGGCCGGACGGCTGGGGCGGCCTGGTCGACCTGCCTCCGGAATTCGACGACCGGATCGGCGAACTCCTGGTGCAGGCCCTGGCGGACCCGGCCGAGGACCAGGTCGTCCTCCGCCCGGACGGCCGGTTCGCCCGGCGGCTCACCCCGGCCACCGCAGCACCAGGACGGCCGTGGCAGCCGCGCGGCACGGTGCTCGTCACCGGCGGCACCGGCGCGCTCGGCGCCCACGTCGCGCGCTGGCTGGCCACCGCGGGCGCCGGCCGGATCGTCCTCACCAGCCGTCGCGGCCGGCAGGCACCGGGCGCGGCCGGGCTCGAAGCCGAGCTGACCGCCCTGGGCGCACAGGTGACGATCGCGGCCTGCGACGTCGCCGACCGGGCCGCGCTCGCCGCGGTGCTCGACGAGCTCCGCGACGACCTCACCGCCGTCGTCCACACGGCCGGGACCGGCGGAGCGACGCCGCTGGACGACCCAGACCTCGGGCCCTTCGCGGACATCCTGGCCGCCAAGGTCGCCGGCGCGGAAAACCTCGACGCATTGCTCGGCGACACCGAACTCGACGCCTTCGTCCTGTTCTCCTCCATCGCCGGGGTCTGGGGCAGCGGCGGCCAGGCCGCGTACGGCGCCGCGAACGCCCACCTCGACGCGCTCGCGCGGCGCCGCCGGGCCGCGGGCCGGACCGCGACCGCGCTCGCCTGGGGCCCGTGGGCCGGCGGCGGCATGGCGGCCGACCACGACGCCGAGGACTACCTGCGCCGCCGCGGCCTCACCCCGCTGCGGCCCGCCCTCGCCGTCCGCGCGCTCGCCGCCGCGGTCGGCCGCGACGAGACCACGCTGACCGTGGCCGACGTCGACTGGACGCGGTTCGTGCCCGCCTTCACCTCGGCCCGTCCGAGCGCCCTGCTGCTCGGCGTGCCGGAGGCGCGGCGGGTCATCGAAGCGGTCGCGGAGGTCCCCGGCACGGACCTGCGGGAGCAGCTGGCCGAGCTGTCCGAAGTGGAGGCCGAACGGACGCTGCTGGGTCTGGTCCGCACCGAGGCGGCGGTCGCGCTGGGGCACCGCGGGGCCGACGCCGTCGGCGCGGCCCGGCCGTTCACCGAACTCGGCTTCGACTCCCTGACCTCGGTGGAGTTCCGCAACCGCCTGGCCGCGGCGGCCGGCGTGGCCCTGTCCGCGACGGTCGTGTTCGACCACCCCACCCCGGCCGCGCTGGCCGCGCACCTCCTCGGCGTCCTGCGGCCGGACGCCGCGGCCGACCCCGAGGAGGCCCGGATCCGGGCGGCACTGGCCACCGTGCCGCTGGCCCGGTTCCGCGACGCCGGGCTGATGTCGGCGCTGCTGGAACTGGCCGGGCTCGACGCGGCGGCCGGCGACGCCGGCGACGTCGACGAGCTGGACGCCGAAGCGCTGGTGCGGCTGGCGCTGGACGGTACCGATTCCCGATGACCCACTCCTGGAGCTGAACCATGGCCACGCCCGAGAAGGTGCTCGACGCGCTGCGCGCCTCCGTCAAGGAGGCCGAGCGGCTGCGGCGGCAGAACCGGCAGCTCGTCGAGGCCGCGACCGAGCCGATCGCCATCGTCGCGATGGCCTGCCGGTTCCCCGGCGGGGTGCGCTCGCCGGAGGGGCTGTGGGACCTGGTGGCCCGCGGCGGCGACGCCGTCTCGGCGTTCCCGGCCAACCGCGGGTGGGACACGGCGGCGCTGTTCGGCGACCCCGGCCGGCCGGGCACGACCTACGCGCGGGAAGGCGCTTTCCTGCACGACGCGGACCTCTTCGACGCCGAGTTCTTCGGGATCTCGCCACGGGAAGCCTTGGCCATGGACCCGCAGCAGCGGCTGCTGCTGGAGACGTCGTGGGAGGCGTTCGAGCGCGCCGGGATCGACCCGGCGTCGCTGCGCGGCAGCCGGACCGGCGTGTTCGTCGGCTCCAACGGCCAGGACTACGCCACCCTCCTGCGGTCGTCGGCCGAGGACGTCGAGGGCTACCTCGGCACCGGCAACGCGGCGAGCGTCGTCTCCGGCCGGCTGGCGTACTTGTTCGGCTTCGAAGGATCGGCGCTGACCGTCGACACGGCGTGTTCGTCGTCGCTGGTCGCCCTGCACCTCGCGGCGCAGGCGCTGCGGCAGGGCGAATGCGACCTCGCGCTGGCCGGCGGGGTCACCGTGATGGCGACGCCGGGGACGTTCGTCGAGTTCAGCCGCCAGCGCGGGCTGGCGCCGGACGGCCGCGTCAAGGCGTTCGCCGAAGCGGCCGACGGCACCGGCTGGGGCGAAGGTGCCGGGGTGCTGCTGGTCGAGCGGCTGTCGGACGCGCAACGTCACGGTCACGACGTCCTGGCGGTGGTGCGCGGCTCGGCGGTCAACCAGGACGGCGCGTCCAACGGCCTGACCGCGCCGAACGGCCCGGCCCAGCAGCGCGTGATCCGGGCGGCCCTGGACAGTGCGCGCTTGTCCACTTCGGACATCGACGTCGTCGAAGCGCACGGCACCGGGACGACCCTGGGTGATCCGATCGAGGCGCAGGCGCTGCTGGCGACCTACGGCCAGGAGCGGGAAACGCCGCTGTGGCTGGGTTCGGTGAAGTCCAACATCGGGCACACGCAAGCCGCGGCGGGCGTGGCCGGGGTGATCAAGATGGTCATGGCGATGCGGCACGGCGTCCTCCCGCGGACGCTGCACGTCGACGCGCCATCGTCTCATGTTGACTGGTCGGCTGGATCGGTGGAGCTGCTGACCGAACCGCGCGAATGGACGGCCGATCGCCCGCTGCGGGCCGCGGTGTCGTCGTTCGGCGTCAGCGGCACCAATGCGCACACCATTCTCGAGTCCGTCCCCGCCCCCGAGCCGGTGCCCGCGGAGGCGCCGGTGGGGACGCTGACGCCGTGGGTGCTGGCAGCCAAGACTCCGGAAGCGTTGCAGGCGCAGATCTCCCGGCTCGCCGAGGTGACGGCTGATCCTGCGGACGTCGCCCGGACGCTGACCACCCGGACGGCGTTCGAACACCGCGCGGTCGTCCTCGATGCGAAGGTGATCACCGGAGAGGTCCGGGAAGGCGCTCGGCTGGCGGTGCTGTTCACCGGGCAGGGCGCCCAGCGGGCTGGGATGGGCCGGGAGCTGTACAACCTTTTCCCGGTCTACGCCTCGGCTTTCGACGAGGTTTGTGCGCAGCTCAGTCTGGAGTTGCGCGAGGCGTTCGACGACGCTGAGCGCCTGGATCGGACCGAGTTCACTCAGCCCGCGTTGTTCGCTCTTGAGGTCGCTCTGTTCCGGCTGGTCGAGTCCTTCGGCGTGCGGCCGGATTTCGTGGCGGGGCATTCGATCGGGGAGATTTCGGCGGCGCATGTGGCGGGGGTGCTGTCCCTTGAGGATGCTTGCCGCCTTGTGTCGGCGCGGGCGTCGCTGATGCAGGCGCTGCCGCCGGGTGGGGCGATGGTGTCGATCGCTGCGCCGGAGTCGGCCATCACGCTGACCGACGGTGTGTCCATCGCGGCGGTCAACGGGCCCGAATCGGTCGTCATCTCGGGCGACGAGGCCGCGGTGCTGGCCATTGCGGCACAGTTTCCGAAGACCAAGCGGCTCGCCGTGAGTCACGCGTTCCACTCGCCGTTGATGGATCCGATGCTCGACGACTTCCGGGCGGTGGCGGAAACCTTGGCGTACCGCCCGGCGGAGATACCGGTGCTCTCGAATGTGAGCGGTGCTCTCGCCGAGCCGTTCACCGCGGACTACTGGGTCCGGCACGTGCGTGAGACCGTCCGGTTCGCCGATGGTGTCGCCACCCTCGAAGCCGAAGGTGTCCGCACCTTCCTCGAACTCGGTCCCGACGGCGTGCTCAGTGCGATGGTCGGCAGGTCCGCGATCCCGGCCCTGCGACGAGACCGGCCGGAGGAACGGACCCTCCTGACCGCCCTCGCCGGGGTGTGGGTCCGTGGCGGCATCGTCGATTGGGCCGCCTACCTGCCCGCCGGTCCACGCGCCGACCTGCCGACGTACCCCTTCCAGCGGGAACGCTTCTGGCCGACGCCAGGCGAAGGCGCGCTCGACGTGGCGGCCCTCGCCGCCGAACTCGACGTCCCCGAAGACACCCTGGGACACGCTCTGACGGCTGTGCGGCAACGCCGCGCGGAGACCGCCGGCCGGTACCGGGTCACGTGGACGCCCCTGCCGACCGCCGATACCCCTGCGCTGTCCGGTGACTGCCTCGTCGTCGACCCGTCCCCGCAGCTGGAAGCCGCCCTCACCGGCTGGGACGGGCGCGTGCTGCGGCTCGACGGCCCGGTCACCGCCGAGGACCTGCGCGGTGCCGAGCCGGTCGTCGTGCTCAGCGGCGCCGGTCCGGAAGGGACGATCGGCCTCCTCCGGGCCCTCGGCGAAGCGGGAATCAAGGCACCGCTGTGGTGCGTCACCTCGGGAGCCGTGCGGGTCACCGACGCCGATCCCGCGCCCGATCCGGAGCAGGCCGCCGTCTGGGGCCTCGGCCGCGTCGCCGCGCTCGAACACCCCGATCGCTGGGGCGGTCTGCTCGACCTGACGTCCACTGTGAATCCGGCACGGTTCCGGGCCGCCCTCGGCGGTGACGAGGACCAGGTTGCCCTGCGCGCGGACGGAAGCTTCGGCCGACGGCTCGAGCACGCCCCGCCGGCGGGTCCGGCGTGGACCCCGCGCGGCACCGTGCTGGTCACCGGCGGCACCGGCGCCCTGGGCACGCACGTCGCCCGCCGCCTCGCTCGCGAGGGCGCCGACCACCTCGTGCTCGTCTCCCGCCGCGGCGCCGACGCGCCCGGGGCCGCCGAGCTGAGCGCCGAGCTGGCCGAGCTCGGCGCCCGGGTGACGTTCGCCGCCGGCGACGTCGCGGACCGGGACTTCGTCGCCGGCCTCCTGGACCGGGTCGGCGCCGGGCTCACCGCCGTCGTGCACACGGCCGGGATCGTCCGGTCCGCGCCACTGTCCGAAGTGGACGACTTCGCCGCGCAGTGGGCGGCCAAGGCGACCGGCGCGCGCCACCTCGACGAGCTGCTCGCCGACACCGACCTCGACGCGTTCGTCCTCTTCTCCTCGATCGCCGGGGTCTGGGGCAGCGGGCAGCAGGGCTGTTACGGCGCCGCCAACGCCTACCTCGACGCGCTCGCCGAAGCCCGCCGCGCCCGCGGCCTGGCCGCCACCGCGGTGGCCTGGGGTCCGTGGGCGGACGGCGGCATGGCCGCCGACAACGACGCCGAGGACTACCTGCTCCGCCGCGGCCTCCGCGCGCTGGACCCGGCCGTCGCCGTCTCGGCCCTCCTGCACGCCGCGGGCGGCGACACGAACGTCACCGTCGCCGACGTCGACTGGGCCCGGTTCACCGCGGCCTTCACCTCCCGGCGGCCGAGCCCGCTGCTCACCACCATCCCCGAAGCCGGTCCCGAACCGGAGACCCCCGCGACCGGCGGGCTGGTCGCCCGGCTGCGCGGCCTGACCCCGGCCGTCGCCGGCGAGGTGCTGCTCCAGCTCGTCCGCGACCAGGCCGCCGCGGTCCTCGGCCACGCCAGTGCGGCCGCCGTCGCGCCGGACCGCGCCTTCCAGGACATCGGCTTCGACTCCCTGACCGCGATCGAGTTCCGGGACGCCCTGCGCGCGGAAACCGGGCTCGCCCTGCCGGCGACCCTGGTCTACGACTGGCCGACGCCGGCCGCGCTCGCCGAGCACCTGAGCGCCGGTGTCCTGGGCGACGCGGCCGAACCCGTCACGACGACGGTGTCCGCCACCGACGAGCCCATCGCGATCGTCGCGATGAGCTGCCGGTACGCGGGCGGGATCGCGTCGCCGGAAGACCTGTGGCGCCTGGTGTCCGAAGGCGCGGACGCGGTGTCGGGCTTCCCGGCGGACCGCGGCTGGGACCTGGAGAACCTGTACGACGCCGATCCGGCCCGCCTCGGCTCGGTGACCGTGACCGAGGGCGCGTTCCTCGACGCGGCGGGCGGGTTCGACGCCGGGTTCTTCGGTATTTCCCCGCGCGAGGCCCTCGCGATGGACCCGCAGCAACGGCTCCTGCTGGAGCTCGCGTGGGAGGCGTTCGAGCGCGCGGGCCTCGACCCGGCGACCGTGCGCGGCAGCCGGACCGGCGTGTTCGCGGGCACCAACAGCCACGACTACACGACCCTGCTCCTGAATTCGGCCGACGTCCTGGAGGGGCACCTCGCCACCGGCAACGCGGCGAGCGTCGCCTCGGGCCGGCTGGCCTACACCTTCGGTTTGGAGGGCCCGGCCGTCTCCGTCGACACGGCGTGTTCGTCGTCGCTGGTGGCGCTGCACCTGGCCGTCCAGTCGCTGCGGCTCGGCGAGTGCACGATGGCCTTGGCCGGCGGCGTCACGGTGATGGCCACGCCGGGAACGTTCGTCGAGTTCAGCCGCCAGCGCGGGCTCGCCGCCGACGGCCGCTGCAAGGCGTTCGCGGACGCCGCGGACGGCACGGCCTGGGGCGAAGGCGCGGGCCTGCTGCTGCTGGAGCGGCTGTCGGACGCCGAGCGGAACGGCCACCGCGTGCTCGCCGTGGTCCGCGGCTCGGCGGTCAACCAGGACGGCGCGTCCAACGGCCTGACCGCCCCCAACGGCCCGGCCCAGCAACGGGTCATCCGCGCCGCACTGGCCGACGCCGGCCTGTCCACATCGGATGTCGACGTCGTGGAGGCACACGGCACCGGCACGACCCTGGGCGACCCGATCGAGGCTCAGGCGCTGCTGGCGACGTACGGCCAGGAGCGGGAAACGCCGCTGTGGCTGGGTTCGGTGAAATCCAACATCGGGCACACCCAGGCGGCGGCGGGGGTCGCCGGGGTGATCAAGATGGTGATGGCCATGCGCCACGGCGTGCTGCCGCGAACGCTGCACGTCGACGCGCCTTCGTCGCATGTGGACTGGACTTCGGGCGCGGTCGAGCTCCTGACCGAGTCGCGCGAGTGGACGGCCGACCGTCCACTGCGGGCGGCGGTCTCGTCGTTCGGGATGAGCGGGACCAACGCGCACACCGTCCTGGAAGCCGTTCCCCCGGCGGAAACCGAGCCGAGCGCTGCGCCGGGACCGGTGCCGTGGGTGCTGTCGGCACGGTCGGCCGATGCGCTGCGCGGACAGGCGCAGGCCCTGCTCGCCAGGGTGGACGAGTCGCCCGCGGACGTCGGGTTCTCCCTGGCCACCACCCGGGCCTCGCTGCCGCACCGCGCCGTCGTGGTCGGCGACCACTCCGCCGGCTTGACCGCTTTGGCCGAGGGCGCTCCGGCGGCGAACGTCGTCACCGGCGTGGCCGGAGCGCCGGGCAAGGTGGCGCTGGTGTTCCCGGGCCAGGGCTCGCAGTGGGCGGGCATGGCCCTCGAACTGGCGGAGTCGTCCCCGGGGTTCGCTAGCCGGCTCGACGAGTGCGCGCTCGCCCTGGAGTCCTTCGTGGACTGGTCGCTCCGCGATGTCCTAGCCGATCCGGCGGCGCTGAACCGGGTCGACGTGGTGCAGCCCGCGTTGTTCGCGGTGATGGTCTCCCTCGCCGAGCTGTGGCGCTCGCACGGCGTGGTCCCGGACGCGGTCATCGGCCACTCCCAGGGCGAGATCGCGGCCGCGGTCGTGTCGGGTGCGCTGTCGCTTGAGGACGGTGCTCGGGTGGTGACCCTGCGCAGCAGGGCGATCCTGGCGCTGGCCGGGCTCGGCGGAATGGTTTCGGTGGCGGTTCCGCTCGCCGCGGTGGAAGCCCGGCTGACCGAGGGGCTGTCGATCGCGGCGGTGAACGGCCCCGCCGCGGTGGTGGTCTCCGGCGAGCGCGACGCCCTCGACGCCCTGATCGCGTCCTGCGAAGCCGACGGCATCCGCGCCAAGCGCGTCCCCGTGGACTACGCCTCCCACTCGGTCCAGGTCGAGCAACTGCGCGGCGAACTCCTCGACGTCCTGGCCCCGATCACACCCCGCCGAGGCGAGGTGCCGTTCCTCTCGACGGTGACGGGGGAGTGGGACGAAGAGCTGGACGCCGGGTACTGGTACACCAACCTCCGCACCACGGTCCGCCTGGACACGGCGATCGAGCGCCTGAAGAACGAAGGCTTCGGCACCTTCATCGAAGCCTCGCCGCACCCCGTGCTGACCATGGCGATCGGCGAGGACGTCGTCGCACTGGGCAGCCTCCGCCGGGACGACGGCGGCCTCACCCGCTTCCAGACCGCCCTCGCCGAAGCGCACGTCACCGGGGTCCGGGTCGACTGGAGCCCGGCCTTCCCGGCCGCCCACGTCGTCGACCTCCCCACCTACGCCTTCCAGCGCAAGCAGTACTGGCCCCGCCCGGCCACCCGCACCGGCGACGCCGCCGGGCTCGGCCTCGGCGCGGTCGACCACCCGCTGCTCGGCGCCGCCGTCACCCTCGCCGGCGACGACCGGCTCGTCCTCACCGGACGGCTGGCCCGGCAGACTCACCCCTGGCTCGCCGACCACGACATCCTCGGCACCGCCCTGCTGCCCGGCACGGCGTTCGCCGAACTCGCCGTCCACGCCGGGGACCACACCGGCTGCGGCACGGTCGAAGAACTCACCCTCGGCGCGCCCCTGGCCGTGCCCGCCACCGGCGGCGTCCAGCTGCAGGTCGTCGTCGACGAACCCGGCGACGACGGCCGCCGCGGCATCACCATCAGTGCCCGCCCCGACCGGCCCGGCGCGCGCTGGACCCGGCACGCCCAGGGCGTCCTGGCCCCCGGCACGCCCGAACCCGCGGTGACCCCGGCGGACTGGCCGCCCGCCGGCGCCGAGGCGCTCGACGTCGACGCCCACTACGCCGCCCTCGCCGAAGCCGGGTACCACTACGGGGCCGCCTTCCGCGGCCTGCGTGCGGCCTGGCGCGGCGACGGCGAGGTGTTCGCCGAGGTGGAGCTGCCCGCCGCCGACGCGTTCGCCGTCCACCCGGCCCTGCTCGACGCCGCCCTGCACGCGATCGGCCTCGGCGGGTTCTTCCCCGACGACGGCCGGGCGCGGCTCCCGTTCGCCTTCACCGACGTCGCCCTGTTCGCGACCGGGGCCACCGCCTTGCGCGTGCGGCTCGCCGCGGCCGGGCCGAACGCGGTCTCGGTCGTGGCCACCGATCCCGCCGGCCACCCGGTCGCGAGCATCGGCTCGCTCGCGTTCCAGGTGACGTCCACTGCGGACGAAGTGCCGGATGCGCTGTTCCGCACCGAATGGGTCCCGCTCACCGCGGCCGGTGACGCTCCCGGATTCGCCTGGCTGTCCGGCTCCTTGGCCGATCTCGACGTCGTGCCGGAGGCGGTGGTCCTGCCGGTGACCGGCCTCGACCAGGTCCTCACGACCGCGCAGCAGTGGGTGACCGACCCGCGGTTCGCCGCGTCCCGGCTGGTCGTGCTCACCACCGGCGCGCTCGCCGCGCTGCCCGGCGACCCGGTACCCGGCCTCGACCAGGCGCCCGCCTGGGGCCTGATCCGCTCGGCCCAGACCGAGCACCCGGGCCGGTTCGTGCTGGTGGACGTCGACGAGCGATCCGACGCCGAAGCCGCGATCGGAACGGCCCTGGTCTCGGGCGAGCCGCAGGTCGCGGCCCGCGCCGGGACGCTGCTCGCCGCGCGGCTGGCCCGTCCCGCCACCGAGCTGACTTTGCCCGCGAGCGGTGCCTGGCGCGTCGGCACCACCGGTACCGGCACGCTCGACGGCCTGGCGACGTTCCCGGTCCCGGAGACCCCTCTCGGCCCGGACGAGATCCGCGTCGCGGTCCGCGCGGCCGGGCTGAACTTCCGCGACGTCCTGATCACCCTCGGCATGTACCCGGGGCAGGCGCTGATGGGCGGCGAGGCCGCCGGTGTCGTGCTGGAGGTCGGGGACGAGGTGCGCGGGCTCGCTGCCGGCGACCGTGTCACCGGCCTGTTCACCGGCGCGCTCGGCCCGGTCGCGGTCACCGACCACCGCCTGGTGACGCCGATGCCCGCGGACTGGAGCTTCGCCGAGGCCGCGTCGGTGCCCGTCGCGTTCGCCACCGCCTACTACGGCCTGTTCGACCTCGGCGGCCTGCAAGCGGGCCAATCCGTGCTCGTGCACGCGGCCGCGGGTGGCGTCGGGATGGCCGCCGTCCAGCTCGCCCGCTGGAAGAACGCCGAAGTGTTCGCCACGGCGAGCACCGGAAAGCACGACGTGCTCCGGGAGCTGGGTCTCGACGCCGTCCACATCGGAGACTCGCGGTCACTGTCCTTCGAGGACCACTTCCGCGCGGCGACCGGCGGACGCGGGGTCGACGTCGTGCTCGACGCCCTCGCGGGCGAGTTCGTCGACGCGTCCCTGCGCCTGCTGCCGCGCGGCGGCCGGTTCGTCGAGATGGGCAAGGCCGACGTCCGGGACGCCGAAGACGTCGCCCGCGCGCACGAAGGCGTCCGGTACCGCGCGTTCGACCTCATCGAGGCCGGACCCGGGCGCCTGCAGGAGATCCTGCGCGAACTGGCCGGGCTCTTCGAAGCCGGCGTGCTGACCCCGCTGCCGCGCCGGACCTGGGACGTGCGGCAGGTACCGGAAGCGTTCCGGTTCATCAGCCAGGCCCGGCACGTCGGCAAGAACGTCGTGACCCTGCCGCGGCCCCTCGACCCGGACGGCACCGTGGTCGTCACCGGCGGCACGGGCACGCTCGGCGCCCGCGTCGCGCGGCACCTGGTGACCGCGCACGGCGTCCGGCGGCTGCTGCTGCTCAGCCGCCGTGGCCCGGCCGCGCCCGGCGCCGCGGACCTGACCCGCGACCTGACCGCGCTGGGCGCCGAGGTGACCGTCGCCGCGTGCGACGCCGCCGACCGCGACGCACTGGCCGGGCAGCTGGCCGGCCGCGTCCTGACCGGGGTCGTGCACACCGCCGGCGTGCTCGACGACGGCCTGCTGACCAGCCTCGACCCGGCGAAGCTCGCGGACGTGCTGCGGCCCAAGGTGACCGCCGCCATCAACCTGCACGAGCTGACCCGGGACGCGGACCTGGCGCTGTTCGTGCTGTTCTCGGCCGCCGCGGGCGTGTTCGGCACGGCCGGGCAGGGCAACTACGCGGCCGCGAACACCGCCCTCGACGCACTGGCCGCGCACCGCCGCGCCCTCGGCCTGCCCGGCGTGTCCCTGGCCTGGGGCCTGTGGGCGGAGGCCAGCGGCATGACCGGCCACCTCGCCGCCGCCGACCTGGCCCGGATGGCGCGGGGCGGGATGACGGGGCTGTCGGACGCCGACGGCCTGGCGCTGTTCGACGCGGCCATCGCCCGCGGCGAGACCCTGGCCATTCCGGCCCGGCTCGACCTTTCCACGGCGGCCGGCCCGGTCCCGCCGCTGCTGCGCGGGCTCGTCCGCGGCACCCGCCGGACCGCCGCCGTCGCCACGGCCGACGGCGACCTGGCCGCCCGGCTGCGCACCCTGCCCGCGGCCGAGCGCGACCGCCGGCTGCTGGAACTGGTCCGCGACCACGTCGCCGCGGTGCTCGGTCACGACACCGCCGGCGACATCGAGCCGGACCGCTCGTTCGCCGAACTCGGCTTCGACTCGCTGACCGCCGTCGAGCTGCGCAACCGGCTCGCCGCGGCGACCGGCCTGCGGCTGCCCGCGACGCTCGTGTTCGACCACCCGGCTCCGGCGGCGCTGGGGGCCTTCCTGCGGACCGGGCTGCTCGGCGACGCCGCGCCATCGGCGCCGGTGGCTGCCGCCGCGGTGACCGGCGACGACCCGGTCGTCATCGTCGCGATGAGCTGCCGCTACCCGGGCTCGGTCGCCTCGCCGGAGGACCTGTGGTCCCTGGTGGCGGACGGTGTCGACGCGATCTCGCCGTTCCCCGCCGACCGCGGCTGGGACCTCGACGCCCTGTACGCGCCCGAACCCGGGACACCGGGGCGCGTCTCCACCCGCAGCGGCGGGTTCGTGGCCGGCGCCGGCCGGTTCGACCCGGAGCTGTTCGACATCTCGCCGCGCGAGGCGCTGACCATGGACCCGCAGCAGCGGCTGCTGCTCGAAGCGACGTGGGAGGCGTTCGAACGCGCCGGTATCGACCCGGCGTCGGTTCGCGGCAGCCGGACCGGCGTGTTCGTCGGCGCCGCCACCTCCGGCTACGGCACCGGCGCGGCCACCGACGGGCTCGAGGGGCACCTGATGACCGGCGGCACCTCGTCGGTGGCCTCGGGTCGGCTGTCCTACGTGTTCGGGCTGGAAGGCCCGGCGCTGACGGTGGACACGGCGTGCTCGTCGTCGCTGGTGGCGCTGCACCTGGCGGTGCAGGCGCTGCGGCGCGGCGAATGCGACCTGGCGCTCGCGGGCGGTGTCACGGTCATGCCGACGCCCGGCGTCCTGCTCGCCTTCAGCCAGCAGCGTGGCCTGGCCGCCGACGGCCGGTGCAAGGCGTTCGCCGAGGGCGCGGACGGGACGGGCATGGCCGAAGGCGTCGGCCTGCTGCTGGTCGAGCGGCTGTCGGACGCGCGTCGCCACGGGCACGAGGTGCTGGCCGTGGTGCGGGGTTCGGCGGTGAACTCGGACGGTGCGTCGAACGGCCTGACCGCCCCGAACGGCCCGGCGCAGCAGCGGGTCATCCGCGCGGCGCTGGCCGACGCCGGGCTGTCGCCGTCCGAAGTGGACGCCGTGGAGGCGCACGGCACGGGCACCGGGCTGGGCGACCCGATCGAGGCTCAGGCCCTGCTGTCGACCTACGGCCAGTCGCGGGAAACGCCGTTGTGGCTCGGATCGGTGAAGTCCAATGTGGGCCACACCCAGGCCGCGGCCGGGGTCGCGGGCGTCATCAAGATGGTCATGGCGATGCGGCACGGCGTGCTGCCGCGGACCCTGCACGTCGACGCGCCTTCGTCCCATGTGGACTGGAAGTCCGGCGCGGTCGAGCTGCTGACCGAGCCGCGCGAGTGGACTTCGGACGGTCCGCGGCGGGCGGGTGTCTCGTCGTTCGGGATCTCGGGCACCAACGCCCACACCATCTTGGAGGAGGCCCCGGACGTCGTCGCCGAGGAACGCGCGCCCGTCGCCGGGCCGGTGCCGTGGCTGCTGTCGGCCAAGAGCCCGGCCGCGCTGCGGGCCCAGGCGGCCCGGTTGCACGAGTTCCTGGACGGCCGCGAGGTGGTTCCCGCGGACGTCGCGTTGAGCCTGGCCACCACCCGGGCCGACCTCGGCCACCGCGCCGCGGTCGTCGGCGAGACCGGTCCGGAGCTGCTGGGCGGGCTGGCCGCGCTCGCCGGTGGCGACCTCGGCGCCCTCACCGGCAGCGGTAACCCCGGCCGGCTCGCCGTGCTCTTCACCGGCCAGGGCGCCCAACGGGCCGGGATGGGCCGGGAGCTGTACACGCGGTTCCCCGTGTTCGCGCGGGCCTTCGACGAGGTCCGGGCGCTGCTCGGGGAAATCGAGCTGGAGCAGCTCGACCAGACCGGGGCCGCGCAGCCCGCGATCTTCGCTCTGGAAGTCGCGTTGTTCCGGCTCGTCGAGTCCTGGGGTGTCCGGCCGGACTTCGTGGCCGGGCATTCGATCGGCGAGCTCGCGGCCGCGCACGTCGCCGGCGTGCTGTCGCTGCCGGACGCGTGCGCGCTGGTCGCCGCGCGGGCGAGCCTGATGCAGGCGCTGCCCGAGGGCGGCGCGATGGTCGCCGTCGGCGCACCGGAGGCCGACGTCCGGGCCGCGCTGACCGATGCGCGTGTCGGCATCGCCGCCGTCAACGGGCCGGCCGGCACGGTGATCTCGGGCGACGAAACCGCCGTGCTGGCGGTGGCCGGCGAGTTCGCGGGCCGCGGCGTCAAGACCAAGCGGCTGCGCGTGAGCCACGCGTTCCACTCGCCGCTGATGGACCCGATGCTGGCGGAATTCGGGGCGGTGGCGGCGAAACTGACCTACCGCGAGCCGGCGATCCCGGTCGTGTCGACGCTGACCGGCGCGCTCGCCGAGCCGTTCACCCCGGACTACTGGGTGCGGCACGTGCGTGAGACCGTCCGGTTCGCCGACGCCGTGCGCACCCTCGCCGGCCTGGGGGCGGGCACGTTCCTGGAACTCGGCCCCGACGGCGTGCTGTCGGCGATGGCGGCCGAGACCGCCGACGTCCCGGCGATCCCGGCACTGCGGGCGGGCGAAGACGAGCCGCGGGCGCTGGTCACCGCGTTCGCGCGGCTGCGGACCGCCGGCTACCCCCTCGACGCGTCGGCGCTCCTGCCGGGCGCCCGGCGGACCGAATTGCCGACGTACGCCTTCCAGCGGTCGCACTTCTGGCTCGAACCCGCGCCCCCGGCCGCCGACGGCGGGTTCTGGGCCGCGGTCGACGCGGGTGAGCTCGGCCTGGACGCCGACGCGGTGGCGGCGCTGGACCGCTGGCGTTCCTCGTCCACTGTGGACACCTGGCGATACCGCGTCACCTGGCGGCCCGTGGCCGGGTCCACGGGCCGGCTGACCGGCCGCTGGCTGATCCTGGCCGCGGACGGTTCGGGCGACGAGGTGGCGCAGGTATTGGCCGCCCACGGCGCCGAGCCGGTGGTCGAGCCCGGTCTGCGGGACCGCGCCGCGCTGACCGCCCTGCTGCGCGACCACGCCGACGTCGAAGGCGTCGTTTCCCTGCTGGCCTTCGGCGGCGACGCGGCGGCCGGGCTCGCCGCCAACCTCACGCTCACCCAGGCGTTCGCCGACTCCGGCGTCCCGGCCCGGCTGTGGTGCCTCACCCGGGGCGCGGTCCACGGCGTCTCCAGCCCCGGCCAGGCCACCACCTGGGGCTTCGGCCGGATCGCGGCCCTGGAGCTGCCGTCGGCCTGGGGCGGCCTCGCCGACCTGCCCGAGACGCTCGACGCGGCGGCCGGCGCCCGGCTCGCCGCGGTCCTCGCCGACGGCACCGAGGACGAGGTCGCCATCCGGCCCGACGGCGTCTTCGCCCGCCGGCTCGTCCCCGCCCCGGCCGGCCCGGCGCGGGACTGGCGGCCCCGCGGCACGGTCCTGGTCACCGGCGGCACCGGCGCACTCGGCGCGGCCGTCGCGCGGGAGCTCGCCACGGCGGGCGCCGAGCACCTCGTGCTCACCGGCCGGCGCGGCGCCCGGGCCCCCGGCGCGGCCGAGCTGGCCTCGGAGCTGTCCGCGCTCGGCGTCCGCGTCACCCTCGCCGCCTGCGACGCGGCGGACCGGGACGCCCTCGCCGAAGTCCTCGCGGCGATCCCGGCGGACCTGCCGCTGACCGCCGTCGTGCACGCCGCCGGCACCGGCCAGCACGGCCCGCTCACCGCCATCACGCCCGAGGAGGTGACCGCGGTCCTGGCCGGCAAGGTCGCCGGAGCCCGGCACCTCGACGAGCTGACCCGCGGCCACGACCTCGACGCGTTCGTGTTGTTCTCCTCGATCTCCGGGGTCTGGGGCAGCGGCGAACAGGCGGTCTACGGCGCGGCGAACGCCTACCTCGACGCGCTCGCGGAAGACCGCCGCGGCCGCGGGCTGCCCGCGACCGCGATCGCCTGGGGCCCGTGGGCCGAATCCGGGATGGCGGCCGACGCCGAAGCCGTGCGCATGCTGCGCGGCCGCGGCCTCCCGCCGATCGACCCCGCCCAGGGCGTCGCGGCCTTCCGCCGGGCGCTGGCCGCCGGCGACACGGCCGTCGTGGTCGCCGACGTCGACTGGACCCGGTTCGCCCCGGTCTTCACCGCGGCCCGGCCGCGCCCGCTGCTGGCCGACCTCCCGGCGGCGCGGGCCGCCCTCGCCGAACCGGAGCCGACGTCGACCGGGTTCGCCGCCCTGCCGGCCGGGGAACGGCCGAAGGCGCTGCTCACCCTGGTCCTCGACCAGGTCGCGGGGGTGCTCGGGCACGCGTCGGCCGAGGCGGTCGGACCCGAACGCGCGTTCAAGGAACTCGGCTTCGACTCCCTGATGGCCGTCGAGCTGCGCAACCGGCTCGCCGCCGGGACCGGCCTCAGCCTGCCCGCGTCCCTCGCCTTCGACCACCCGACCGCCGCCGACCTGGCCGAGGAACTGGACCGCCGGTTCGGCGGCTCGTCGTCCGGAGTCCGGCTGCTCGACGAACTCGACCGGCTGGCGGCCGCGTTCGAGACCGTCACCGAGGCGGACGTGGCGCGAGTCCCGGCGAGCGACGAGATCACCGCGCGCCTGAAGGGATTCCTCGCGCGCTGGAGCGAGCTGGCCGGCGGCTCGGCCGGCACCGACCTCGGCGAGGCCAGCGACGACGAGCTCTTCGACTTCATCGACAGCACCTTCCGTACTTCGTGAAAGACAGTGGGGCGGCGGCCATGGCCAACGAGCAGAAACTCCGTGACTACCTCAAGTTCGTCACGGCCGATCTGAAGGACACCCGCGACCGGCTCGCCGACGTCGAAGCCCGGGACCGCGAGCCCGTCGCGATCGTGGCCATGAGCTGCCGCTACCCGGGCGGCGTCGGCTCGCCCGAGGACCTGTGGCAGCTCGTCGAGAGCGGCACGGACGCGATCGGCGGCTTCCCCGGCGGCCGCGGCTGGCCGGCGAGCTCCTTCCAAGGCGGTTTCCTCCACGACGCCGGGGAGTTCGACGCCGCGTTCTTCGGCATCTCGCCCCGCGAGGCGCTCGCGATGGACCCGCAGCAGCGGCTGCTGCTGGAGACGTCGTGGGAACTCTTGGAACGTGCGCGGATCGCGCCGAAGTCGTTGCGGCGCAGCAGCACCGGCGTGTTCGTCGGTGGTGCCGCGTCCGGGTACGGCACTGATCGTCTTGCGGGGGTCCGGGTGGCGGAGCCCCCGGCCCGGGGCGAAGCCCCGGATGTCACTGATCGTCTTGCGGGGGTCCGGGTGGCGGAGCCCCTGGCCCGGGGCGAAGCCCCGGATGTCACCGAGGCACCCGACGACGAGGTCGCCGGCTACCTGCTCACCGGCACGGCAGGCAGCGTGCTGTCCGGGCGGCTGTCGTACCACCTCGGGCTGGAGGGCCCGTCGGTGACGATCGACTCGGCGTGTTCGTCGTCGCTGGTCGCGTTGCACCTGGCCGCCCAAGCCCTGCGGCGCGGCGAGTGCACCCTCGCGATCGCCGGCGGGGTCACGGTGATGGCGACGCCGGGCACGTTCGCGGAGTTCGACCGGCAGGGCGGCCTGGCGGCGGACGGGCGCTGCAAGGCGTTCGCGGACGCGGCGGACGGCACGGGCTGGGCGGAAGGTGCCGGCCTGCTGCTGGTCGAGCGCCTGTCGGACGCGCAGCGGAACGGGCACCCGGTCCTGGCGGTGCTGCGCGGCTCGGCGGTGAACTCCGACGGCGCGTCGAACGGCCTGACCGCCCCCAACGGTCCGTCCCAGCGCCGGGTCATCGCGGCCGCGTTGTCGGCGGCGCGTCTGTCCACTTCGGACGTGGACGTGGTCGAGGCGCACGGCACGGGCACCGCGCTCGGCGACCCGATCGAGGCCCAGGCGCTGCTGGACACCTACGGCCAAGACCGTTCCGAGCCGCTGTGGCTGGGTTCCCTCAAGTCGAACATCGGGCACACGCAGTCGGCATCCGGCGTCGCCGGGGTGATCAAGATGGTGATGGCCATGCGGCACGGCGTCCTGCCGCGGACGTTGCATGTGGACACCCCGTCGTCCCAAGTGGACTGGACGTCGGGTGCGGTGGAGCTGCTGACTTCGGCGCGCGAGTGGCCGTCCGGCGACCGGCCGCGCCGGGCGGGGGTGTCGTCGTTCGGGATCTCCGGGACGAACGCGCACGTGATCCTGGAAGAAGCGGCCCCTTCGCCTGCTGTGCCCGCGGCCGGATCGGCTGGCCCGGTGCCGTGGCTGGTTTCGGCCCGGGGTGTGGACGCCTTGCGTGCTCATGCTGCCGCTCTTGTGCCTCTGACCAGCGGAGATGTTGCGGACGTGGGGGCTGCTCTTCTCGGCCGCACGGCGTTCGAGGACCGGGCGGTCGTGTTCGGCACTGCCGATTCGTTGCGGACGGGCTTGTCCGCGCTCGCCGCCGGTGGTGGTGCGCCGAACGTGGTGAGCGGCCGGGTCGTGTCGGGCGGTCTGGCGGTGTTGTTCACCGGGCAGGGCGCGCAGCGGGTCGGGATGGGTCGGGGGTTGTACGAGCGGTTCCCGGTTTATGCTGCGGCTTTCGATGCGGTGCTGGCGCATTTCGATCCCTCGCTCCGCGAGGCGTTCGATGACGCGGAGATGCTGGATCGGACGGAGTTCACGCAGCCGGCGTTGTTCGCGGTCGAGGTCGCACTGTTCCGGCTCGTTTCGTCCTTCGGTGTGCGTCCGGATTTCGTGGCCGGGCATTCGATCGGGGAGATCTCGGCGGCGCATGTCGCTGGCGTGTTGTCTCTTGAGGACGCTTGCCGTCTGGTCTCTGCCCGTGCGTCTTTGATGCAGGCGTTGCCGTCCGGTGGGGCGATGGTGTCGATCGCCGCGCCCGAGTCTGCTTTGGACTTGCCCGACGGTGTTTCGGTTGCGGCGGTGAACGGTCCGGAGTCAGTCGTCATCTCGGGCGATGAGGCCGCGGTGCTGGCGGTGGCGGCTCAGTTCCCGAAGACCAAACGCCTTCCCGTGAGCCACGCGTTCCACTCGCACCTGATGGACCCGATGCTCTCGGAGTTTCGCGCAGTCGCCGAAACTTTGACGTATCGCCCGGCGGAGATACCGGTGCTCTCGAATGTGAGCGGTGCTCTCGCTGAGCCGTTCACGGCGGAGTATTGGGTGCGGCACGTCCGTGAGACGGTCCGCTTCTCCGACGGCATCTCGTCTCTGTCGGCCGAGGGTGTCGGGGTGTTCCTGGAGTTGGGCCCCGACGGGGTCTTGAGCTCGATGGTGCCGGGCGTGGCGGTCCCGGCGTTGCGCCGCGACCGCGAGGAGGAGCAGTCGCTGCTGACGGCGTTGGCGAGTCTGCACGTCCACGGCGTCGACGTCGACTGGACGTCGTTCCTGCCCGGCGAGGGCCGCGCGGACCTGCCGACGTACCCGTTCCAGCGGCAGCACTACTGGCTGCGGGCGCACCGCACCCGCCCGGACCCCACGTCCGGCTGGCGCTACCGAGCCGAGTGGACGCCCCTCACTCCGGAGGCCGGCGCCCCGGGGCAGTGGCTCCTGATCGCGCCGGAGGGCGACGAATCCGCGGCCCGCCTGGGCGAGTTGCTCACCGACGTGGTGTCGCTACCGACGGCCTCCCGCCCCGAGCTGGCCGCCCGCCTGCGCGCGGAGCCCGGCCGCGAATGGGCGGGAGTGCTGTCGGTGGGCGGCGACGTGGCATCGACAATGGCGGCGGTCCAGGCCGTGGGCGACGCGGGCATAGGGGCGCCACTGTGGTGCCTGACCAGCGGCGCGGTCACGATCGGCCCATCGGACCCGCTGAGGGCACCGGAGCAGGCGAGCATCTGGGGCTTCGGCCGCAGCGCAGCGCTGGAGATACCGCACCGCTGGGGCGGCTTGGTCGACCTCCCGCCCACGGTGGACGAGTGCACCGCCGAGCGGCTGCAGGCGGTTCTGCGCGGCAGCGAGGACCAGGTGGCAATCCGCCCCTCGGGAGCATTCGGCCGGCGCCTGGTGGCCGCCCCGCCGGGACCGCCGAGGTTCGCCGCGCCTGCGCCGGTCGGTGCAGTGGTCCGGCGCCCGGCCCAGGCAACCGGCGTGCTCCCCGCCGGCGCGGCGGAGAAGCACGCAGGTGCCGCTCCGGCAGTGGGCGTGTCCACTGTCAGCTCGGCGGAGGACCGGCAGTCGAGCGGCGCGGCCCAGGCGGTCGGTGTGCTCAGCAGCAGTGCGGCGGGTGAGCAGCAGAGCGGTACCGCTCCGGCGGCCGGTGTGTTCGCCGCCAGCGCGGCGGAGGACCGGCAGTCGAGCGGCACCGCCCCGGCAGTCGGTGTGTCCGCCGCCAGCGCGGCAAAGGATCAGCAGAGCGCCGCCCCGGCCACCGCGGGCACCGGCGTCCCAGCCCCCGGCGCGGCAACCGCCTGGCGACCCCGCGGCACCGTCCTGATCACCGGCGGCACCGGCGTCCTGGGCACCCGCGTCGCGCGGTGGGCGGCCGCCAACGGTGCCGAGCGCCTCGTCCTCACCTCCCGGCGCGGGCCGGATGCGCCCGGGGCTGCCGCGCTGGCCGACGAACTCGCCGCGGCCGGTACCGAAACCGCCGTCGAAGCCTGCGATGTCACCGATCGCGCCGCCCTTGCCGCCCTCCTCGAGCGCGTCGGCGCCGATCTTCGCGTTGTCGTGCACGCCGCCGGCGTCCTCGACGATGGCGTTCTCGACACCCTCACCCCCGAGCGCCTCGCCCAGGTCGAAGCGGCCAAGGTCGCCGGCGCGATCCACCTCAGCGAGCTGACCCACGACCTCGACGCCTTCGTGCTCTTCTCCGGCCTCGCCGGCACCCTCGGCGCAGCCGGCCAAGCCGCGTACGCCGCCGCCAACGCGCGGCTCGACGCCCTCGCCGAAACGCGCCGCGCCGCCGGGCAACCCGCGTGCGCCGTTGCCTGGGGACCGTGGGCCGGCGGCGGGATGGCCGACGCCGGCGTCACCGCCCGGCTCGGCGCCGCGGGCCTCCGGCCGCTCGACCCCGACCTCGCGCTCACCGCACTGGCGGACGCCCTGGCCGCGGGAGACACGACCGTCGCGATCGCCGACGTCGACTGGACGGTTTTCGGCCCCGCGTTCACCGCGGCCCGGCCCAGCCCGTTGCTCGCCGAGCTCGCGCCGCCCGCCGAGACCGCCGCCGCCGTCGAGGTCACCGAGGCCGGCATGCTGAACCTCGTCCGCGAACACGTCGCCGCCGTGCTGGGACACCCGTCGGCGGCCGCGGTCGATCGCCATCGCGCGTTCAGCGACCTCGGGTTCACCTCGCTCTCGGCGGTCGAGCTCCGCAACCGCCTGCGGTCCGCGACCGGCCTCGACCTCTCCGCGACCCTCACCTTCGACCACCCCGACCCCGCCACCCTCGCCCAGCACCTGTATGCAGTGCTCTCAAACGAGAGCACTGCTCTGGTTGCGCAAGCCCCGGTCACCGCCGGCGACGACGAGCCGATCGCGATCGTCGCCATGGCCTGCCGGTTCCCCGGCGGGATCGGGTCGCCGGAAGACCTGTGGGAGCTCGTCGCGCGCGGTGCCGACGCGCTGTCCGCGCCACCCGCCGATCGCGGCTGGCCGGACCACGCCGCCGTCCGGCCGGGCGGATTCCTCGCGGGTGCCGCGGACTTCGACGCCGCCCTCTTCGGCATCTCGCCGCGCGAAGCCCTGGCCATGGACCCGCAGCAGCGGATCCTCCTCGAGACGGCGTGGGAGCTGTTCGAGCGCGCGGGCCTCGACCCGCGCTCGGTCCGCGGCAAACGAATCGGCGTCTTCGCCGGCACCAACGGCCAGGACTACCCGGCGCTGCTCGCCGACGCGGGCGACGACGTCGCCGGGTACGTCGGCACGGGCAACGCGGCCGCCGTGGTGTCCGGCCGGATCGCCTACGCGTTCGGGCTGGAAGGCCCGGCGGTCACCGTGGACACGGCGTGCTCGTCGTCGCTGGTCGCGCTGCACTGGGCGCGCCAGGCGCTGCGGGCCGGCGAGTGCGACCTCGCGATCGCCGGTGGTGTCACCGTGATGGCGACACCCGGGGCGTTCGTGGAGTTCGACCGGCAGGGCGGCCTCGCCCCGGACGGCCGCTGCAAGGCGTTCGCCGAAGCTGCGGACGGCACCGGCTGGGGCGAAGGCGCGGGCCTCCTCCTGGTGGAGCGGTTGTCGGACGCCCGCCGGCTCGGTCACGACGTCCTGGCCGTCGTGCGCGGCTCGGCGGTCAATTCGGACGGCGCGTCCAACGGCCTGACGGCGCCGAACGGCCCGTCGCAGCAACGGGTCATCCGTGCGGCGCTGGCCGACGCCGGACTGTCGCCGTCCGAAGTGGACGCGGTCGAGGCGCACGGCACGGGAACCGAACTGGGTGACCCGATCGAAGCCCAGGCCCTGCTGGCCACCTACGGTCAGGAGCGCGACGAGCCGCTGTGGCTGGGTTCGGTGAAGTCGAACCTGGGGCACACCCAAGCCGCCGCCGGGGTCGCCGGGATCATCAAGATGGCCATGGCCATGCGGAACGGCGTCCTGCCGCAGACGCTCAATGTGGACACGCCGTCGTCCCATGTGGACTGGACGTCAGGTTCGGTGGAGCTCCTCGCGGAGACGCGGAAGTGGCCGTCCGATCGCCCGCGGCGCGCGGGCGTGTCGTCGTTCGGGATTTCCGGCACCAACGCGCACACGATCCTCGAGCAGGCGCCCGACGACGTCGTGGTCCACGACACCGCTCCGGCCGGGCTTCTCCCGGTGCTGCTCTCCGCGCAGACGGAGTCCGGGCTGCGGGAGCAGGCCCGGCGCTTGCTCGCCGCCGAGCGCGGGGCGCTGCCGGACGTCGCCTTCTCGGCGGCGAACGCCCGTGCGGCGCTGGCACGCCGTGCGGTGGTGCTCGCCGAGGACGACACCGACCTGGTCCACGGCCTGACCGCGCTGGCGTCCGGAGCGTCGGACCCTTCCGTGGTGCGTGGGGAGGTGGTCGCCGGCTCGCTCGCCGTGCTGTTCACCGGCCAGGGGGCGCAGCGGGCCGGGATGGGCCGGGGGCTGTACCACCGGTTCCCGGTGTATGCGACGGCGTTCGACGCGGTGTGCGCCGAATTCGACCGGCTCCTGGACCGTCCATTGCGGAACGTTGTCTTCGACGGATCCTCTTTGGACTCTACGGGATACACGCAGCCTGCTCTGTTCGCCGTCGAGGTGGCGTTGTTCCGGCTGTTCTCGTCGCGGGGCGTGCGGCCGGACTTCGTGGCCGGACACTCGATCGGTGAGATCTCGGCGGCGCACGTCGCCGGTGTCCTGTCTCTTGTGGACGCTTGCCGGTTGGTGGCGGCGCGGGCGTCCCTGATGCAGGCGTTGCCGCCGGGTGGGGCGATGGTGTCGATTGCCGCACCCGAGTCCTCCATCGTCTTGACGGACGGCGTTTCGATCGCGGCGGTGAACGGCCCGGAGTCGGTGGTGATTTCGGGCGACGAGGCTGCGGTGCTGGCTGTCGCGGCCCAGTTCCCGAAGACCAAGCGGCTGACGGTGAGTCACGCGTTCCACTCACACCTGATGGATCCGATGCTGGCGGAGTTCCGTGCGGTAGCCGAAACCCTGACTTACCACCCGGCTGAGATACCGGTGCTCTCGAATGTGAGCGGTGCTCTCGCTTCGTCGTTCACGGCGGAGTACTGGGTGCGGCACGTGCGGGAAGCGGTCCGGTTCGCCGACGGTGTCTCGACGCTCTCGGCTGCGGGGGCCGAGGTGTTCCTGGAGCTGGGCCCGGACGGTGTTCTCAGCGCGATGGTGCCGGGGACCGCGATCCCGGCGTTGCGCCGCGACCGCGACGAAGAACGGACGTTCTTGTCCGCCCTGGCCGCGTTGCACACGAACGGGGTGCCGGTGGACTGGACGGCGTTGCCCGGCCACCGGATTCCGTTGCCGACCTACGCGTTCCAGCGGGAGCGCTTCTGGCCGGCGCCGTCCCCGCGGGCGGTGGGCGGCGAGGTGGACGCCCGGTTCTGGGCGGCGGTCGACCGCGCGGACGTGGCCGGGTTGTCGGCGGAGACGGGCGTGCCCGAGCCGGATGTGGCGAAGGTGCTGCCGGCGCTGGCGTCGTGGCGGCGGGAGCGTGGGGAGGTTGCGGTGACGGAGTCGTGGCGCTACCGGGTCACGTGGGTCCCGGTGCCGGAGCCCGCCCCGGCAACCCCGGAGGGCCGGTACGCGATCGTGGCACCTCCCGGCGCGGCCCGCACCTGGGCGGACGCGTTGGCACGGCCGGGAGTTCTCGTGGTCGGGCCGGGCGAGTTGCCGGCGGAGCCGCTGGACGGAGTGCTGCTGGTGTCAGCACCCGGCGACGACGCGCTGGACAACGCGGTCGCGCTGGCGAGGACGCCGGCCAGGCTGTGGTGCGTGACGCTCGGCGCGGTCGCGGTACCGGGCGACGACGGTCCGGGCGACGTGGAGTTGGCGGGGCTGTGGGGCTTCGGACGCGCTTTGGCCCTGGAGACCCCGGACCGCTGGGGCGGCCTGGTCGACGTGCCGCAGGTGCCGGACGAGCAGCAGGTGGCCTGGGTGTGGGGGATCGTGACGGGCAGCGGGAACCAGAGCGAGGTCGCGGGCCTCGCCACAGGCGCGGGCGGCGAGCAGCGACGGCCAGTTACGGCAGCTGCCAGCGCGAGCGGCGACGGCCTGCCGCAACCTGCTGTGGTCGGCGGTGAGCGGCGAGCTGCCGAGACTCCGGCGGTTGCCGTCGGCTCTGGTGGTGTGAGGCGGCCGCAACCGGCCGAGGCCGCCAGTGACCGGCGGGCTGGCACGGCTGCCAGCGCGAGCGGCGAGGGCCTGCCGCAACCTGCCGAGGCCGCCAGTGACCGGCGGGCTGCCAGCGCGCGCGACGAGGGCCTGCCGCAACCCGCTAAAGCTCCGGCGATCGCCGCCAAGAAACCCCAACCTGCCCAACCCTCCATGCACCTCACCACCGGCGAAGACCAGCTCGCCCTCCGCCCGAACGGCGTCTTCGCCCGGCGCCTGGTCCGCGCCCCCCTCCCGACCCCCGCCCCCTCCTGGACCCCCGCCGGCACCGTCCTCATCACCGGTGGCACCGGCGCCCTCGGCGCCGCCGTGGCCCGCTGGGCCGCCCACGCCGGTGCCGCTCACCTCGTCCTCCTGAGCCGCCGGGGGCTCGATGCTCCCGGTGCCGCCGCGCTCGCCGAGGAACTTCCCGCCACCGTTGTCGCCTGTGACGTCAGTGATCGCGACGCTCTCGCACGGACCCTCCGGGACCTCCCGAAGATCACCGCCGTCATCCACGCCGCCGGGGTCAGCCAGGCCGCCGCCTTCCAGGACCTCGGCGACCACGACTTCCGGCACGTCCTCGAAGCCAAAGTCGCCGGAGCCCGGCACCTCGACGAACTCCTCGGCGACGACCTCGAAGCCTTCGTCCTCTTCTCCTCCATCGCCGGCGTCTGGGGCAGTGGCGGCCAGACCGCCTACGCCGCCGCGAATGCGCAGCTCGACGCCCTCGCCGCGCGACGGCGGGCCCGCGGGGGCGTTGCCACGTCCGTCGCCTGGGGACCCTGGGACGGTGCCGGCATGGCCGCCGGCGAAGCCGAGCAGGACCACCTCCGCCGCCGCGGGCTCACGCCGATGGCTCCGGCCCGGGCCCTGGCCGCGCTCAAGACCGTGGGAAGCGATGACGTCGTCGTCGCCGACGTCGACTGGGCGCGGTTCGCGGCTGCCTTCACCGCGACGCGGGCCAGCCGGCTGCTCGACGAGCTGCCCGAGGCCCGGCTTCCCGAGCCGGTCGGGGAAACGGCCGGGACCAGCCGGTTCGCCGGACTCGCGCCCGCCGAACTGCGAGCCGAGCTCGTCGCCCTCGTCCGGGGCGAGGCCGCGCACGTGCTGGGGCACGCCTCCGCCTCCGCCGTCGAGCCGAACCGGGCGTTCAGCGACCTCGGCTTCGACTCGCTCACCGCCGTCGAGCTGCGGACCCGGCTCGCCGCCGCGACCGGGCTCACGCTGCCGCCCACCCTCGTGTTCAACCACCCCAACCCGGACGCGCTCGCCGAACACCTGCAGGCGCAGCTGGGGGACAGCGTCCCGAGCGTCCTCGCCGAACTCGACCGCCTGGAAGCCGCGCTGGACGGCGGTGAACCCGACCAGCTGACGCGGTCCGAGCTCACCGTCCGGCTGCAGGCGCTGCTGAGCCGGTACGCCGAACCGGAAACGAATACCGGCGACCTCGAATTCGCCGACGACGACGCCCTTCTCGCATTCATCAACAATGACCTCGGAAAAATGTAGTACCCGCAAAAACAACGGAAATCCCGCTCTCCGCCGAGAGCGGGATTTCCCTGCGTAGGGGCCCCTGTTAAGGGGGATCTTTAGGGGTTGTAGGCCCAAAACCGGTCCCATAGCCTCACTTTGATGCCACTTCGGCGCGCGGATGTGCCGGGTGTCCGCACTTCGCTGGAGAAAAGGCTGGTGGCACTGACATGGCCGACGAGGAGACGCTGCGCGAGCACCTCAGGTGGGTCACGACCAATCTGCACCAGACGCGCCGGCGGCTGCAGGCGGTCGAAGAAGCCGACCAGGAGCCGATCGCGATCGTCGGCATGGGGTGCCGGCTGCCCGGGGGTGTCCACAGCCCGGAACAGCTGTGGGACCTGGTCGCCGCGGGCCGTGACGCCATCACCGGGTTCCCCGGGAACCGCGGCTGGGACCTCGACGCGCTGCGCGACCCCGATCCCGACCGGCCCGGCACCTCCCACACCGCCTCCGGCGGCTTCCTCCACGACGTCGCCGACTTCGACGCCGGGTTCTTCGGCATCTCCCCGCGCGAGGCGCTCGCCATGGACGCCCAGCAGCGGCTGCTGCTGGAGACGACCTGGGAGGCCATCGAACGCGCGCGCATCGACCCGGCCTCGCTGGACGGCTCGCAGACCGGCGTCTTCGTCGGCAACACCGGCCAGGACTACGCGAACCTGATGCGCGGCGCCGGGGACAACCTCGAGGGGCACCTGCTCACCGGCACCGCGACCGCCGTCGTTTCGGGCCGGCTGGCGTACTTCCTCGGCCTCGGCGGCTCGGCCGTCACGGTCGACACCGCCTGCTCGTCCTCGCTCGTCGCGCTGCACTGGGCGTGCCACGCGCTGCGGCGCCGCGAGTGCTCGCTCGCCCTCGCCGGCGGCGTGACCGTGCTGTCCACCCCGGCCGCGTTCGTCGCGTTCAGCCGCCAGCGCGGCCTGGCCCCCGACGGCCGCTGCAAGTCCTTCGCCGACGCCGCCGACGGCACCGGCTGGGGTGAGGGCGCCGGCATGCTGGTGCTGGAACGCCTCTCCGACGCCCAGCGCCACGGCCACCCCGTGCTCGCCGTCGTCCGCGGCTCGGCGATCAACTCCGACGGCGCGTCCAACGGCCTGACCGCACCCAACGGCCCCGCCCAGGAACGCGTGATCACCGAGGCACTGGCCAGTGCCCGGCTGTCGGCGAAGCAGGTCGACGCGGTCGAGGCGCACGGCACCGGCACCACGCTCGGCGACCCGATCGAGGCCCAGGCCCTGCTGGTCACCTACGGCCGCGCCCGCACCGCCGACGACCCGCTGCTGCTCGGGTCGCTCAAGTCGAACGTCGGGCACACCCAGGGCGCCGCGGGCGTCGCCGGGGTGATCAAGATGGTGATGGCCATGCGGCACGGCGTCCTGCCGCAGACGCTGCACGTCGACGCGCCGACGTCGCACGTCGACTGGGCGTCCGGCGGCGTCCGGCTGCTCACCGAGGCCCGGCCGTGGCCGGAAACCGGCGAGCCGCGCCGCGCGGGCGTGTCGGCGTTCGGCATGAGCGGCACCAACGCCCACGCGATCCTCGAAGCCGCTCCGGACGCCGAGGAACCGGCGCCTTCGCCGGCCGACGGGCCGGTGCCGTGGGTGCTGTCCGCGCGGACCCCGGAGGCCCTCAAAGCGCAGGCCGCCGCCCTGGCCGGGTGGGAAGCGCCGGCCGCGGACATCGGGTTGTCGCTGGTCACCACCCGGACGGCGTTTCCGCACCGCGCGGTCGTGGTCGGCGATCTCGCCGGCGGCCTCACGGCGCTCGCCGAGGGCACTCCGGCGGCGAACGTCATCACCGGGGAAGCCGGCGCGCCGGGCAAGGTCGCGCTGGTCTTCCCGGGGCAGGGTTCGCAGTGGGCCGGAATGGCTCTCGAACTCGCGGAGTCATCCCCGGTGTTCGCGGGCCGCCTCGAAGAGTG
Source organism: Amycolatopsis sp. NPDC051102 (assembly GCF_040682815.1). Classification (NCBI taxonomy): domain Bacteria; kingdom Bacillati; phylum Actinomycetota; class Actinomycetes; order Pseudonocardiales; family Pseudonocardiaceae; genus Amycolatopsis; species Amycolatopsis sp. NPDC051102. The sequence continues at coordinate 158,359 of NZ_JBFBBT010000014.1, forward strand.
CGGTGCGGCGCTGGAGTCCTTTGTGGACTGGAAACTCCCTGAGGTGCTGGCCGACGCGGCGGCGCTGAGCCGGGTCGACGTGGTCCAGCCCGCGTTGTTCGCCGTGATGGTTTCGCTGGCGGAGTTGTGGCGCTCGTACGGCGTGATCCCGGACGCGGTCGTCGGGCACTCGCAGGGCGAGATCGCGGCCGCGGTCGTCTCGGGTGCACTGTCGCTTGAGGACGGTGCCCGCGTCGTCGCGCTCCGCAGCAAGGCGATCCTGGCGCTGGCCGGACACGGTGGAATGGTCTCGGTCGCCGCTCCCCGCGAGATCGTCGAAGCGCGGTTGACGGATGGGCTGTCGATCGCCGCGGTGAACGGCCCGGCCGCCGTGGTGGTGTCCGGTGCGCCGGACGCCCTCGACGAGCTGATCGCATCCTGCGAGGCCGACGGGATCCGCGCGAAGCGGGTGCCGGTGGACTACGCCTCTCACTCGGCGCAGGTCGAGCAGCTGCGCGACGAACTGCTCGACGTACTGGCACCGGTGCACCCGCAGCAGGGCCACACGGCCTTCCTCTCGACGGTGACCGGCGAGTGGAACGAACGGGTGGACGCCGGATACTGGTACACCAACCTGCGCCGGACCGTCCGCCTGGACACGGTGATCGAGCGGCTGAAGAGCGAAGGCTTCGGGACGTTCATCGAGGCGTCCCCGCACCCGGTGCTGACCATGGCGATCGGCGACGACGTCATCTCGCTGGGTTCCTTGCGGCGGGACGACGGCGGCCTCACCCGGTTCCACGCCGCGCTGGCCGAGGCGCACGTGCGCGGGGTCGCCGTCGACTGGACCCCGGCCTTCCCCAGCGCTCGCACGACCGACCTGCCCACCTACGCCTTCCAGCGGGAACGGTTCTGGCCCGCGGCCGTCGCGGACCCGGGCGACGCGGGCGCGCTCGGCCTGAGCGCCACCGGGCACCCGCTGCTCGGCGCGGCCGTGGCACTGGCCGCGGGCGACGGCCTGGTCCTCACCGGCCGCGTCTCGCCGCAGGCGCAGCCGTGGCTCGCCGACCACGCCGTGCACGACACGATCCTGGTACCCGGCACCGCGTTCGTCGAACTCGCCGTCCAGGCGGGCGACCGCGCCGGGTGCGGCACGGTCGAGGAACTCACCCTCGAAACCCCGCTCACGCTGCCCGCCGCCGGCGCCCGCGCGCTGCAGGTCTGGGTGGGTGCGGCCGACGAAACCGGCCGCCGGACCGTCGAAGTCCATTCGCGACGGGACGAGGACGACGCCTGGACCCGGCACGCCACCGGCGTGCTCGCCCCCGGCAGCCCCGGCGCCGGGTTCACTTTGGACCCCTGGCCGCCCGAGGGCGCGGCCAGGATCGAACTCGACGGGTTCTACGACGGCCTCCGCGCGGCGGCCGGCTACGGCTACGGCCCCGCGTTCCGGGGGCTGCGTTCGGCGTGGCGCCGCGGCGAGGAGATCTTCGCCGAGGTCGAACTGCCGGAGGCGGCGGACGCGGCCCGGTTCGGCCTGCACCCGGCCCTGCTCGACGCGGCCCTGCACCCGCTCGCGCTGGCGATGTCCTCAGAGGACGGACAGGCGCGGCTGCCGTTTGCCTGGACGGGGGTGACGCTGCACGCCATCGGCGCGTCCGCGCTGCGCGTCCGGCTCACCCGCCGCGGCGCGGACGAGGTGACGGTCGAGGTCGCCGACCCGTTGGGCGCCCCGGTCGCGACGGCGGACTCCCTCGTCCTCCGGCCGCTGCCCGCCGGCGGGCTGGACCGCGCGGACGATCTGTACCGAGTGGACTGGACCGAAATCCCGGCCGCCGCAACCGAGACCGGCGCCGTCTTCGAACCGGTCGACGGCGCGCCGATCCACCGCGTGCTCGGGCTCGTGCAGGACTGGCTCGCCGCCGAGCGGCCCGAGGTGCTCGTCTTCGTCACCAGCGGCGCGGTCGCCGTGCACGACGGCGAGGCGCCGGACCCGGACCTCGCCGCCGCGTGGGGCCTGGTGCGGTCGGCCCAGTCGGAACACCCCGGGCGGTTCGCGCTGCTGGACACCGACGACCCGGACCACCCGGTCGTCCCGGCCGAGCCGCAGCTGGCCGTCCGCAATGGACGGTCCTTCGTGCCCCGCCTCGCCCGCGTCACCGCCACCGGAGAAACGCCGGACTGGGGCGACGGCGCCGTCCTGATCACCGGCGCCTCGGGGGTGCTCGGCGGGCTCGTCGCCCGGCACCTCGCGCGGCAGCACGGCGTCCGGCGGCTGGTGCTGCTCAGCCGCCGCGGCGCGGACGCGCCCGGCGCTGCCGAACTCGCCGCCGAACTGCCGGAAGCCGTCTTCGCCGCCTGTGACGCGGCAGACCGCGACCAGCTCGCCGAGGTGCTGGCCGCGCACCGGATCACCGCCGTCGTGCACGCCGCGGGGGTGCTCGACGACGGCGTCGTAGAAGCCCTCACCCCGGAGCGGCTCGACGCGGTCCTGCGCCCGAAGGCCGACGCCGCCCGCAACCTCGACGAACTGACCACCGGCCTCGCCGCGTTCGTGCTGTTCTCCGCCGCCGCCGGGACGACCGGCGGCAGCGGCCAGGGCAACTACGCCGCCGCCAACGCCTACCTCGACGCCCTCGCCCAGCGTCGGCGCGCCGCCGGGCGGCCCGCCGTGTCGCTCGCCTGGGGCCTGTGGGCCGAGGCCAGCGGGATGACCGGGCACCTCGACGACCGCGCGCGGGACCGGCTCGGCCGCTCCGGTGTGCGTCCCCTGGACTCCGCGCAGGGCCTCGCGCTGTTCGACCGGGCCCTGGCCGCGGGGCCGGCCGCGCTCGTCCCGATCGCGCTCGACGCCGCCGCGTTGCGCCGCCAGGCCGCCGACGGCACCGTCTCGCCGCTGTTCCGCGGGCTGTTCCCGCCGTCCGCGCGGCGCGTCGCCGCAGCCGGCGGCCACGTCGGCGAGCTCTCCGAAGAGGCCTTGCTCGACTTGGTCCGGACGCACGTCGCCGCCGTGCTCGGGCACGCCTCGGCGCGGGCGATCGATCCCGGCCGCGCCTTCAAGGACCTCGGGTTCGACTCGCTGACCGCAGTGGACCTGCGCAACCGGCTCGCCGCGGCCACCGGCCTGCGGCTGCCCGCGACGCTGGTGTTCGACCACCCGACCCCGGCGGTGCTCGCCGCCCACCTCGCCGGACGGACCGGACGGACCGTCGTCGCGCGCACCGCCGACGACGGCGACGCCATCGCGATCGTCGCGATGAGCTGCCGCTACCCGGGCGGGATCGCCTCCCCGGACGACCTCTGGCAGCTGGTCGCCGAGGGCCGCGACGCCGTCTCGGCGTTCCCCGCCGACCGCGGCTGGCCCGATAGCCTCTTCGACGACGACCCCGCCCACAGCGGGACGTCGTATGTCCGCGAAGGCGGATTCCTCTACGACGCCGCCGACTTCGACGCCGAGTTCTTCGGCATGTCGCCGCGCGAGGCGACCGCGACCGACCCGCAGCAGCGGCTGCTGCTGGAAGTCGCCTGGGAGGCGTTCGAGCGCGCCGGGATCGTGCCGGACGCGGTGCGCGGCAGCCGGACCGGAGTCTTCGCCGGCGTGATGTACCAGGACTACGCGACCCGGCTGCAGAACGTCCGAAGTGGACTCGACGGCTACGAAGGCTACCTCGGCAACGGCAGTGCCGGCAGTGTCGCCTCCGGCCGGATCGCCTACGCCTTCGGCCTCGAAGGCCCGGCGATCACCGTGGACACGGCGTGTTCGTCGTCGCTGGTGGCGTTGCACCTGGCGTGCCAGTCGCTGCGGCAGGGCGAGTGCGACCTGGCGCTGGCCGGCGGGGTCACGGTCCTGTCGACGCCGGCGCTGTTCGTCGAGTTCAGCCGCCAGCGCGGGCTCGCGGCCGACGGCCGGTGCAAGTCGTTCGCCGACGCGGCCGACGGCACGGGCTGGGGCGAGGGCGCCGGGCTCCTGCTGGTGGAACGGCTGTCCGACGCCCGCCGCAATGGCCACCCGGTGCTCGCGGTCGTCCGTGGGACGGCGGTCAACCAAGACGGCGCGTCCAACGGTCTCACCGCGCCCAACGGCCCGGCCCAGCAGCGGGTGATCCGCCAGGCGCTGGCCAACGCGGGCCTCTCGGCGTCCGAAGTGGACGCCGTCGAGGCGCACGGCACCGGCACGACCCTCGGCGACCCGATCGAGGCGCAGGCGTTGCTCGCCACCTACGGCCAAGAGCGGGAAACGCCGCTGTGGCTGGGCTCGCTGAAGTCGAACATCGGCCACACCCAGGCGGCGGCCGGTGTCGGCGGCGTGATCAAGATGGTGATGGCGATGCGGCACGGCGTGCTGCCGCGGACGCTGCACGTCGACGCCCCTTCGTCCCATGTGGACTGGTCGGCCGGGGCGGTCGAGCTGCTGACCGAGGCTCGCGAGTGGCCGGCAGGCGACCGGCCGCGGCGGGCCGCGGTGTCGTCGTTCGGGGTCAGCGGCACCAACGCGCACGCGGTCCTGGAGCACGCTCCCGAGCCCGCGCCCGAGCCGCTTGCGGACGGTTCCGCCCCGTGGGTGCTGTCCGGCCGCACGGCCGAGGCACTGCGAGCCCAGGCTGCCGCCTTGCTCGGCCGAGCGGAGCTCCCGGCCGCATCAGTCGGCGCGGCGCTCGTGTCGGCGCGGTCGCTGTTCCGGCACCGCGCGGTGGTGGTCGGCGAGGACCTCCTCGGGGGGCTCGCAGCGCTCGCCGAGGGGGTTCCCGCTCCCCACGTCGTCACCGGAGAGGCGGCCGCGCCGGGCAAGGTGGCGCTCGTCTTCCCGGGGCAGGGTGCGCAGTGGCCGGGGATGGCCCTGGAGCTCGCGCAGTCGTCGCCGGTGTTCGCTTCCCGTCTCGACGAATGCGGCACGGCATTGCGGTCCTTTGTGGACTGGAAGCTGCGCGAAGTGCTCGCCGACGCCGAGGCGTTGAGCCGGGTCGACGTGGTCCAGCCCGCGTTGTTCGCGGTCATGGTCGCCCTCGCCGAGCTGTGGCGGTCGTTCGGCGTGGTGCCGGACGCGGTGGTCGGGCACTCCCAGGGCGAGATCGCCGCCGCCGTGGTCTCGGGGGCGCTCTCCCTGGAAGACGGCGCCCGGGTCGTGGCCCTCCGCAGCAGAGCCCTCCTGGCCTTGGCCGGTGGCGGCGGGATGGTGTCGGTGGCCGCCTCCCGGGAGAGCGTCGAGGCGCGGTTGACCGAAGGCCTCTCGCTCGCCGCCGTAAACGGGCCGGCTGCCGTGGTGGTTTCCGGTGCACCGGACGCCCTGGACGAGTTCATGGCAGCCTGCCGCGCGGACGGCATCCGGGTCAAGCGCGTCCCGGTGGACTACGCGTCGCACTCACCGCAGGTCGAGCAACTCCGTGCCGAGCTGCTCGAGGCGCTGGCGCCGATCACGCCACGGCCGGGGGAGACGGCGTTCGTCTCCACGGTCACCGGCGAGTGGATCGACGGGTCCACTTTGGACGCCGAGTACTGGTACACCAACCTGCGCAGCACCGTCCGCCTGGACACCGCGATCGAACGGCTGAAGGGCGAGGGGTTCGGCGCGTTCGTCGAAGCGTCCCCGCACCCGGTGCTGACCATGGCGATCGGCGACGACGTCGTCGCACTGGGGAGCCTACGCCGGGACGACGGCGGCCTCACCCGCTTCCACACCGCCCTCGCCGAAGCGCACGTCAACGGGGTCCCGGTGGACTGGACCCCGGCCTTCGCCGGCGCCCGCCCCGCCGACCTGCCCACCTACGCCTTCCAGCGCGAGCGGTACTGGCTCGACGTCCCGGAAGCCGAGCCCGTCCAGGCCGACCAGAGCTTTTGGGACGTCGTCGCCGACCAGGACGTCCCGGCGTTCGCGGGCGCCCTCGACCTCAATCCGGACGCCCCGCTCGACGCCGTCCTGCCGGCGCTGGCGAAGTGGCGCGGCCGCCGCCGCGACGAGACCACCACGGACTCCTGGCGCTACCGGATCGCGTGGCGGCCCGTCGCCACTCCCGCCGCCCGGCTGTCCGGCCGCTGGCGAGTCGTCGGGGACGGCGACGACGTCCGGGAAATCCTGTCCGCCCACGGCGCCGAGATCGCCGAGGACGACCACAACCTGGCCGGAGTCGTGGCCGTCCGGCCGGACGCCGCGGCCGCGCTCGAGCTGACCCGCGTCGACGCCCCGCTCTGGCTGCTCACCGAAGGGGCCGTGGCCACCGGCCGCGACGACCGTGCGCCCGACCCCGCGCAGGCCCGCGTCTGGGGACTCGGCCGCGTCGCCGGGCTCGAACACGCTGCCCGCTGGGGCGGCCTGGTCGACCTGCCGCCGTCCCTCGACGAACCGGCGGGCCACCGGCTGGCCGCCGTGCTGGCCGGGACCACCGGCGAAGACCAGGTGGCCCTGCGCGCGTCCGGCGTCTTCACCCGGCGGCTGGTCCACGCCGGCCGGGGAGCGGCCGCCCGCCGCTGGCGGCCCGAGGGCACGGTGCTCGTCACCGACGCCGACGGCCACGCGGCCGTCCGGCTCGCCCGCTGGCTGCTCACCCGGGGCGCCACCCGGATCGTGCTCGCCGCCGCGGCCTTCCCCGGCGCGGCCGGCCTGCGCGAACACGGCGTGATCGAGGCACCTTGCGACGTCGCCGACCGCGACCAGCTCGCCGCGGTGCTCGACGCCCACGGGCCGGTGCGGTCGGTGTTCCACACCGCCGCCGTCACGGACCTGGCGCCGCTAGCCGAGACCGGCCCGGACCTGCTGGAGCGGGCGTGCCGCGTGAAGGCGGACGCCGCCGAGCACCTCGACGCGCTGCTGCCGGACGGTCTCGACGCCTTCGTGCTGTTCTCCTCCATCGCCGCGGTGGTCGGCAGCGGCGCGCACGGCGCCTACGCGGCGGCCAACGCCCACCTCGACGCGCTCGCCGAGCGCCGCCGGGCCCGCGGCGAGACCGCCACCTCGATCGCCTGGGGCGTCTGGGACGCCGACGAAGGTGTCGATCGCGCCCGGTTGACGGCCGAGGGGGTCCCGCCGCTCGACCCCGAGCTGGCGCTCACCGCGCTCGGCCGGGCGCTGGACCACGACGACACCACCGTGCTCGTCGCCGACGTCGACTGGACGCGCTTCGCGCCGGCCTTCACCGCCGCGCGTCCCCGGCCGTTGCTCGCCGAGATCCCCGAAGCCGAAGAGGCCGCACCGGCGCCTTCCGGCTTCGCGGCCCAGCTCGCCGGGCTGAGCGCGCCGGAGGCCCACCGCGTGCTGACCGACCTGGTCCGCGCGCAGGCCGCGGCCGTGCTCGGCCACGCCTCCCCGGCCGCGGTCGACGTCGGACGTGCCTTCTCCGAACTCGGCTTCGACTCGCTGACGGCGGTCGAGCTGCGCACCCGCCTGGCCACCGCGACCGGCCTGCGGCTGCCCGCGACGCTGGTGTTCGACCACCCGACGGTCACCGTGCTCGCCGGGTTCCTCGGCGAACTGCTCGGCACCGGCAGCGAAATCGCCGCGGAACGCCCGGCCGCCGCGCGCGCGGACGAGCCGATCGCCATCGTCGGCATCGGCTGCCGGTTCCCCGGCGGGGTCCGCTCGCCCGAGGACCTCTGGCGGCTGGTCGCGGCGGGCGGCGACGGCATCACGCCGTTCCCCGCCGACCGCGGCTGGGACCTCGAAGAGATCTACGACCCCGAACCCGGGGTCACCGGCAAGAGCTACGCCCGCGAGGGCGGCTTCCTCGCCGACACCACCCGCTTCGACCCCGGCTTCTTCGGCATCTCGCCGCGGGAGGCGCTGGCCATGGACCCGCAGCAGCGCCTGCTGCTCCAGACGTCGTGGGAAGCCTTCGAACGCGCCGGGCTCGACCCGCTTTCGGTGCGGGGCAAGCGGATCGGCGTGTTCGCCGGCACCAACGGCCAGGACTACCCGGCGCTGCTGGAACGCTCGACCGAGTCCCTGGAAGGCCACGCCGGGGTCGGCAACGCCGCCAGCGTCGTCTCCGGGCGGCTGTCGTACGTGTTCGGCCTCGAAGGCCCGTCGCTGACGGTGGACACGGCGTGTTCGTCGTCGCTGGTCGCGCTGCACCTGGCGGTGCAGGCGCTGCGGCGCGGCGAGTGCTCGATGGCGCTGGCCGGGGGCGCGACCGTGATGGCGACGCCCGGCATGTTCGTCGACTTCAGCCTCCAGCGCGGCCTCGCCGCGGACGGCCGCTGCAAGGCGTTCGCCGAGGCGGCCGACGGCGCCGGGTTCTCCGAAGGCGCGGGCATGCTGCTGGTCCAGCCGCTGTCCGACGCGCTGCGCGAGGGCCGCCGCGTCCTCGCCGTCGTCCGCGGCTCGGCGGTGAACTCCGACGGCGCGTCGAACGGGCTGACCGCCCCGAACGGCCCGTCGCAGCAACGCGTGATCCGGGCGGCTCTCGCGGACGCCGGACTCTCCCCGTCCGAAGTAGACGCTGTGGAAGCCCACGGCACCGGAACGACGCTGGGTGACCCCATCGAGGCCCAAGCGTTGCTCGCGACCTACGGTCAGGAGCGCGACGAGCCGTTGTGGCTGGGGTCGGTGAAGTCGAACCTCGGGCACACCCAGGCCGCGGCCGGTGTCGCCGGCATCATCAAGATGGTCATGGCGATGCGGCACGGTGTCCTGCCGCCGACGCTGCACGTCGACGCGCCTTCGTCCCATGTGGACTGGGAGACCGGGGCGGTGGAACTGCTCACCGAGTCCCGGACGTGGACTGCCGACCGGCCCCGGCGGGCGGGAGTGTCGTCGTTCGGCATCTCGGGCACCAACGCGCACACGATCCTCGAGCAGGCGCCCGACCCGGTGGTCGAACAGCGCGAGCCGGTCTCCGGGCCCGTCCCCTGGGTGCTGACCGGACGGACCGAAGCCGCCTTGCGCGACCAAGCCGCCGCTCTCGCCGAGGTCGACGGCCACCCCGCGGACATCGGTTTCTCGCTGGCGACGGCCCGGTCCCGGTTCCTGTACCGCGCGGTGGTGCTCGGCGCCGACGGGCTGACCGCCGTTGCCGAGGGCAGGCCCGCGGCCGGCGTGGTCACCGGGCTCGCCGGTACGCCCGGCAAGGTGGCGCTGGTCTTCCCGGGCCAGGGTTCGCAGTGGGCGGGCATGGCTCTCGAACTGGCGGAGTCGTCGCCGGTGTTCGCGGCGCGTCTCGACGAGTGCGCGTCGGCCGTCGAATCCTTCGTGGACTGGAAACTGCGTGCGGTGCTGGCCGACGCGGAAGCGCTCAGCCGGGTCGACGTGGTGCAGCCTTCGCTGTTCGCGGTGATGGTGTCGCTGGCGGAGCTGTGGCGCTCGTTCGGCGTGGTGCCGGACGCGGTGGTCGGGCACTCCCAGGGCGAGATCGCGGCGGCCGTGGTGTCGGGCGCGTTGTCCCTTGAGGACGGTGCTCGGGTGGTGACCCTGCGCAGCAGGGCGATTCTCGCCCTCGCCGGCCTCGGCGGGATGGTCTCGGTCGCCGCGCCACTGGACGACGTCGAGAAGCGGCTCACGGACGATTTGTCGATCGCGGCGGTCAACGGTCCGGCCGCGGTGGTGGTGTCCGGTGCGCCCGGCGCCCTCGCCGAGCTGATCACATCCTGCGAGGCCGACGGTATCCGCGCGAAGCGGGTACCGGTCGACTACGCCTCCCACTCGGCGCAGGTCGAGCAGTTGCACGACGAGCTCCTCGACGTGCTGGCCCCGATCGCGCCGCGCGAAGCGGGGACGGCGTTCTTCTCGACGGTGACCGGCGAGTGGCTCGACGGGCCGGCGCTGGACGCGGAGTACTGGTACCGGAACCTGCGCAGCACCGTGCGTCTCGACATCGCGGTCGAACAGCTCAAGAGCGAGGGGTTCGGCGCGTTCGTCGAAGCCTCGCCGCATCCGGTCCTCACCATGGCGATCGGCGACGACGTCGTCGCGCTGGGTTCGCTCCGCCGCGACGACGGCGGGCTCGCGCGCTTCTACACCGCCCTGGCCGAGGCGCACGTGAGCGGCGTGGCCGTCGACTGGACCCCGGCCTTCCCCGGCGCCCGGCTCACCGACGTCCCCACCTACCCCTTCCAGCAGGAGCGGTACTGGCCACAGTGGACCGCCGCTCCTGCGGGCGACGCCGGCGGGCTCGGCCTCATGGACGCCGGGCACCCGCTGCTCGGCGCCGCGGTGACCGTCGCGGGCACCGGCGTCACCCTGCTCACCGGACGGCTTTCCCTGCGTACTCACCCGTGGCTGGCCGATCACGCGGTCGGCGACACCGTCCTGCTGCCGGGGACGGCGTTCGTCGAGCTGGCCGTGCAGGCGGGCGACCAGGTCGGCTGCGCGACCGTTGAAGAGCTCACGCTGCAGGCACCCTTGGTCCTGCCCGAACGCGGCGGTGTCGCCGTCCAGGTCCGGGTCGAAGCCGCCGACGAACACGGCCGTCGCACGCTGACCGTCCACTCTCGACTCACCGACGACGGCGACTGGACCCAGCACGCCGAAGGCTCCCTGGTGCCGGGCGCCGAGCCGGGCACGGCCCTCACGGCGTGGCCGCCACCGGGCGCGGAACCGCTGCCGGTCGACGGCCACTACGACACCCTCGCGGGCCACGGCTACCGCTACGGCCCGGCGTTCCAGGGCCTGCGCGCGGCCTGGCGTCACGGCGACGACCTCTACGCCGAGGTCACGCTGCCCGACGACCTGCGCGCCGGCGCGGCCCGCTACGGGCTGCACCCGGCGCTGCTCGACGCGGCCCTGCACCCGATCGGCCTGACCAGCGCCCAGGCCGGGGCCCGGCTGCCGTTCGCGTGGACCGGCGTCCGGCTGTACGCGACCGGTGCGACCACCTTGCGCGTCCGGCTCGGGGCCCTCGGCGCGGACGGCGTCTCGGTCGCCGTCGCCGACGAGACCGGTGCGCCGGTCGCCGAGGCCGGCTCCCTGGTCATGCGGCCGATTTCGGCCGGGCAGCTGGCGGCGGCCGCGGACCACGGCGCCGACGCGCTGTTCACCCTCGCCTGGCAGCGCCTGGACGCCGAGCCGGCCGCGCCCGCCGTTCCCCTGGGCGAAGCCGGCCCGGTGGCCTACACGGTGTGCCGCGGCGACGTGACGGCCGAAGTGCTCAAGACCGTGCAGGACTTCCTGACCGGGGACGGGCGGCTGGTCCTGGTCACCGAATCGGCCGTGGGAGACGCGCCCGCCGACCCCGCCGCGGCGGCGGTCTGGGGTCTCGTGCGCTCGGCGCAGTCGGAGCACCCGGATCGGTTCGTCCTCCTGGACGTCGACACGACCGAGAACCTCGCCACCTGGGCCGGGGTGGCCGCCGCGGCCGGCGAGCCGCAGCTGGCGGTGCGCGGCGGCGAGCTCCACGTCCCCCGGCTGGCACGGGCGGGCGCGCCGCAGCGGGAGCACACCTGGAACCCGGACGGGACCGTCCTGATCACCGGCGCGAGCGGTGTCCTCGGCGGCCTGCTCGCCCGGCACCTGGTGACCGTCCACGGCGTCCGGCACCTCCTGCTGCTCAGCCGCAGCGCCCCCGACACCGCCGAGCTGACCGCCGCGGGCGCGTCGGTGACCGTGCTCGCCTGCGACGTCGCCGACCGGGCCGCGCTCGAGAACGCCCTGGCACAGATCCCTGCCGAGCACCCCCTGACGGCGGTCGTGCACGCGGCGGGCGCGCTCGACGACGGCGTCGTCGAAGCCCTGACCCCGGAGCGGCTCGACACGGTCCTGCGGCCCAAGGCCGTCGCCGCCCGGCACCTGCACGAACTGACCGAGCACCTCGACCTCGACGCGTTCGTCCTGTTCTCCTCCTTCGCCACGACGATGGGCGGCGCGGGTCAGGCGGGATACTCCGCGGCCAACGCCTACCTCGACGCTCTCGCCCAGCACCGCCGCGGCCGCGGGCTGGCCGCGACCTCGCTCGCCTGGGGGCTGTGGGAGACGCGCAGCGGCCTGACCGCGCACCTCGGCGACGACGACGTGTCGCGGCTCGGCCGGTCGGGCGTGCGCGCCCTGCCCACCGGCCGCGCGCTGCGGCTGTTCGACCTCGCCCTGGGCACCGGCGAGCCGCTGCTGATGCCGGTCGCGTTGGACCTCGCCGCGTGGCGCGCCCGGCCCGAGGTCCCGGCGCTGCTGCGCGGGCTCGTCCGGACCCCGGCGCGGCGGGCCGTGCGCGACGGCGTCCCGGCCGGGCCCGGGCTGGCCGACCGGCTCGCCGGCCTGCCGGAGGCCGAGCAGCTCCGCGTCGTCGACGAGGTCGTGCGCGCCCAGGTGGCGGCCGTGCTCGGCTACGCGTCAAGCCACGCCGTGGAAGCCGGGCGAGGGTTCCTCGACCTCGGTTTCGACTCGCTCACCGCGCTGGAGCTGCGCAACCGCCTCACCGCGGCGACCGGGCTGCGGCTGCCGGCCACGCTGATCTTCGACTACCCGAACCCGGACGCGCTCACCAAGCACCTCTGCGCCGAGCTGCCCGCGGCCGGGGCGAAGGTCCCGCCCGTGCACGCGGAACTGGACCGCCTGGCCGCCGTGCTCGCCACGGCCGAGCCCGGCGCCGGCGAACGCGACCTCGTCACCGAACGCCTGCGCGGGCTGCTGGCCCGGTGGACCGCGACCGACGACCGCCGGGACGAGCCCGGCACGGAACTGGCCGACGCCACCGCCGAGGAGCTCTTCGACCTCCTCGACGACGAACTGGGGATGTCCTGAATGTCGAACGAACAGAAGCTCCTGGACTACCTCAAGCGGGCCACAGCCGACCTCCGCGAAGCCCGGCGGCGGCTGCAGGAGAACGAGGACCGCGCCCAGGAGCCGGTCGCCATCGTCGGCATGAGCTGCCGGTTCCCCGGCGGTGTCCGCACCCCGGAACAGTTGTGGGAGCTGCTGGCCGCGGGCGAGGACGCGGTCGGCGCGTTCCCCGCCGACCGCGGCTGGGACCTCGACGCCCTCTACGACGCCGACCCCGGCAGCGCGGGCACCAGCTACACCCGCGAAGGCGCGTTCCTGCACGACGCCGCCGACTTCGACGCCGGGTTCTTCGGCATTTCCCCGCGTGAGGCGCTCGCGATGGACCCGCAGCAGCGGCTGCTGCTGGAGACGTCGTGGGAGGTGCTGGAGCGGGCGGGGATCGATCCGACGTCCGTGCGCGGCGAGAAGGTCGGCGTCTACGCCGGGGTGATGTACTCCGACTACGCGGCCCGGCTGCTGCTGGCCCCCGACGTCTACGCGGAGTTCGAAGCGTTCCTCGGCAACGGCAGCGCGGGCAGCGTCGCCTCCGGCCGGATCGCCTACACCCTCGGCCTGGAAGGCCCCGCGGTCACCATCGACACGGCCTGTTCGTCGTCGCTCGTGGCGCTGCACCTGGCCTGCCAGGCCGTCCGGCTCGGCGACTGCTCCCTCGCGCTGGCCGGCGGCGTCACGGTGATGGCCACGCCGGGCACGTTCACCGCGTTCAGCCGTCAGCGCGGCCTGGCCGCCGACGGCCGCTGCAAGCCCTTCGCCGACGCCGCCGACGGCACCGGCTGGGGCGAGGGCGCGGGCATGCTGCTCGTCGAACGCCTTTCCGACGCACGCCGCCACGGGCACCCGGTGCTCGCCGTCGTCCGCGGCTCGGCGGTCAACCAGGACGGCGCGAGCAGCGGCCTGACCGCGCCGAACGGGCCGGCCCAGCAGCGGGTCATCCGCGCGGCCCTCGACCGCGCCCGGCTGTCCGCTTCGGACGTCGACGCGGTGGAGGCGCACGGCACCGGAACCCGGCTCGGCGACCCGATCGAGGCCCAGGCCCTGCTCTCGACCTACGGCCAGAGCCGCTCGACGCCGTTGTGGCTCGGCTCGGTCAAGTCCAACCTCGGCCACACGCAGGCCGCCGCGGGCGTGGCCGGGATCATCAAGTCCGTCCAGGCCATGCGCCGGGGCCTGCTGCCGCAGTCGCTGCACATCGACGCCCCGTCGTCCCAAGTGGACTGGAGCGCGGGCGCGGTCCGGCTGCTCACCGAGGCGACGCCGTGGCCGGAAACCGGACAGCCGCGGCGGATCGGCGTCTCGTCGTTCGGCGTCAGCGGGACGAACGCGCACGTGATCCTGGAGCAGGCGCCGGAGGAGCCGCCGGTGCCGTCGCGAGCGGCGCCGGGGCCGGTGCCGTGGGTGCTGTCGGCGGGGTCGCCGGAGGCGTTGCGGGCCCAAGCCGCGGAGTTGCTTTCCCACCGGGGAGACCCGGCCGACGTCGGGTTCTCGCTGGTCAAGTCGCGGGCGCTGCTCGGCCACCGCGCGGTGGTGACCGGCGAAGGCGGGCTCGCCGCGCTGGCCGCCGGCTCGCCGAGCCCCGCGGTGGTGACCGGGGAGGCGGCGGTCCGCGGCAAGGTGGCCCTGGTGTTCCCGGGGCAGGGTTCGCAGTGGGCGGGGATGGCGCTGGAACTGGCTTCGGCGTCGCCGGTCTTCGCGGCGCGCCTCGACGAGTGCGCGGCCGCCCTGTCGTCCTTTGTGGACTGGTCATTGCGTGACGTGCTGGCGGACGCTGCCGCGCTCGACCGGGTCGACGTCGTGCAGCCCGCGTTGTTCGCGGTGATGGTGTCGCTGGCCGGGTTGTGGCGGTCCTTCGGGGTGGTTCCCGATGCCGTGGTGGGACATTCCCAAGGGGAGATCGCGGCGGCCGTAGTGTCCGGCGCTCTGTCGCTTTCGGACGGTGCTCGGGTGGTGGCCCTGCGCAGCAAGGCGATCCTGGCGCTGGCCGGCCGGGGCGCCATGGTGTCGGTGGCGGCGTCGCCGGCCGAGGTCGAAGCTTGGCCGTCGAACGGACTGTCGATCGCGGCGGTGAACGGCCCGTCCGCGGTGGTGGTGTCCGGTGCGCCGGAGGCGCTCGACGAGCTGATGGCCCGGTGTGCGGCCGAGGGCGTGCGCGCCAAGCGGGTGCCGGTGGACTACGCGTCGCATTCGGGGCAGGTGGAGCGGCTGCGCGACGAGCTTCTCGAGGTGCTGGCCCCGATCGCGCCGAGGAGCGGGGACACGGCGTTCTTCTCCACGGTCACCGGCGAGTGGCTCGACGGGGCCGCGTTGGACGCGGAGTACTGGTATTCGAACCTGCGCAACACCGTCCGGCTGGACATCGCCGTCGAACGGCTGAAGAGCGAGGGCTTCGGGGCGTTCGTCGAAGCGTCGCCGCACCCGGTGCTGACCATGGCGATCGGGGACGACGTCGTCGCGCTCGGCTCGTTGCGCCGGGACGACGGCGGCTTGGCCCGGTTCCACACGGCGCTCGCCGAGGCACACGTGAACGGCGTCACGGTGGATTGGACGCCCGCCTTCCCGGACGGCCGGATCGTCGACCTGCCCACCTACGCCTTCCAGCGCAAGCGCTACTGGCTGGACGCGCCGAACCGGCCTGCCGCCGGCGAGCCGGCGGACGCCCGGTTCTGGGCCGCGGTCGACGGCGGAGATCTCGGGGCGCTGGCCGAGCTGATCGGTGTTCCCGCCGAGACGTCGTTCGCCGAGCTCCTGCCCGCGCTCGCCCACTGGCGGCGGCTCCGGCAGGAGAAGTCCGTTGTGGACTCCTGGCGGTACCGCGTCGAGTGGAAGGCCCTGACCGAGCCGGAAGCGGGGAAGCTGTCCGGCCGCTGGGTGGTGGTCACCCCGCCCGGAACGGACGCGGCGGAACTGACGAACTGCCTCGCGGCGGCCGGTGCCGAGCCGGTCGTGCTCGAGTGGCCGAGCGGTGCTGCCGAACTCGCCGAGGCTGCCGGCGTCATCTCCCTGCTGCCGGACGCCACCGGCACCCTCCTGCTCACCCAGGCACTCGCCGGCACCACCGCGCCCCTCTGGCTGCTCACCCGCAACGCCGTCGCCGCGCTGCCCGGCGACCCCGCGCCCGCCGCCGATCCCGCTCAGGTCTGGGCGCTGGGCCGGGTCGTCGGCCTCGAACACCCCGAACGCTGGGGCGGCCTCGTCGACCTCCCCGCCGGTCTCGACCGGCGCGCTGCCCGCCGCCTGACCGCCGTGCTGGCCGGGCTCGACCACGAAGACCAGGTCGCCCTCCGCGCGTCGGGCCTCTTTGCCCGCCGCCTCGCGCATGCTCCGGCCGTCGAACCCGCCGGCACGTGGCGTCCGCGGGGCACCGTGCTCGTCACCGGTGGCACCGGCGCGCTCGGCAGGCACGTCGCCCGGTGGCTCGCCCGGTCCGGCGCCGAGCACCTCGTCCTCGTCAGCCGCCGCGGGGCCGAGGCCCCCGGTGCCGCCGAACTCGAAGCGGAACTCGGCACCAGGGTCACCTTCGCCGCCTGCGACCTCGCCGACCGCGCCGCCGTGGCCGCCCTCGTCGACGGAGCCGGCGACGTGCGCGCGGTCGTGCACACCGCCGGCCTGCCGCAAGCGCAGACCATCGCCGACACCGGCGTCGCCGAGTTCGCCGAGATCCTGGCCGCCAAAGCCGCCGGTGCGGATCACCTCGACGAACTGCTCGGCGACGACCTCGACGCGTTCGTCCTCTTCTCCTCCAACGCCGGCGTCTGGGGCAGCGCCGGGCAGGGCGCTTACGCCGCCGCGAACGCCCACCTCGACGCGCTCGCCGCGCGCCGCCGCGCCGCCGGCCGGAAGGCGACGGCCGTCGCGTGGGGCTCCTGGGCGGGCGACGGCATGGCGGGCAGCGCCGAAGCGAAGGACCACCTGCGCCGCCGTGGCCTGCGCGAGATGGACCCCGGACTCGCGATCGCCGCGCTGCAGCACGCGCTCGACGCCGACGAGACCTTCGTGGCCGTCGCCGACATGGACTGGGCGCGCTTCGCCGCCGGGTTCACCGCCGCCCGGCGGCGTCCGCTGATCGAAGATCTGCCGGAAGTGACGGCCGGGGAAGTCGTCACCGAGGTCGGCACCGGGCTCGCCGAGACCGTCCGCGAGCTCAGCCCGCGCGAGGCCGCCCACCACGTTCTCGACCTCGTGCGCGCGCAGGCCGCCGCCGTCCTGGGGCACGACTCCGGCACAGCCGTCCCGGCGGACCGGGCCTTCCGCGAACTCGGCTTCGACTCGCTGACCGCCGTCGAGCTGCGCAACCGGCTGACGGCCGCGACCGGCGTCCGGCTCCCGTCGACCGTCGTCTTCGACCACCCGCACCCGCGGGCGCTGGCCGAGCACCTGCTGGGCGAGGTCTTCGGGGGCGCGGCCGCCACCGCGGGCCCGGTCACGGCCGCCGCGTCCGACGAGCCGATCGCCATCGTGGCCATGGGCTGCCGCTACCCGGGGGACGTGCGCTCGCCCGAGGACCTGTGGCGGCTGCTGGCCGGCGGCGCCGACGGCGTCGGCCCGTTCCCCGCCGACCGCGGCTGGGACCTGGCCGCCCTGTACGACCCGGACCCGGCGAACCTCGGCACCAGCTACACCCGCGAGGGCGGGTTCATGACCACGGCCGCGGAGTTCGACGCGGGCTTCTTCGGCATCTCGCCGCGCGAGGCACTCGCCATGGACCCGCAGCAGCGGGTGCTGCTGGAGACGTCGTGGGAGGTGTTCGAACGGGCGGGCACCGACCCGGATGCGTTGCGCGGCAGCGCAACCGGCGTGTTCGTCGGCGCGACCTCCTCCGGCTACGGCGTCGGCGCGCGCGACGAATCCGGTGGCTCGGAAGGCTACCTGCTGACCGGCAGCGCCCCGGCGGTCGTCTCCGGCCGGCTGTCCTACACCTTCGGCCTGGAGGGCCCGGCCGTCACCGTCGACACGGCGTGTTCGTCGTCGCTGGTGGCGCTGCACCTGGCGTGCCAGTCGCTGCGGCAGGGCGAGTGCTCGATGGCGCTGGCCGGCGGCGTCACCGTGATGGCGCACCCGGCGGCGTTCGTCGAGTTCAGCCGCCAGCGCGGGCTCGCCGCGGACGGCCGTTGCAAGTCCTTCGCCGACGCCGCCGACGGCACCGGCTGGAGCGAGGGCGTCGGCCTGGTGCTGCTGGAGCGCCTGTCGGACGCCCGGCGCCACGGCCACACGGTGCTCGCCGTCGTCCGCGGTTCGGCCGTGAACCAGGACGGCGCCTCGAACGGCTTGAGCGCCCCGAACGGCCCTTCCCAGCAGCGGGTGATCCGGGCCGCCCTCGCCAGTGCGGGTCTGTCCACTTCGGACGTCGACGTCGTCGAGGCGCACGGCACCGGCACCCGGCTCGGTGATCCGATCGAGGCGCAGGCCCTGCTGGCGACCTACGGCCAGGACCGCGACCGGCCACTGTGGCTCGGTTCGCTGAAGTCCAACATCGGGCACACCCAGTCGGCGTCCGGCGTGGCCGGCGTGCTCAAGATGGTCCTCGCCATGCAGCACGGCGTCCTCCCGCGGACGCTGCACGTCGACTCGCCGTCGTCCCAAGTGGACTGGTCGGCCGGGGCCGTCGAACTGCTCACCGAGGAACGCGCCTGGGTTTCCGACGGTCCGCGCCGGGCCGCCGTCTCGGCCTTCGGGGTGAGCGGCACCAACGCCCACGTCGTCCTGGAGGAGGCCGAGGCCACCGTCGTGCAGCCCGCCGGACCGGACGCGACGCCGCCGCTCGTTCCGCTGTCGGCCCGCAGTGCGACGGCGTTGCGTGCCCAGGCCGACCGGCTCCGGGGCACGGGCCTGGCCCCGCAGGACCTCGCGTACTCCTTGGCTTTCACGCGCGCCATGCACGACCACCGCGCGGTCCTCGTCGCGTCGGGCGACGAGCTCGACCGGGCGCTGGACGTCCTCGCCGACGGCGGCACCGATGCCGCCGTGGTCACCGGCACCGCCGACCGCGACGCCCTGCTGGCGGTGCTGTTCACCGGCCAGGGCGCCCAGCGGGCCGGAATGGGCCGCGGTCTCTACGAACGGTTCCCGGTCTACGCCGAGGCTTTCGACGCGGTGCTCGCGCACTTCGGCCCGGAGCTGCGCGAGGCGTTCGAGGATGCCGAGCGGTTGGATCGGACGGAGTTCACCCAGCCCGCGTTGTTCGCGATGGAGGTGGCGCTGTTCCGGCTGGTCGAGTCCCTTGGTGTGCGGCCGGACTTCGTGGCCGGACATTCGATCGGCGAAATCTCGGCGGCGCACGTGGCCGGGGTGCTGTCCCTTGAGGACGCTTGCCGGTTGGTGTCGGCGCGGGCGTCGCTGATGCAGGCGTTGCCCGCGGGTGGGGCGATGGTGTCGATTGCCGCTCCCGAGTCGGCCATCACGTTGACCGAGGGTGTTTCCATCGCGGCGGTGAATGGTCCGGAGTCGGTGGTGATTTCGGGCGACGAGGCCGCGGTGCTGGCCATTGCGGCGCAGTTTCCGAAGACCAAGCGGCTCGCCGTGAGTCACGCGTTCCACTCGCCGTTGATGGACCCGATGCTGGCGGAGTTCCGGGCGGTGGCGGAAACCTTGGAGTACCGCCCGGCGGAGATACCGGTGCTCTCGAATGTGAGCGGTGCTCTCGCCGAGCCGTTCACCGCGGACTACTGGGTGCGGCACGTGCGGGAAGCCGTCCGGTTCGCCGACGGCATCTCGACCCTGGAAGCGGCGGGTACCAAGCTCTTCTTGGAGCTCGGTCCGGACGGCGTCCTGAGCTCGATGGTCCCCGGGACCGCGATCCCCGCCCTCCGCCGCGACCGCGACGAAGCACGCACCCTCTTCACCGCGTTGGCCCGCCTGCACGTCAACGGCGTCAGCCTGGACTGGGAGAGCCTCTACGCCGGATCCGCCGGCCGGGCCGTCGCCCTGCCGACCTACCCCTTCGAGCACCAGCGGTACTGGCTCGAACCCGCCCGCCCGCAGCCCGCCGCCGACACCGCCGACGCCGCGTTCTGGGCCGCCGTCGAACACGGCGACCTGGCCCGGGACCTCGCCGTCGACGAAGACCTCGCCGGCGCGATCCAGCCCGCGCTGCAGGCCTGGCGCGCGCGTCACCGCGAGGCGAGCACCCTCGAATCGTGGCGCTACCGCGTCGCCTGGCGGCCGCACCCGATCCCCGCCGGACGGCTGTCCGGCACCTGGCTGCTCATCGGCACCGAGCCCGCGGGCATCGCGAAAAGCCTGGCCGAGCGGGGTGCGGACGTCCGCACCGTGCCCGTCAGCCGCCTGGGTGACGTGACGGACGTCGCGGGTGCGCTCGCCTTCCCGGCGAACCTGGCCGAAGCCCTCACCGTGCTGCAGGCCGACCTGCCCGGCCCGCTCTGGTGCGTCACCACCGGAGCCGTGCGCACCGGGCGGTCCGACGCCGCCCCGGATCCGGAGAAGGCGCAGGTCTGGGGCCTCGGCCGGGTCGCCGCCCTCGAACTCACCGGCCGCGAGATCGGGCTGCTCGACCTCCCGGCCACCCTGGACGACCGCGGCCACGACCGGCTCGCCGCCCTCCTCGCCGCCGGCCCGGGCGAAGACCAGGTCGCGCTGCGGACGTCCGGCGCGTTCGTGCCCCGGCTGGTCCGCGCCCCGGCGGGCGCCGAACCCGGCACCTGGCGGCCCGAACGGCCCGTCCTGATCACCGGCGGCACCGGGGCGCTCGGCAGCGCGCTGGCCCGGACCCTGGCCGCCCGCGGCGTCCGGCACCTGCTGCTGCTCAGCCGGCGCGGGCCGGACACCCCGGGCGCGGACGACCTCGCGACGCAGCTGCGTGCCCTCGGCGCCGAGCCCGAAATCGTCGCCTGCGACGTCTCCGACCGCGCGGCCTTGGCGGCAGTCCTCGACGGACGGTCGATCGGAGCGGTCTTCCACGCCGCGGGCTACGGCCGGTTCACCCCGATCGCCGAGTCGTCCACAACGGACTTCGCGGAGGTGGTCAGCGCCAAAGTGGACGGTGCGACCCACCTCGACGAACTGCTCGGCGACGACCTCGAAGCCTTCGTGCTCTTCTCCTCGATCGCCGGGGTGTGGGGCAGCGGGCACCAGGGCGCCTACGCGGCGGCCAACGCCCACCTGGACGCCCTCGCCGAACGCCGTCGCGCCGCCGGGCTCGCCGCGACGTCGGTCGCCTGGGGCCCGTGGGCCGGCGCCGGAATGGGCGCCTCCGAAGAGGGCGAAGAACTGCTCCGCCGTCGCGGCCTCCGCCCACTGGACCCCGGCCTGGGCCTGCGCGCCCTGCTGCAGGCCGTCGAGCTGGGGGAGA
Organism: Amycolatopsis sp. NPDC051102; assembly: GCF_040682815.1. Classification (NCBI taxonomy): domain Bacteria; kingdom Bacillati; phylum Actinomycetota; class Actinomycetes; order Pseudonocardiales; family Pseudonocardiaceae; genus Amycolatopsis; species Amycolatopsis sp. NPDC051102. The sequence goes on from NZ_JBFBBT010000014.1 coordinate 179,337, forward strand.
CCACGGTCGTCGTCGCCGACGTCGACTGGGCCCGGTTCGCGCCGTCGTACGCGGCCGCGCGGTCCCGGCCGCTCATGGCCGAACTGCCCGAGTTCGACGCCGGCGAGGACACCACCGGCCGCGGTTCGGCCGCGCTGACCACCCGGCTGGCCGCGCTGCCCGCGCCCGAACGCCGTCGCGTGCTCCTGGACGTCGTGCGCGCCCGCGCCGCGGCAGTCCTCGGACACGAGGGCGCCGAGGCGATCGAACCGGTGCGGCCCTTCAAGGACCTGGGCTTCGACTCGCTCACCGCGGTCGAGCTGCGCAACGCGCTGGCCGCCGAAACCGGCCTCGCCCTGCCCTCGACACTCGTGTTCGACCACCCGACCCCGGCCGACCTGACCGACCGCCTGCTCGGCGAGGTCTTCGGCGCCGACGCACCGGAGCCGGGCCTGCCCGCGGTGGCCGTGACCGGCGACGACCCGATCGCCATCGTCGCGATGAGCTGCCGCTACCCGGGCGGGGTGCGTTCCCCGGAAGACCTCTGGCGCCTGATCAGCGCGGGCGGCGACGGCATTTCCGCGTTCCCCGGCGACCGCGGCTGGGACGTCGGCGCGCTCTACGACCCCGACCCGGGCAAGAGTGGCCGCAGCTACGCCCGCGAGGGCGGCTTTCTCGACGGCGTCGGCGAGTTCGACGCCGGGTTCTTCGGGATCTCGCCGCGTGAGGCGCTCGCCATGGACCCGCAGCAGCGGCTGCTGCTGGAGACGTCGTGGGAGCTGTTCGAGCGGGCCGGCATCGACCCGCATTCCCTGCGCGGCACCAGAACCGGCGTGTTCGCCGGCACCAACGGCCAGGACTACGTCACGATGCTCGGCGCGTCCTCCGGCGTCGAAGGGCACCTGCTGACCGGCAACACCACGAGCGTCATCGCCGGGCGCGTCTCCTACACCTTCGGCCTCGAAGGGCCGTCGGTCGCGGTCGACACCGCGTGTTCGTCGTCGCTGGTCGCGCTGCACCTGGCCTGCCAGTCGCTGCGGCAGGGCGAGTCCGCGATGGCCGTCGCCGGCGGCGTCACGGTGATGTCGACCCCGGGCGCGTTCGTCGAGTTCAGCCGGCAGCGCGGGCTCGCCCCCGACGGCCGCTGCAAACCGTTCGCCGAGGCCGCCGACGGCACCGGCTGGGCCGAAGGCGCCGGCCTGCTCCTGCTGGAACGGCTGTCGGACGCCCGGCGCAACGGCCACGAGGTCCTGGCGCTCGTCCGCGGTTCGGCGGTCAACTCCGACGGCGCGTCGAACGGCTTGACCGCGCCGAACGGCCCGTCGCAGCAGCGCGTGATCCGGGCGGCACTGGCGAGCGCGGGTCTGCAACCGTCCGATGTGGACGTCGTCGAGGCGCACGGGACCGGCACGACGCTGGGTGATCCGATCGAGGCGCAGGCGGTGCTGGCCACCTACGGGCAGGACCGTGAGACGCCGTTGTGGCTCGGGTCGGTGAAGTCGAACATCGGCCACACGCAGGCCGCCGCCGGGGTCGCCGGGATCATCAAGATGGTCATGGCCATGCGGCACGAGCTGCTGCCGCAGTCGCTGCACGTCGACGCGCCGACGTCCCATGTGGACTGGTCGGCGGGTGCGGTCGAGCTGCTGACCGAGGCGCGCGCGTGGCCGGCCGACCGGCCGCGCCGCGCCGGGATCTCCTCCTTCGGCATCTCCGGCACCAACGCCCACACGATCATCGAGCAGGCCGGGCCCGCGCCGGTGCCGGCCGCGCCGGAGGACACGAACCTGGTGCCGTGGCCGCTGTCCGGCCGGTCGGTGGCCGCGCTGCGCGCCCAGGCCGCCCGGCTGTCCGAAGTGGACGGCCACCCGGCCGACGTCGGCTTCTCCCTGGCCACCGGCCGGGCCGCGCTGGACCACCGGGCCGTCGTGCTCGGCACCACGGCCGAGGACTTCCGGACGGGCCTGACCGCCCTCGCCGGCGGCACGCCCGCTCCCGGCGTCATCTCGGGCGAGGCGGCGACCGGCCCGCTGGCCGTGCTGTTCACCGGGCAGGGCGCCCAGCGCGCCGGGATGGGCCGCGAGCTCTACGCGCGGTTCGGCGCCTACGCCGACGCGTTCGACGAGGCGTGCGCGCACCTCGACCCGCACCTGGAGCACTCCCTGCGTGACCTGGTGTTCGCCGAGCCGGGGACGCCCGAAGCCGCGTTGCTGGACCGGACCGCCTACACCCAGACGGCGTTGTTCGCCGTGGAGCTCGCCCTGTACCGGCTGGCCGAGAGCTGGGGCGTGCGGCCGGACCACCTGGCCGGCCACTCGATCGGCGAGCTGGTCGCCGCGCACGTCGCCGGTGTGCTGTCCCTGGCCGACGCCGCCGAGCTGGTCGCCGCCCGCGGCCGGCTGATGGAGGCCCTGCCCGAGGGTGGGGCGATGGTTTCGCTGCGGGCGGGCGAAGAGGCCGTGGCCGCCGAAGTGGCCAAGACCGGCGGCCGGGCAGGCATCGCGGCCGTCAACGGGCCCGGCTCGGTCGTCGTCTCCGGCGACGAGGACGTCGTGCTGGAGCTGGCCGCCGGGTTCGCCGCGGCCGGCGTGCGGACGAAGCGGCTCAAGGTGAGTCACGCGTTCCACTCGCCGCGGATGGACGCGATGCTCGACGACTTCGCCGCGGTCGCCCGGCGGCTCACCTACCACCCGGCGCAGCGGGCCGTGGTGTCCACGGTGACCGGTGCGCTCGCCGGCCCCGAACTGTCCACACCGGACTACTGGGTGCGCCAGGTGCGGGCGTCGGTGCGGTTCGCCGACGCCGTCGCCACCCTGGCCGGGCTCGGCGTCCGGACGTTCCTCGAAGCCGGGCCGGACGCGGTGCTCAGCGCGATGGCCGCCGACTGCCTCGGCGAGGACGTCGTGGCCGTGCCGCTGCTGCGCCGCGACCGTCCCGAGGAACGCACGTTCGCCGCCGCGGTCGCCGGGCTGTGGGTCCGCGGCGTCCCGGTCGACCTCTCGGCCGCGTTCACCGGTGCCCGCCGCGTCCCCCTGCCGACGTACGCCTTCCAGCGCCGGCGGTACTGGCCCGAGGTCTCGGCGCCCGCCGGGGACGTCGCCGCGGCAGGGCTCACCGACGCCGCCCACCCGCTGCTGGCCGCGACCCTGCCGCTCGCCGGCGGCGACGGCATCGTCCTCACCGGACGGTTGTCGCTGTCCGCGCAGCCGTGGCTGGCCGACCACGCGGTCCTCGGCACCGTCCTGCTGCCCGGCACGGCCTTCGTGGAGCTGGCGATCCGGGCCGGTGACCAGGCCGGCTGCCCGGTGGTCGAGGAACTGACCCTGTCGGCCCCGCTGGTGCTGCGCGAGCAGGACGCCGTCGCGATCCAGGTGTCGGTCGGCGGCCCGGACGCCGACGGCCGCCGCGAGCTGACCGTCCACTCGCGACCCGAAGGCCGGGACGACTGGACCGCGCACGCCGCGGGCGTCCTCGCGCCGACGTCGGCGGCCGAGCCGGCCGGCCTGGCCGAGTGGCCGCCCGCCGGTGCGGAACCCGTTGACGTGACCGGCTTCTACGACGACCTCGCGGCGTCCGGGTTCGGCTACGGCCCGGCGTTCCGCGGCCTGCGCGCGGCCTGGCGGCTCGGCGAGGACGTCTACGCCGAAGTCGCGCTGCCCGAGCAGCAGGCGGGCGCGTTCGGCCTGCACCCGGCGTTGCTCGACGCCGCCCTGCACGCCCTCGGCCTCCGCGACGGCGAGACCGGCCCGCGGCTGCCGTTCGCCTGGACCGGCGTCACCCTGCACGCCACCGGTGCCACCGCGCTGCGGGTCCGGCTGCGGCCGGGCGCCGGCGGCGCGGTCGCCGTCGACGTCGCCGACACCGCCGGCGCACCGGTCGCGTCGGTCGGCGCGCTGGTGCTGCGCCCGGTCTCGGCCGAGCAGCTGCGCGGCCCGGACGGCGGCGACGCGCTGTTCCAGGTCGAATGGACGCCGGTTCCCGTGCCGGAAACTTCGGGCGGCCGGTACGCGGTCATCGGCCCGGACCCGCTCGGCCTGGTGGCCGGGCTCGGCTCGTTGGGCACCGTCGAGTCCTGTGTGGACCTGGCGGACCTCGGCCGCCGCATCGGGGAAGGCGGCGAGGAACCGCAGTTCGTGTTCTCCGCGATCCGGCACTCGGCGCAGCCGCGGGAGCGCGCCGCGTTCGCGCTCGACCTGGTGCGGGAGTGGCTGGCCGACGACCGGTTCGCCACCGCCCGGCTCGTGCTGGTGACCCGCGGCGCGGTCGGCGCGGCCGACGGCGACCGCGTCCCCGACCTCACCGCCGCACCCGTCTGGGGCCTGCTGCGGTCCGCGCAGTTCGAGAACCCCGGCCGGCTCGTCCTGGTCGACCTCGACGACGAAGACCCGCGCTCGGCGGCCCTGCTCGGCGCGGTCGCCTCCGGCGAACCCCAGCTCGCGCTGCGGGACGGCCGTGCGCTGGCCGCGCGGCTCGTGCGCGCCGGTTCGGGCGCCCTGCTCCAGCCGCCCGCCGAGGGCAACTGGCGGCTCGACAGCACCGGCCGCGGCACCCTGCAGAACCTCGCACTCGTCCCGAACCCGCTGCCGGAACGCCTCGAACCCGGCACCGTCCGGGTGGCCATCCGGGCCGCCGGGATGAACTTCCGCGACGTCCTCATCGGCCTCGGCATGTACCCGGGCGAGCCGATCATGGGCATCGAAGGCGCCGGCGTCGTCCTCGAATGCGGCGAAGGCGTCACCGGGCTCGTCCCCGGCGACAAGGTGATGGGGTTCTTCCCCGGCGCCTTCGGCCCGCGCTCGGTCGCCGACCGGCGGATGCTGGCCAAGATCCCCGACGGCTGGTCCTTCAGCGAAGCCGCGTCGGTGCCCATCGTCTTCCTCACCGCCTACTACGGGCTCGTGGACCTGGCCGGGCTGCGCGCCGGGGAGTCCGTGCTGGTGCACGCGGGCGCCGGCGGCGTCGGGATGGCCGCCATCCAGCTCGCCCGCCACCTCGGCGCCGAGGTCTACGCCACGGCGAGCCCCGGCAAGTGGGACGTCCTGCGCGCCTCCGGGCTCGACGACGCGCACCTGGCGTCGTCCCGCACGACCGGGTTCGCGGAGCTGTTCCGCGAGGCCAGCGGCGGCCGGGGCGTCGACGTCGTGCTCAACGCCCTGACCAACGAGTTCGTCGACGCCTCCTTCGCGCTGATGCCGCGCGGCGGGCGGTTCCTCGAGATGGGCAAGGCCGACGTGCGGGACTCCAGCGCCGTGGCCGCCGCCCACCCGGGCGTCCGGTACCAGGCGTTCGACCTCGTCGAAGCCGGCCCGGACCGCATCCGGGAGCTGTTCACCGAGGTCCTCGCGCTGTTCGAAGCGGGCGCGCTGACGCCGCTGCCGGTGCGGACCTGGGACGTCCGGCGCGCCCCGGAGGCGTTCCGGTTCGTCAGCCAGGCCAAGCACGTCGGCAAGGTCGTGCTCACCATGCCGCCGTCCTTCGGCGACGGCACGGTGCTGATCACCGGCGGCACCGGCGCGCTCGGCGGCCTCCTCGCCCGGCGGCTGGTCACCGGGCACGGCGTCCGCGACCTGGTGCTGCTCAGCCGCCGCGGGCCGGCCGCGCCGGGCGCGGCCGAGCTGGCCGAGGGACTGCGGGAGCTGGGCGCGGAGGTCCGGATCGTGGCCGGCGACGCCGCCGACCGCCGCGAGCTGGCCGCCGTGCTCGCCGGGATACCGGCGCTCACCGGCGTCGTGCACGCGGCCGGTGTGCTCGACGACGGCGTCGTCGCGTCGCTGACGCCGGAGCGGCTGAACGCGGTGCTGCGGCCGAAGGTCGACGCGGCCCTGAACCTGCACGAACTCACCCGCGACCGGGGCCTCTCGGCGTTCGTCCTGTTCTCTTCGGCGGCCGCCACGCTGGGCAGTCCCGGCCAGGGCAACTACGCCGCGGCCAACGCGTTCCTCGACGCCCTCGCGCAGTACCGCGCGGCGCGCGGGCTCCCGGCCGGGTCACTGGGCTGGGGCCCGTGGGCCACCGACGGGATGCTCCGCGAAGCCGACCGGGCGAAACTGGCGCGGTCCGCGTTCGTCCCGTTCACCGCCGACCGCGGGCTCGACCTGTTCGACGTCGCAGCGGCCCGGCCGGAACCGGCGCTGCTGCCGCTGCAGCTCGACCCGGCCGCGCTGGGCGCGCAGTCCGGGCTGCCGCCGCTGTTCGCGTCGCTGGTCCGGGCCCCGGCCCGCCGGACCGCCGAAGCGGCGACGCCGGGCGAAGGCCCGTCGCTGGCCGAGCGGCTCACGGCCGTGCCCGAAGACGAGCGCGGCGAGTTCCTCCTCGACGTCGTGCGCAGGCACGTCGCCACGGTGCTGGGGCACGGCTCGGCCGCCGACGTCGAGGGCGGCCGTGGCTTCCTCGACCTGGGCTTCGACTCGCTCACCGCGGTGGAACTGCGCAACCGGCTCACCGCCGAGAGCGGGCTGCGGCTGCCGGCCACGCTGATCTTCGACCACCCGTCGCCCGCCGACCTGGCCGCGCACCTGCTGGCCGGGCTCGCGCCCGCCGCCGTCGACGCGGACGACGCCGTGCTGGCGGAACTGGACCGGCTGCTGGCCCGCGCCGGGGACAGCCGCCGCGTCACCGCGCGGCTGGAGACCCTGCTCGCGCGCCGCCGGAGTTCGGCGGATGAGGACACCGAACTCGACGCCGCGACCGACGACGAAATCTTCGACCTGATCGACAACGAATTCGGACTGTCCTGAATGGACGGCACGCGACGGGATGGGGCCTGATGGACAACGACGCGAAGCTCCGGGAGTACCTGAAGAAGGTGACCGCGGACCTCCGGCGCGCCCGCAAGCGCGTCCAGGAGGTCGAGGACGCCGCGTCCGCCCCGGTGGCGATCGTCGGGATGGCCTGCCGGTTCCCCGGCGGCGTCCGGTCGCCCGAGGACCTGTGGCGGCTGGTGGACTCCGGCGGCGACGGGATGTCCGGCTTCCCGGCCGACCGCGGCTGGCCCGACGCGCACGACGCCGGCTTCGTCGCCGAAGGCGGCTTCGTCCACGACGCGGGCCGGTTCGACGCGGGCTTCTTCGGCATCTCGCCGCGCGAAGCCCTGGCCATGGATCCGCAGCAGCGGCTGCTGCTCGAGACGTCGTGGGAAGCCCTGGAACGCGCCGGGATCGTCCCGGAGACGCTGCGCGGCAGCCGCTCGGCGGTGTTCGTCGGCGCGGCCTCCCAGGGGTACGGCACCGGCGCGGGGGAGGAGGCCGAGGCGGTCGCCGGGCACCTGATGACCGGCACCGCGACCAGCGTCCTGTCCGGCCGGATCTCCTACACCCTCGGCCTGGAGGGCCCGTCGGTCACCGTCGACACCGCGTGCTCGTCGTCGCTTGTCGCACTGCACCTGGCGGTCCAGTCGCTGCGGCGAGGCGAGTCCGACCTCGCGCTGGCCGGCGGCGCCGCGGTGATGGTCAACCCGGACATGTTCACCGAGATGAGCCGCCAGGGCGGGCTGTCCGGTGACGGCCGGTGCAAGGCGTTCGCCGAGGGTGCCGACGGCACCGGCTGGGGCGAGGGCGCGGGCATGCTGCTGGTCGAGCGGCTGGCCGATGCCGAGCGCCTCGGCCACCCGGTGCTGGCCGTGATCCGCGGCTCGGCCGTCAACCAGGACGGCGCGAGCAGCGGCCTCTCGGCGCCGAACGGCCCGGCCCAGCAGCGGGTCATCCGGGACGCGCTCGCCGACGCCCGCTTGTCCACTGTGGACGTCGACCTGGTCGAAGCGCACGGCACCGGCACGGCACTGGGCGACCCGATCGAGGCGCAGGCCCTGCTGGCCACCTACGGCCAGGACCGGGAAACGCCGTTGTGGCTGGGTTCGGTGAAGTCGAACATCGGGCACACGCAGGCCGCGGCCGGCGTCAGCGGGATCATCAAGCTCGTGCTGGCGCTGCGGAACCGCCGGATGCCGCCGACCCTGCACGCGGGCACGCCGTCGACGAAGATCGACTGGACCGCCGGCGCTGTCGAGCTGCTCCAGGAAGGCCGGGACTGGACCGCCGAACGCCCGCGGCGGGGTGCGGTGTCGTCGTTCGGCATCTCGGGCACCAACGCGCACATCATCCTCGAGGAAGCTGCGGAGCCGCCATCTTCCTCGGAGACTTCCGGCGGAGTGGTGCCGTGGGTGCTGTCGGCCAAGACGCCCGAGGCGCTGCGCGAGCAGGCCGCCCGGCTGTCGCTTATGGACGGTGACCCGGCCGATGTCGCCTTCTCGCTGGCGACGACCCGGTCGGCGTTCGCGCACCGGGCCGTCGTGGTCGGGGCGGACCGGGAGCGGCTGCTGGCCGGGGTCCGCGCGCTCGCCGACGGCACGCCCGCGCCCCACGTCGTCTCGGGGGTCGCCGGGAGCGGCAAGGTCGCCATGGTCTTCCCGGGCCAGGGTGCCCAGTGGACAGGCATGGCCACCGAGCTGCTGGCGACCTCGGAGGTGTTCGCCGCCCGGTTCACCGAGTGCGCGCGGGCGCTCGAACCGCACACCGGCTTCTCGCTGCTCGACGAACCCGAGCTGGACCGCGTCGACGTCGTGCAGCCCGCGCTGTTCGCGATGATGGTGTCCCTGGCCGAGCTCTGGGCGGCCCACGGGGTGCGTCCGGACGCGGTGATCGGTCACTCCCAAGGCGAGATCGCCGCCGCGGTCGTCTCGGGTGCACTGTCGCTCGAGGACGGTGCTCGCGTGGTCGCGCTGCGCAGCAAGGCGATCCTCGCGCTGGCGGGTGCGGGTGGCATGGTGTCCGTCGCGGCGTCCCGCGACCGGACCGAAGAGCTCGCCGCGCCCTGGGGCGAACGGATCAGCATCGCCGCCGTCAACGGCCCGTCGTCGACCGTCGTCTCCGGCGAGCCCGGCGCGCTCGACGAATTCATGGCCGTTTGTACCGAGGTGCGCACCCGCCGGATCCCGGTGGACTACGCGTCGCACTCCGTGCAGGTGGAACAGCTGCGCGGCGAACTCCTGGACGTCCTCGCGCCGATCACACCGCGCACCGCCGGGACCGGGTTCTTCTCGACCGTCACCGGCGAGTGGATCGACGGGACGGAACTGGACGCGGAGTACTGGTACACGAACCTGCGCAGCACTGTCCGGCTGGACATCGCCGTCGAACGGCTGAAGACCGAGGGGTTCGGGACGTTCGTGGAGGCGTCGCCGCACCCCGTGCTGACCATGGCGATCGGCGACGACGTCGTCGCGCTCGGGTCCCTGCGCCGCGACGAAGGCGGCCTGGACCGCTTCGCGCTGTCGGTAGCGGAAGCGCACGTCCACGGCGTCAAGGTCGACTGGACGTCGTACTTCGCCGGTGCCGCGCGGGTCGATCTGCCCACGTATGCCTTTCAGCAGCGCCAGTACTGGCTGAAGCCCGGCGATCCCGTGGTCGCCGATCCGGCGGACTCCGGTTTCTGGGCCGCGGTCGACAGCGGATCTCTCGCGGAAACGCTCGGGGTCGATCCCGAGGTTCCGCTCGACGAGCTGCTGCCCGCCTTGAGCGACTGGCGGCGGACGGCCCGCGACAAGTCCACCGTGGACTCTTGGCGCTACGACGTCCGCTGGCGTCCGGCGCCGGAGCCCGCCGGCACGCTGTCCGGACGTTGGCTCGCGGTCGTCGCACCCGGCCAGGAATCGTCCATCGTGGACACGCTCGGCGCCGAGCTCGTCCCGGTGACCGGAGACCGCGAAAGCCTGGCCGCCCGGCTGCGGGAGGCCGGGCCGGACGTGGCGGGCGTGGTGTCGTTGCTGGCCTTCGACGAGCGCCCCCACCCGGAGTTCCCCGAGCTGCCGTCCGGGGTCGCCGGGACGCTGGTGCTGGCCCAGGCCCTCGGTGACGCCGGGATCGGCGCGCCCCTGTGGCTGCTGACGTCCGGCGCGGTCGACACGGACTCGCCGTCACCCGCGCAGGCACAGATCTGGGGCCTCGGCCGGGTGATCGGCTTGGAGCACCCGGACCGCTGGGGCGGCCTCATCGACCTGCCTGCCGATCCCGATGCCCGTGCGCTGGACCGGCTCACCGCCATCCTGGCCGGCCCCGGCGACGAGGACCAGTTCGCCATCCGGCCGTCCGGTGTCCGCGTCCGCCGCCTCGTCCACGCCGCCCCGCCGCGGACCGCACCCGGTTCGTGGTCGGTGCGCGGCACCGTCCTGGTCACCGGCGGCACCGGCGCACTCGGCCCGCGGATCGCCCGCTGGCTCCGCGGCGCCGGCGCCGAGCACGTCATCCTGGCCAGCCGTCGCGGCGGCGAAATCCCCGCCGACCCGGGGATCACCTTCGCCGCCTGCGACGTCACCGACCGCGCCGCCGTCGAGGCGCTCGCCGAAGCGCACGACATCCGCGCCGTCGTCCACGCCGCCGCGCTCATCGAACTCGCCTCGATCGACGCCACCGACGTCGCCGCGTTCGCCGCCGTCGCGCGCGCCAAGGTGCTGGGCGCCGAGAACCTGGACGCCGTCTTCGACCGCGACCTCGACGCGTTCGTCCTGTTCTCCTCCATCGCCGGCGTCTGGGGCAGCGGCGACCACGCGGCCTACGCCGCGGCCAATGCCCACCTCGACGCCCTCGCGCAGCGGCGGCGCGCCCGCGGCCTGCGCGCCACCTCGCTCGCCTGGGGCGTGTGGAACGCCGCGAACCCGGCCAAGGCGAACCAGGACTTCGACGCGAGCCGCCTGCTGCGCCAGGGCCTGCCGTTCCTCGACCCCGACCTCGCGTTCGCGGGGCTGCGCCAGGTCCTCGCCGACGACGAGACGTTCCTCGCCGTGGCCGACGTCGACTGGGCCCGCTTCGCGCCGGTGTTCACCGCCCTGCGGCCCCGGCCGCTGCTCGACGAGCTGCCCGAGGTCCGTCGCGCGCTGACGGTGGAGAAGCCGCAGGTCAAGCGGGGCTGGCTGGCCGAGGTGGCCCCGGCCGACCGCAGCCGGGCCGTGCTCGACCTGGTCCGCGCCACCGCCGCGGCGGTGCTCGGCCACGACGGCCCGGACGCCGTCGCCCCCGGCGTGGCCCTGCGCGAACTCGGCTTCGACTCGCTCACCGCGGTCGAGCTGCGCAACCGACTCGCCGCCGAGACCGGCCAGAGCCTCCCCGCCACCCTCGCCTTCGACCACCCGACGGCCGAGCGCATCACGGAGTTCCTGCTGGGCGCCACGGCGAAGGTCACCGAGACCGTCGTCGCGGTCGCCGACGACGAGCCGATCGCCATCGTCGCGATGAGCTGCCGCTACCCGGGCGGCATCAAGAGCCCGGAGGACCTCTGGGAGCTGATCACCACCGGCGGCGACGCGATCACCGGGTTCCCGGCCGACCGCGGCTGGGACGTCGAGGCGCTGTTCGACCCCGACCCCGATCACGACGGCACCAGCTACACCCGCCACGGCGGCTTCCTGCACGACGCGGGCGACTTCGACCCCGGCTTCTTCGGCATCTCGCCGCGGGAGGCGCTGACCATGGACCCGCAGCAGCGGCTGCTGCTGGAGACGTCGTGGGAGGCGATGGAACGCGCCGGCGTCGACCCGGAAAGCCTGCGGGGCAGCGCCGTCGGCGTGTTCGTCGGCACCAACTACGCCGACTACGGCATCGGGCTGGCCCAGCCGGACAGCTCGGCCGGGCACCTGCTCACCGGCGGCGCGGCCAGCGTCGTCTCCGGCCGGATCTCCTACACCTTCGGGCTCACCGGCCCGGCCGTCACGGTCGACACGGCGTGCTCGTCGTCCCTGGTCGCGCTGCACCTGGCCTGCCAGTCGCTGCGCACCGGCGAGTGCACGATGGCGCTGGCCGGCGGGGTGGCGCTGATGTCGACCCCGGCGTCCTTCGTCGCCTTCAGCCGCCAGCGCGCGCTCGCCGCCGACGGCCGCTGCAAGGCGTTCTCCGACGGCGCCGACGGCATGGGCATGGCCGAGGGGGCCGGCGTCCTGCTGGTCGAACGGCTCGCCGACGCCCGCCGGCTCGGCCACGAGGTGCTCGCCGTGATCCGCGGCTCGGCGGTCAACCAGGACGGCGCCTCCAACGGCCTGACCGCGCCCAACGGCCCCGCGCAGCAGCAGGTCATCCGCCAGGCGGTGGCCAACGCCCGGCTGACCTTCGCCGACGTCGACGCCGTCGAAGCCCACGGCACCGGCACCACGCTCGGCGACCCGATCGAGGCGCAGGCGCTGCTGGCCACCTACGGCCGCGACCGCGCCACCCCGCTGTGGCTCGGCTCGGTGAAGTCCAACATCGGGCACAGCCAGGCCGCTTCCGGGGTCGCCGGGGTGATCAAGATGGTCCAGTCCCTGCGCCACGGCGTGCTCCCGGCGACGCTGCACGCCGGCACTCCGTCGTCCCATGTGGACTGGTCGGCCGGGAACGTCCGGCTGCTGGCGGAAAACCGGCCCTGGCCCGAAACCGGCCGCCCGCGCCGGGCCGCCGTGTCGTCGTTCGGCATGAGCGGCACCAACGCGCACGCGGTCCTCGAAGCCGCACCGGAGCCGGTCGCGACGGAGCCGTCCGGGGGCGGGGCGGCCGCCCCCCGGGCCGGGGGGGTGGGAGCGGAAAAGCCGGGGGCGCGGGGCGGCCCGGCGCGGCGGGGGCGGGCGCCCGGCCGCGGGCGGGCCCCGCCCCCCCCGGCCCGGTGCCCTGGGTGCTGTCCGCGAAAACGCCGGCGTCGCTGGCCGCACAGGCGCGGCGGCTGCAGGCGCGGGTAGGGGCCGCACAGGGGGTCCGGGCCGCAGATGTGGGGTACTCCCTCGCGAAGTCCCGGTCTACGTTCGAGCAACGGGCGGTGCTCGTGGCCGGCGGCGAGCCCGGCGGCGACGACCCGCTGGGCGCGCTCGCCCACGGCCGGGCCGTCCCCGGCCTGGTGCGGGGCAGCGCCCGCCACGGGGGCAAGGTCGCCTTCGTCTTTCCCGGGCAGGGCTCGCAGTGGGTGGGGATGGCTTTGGACCTGATGGACACGTCGCCGGCGTTCGCGGCCCGCATGCGGGACTGCGAACGCGCGCTGTCGCCGTTCGTCGACTGGTCGCTGCCGGAAGCCCTCGGCGACGAGGAGATGCTGCAGCGCGTCGACGTCGTGCAGCCCGCGTTGTTCGCGGTGATGGTGTCGCTGGCCGAAGTCTGGCGCGCCCACGGCGTCGAGCCCGACGCCGTGATCGGCCACTCCCAGGGCGAGATCGCCGCGGCGGCTGTCGCCGGCGCCTTGTCCCTCGAGGACGCTGCCCGCGTGGTCGCCCTGCGCAGCCAGGCGATCCGGGCGCTGGCGGGTCACGGCGGGATGGTGTCGGTCACCGCGTCGGCGTCCGATGTGGAGCGACGGCTGGAACGCCACGGCGGCCGCGTGGGGATCGCCGCGGTGAACGGCCCGTCGGCCGTCGTCGTCTCCGGTGCGCCGGACGCGCTCGACGCGCTGCTGGCGGAGTGCGCGGCCGACGGCGTGCGCGCCAAGCGGATCCCGGTCGACTACGCGTCCCACTCCGTCCAGGTGGTCCAGATCAAAGCGGAGCTGCGTGAGGTGCTCGCGCCGGTTTCGCCGCGGTCGTCGGAGATCGCCTTCTACTCCACGGTGACGGCTGAGCCGATCGACACCGCCGGGCTCGACGGCACCTACTGGTACACCAACCTGCGCAACCCGGTGCTGTTCGACGCGACCACGCGGCGGCTGGCCGAGGACGGCTACGACACCTTCGTCGAATGCAGCCCGCACCCGGTGCTCACGATGAGCGTCCAGGACACTTTGGACGAAGCACTCGTGACCGGCACGCTGCGCCGCGGCGAAGGCGGCCTGGACCGGCTGTACACCTCGTTCGCCGAGGCGTGGGTGCACGGCGTCGACCTCGACTGGACGCCTGCGTTCGGCGAAGGCGCCCGCCTGGTCCCGCTGCCGACGTACGCCTTCGACCACCAGCGTTACTGGCTGGACCCGGCCCCCGCGGCCCCGGCCGACGACGGACTGTGGACGGCGCTCGAAGAGACCGACGACCTCGCCGGTGTCCTCGGAGTGGACCGGAGTGCGCTCGACGAGGTGCTGCCCGCGCTGACGCGGTGGCGCTCCCGGCGCGCCGAAGAATCCACTGTGGACTCGTGGTGCCTGAAGGTCGGCTGGACGCCGGTCGCCGAGCCCGCGCTGCCGCTGCTGTCCGGCCGGTGGCTCGCGCTCGTGCCTGCCGGGGCCGATCGGTTCGTCACCGCGGTGCTCGACGCGCTGGCCCGGCGCGGCGCCGACGTCGTCACCGCGTCGGCGGAGGAGCTGCCGCCGGGGGAGTACACCGGTGTCGTTTCCTTGCTGGGCTTGACCGAAACGCCGCTGCCCGGGCACCCGCTGATCGCGGCCGGGGTGGCCGCGACGGCCGCGCTGGCCCCGGCGCTGGCCGCCGCCGGGATCGACGCCCCGCTGTGGCTGCTCACCCGTGGCGCGGTGGCGACCGGGCCCGGCGACGCCCCGGCGTCGAGTGTGCCAGCGCAGCTTTGGGGCCTCGGCCGGGTGATCGGCCTGGAGTACCCCGGTCTCTGGGGTGGCCTGCTCGACCTGCCCGCCACGCTCGACGAGCGGGCCGCCGACCGGCTGGCCGGCGTGCTGGCCGAGCCCGGCGGCGAAGACCAGCTCGCCATCCGCGCGCAGGGGATCCTGGCCCGGCGGCTGCGCCCGGCCCGCCCGGCGCCGGACGGCGAGCCGTGGCGGCCGCGGGGAACCGTGCTGGTCACCGGGGGCACCGGCGCGCTCGGCGCGCACGTCGCCCGCTGGCTGGGCCGCGCCGGCGCCGAGCACCTCGTGCTCACCAGCCGCCGCGGCGAAGCCGCGCCCGGCGCCGCCGAACTCGCCGAAGAACTGCGGGGGTACGGCTGCGCGGTGACCATCGCCGCCTGCGACGTCGCCGAACGCAAGGCCGTCGAAGCCCTGCTGGACAGCCTCGGCCACCCGCCGGTGGCGGTCGTGCACGCGGCCGGGCTGCCGCAGTCGAGCACCCTCGCCGAGACCGGCCTCGACGAGTTCGAAGACGTCCTCGCGGCCAAGGTCGCGGGCGCCGCGCACCTGGACGCGCTGCTCGGCGACGACCTCGAAGCGTTCGTGCTCTTCTCCTCCAACTCCGGTGTCTGGGGCAGCGCGGGCCAGGGCGCCTACGCCGCCGCGAACGCCTACCTGGACGCGCTCGCCGAACAGCGCCGCGCCCGCGGCGCGAAGGCGACGTCGGTGGCGTGGGGACTGTGGGCCGGCGGCGGCATGGCCTCCGGCGAGGGCGAGGAGCAGCTGCGCCGCCGTGGCCTGCGGCCGATGGCGCCCGAGCGCGCCGTGGCCGCGCTGCAGGGCGCGCTCGACCGCGACGAGACCTTCCTCGCCGTCGCCGACGTCGACTGGGCGCGGTTCGTGCCCGCCTTCACGGCGTCGCGGCGGCGCCCGCTGATCGAGGACCTGCCGGCCGTCCGGCACGTGCTGGACCAGCTGGAAGCCGAGCAGGAACGGCAAGACGAAGGTGCGGCGGCCGGGTGGCGCGAACGGCTGGCCGGGCTGCCCGCGGCCGAACGCGACCGGGCCGTGCTCGACCTGGTCCGCACCGAGGCCGCGGCCGTGCTCGGCCACCGCGGCGCCGAGGCGATCGGCAGCACCCGGCCGTTCCGCGACCTCGGGTTCGACTCGGTGACCGCGGTCGAGGTGCGCAACCGGCTGCGCGAGGTCACCGGCCTGCGGCTGGCGGCCACCGCCGTCTTCGACCACCCGACGCCGGTCGCGCTGGCCCGGTTCCTGGCGGCCGGCATCGCCCCCGGCGGCACGCCCGCCGAGTCGGCGTTCGGCGCGCTCGACCGGCTCGAGGCGTCGCTGACGGACCTGGCGCAGCCGGACGAGAACGTCCGGATGCGCGTCGAGATGCGGCTGAAGTCCCTGCTGAACCGCTGGAGCGCGGAGGCGGCGCCGGGCACGCAGGCTCCGGAGGCTCCGCAGGCGGAGCTGGCCGGTGCCTCGGCGGCCGAGGTGTTCGCGTTCATCGACAACGAGCTCGGAATTTCCCCGCCGCCGGCGCAGTGACGCCCTGACTGACGAACGGATGAGGTTGGCGATGTCAGAGCAGGACAAGCTCCTCGAGTACCTCAAGCGCGTGACGGCCGACCTGCACCAGACCAGGCAGCGGCTGCAGGCGGCGGAGGCGGCCGAGCAGGAGCCGATCGCCATCATCTCCCTGGCCTGCCGATACCCCGGCGGGGTGTCCTCACCCGAGGACCTGTGGGACCTCGTCGCCGGCGGCACCGACGCGATGTCGGGCTTCCCGGAGGACCGGGGCTGGGACGTCGAGCGCATGTACGGCGCGGAGGGCGCACGGGCGGTCGAAGGCGGGTTCGTCCACGACGCCGCGTGCTTCGACCCCGGCCTGTTCGGCATTTCGCCGCGCGAGGCGTTGGCGATGGACCCGCAGCAGCGGCTGCTGCTGGAGACGTCCTGGGAGCTCCTGGAACGCGGCCGGCTCGACCCGTTTTCGCTGCGCGGCAGCCGGACCGGCGTGTTCATCGGCGCCAACGCGTCCGGCTACAGCAGCACCCTGCGGACGGCGGCGGGCTCCGAGGGTTACCTGCTGACCGGCGAGGCCCCCAGCGTCATGTCGGGCCGGTTGTCCTACACCTTCGGGCTGGAAGGCCCGTCGATCACGGTGGACACGGCGTGCTCGTCGTCGCTGGTCGCCCTGCACTGGGCGTGCCAGGCGCTGCGGCAGGACGAATGCGGCCTCGCGCTGGCCGGCGGCGTCACGGTGATGGTGAGCCCGCTGGCGTTCGCCGAGTTCAGCCGCCAGCGCGGGCTGGCGTCGGACGGCCGCTGCAAGTCCTTCGCCGACGCCGCCGACGGCACCGGCTGGGGCGAAGGCGCCGGCATGGTCCTGCTGGAACGCTTGGCGGACGCGCGGCGCAACGGCCACGAAATCCTCGGCGTGATCCGCGGTTCCGCGGTGAACTCCGACGGCGCGTCCAACGGCCTGACCGCACCGAACGGACCTTCGCAGCAACGGGTCATCCGCGCCGCGCTGGCCAACGCCGGCCTGTCCACTTCGGACGTGGATGCGGTCGAGGCGCACGGCACCGGAACGGCACTGGGCGACCCGATCGAGGCCCAGGCGCTGCTGGCGACGTACGGCCAGGATCGGCCCGCGGACCGGCCGCTGTGGCTCGGCGCGCTGAAGTCGAACATCGGGCACACGCAGTCGGCGTCCGGCATCGCGGGCGTCATCAAGATGGTGCTGGCGTTGCGGCACGAGCTGCTGCCCCGCACGCTGCACGTCGACGCGCCGTCGTCCGAAGTGGACTGGTCGGCGGGTGCGGTGGAGCTGCTGACGTCGGCGCGGCCGTGGCCGGCCGGGGATTCCCCGCGGCGGGCGGGGATATCGGCGTTCGGCGTGAGCGGGACCAATGTGCACCTGATCGTCGAGGAGGCGCCGCCGGCCGTCTCGCCGCCGCCGGCCGCGCCCGCGGTGGGGCTACTGCCGTGGGTGATTTCCGGAGCGAGCGACGCGGCGGTGCGTTCGCAAGCCCGGCGGCTGCTGGCCGCCGACCCGGACCCGGTCGACGGCGGGTATTCCCTCGCCATCACCCGCGCCGGTCTCGGTCACCGCGCGGTGGTGCTCGGCTCGGATCGCGACTCGCTGCGGGACGGCCTCACGCGTCTGGCGGAGGGGGAGGCCGTTGTCGGCACCGCCGACCCGGACGCGCTGCTGGCGGTGCTGTTCACCGGGCAGGGGGCGCAGCGGGTCGGGATGGGGCGGGGGTTGTACGAGCGATTCCCTGTCTATGCCTCGGCTTTCGATGCGGTACTGGCGCATTTCGATCCCTCGCTCCGCGAGGCGTTCGATGACGCGGAGATGCTGGATCGGACGGAGTTCACCCAGCCCGCGTTGTTCGCTCTTGAGGTCGCACTATTCCGGCTGGTTGAGTCTTTCGGTGTGCGGCCGGACTTCGTGGCCGGGCATTCGATCGGGGAGATTTCGGCGGCGCATGTCGCTGGCGTGTTGTCCCTTGAGGACGCTTGCCGTCTTGTGTCGGCCCGTGCGTCTTTGATGCAGGCGTTGCCGTCTGGTGGTGCGATGGTGTCGATCGCCGCGCCGGAGTCCGAAATCGTGCTGACCGACGGTGTTTCGGTTGCGGCGGTGAACGGTCCGGAGTCGGTCGTCATCTCGGGTGACGAGGCCGCGGTGCTGGCGATTGCGGCGAAGTTCCCGAAGACCAAGCGGTTGAAGGTCAGTCACGCGTTCCACTCGCCGTTGATGGACCCGATGCTGGCGGAGTTCCGCGCGGTAGCGGAAACCTTGACGTATCACCCGGCGGAGATACCGGTGCTCTCGAATGTGAGCGGTGCTCTCGCCGAGCCGTTCACGGCGGAGTATTGGGTGCGGCACGTCCGTGAGACGGTCCGCTTCTCCGACGGCATCTCGTCTCTGTCGGCCGAGGGTGTCGGGGTGTTCCTGGAACTGGGCCCCGACGGCGTCCTGAGCTCAATGGTGCCGGGCGGGGCGGTCCCGGCGTTGCGCCGCGACCGTGACGAAGAGAGAGCACTGCTCTCGGCGTTGAGCACTGTTCACGCCCACGGCGTGAAGGTCGACTGGACACCGTTCTTCCCCGGCGGCCGCCGCGTCGACCTGCCTACGTATGCGTTCCAGCGCGAGCGGTTCTGGCCGCGCGGCGGCGCGGCCCAGGGTGACGCGGGTTCCCTCGGTCTGGGCGCGCTCGACCACCCGTTGCTCGGAGCGGCGGTCAGCTTGGCGGGCCACGACGGCGTGGTCTTCACCGGACGTCTGTCTCTCGAGACGCAGCCGTGGCTGGCCGGTCACGCGCTCGGCGGGGCGGTGCTCGTCCCGGGGACGGCTCTGCTGGAGCTGGCGGTCCGGGCGGGCGACCAGGTCGGGTGTGAGGTGGTCGAGGAGCTGACCCTCGAAGCACCGTTGGTGCTGCCGGCCCGGGGTGGCGTGGCGGTCCAGCTGTTCGTCGGCCCGCCCGACGGCGCGGGCCGCCGCGAGCTGACGCTCCACGCCCGCCCGGACGACGGCGCCGCCCCCGGTCAGGACGAGTGGATACGCCACGCGAGCGGTCTCCTGGCGACGGGCGTCGCGCAGGCAACGGAGCTGACCGAGTGGCCACCGGCGGACGCGGAGCGGGTGCCGTTCGACGGCCTGTACGACCAGCTGGCGGGTATCGGCTTCACGTACGGCCCGGCTTTCCAGGGCCTGCAGGCGGTCTGGCGCCGCGGCGAGGAGACATTCGCCGAGGTGAGGTTGCCGGAGAAGTACCGCGAAGACGCGGCGGCCTTCGGCCTGCACCCGGCCCTGCTGGACGCGGCCCTGCACCCCTTGGGCTTGGCGGCCCCGGCCACAACCGGCACCGCCGGCGCCGGTACTGCCGCCCCGGTGAGCGGCGCTAACCAACCTGCCGTGGGCGCGGCTGTCGCTGCCTCGGCCCCGGCCGCCGCACCCACCTCCCCGGCAGCCGGCGGCATGCCGTTCTCCTGGAGCGGCGTCACCCTCCACGCCACCGGCGCCACGGCCCTCCGCGTCCACCTCGCCCCAGCCGGGGACAACGCCGTCTCCCTCGCCGTCCATGACCAGTCCGGTGGCCCCGTCGCCTCCGTCGATTCCCTCGTCCTCCGCCCCTTCTCGACCGCCCCCGCTCGAAACGACTCCCTCTTCCGCCTCGACCACATCCCCGTCCCCGCCGGCCCGCGAACCGACGCCGTCGTCCTCGGCCCCGACCCCTTCCACCTCGACCTCCCCAGCGTGTCCGATGTGGACACCGACGCCCCGCTCGTCTTCGCCGCCGTCGACAGCCCAGACGTCCGGACCAGCACCCACCGGGCCCTCGCCCTGGTCCAGACCTGGCTCGCCGCCGACCGGCCAGGCCGGCTCGTCGTGGTCACCCGCGATGCCGGCAGCGACCCCGCCGCAGCCGCCGCCCAGGGGCTCGTCCGCTCCGCCCAGTCCGAACACCCCGGCCGGTTCCAGCTGCTCGATCTCGACCACACCCCGCCCCCCGACCTCGCCACCCTGCCCGCCGAACCGCAGGTCGCCGTCCGGGACGGGGTCTTCGTCGCGCCGCGGCTCGTCCGCGTCCACGCCCTGACCGTCCCGACGGCACCCTGGCGGCTCACCGCCACCGGCGGCACCCTCGACGGCCTCGCCCTCCGGCCGGAACCCCCGCAGCCGCTCGAACCCGGGCAGGTCCGGGTCGCCGTGCGGGCCGCCGGGGTCAACTTCCGGGACGTCCTCATCGCCCTCGGCATGTACCCCGACCCCGCCGCCGTCCTCGGGTCCGAAGCCGCCGGGGTCGTCACCGAAGCCGCGCCGGACGTCGACGGGCTCGCCGTCGGCGACCGCGTCTTCGGGCTGTTCACCGGCGCCTTCGGCCCCACGGTCGTGACCGACGCGCGCCTCCTCGTCCCGGTGCCGGACGGCTGGACCTTCGCCCAGGCCGCGTCCGTGCCCGTCGCCTTCGTCACCGCCTACTACGCCCTCTTCGACCTCGGCGGCCTCGAAGCCGGCCAGTCCGTGCTCGTCCACGCGGCGGCCGGCGGCGTCGGGATGGCCGCCGTGCAGCTCGCCCGCTGGACGGGCGCCGAGGTCTTCGCCACGGCGAGCCCGGCGAAGCACGAGGCCGTCCGCGCCCTCGGCGTCGAGCACATCGCGTCTTCGCGAGACCTCGAATTCGCCACGCGGTTCCCGGCCGTCGACGTCGTCCTGAACTCGCTGACCGGCCCCTTCACCGACGCCTCGCTCGGCCTCCTCACGCCCGGCGGCCGGTTCCTCGAGATGGGCAAGACCGACCTCCGCGACCCCGAAGGCGTCACCTACCTCCCGTTCGACCTGGGGGACCCCGGCCCGGACCGCATCCGGGAAATCCTCCGTCACCTGCTGGCCCTGTTCGCCGACGGCGCCCTCGCGCACCTCCCGACCCGGGTCTGGGACGTCGTCCGCGCGCCCGACGCGTTCCGGTTCATCAGCCAGGCCAAGCACGTCGGCAAGAACGTCCTGACCGTCCCGGCCGCCCCGGACCCGGACGGCACCGTCCTCGTCACCGGCGGCACCGGCACCCTCGGCGGCCTGCTGGCCCGCCACCTGGTGACCGCGCACGGCGTCCGGAACCTCCTGCTCACCAGCCGGCGCGGCCTCGACGCCCCGGGTGCGGCCGAGCTGGTCGCCGAGCTGACGGCCGGCGGCGCCACCGTGCGCGTCGAAAGCTGCGACGTCACCGACCGCGCCGCCCTCGAGGCGCTGCTCGGTTCGGTGAACCTCACCGGGGTCGTCCACACCGCGGGAGTGCTCGACGACGGCGTCATCGATGCCCTCACCCCGGACCGGATCGACGCCGTCGTCCGGCCGAAGGTCGACGCCGCACTGAACCTGCACGAGCTGACCCGCGGCCGGGACCTCGCCTGGTTCGCGCTGTACTCCTCGCTCGCCGGCGTCGCCGGGGCTGCCGGCCAGGCCAACTACGCCGCCGCCAACGCCGCGCTCGACGCGCTCGCCACCCGCCGCCGCGCCGAGGGCCTGCCCGGCGTCTCGCTCGCCTGGGGCCAGTGGGCCGAGGCGAGCGGCATGACCGGCACGCTCGGCGACGAGGACCTGTCCCGGATCGCGCGGTCCGGCATCGGGGCCCTCGGCACCGCGGACGCCCTCTCGCTCTTCGACGCGGCCTTGGTCGCCGGCGCCGGGTGCGTGGTCCCGGTCCGCGTCGACCTCGCCGCGCTGCGGGCCCAGGCCGAGCACCTGCCCGCGCTGTGGCACGGCCTGGTCCGCGTGCGCACGCGCCGCGCGGCCGGGCCCGCGGCGGGCACCGACGGGCTCGCCGCCCGGCTGGCCGGCCTCGGCGGCGACGACGTCCGCCGGTTCCTGCTCGACCTCGTCCGCACCCACGTCGCGGCGGTCCTCGGCCACGACGGCGCCGACGCCGTCGAGCCGCAGAAGGCGTTCAAGGACCTGGGTTTCGACTCCCTGACCGCCGTCGAGCTGCGCAACCGGCTCACCGCGGTGACCGGCCTGCGGCTGCCCGCGACGGTCATCTTCGACCACCCGAACCCGCAGGCGCTGGCCGCGCTGCTGCAGGCGGAATTCGCCGGTGGCGCCGAACCCGCGACGACCCGGGCGGTCACCACCGTCGCCGACGACGACCCGATCGCCATCGTCGCGATGAGCTGCCGCTACCCGGGTGAGGTGACGTCGCCGGAGGAACTGTGGCGGCTGGTCGAGACCGGCCGTGACGCCCTCACGCCGCTGCCCGCCGGCCGCGGCTGGGACCTCGCCGCCCTGGGCGCCGCCGAGGGCGGGTTCGTGCACGACGCCGGCGGCTTCGACGCCGAGTTCTTCGGCATCTCCCCGCACGAAGCCCTGGCCATGGACCCCCAGCAGCGGCTGCTGCTGGAAATCTCCTGGGAGGCACTGGAACGCGCCGGGATCGACCCGCGCTCGCTGCGCGGCAGCAGCACCGGCGTCTTCGTCGGCGCCGCGCACCAGGCGTACGGCAGCGGCGTCGCCGAGGTGGCCGCCGGCGTCGAAGGCCACCTGCTGACCGGCAATGCGACCAGCGTCGTCTCCGGCCGCGTCTCCTACACCTTCGGCTTCGAAGGCCCGGCCGTCAGCGTCGACACCGCGTGCTCGTCGTCGCTGGTCGCGCTGCACTGGGCGGTCCAGGCGCTGCGCCACGGCGAGTGCGACCTGGCCCTCGCGGGCGGCGTCGCGGTGATGGCGCAGCCTGGCATGTTCGTGGAGTTCGACCGGCAGGGCGGCCTGGCCTCCGACGGCCGGTGCAAGGCGTTCGCGGAGGCCGCGGACGGCACCGGCTGGGGCGAGGGCGCGGGCCTGGTCCTGCTGGAACGCCTGTCCGACGCCCGGCGCAACGGCCACGAAGTCCTGGCGCTCGTCCGCGGTTCCGCGGTCAACTCCGACGGCGCGTCCAACGGCCTCACCGCCCCGAACGGCCCCGCCCAGCAGCGGGTCATCCGGGCCGCGCTGGCCGGCGCGGGCCTTGCTCCGTCCGAAGTGGACGCCGTCGAGGCGCACGGCACCGGCACCACCCTCGGCGACCCGATCGAGGCCCAGGCCCTGCTGGACACCTACGGCCAGGACCGCGAGGAACCGCTCTGGCTCGGCTCGCTCAAGTCGAACATCGGGCACACGCAGGCCGCGGCCGGGGTCGCCGGCGTCATCAAGGTCGTCATGGCGCTGCGGCACGGCGTCCTGCCCAAGACGCTGCACGTCGACGCGCCGTCGTCCCGCATCGACTGGGAGTCCGGCGCGATCGAGCTGCTCACCGACGCCCGGCGCTGGCCCGAAACCGGACGGCCCCGCCGCGCCGGCATCTCGTCGTTCGGCATCTCCGGCACCAACGCCCACACGATCATCGAACAGGCCCCGGCCACGCCGCCCGAGCCCGAGCGCGCCGCGCCTTCCGGCGTGGTCCCGTGGCTGCTGTCCGCCCGTGACGCCGAGGCCCTCACCGCGCAGGCCGAGCGCCTCCGCGCGCACGTCGAGGCCCGGCCTGAGCTGGCGCCGGTCGACGTTGCTTTCTCGCTGACCGAGCGCGCCGCGCTCGAACACCGGGCGGTCGTGTTCGGCCGTGACCGCGACGAGCTCCTGGCCGCCCTGGAGAACCCGCCGGTGACCGGGGTCGCGCGGCCGGACCGTCGATTGGCGGTGTTGTTCACCGGCCAGGGCGCCCAGCGAGTCGGGATGGGCCGCGGCCTCTACGACCGTTTCCCGGTGTACGCGGAGGCTTTCGACGCGGTGCTCGCGCACTTCGGCCCGGACTTGCGCGAGGCTTTCGACAATGCCGCGCTCCTGGACCGCACGGAGTTCACTCAGCCCGCGTTGTTCGCGATGGAGGTGGCGCTGTTCCGGCTCGTTTCGTCCTTCGGTGTGCGGCCGGACTTCGTGGCCGGACACTCGATCGGCGAAATCTCGGCCGCACACGTGGCCGGGGTGCTGTCCCTCGAGGACGCTTGCCGTCTCGTGTCGGCACGGGCGTCCTTGATGCAGGCGTTGCCGCCGGGTGGGGCGATGGTGTCGATCGCCGCGCCGGAGTCCGAGATCGTGCTGACCGAGGGTGTTTCGATCGCGGCGGTGAACGGTCCGGAGTCGGTGGTCATTTCGGGCGATGAGGCCGCGGTGCTGGCGATTGCGGCGAAGTTCCCGAAGATCAAGCGCCTTTCGGTGAGCCACGCGTTCCATTCGCCGTTGATGGACCCGATGCTCTCGGATTTCCGCGCGGTAGCGGAAACCCTGACGTATCACCCGGCGGAGATACCGGTGCTCTCGAATGTGAGCGGTGCTCTCGCAGAGCCGTTCACCGCGGACTACTGGGTCCGCCACGTGCGCGAGACCGTCCGGTTCGCCGACGGCGTCGCCACGCTGAAAACCGCGGGCGCGGACGTCTTCCTGGAGCTGGGCCCGGACGGCGTGCTCAGCGCGATGGTCGACGGCCTCGCGATTCCCGCCCTGCGACGTGACCGCGACGAAGAGAGAGCATTGCTCACGGCGTTGAGCACTGCTCACGTCCACGGTGTCGAACTCGACTGGACGCCGTTCGCCCCCGGCGGCCGGCGCGTCGGCCTGCCCACGTACGCCTTCCGGCACCGGAACTACTGGCTCGCCGCGGAACCCGGCGCGGCGCCCGGGGGTGACTCCGGGTTCTGGGACGTGGTGCGCAGCGGCAAGCTGGCCGCCGAACTCGAGCTGGCCGAGGACGTCGCCGAAGCGGTCACCCCGGCACTGTCGGCCTGGTACCGCCAACGCACCCAGAAATCCACAGTGGACTCCTGGCGCTACGGAGTCACCTGGCGTCCGGTGTCGCCGGAAACGGCCGCGCTCACCGGCCACTGGCTCCTGGTGGTGCCGGAAGCGGTCGAACCCGGAGTCGTGGCGAGCATCGCGCAGACGATGCTCGAACGCGGCGCGCGAATCACCCCGGTCCGGATCGACCCGCTGCTCCCGCGCGCAGAGTTCGCCGAGCACCTCCGCGCGGCGGTGGAGCGGTCCGAAGTGGATGGAAGCGAGGCTGCGGCGGGTGTGGCGCTGGACGGGGTTGTTTCGTCGGCAACGCCGACTGACGACAGCCGCACGGCTGCGCCGCTGGACAGCCGCGGGGCTGCGGCAGGCGCGGCACTCGACGGGGTCCTTTCCCTCCTGGCCCTGGCCGACGGCGGCCGCGGGGTCGCGGCGGGCACGGCGACCCTCCTGCAGGCGCTCGGCGACCTGAAGGCCGGCGGACGGCTGTGGTGCCTCACCCGCGGCGCGGTCGCGGCCACGCGGGCGGACCGCGTCGAAGCGCCCGTCCAAGCCCAGGTCTGGGGCCTCGGCCGCACCGCGGCCATGGAGTACCCCCAGCGCTGGGGCGGCCTCATCGACCTCCCCGCCGAGCTGGACGACCGCGGCCGCACCCGGCTCGCCGCCGTGCTCACCGGCACCGAAGACGAGGTCGCGCTGCGGCCGTCCGGCGTCTTCGCGCGACGCCTGGAACGCCGATCCGCGACCCCGGCCGAGGCCTGGCGGCCGTGCGGGACCGTGCTGGTCACCGGGGGCACGGGCGCGCTCGGTGCGCAGGTCGCCCGGCGTCTGGCCGCGAATGGTGCCGAACGGCTCGTGCTGCTCAGCCGGCGCGGGCCGGCCGCACCGGGCGCCGCGGCCCTCGAACGCGAGCTGACCAGCCTCGGCTGTGCCGTCTCGATCGTGGCCTGCGACGCCGCCGACCGCGATGCCCTGGCCGCGGTGCTGCCCGGCGACCTCCGCGCGGTCGTGCACGCGGCGGGCGTCCTCGACGACGGCGTCATCGAGTCCCTGACCCCGGACCGCTTCGACGCCGTGCTGCGCGCCAAGGCGATCGCGGCCGAGAACCTGTCCGCGCTCACCGCCGGTCTCGACGCGTTCGTCCTGTTCTCGTCCATGGCCGGCGCGTTCGGTGCCGCGGGCCAGGGCAGCTACGCCGCCGCCAACGCCCACCTCGACGCGCTCGCCCAGCAGCGCCACGCCGCCGGGCTGCCCGCCGTCTCGATCGCGTGGGGCCCGTGGGCGGGCGACGGGATGGCCGCGGGCGACGCCGAGACGCGGCGACGGCTGCGCGCCGCGGGCGTCGGCACCCTGGAGCCCGGCCTCGCGCTCGACGCCCTGACGCTCGAGGCGGCGGCCGATGCCCCGGTGGCGGTGGTGGCCGACCTCGACTGGGACGTCTACCTCCCGGCGCTGCGGGCCGTCCGGCCCCGGCCGTTGTTCACCGCATTCGCCGAACCGCTCGAGAGCCCGGCGGCAAAAGAACCCGCAGGTGTCCTCACGGGACTGTCCGAAGAGGACGGCGTCCGGAAGGTCCTCGACCTGACCCGCACGCACGTCGCCGCCGTGCTCGGCTACTCCGACGCGGCCGCGGTCGACGCCGAGCGCGCGTTCTCCGACAGCGGCTTCACCTCCCTGACCGCCGTCGAGCTGCGCAACCGGCTCGACGCGGCGACCGGGCTGAGCCTGCCCGCGACGCTGGTCTTCGACCACCCGACCCCGGCCGCGCTGGCCCGGCACCTGCACCGCGAGCTGCTCGGGCGGCACCCGGAACCGGCCGGCGCCGGCCCGGCGCCCGTCCGGGCCGACGAGCCGATCGCGCTCGTCGCCATGGGCTGCCGGTTCCCCGGCTCGGTCGCCACGCCGGAGGACCTCTGGCGGCTCGTCGCGGACGGCGTCGACGCGATGACCGGCCTGCCCGAGGACCGCGGCTGGGACCTCGGCGCGCTCTACGACGCCGACCCGGGCAAGAGCGGCCACAGCTACGTCCGCGACGGCGGTTTCCTCGACACCGCCGCGGAGTTCGACGCGGCGTTCTTCGGCATCTCGCCGCGCGAAGCGCTGGCCATGGACCCGCAGCAGCGCCTGCTGCTCGAGATCACGTGGGAGGTCTTCGAACGGGCGGGGATCGACCCCCAGTCGCTGCGCGGCAGCCGCACCGGCGTGTTCGCCGGCACCAACGGCCAGGACTACGCGGGCCTGCTCGGCACGGCGGCCGAGGAGGTCGGCGGCTTCATCGGCACCGGCAACGCCGCCGCGGTCGTGTCCGGCCGGCTGGCCTACGCGTTCGGCCTCGAAGGCCCGGCGCTCACCGTCGACACCGCGTGCTCGTCGTCGCTGGTCGCCATCCACCTGGCCGCGCAGGCGCTGCGCCGCGGCGAGTGCGACCTGGCGCTGGCCGGCGGCGCGACCGTGATGTCCACGCCGGCGACCTTCGTGGAATTCAGCCGGCAGCGCGGCCTGGCCTCCGACGGCCGGTGCAAGGCGTTCGCCGACGCCGCCGACGGCACCGGCTGGGGCGAAGGCGCCGGGCTCGTGCTCCTGGAGCGCCTGTCGGACGCCCGCCGGCACGGTCACCAGGTCCTGGCCGTCGTGCGCGGCTCGGCGGTGAACTCCGACGGCGCGTCCAACGGCCTGACCGCCCCGAACGGCCCGTCCCAGCAACGCGTCATCCGTGCGGCGCTGGCTGACGCCGGTCTGTCCACTTCGGACGTCGATGCGGTCGAGGCGCACGGCACCGGGACGAAGCTGGGCGATCCGATCGAGGCCCAGGCGTTGCTGGCCACCTACGGCCAGGACCGGCCGTTCCCGCTGCTGCTCGGCTCGGTGAAGTCCAACATCGGCCACACCCAGGCCGCCGCGGGCATCGCCGGGGTGATCAAGATGGTGCTGGCGATGCGCCACGGCGTCCTCCCGCGGACGCTGCACGTCGACGCCCCTTCGTCCCAGGTGGACTGGTCGGCCGGGGCCGTGGAGCTGCTCACCGAAGCGACGCCGTGGCCGGAGACCGGACGCGCCCGCCGCGCCGGGGTATCGGCCTTCGGCGTCAGCGGCACCAACGCCCACCTGGTCCTCGAAGCGGGGGAGCCCGAACCCGCCGCGCCGGTCCACAACGGACTCACGCTGTGGCCGTTGTCGGCGAAGGACGAGCAAGCTCTGCACGAGCAAGCCCGCCGCCTCCGCGCGGCGCTCGGCGAGGACGTCCCGGTGGCCGAGGTCGGCCGCACCCTGGCGACCGGGCGTGCGGCCCTGGAGCACCGGGCCGTCGTCGTCGGGGACCGCGACCAGCTGCTGGCCGGGCTGGGGGACCTGGACAACGCCGTGCGCGGCACGGCCGTCCCCGGCGGCCGGCTGGCCGTGCTGTTCACCGGCCAGGGCGCCCAGCGCGCCGGGATGGGCCGGGAGCTTTACGACCGGTTCCCGGTCTTCGCCGACGCCTTCGACGCCGTGTGCGCCGAGTTCGACGGCCTGCTCGACGCGTCCCTGCGCGAGATCGTCTTCGACGGCGGCGACCGGCTCGATCGCACCGGCTACACCCAGCCCGCCCTGTTCGCGATCGAGGTCGCGCTCCACCGGCTGGTGACGGCGTGGGGCGTCCGCCCCGACTTCGTCGCCGGCCACTCGATCGGCGAACTGGTCGCCGCGCACGTGGCCGGGGTGCTTTCCCTCGCGGACGCCTGCCGGCTGGTGGCCGCGCGGGCGTCGCTGATGCAGGCGCTGCCCGCCGGCGGGGCGATGGTCTCGATCGCCGCCCCGGAATCGGCCGTCACCTTGACCAAGGGTGTCTCGATCGCGGCGGTCAACGGCCCCGAGTCGGTCGTGCTCTCCGGCGACGAGGCCGCGGTGCTGGAGATCGCCGCGGAGTTCGCCGGGCGCGGCGTCAAGACGAAGCGGCTCACCGTGAGCCACGCCTTCCACTCGTCACTGATGGACCCGATGCTCGAAGAGTTCCGCGCGGTCGCGGAAACCCTGGAGTACCACCCGGCGGAGATACCGGTGCTCTCGAATGTGAGCGGCGCTCTCGCCGAACCGTTCACCGCGGACTACTGGGTCCGGCACGTGCGGGAGACCGTCCGGTTCGCCGACGGCATCTCGACCCTCGAAGCCGCGGGCGTCAGCACCTTCCTCGAGCTGGGCCCCGACGGGGTGCTCAGCGCGATGGTCGGCGCGTCGGCGGTCCCGGCGTTGCGCCGCGACCGCGGCGAAGAGAGAGCACTGCTCACAGCGTTGAGCACTGTTCACGCCCGGGGCGTGGACGTCGACTGGGCCGCGTTCTACCCGCCGGCGCGCCCGGTCGACCTGCCCACCTACCCCTTCCAGCGGCGGCGGTTCTGGCCCGAGCCCGCACCCGCCGCGCCGATGTCCGAAGTGGACACCGAGTTCTGGACGGCCGTCGAGGGCGAGGACCTGGACTCCCTCGGTGCCCTGCTCGGCCTGGACGGCGACCAGCGCGCCGCGGTCGCCTCCGCGCTCCCGGCCCTGTCCGGCTGGCGGCGGGAGACGCGGGCGAGCTCCGACGCCTGGCGCTACCGCGTCGTCTGGCGCAAGCTGCCCGAAACCACGGCCGCGGTCTCCGGCGACTGGCTGTTCGTCCTGCCGGAAACCCTCGACGACCCCTCGGCCGCGACGGCGGTCGCCGGCGCCTTCGCGACGTCCGGAGCGCGGCCCCTGGTCGTCCGGGTGCCCGAGGACGCCGACCGCATCACGGTCGCGAAGCTGGTCGAGGCCAAGCTGGCCGAAGAAGGCTCCACGCCGGTGGGCGCGCTGTCGCTGCTGGCCTTCGCGGCCGGCACCCCGGCGTCGGCGGTCGCCGCTGGGCTGCCGCAGACCCTCGCGCTGGTCCAGGGCCTCGGCGACGCGGGCGTCGGCGCACCGCTGTGGTGCGCCACCCGCGGCGCGGTCGCGACGGCCGACGACCAGCCCGTCGCCGAGCCGGCCCAGGCCCAGTTCTGGGGCTTCGGCCGAACGGTCGCGATGGAACACCCGAACCGCTGGGGCGGCCTGGTCGACCTGCCGGACACCCTGAGCGGCGACGACGGCGAGCGGCTCTGCGCGGTGCTGGCCGCGGGCGGCGAGGACGAAGTCGCCGTCCGGCCCACCGGTGTCTTCGCCCGGCGGCTCGTCCGCGACCATCGGAGTGGTCCACAGTGGACTCCCCGGGGCACGGTCCTGGTCACCGGCGGCACCGGCGCGCTCGGCGGGCACGTCACCCGCTGGCTCCTGGACCACGGCGCCGGGCACGTCGTCCTGGCGAGCCGCCGCGGTGGCGAAGCGCCCGACGATCGGGTGACGGCCGTCGCCTGCGACGTCGCCGACCGGGACGCCGTCGCGGCCCTGCTGGCCGAGCACCGGATATCGGCGGTCGTGCACGCGGCGGGCGTCCTCGACGACGGCGTCGTCGACACGCTCACCGGCGACCGGTTCGCCGAGGTCCTGCGGGCCAAGGTGACCGGCGCCCGGATCCTCGACGAACTGACCGGCGACCTGGACGCCTTCGTGCTGTTCTCCTCGCTCGCCGGCGCGTTCGGCGCGGCGGGGCAGGCGAACTACGCGGCCGCGAACGCCGAGCTCGATGCGCTCGCCCAGCGCCGTCGCGCATCGGGCCGGGCGGCCGTCGCGATCGCCTGGGGTCCCTGGGCGGGCGACGGCATGGCCGCCGGGAACGCGGACCGGATGCGGCGCGCCGGGGTCACCCCGCTGCCCGCGGCGGAGGCCGCGGCCGCGCTCGGCCGGAGCACGCGGTCACAGGTCGTCGCCGACATCGACTGGGACACCTACCCCTCGGCCCGGCCGCTCTACGCCGAGCTGGCCCCGGCGGCGCCGGTAGCCGAAGCGCCGGCCGGGCTCGGCGACCGCCTGGCCGGGCTGTCGGCGGCCGACGCCGGCGACCTCGTCCTCGACGTCGTCCGCGAGCACGTCGCGGCGGTGCTCGGCCACGGCCGGGCGGCCGACGTCGCCCCGGACCGGGCGTTCAGCGAAACCGGCTTCACGTCGCTGACCGCGGTCGAACTCCGCAACCGGCTGGACCGCGTCACCGGGCTGAACCTGCCGGCGACGCTCATCTTCGACCACCCGTCGCCGGCCGCGCTGGCCCGGCACCTGACGGCGGAACTGCGGGACGACGAGCCCGCGCCGCAGGGCGTCGACGGGCTGATCGAGGAGCTGAGCCGCGTCGGGGCCGCCTTGGACGCGGCCGACCGGGCCCGGGTCGCGGACCAGCTGCGGCTGCTCACCGCCGGCTGGGCGGGCGAACCGGCCGCCCCGGGCCTCGAAACCGCCAGCGACGAGGAGATGTTCGACCTCCTCGGCAAAGAGTTCGGCATCTCCTGATCCGGCGCCCGCGACTGCTTGGAGTGAAGACGATGGACAACGAGGAGAAGCTCCGCTATTTCCTCAAGCGGGTCACGGCCGATCTGCAGGACACCCGCCGCCGGCTCCAGGAGGCGCAGACCGCCGAGCCGGTCGCGATCGTCGGTCTCGGCTGCCGGTTCCCGGGCGGCGTCCGCACCCCGGCCCAGCTGTGGGACCTGGTCGAGAGCGGCCGCGACGCGATCTCCGGCTTCCCCGAGGACCGCGGCTGGGAACTCGGCTCGCTGTACGACCCCGATCCGGAGACGCCGGGGACGTCCTACGTACGCGAAGGCGGCTTCCTCGACGGCGTCGCGGATTTCGACGCCGGGTTCTTCGGCATCTCCCCGCGCGAAGCCCTGGCCATGGACCCGCAGCAGCGGCTGCTGCTGGAAACGTCGTGGGAAGCGCTGGAGCACGCCGGGATCCGGCCGCCGTCGCTGAAGGGCAGCCGGACGGGCGTCTTCGTCGGCTCCAACGGCCAGGACTACGGCACCCTCATGCTCGGCTCCGCCGAGGCACTGGAAGGCCACCTCGCGACGAGCAACGCCGCGAGTGTCCTTTCCGGACGCGTCGCCTATGCGTTCGGTTTGGAGGGACCGACGCTCACCGTCGACACGGCGTGCTCGTCGTCGCTGGTCGCGCTGCACCTGGCGGTGCAGGCGCTGCGGCAGGGGGAGTGCGACCTCGCGCTCGCGGGCGGCGTCACCGTGCTGCCGACGCCGGGCTCGTTCATCGCGTTCAGCCGGCTGCGCGGCCTGGCCCCGGACGGCCGGTGCAAGGCGTTCGCCGAATCCGCCGACGGCACCTCGTGGGGCGAGGGCAGCGGCATGGTCGTCGTGGAACGGCTGTCGGACGCGCGCCGCCACGGCCACCCGGTGCTGGCCCTCGTGCGCGGTTCGGCGGTGAACTCCGACGGCGCGTCGAACGGCTTGACCGCACCCAATGGTCCTTCGCAGCAGCGGGTGATCCGGGCGGCGCTGGCCGACGCCGGTCTGTCCACTTCGGACGTGGACGTGGTCGAAGCGCACGGTACCGGAACGACCCTGGGCGACCCGATCGAAGCCCAGGCGCTGCTGGCGACGTACGGCCAGGACCGGGAAACGCCGTTGTGGCTGGGCTCGGTGAAGTCGAACATCGGCCACACCCAGGCCGCCGCCGGCGTCGCCGGGGTGATCAAGATGGTCATGGCGATGCGGCACGGCGTCCTGCCGCCGACCCTGCACGCCGGCGAACCTTCGTCGCGGGTGAACTGGTCGGCGGGGGCCGTGGAGCTGCTCACCGAGCGCCGCGAGTGGCCGGCGGACCGGCCGCGGCGGGCCGCGGTCTCGGCGTTCGGCATGAGCGGCACCAACGTGCACACGATCCTGGAACAGGTCGCGGGCGTCCCGGCCGCCGGTCCCGACGAGCCCGCCCGGGTCGTCCCCTGGGTGCTGTCGGCCCGGTCACCCGAGGCTCTCCGCGCCCAGGCTGCCGCCCTCACCGACGTGCCCGGGTCGATCGGGGACATCGGGTTCTCGCTGGCCACGACCCGGTCCGCGTTCGACCACCGCGCGGTGGTCGTCGGCGACCGCGACGGCTTGTCCGCCGGGCTCGCCGCGCTCGCCGGTGACACTCCCGCGCCCGCCGTCGTCAAGGGGACGGCCGCCGCGGGCAAGGTCGCGATGGTGTTCCCCGGCCAGGGTTCCCAGTGGGCCGGGATGGCCGTGGACCTGCTGGCCGAGTCCCCGGTGTTCGCCGCCCGGATGGCCGAATGCGCTACCGCTCTTTCGTCCTTTGTGGACTGGTCGCTCACCGACGTGATCCGCGACGCCGCGATGCTGGACCGCGTCGACGTCGTGCAGCCCGCGTTGTTCGCCGTGATGGTGTCGCTGGCGGAACTCTGGCGCTCGTACGGCGTCGAGCCCGCCGCGGTCGTCGGGCACTCGCAGGGGGAGATCGCCGCTGCCGTCGTCTCGGGCGCACTGTCGCTCGAGGACGGTGCCCGCGTGGTCGCGTTGCGCAGCCAAGCCATCCTCGCGCTCGCGGGCGACGGTGGCATGGTCTCGATCGCCGAGCCCGCCGACGCGGTGACGGCCCGGATCGCGCCCTGGGGCGAACGGCTGTCGCTCGCCGCGATCAACGGCCCGTCCGCCGTGGTCGTCTCGGGCACGCCGGACGCACTCGACGAACTCCTGGCGGCGTGCACCGATGTCCGCGCCAAGCGGGTCCCGGTCGACTACGCCTCACACTCGCCGCAGGTGGAACGCATCCGGGACCGCCTCCTAGACGAGCTGGCCCCGGTCCGGCCGCGGAAGACCACGACGGGCTTCTTCTCGACGGTCACCGGCAGCCGGCTCGACGGCACCGAGCTCGACGCCGAGTACTGGTACGCCAACCTTCGCAACCCGGTCCGGCTCGACACCGCCGTGGAAGCCTTGGCCGGCCAGGGCTTCCGGACCTTCGTCGAAGCCTCGCCGCACCCCGTGCTGACCATGGCGATCGGCGGCGACGACGTCACCGCCCTCGGTTCCCTGCGCCGCGACGACGGCGGGCTCGCCCGCTTCCACACCTCGCTGGCTGAAGCCTGGGTGCACGGCGTCGACGTCCGGTGGGACGACGCCTTTCCCGGTGCCCGCCGCACCGAACTGCCCACCTACGCGTTCCAGCACGAACGCTACTGGCCGCGGCTGGTCGCCACCGGCGACGCGGGCGGCCTCGGCCTGACGCCGGCCGAGCACCCGCTGCTCGGCGCGGTGGTGTCACTGGCGGGCTCGGGCGGCACGGTGCTC
Source organism: Amycolatopsis sp. NPDC051102 (assembly GCF_040682815.1). Classification (NCBI taxonomy): domain Bacteria; kingdom Bacillati; phylum Actinomycetota; class Actinomycetes; order Pseudonocardiales; family Pseudonocardiaceae; genus Amycolatopsis; species Amycolatopsis sp. NPDC051102. The sequence goes on from NZ_JBFBBT010000014.1 coordinate 213,198, forward strand.
ACCGGCAAGCTCTCGCTGCACAGCCTGCCCTGGCTGGCCGACCACCGCGTCGGCGGGGAAATCGTGCTGCCCGGCACGGCGTTCGTCGAGCTGGCCCTCCGCGCCGGCGACCAGGCCGGCCGGCGCACCCTCGACGAGCTGACCCTGGAGACGCCGCTGGTCCTCCCCGCACAGGGCGGCATCCACGTCCAGGTGTCGGTGGAAGAAGACGGCGAACTGGCGATCTTCGCCCGGCCGGACGAGTTCAGCCCGTGGACCCGGCACGCGACCGGCCTCCTGACCGAGGCCGCCGTCGTGGCCGAGCCGCTCGGCAGCTGGCCGCCCGCCGGAGCGGCGCGGGTCGAGCTGGACGGCTTCTACCCGGCGATGGCGGCCACCGGCGTCGGCTACGGCCCCGCCTTCCGCGGCCTGCGCGCGGTGTGGACCCGCGGCACCGACGTCTTCGCCGAGGTCGAGCTGCCCGAGGCCCTTCGCGCGGAGGCGGCCCGGTTCGGCCTGCACCCGGCGCTGCTCGACGCGGCCCTGCACGCGGCCGGGTTCGGCGCGCCGGCGGCGGCGGGGGACGGGCCGAAGCTGCCGTTCGCGTGGAACGGCGTCTCCCTGACCGCGTCCGGCGCGACCGTGCTGCGGGTGGCGCTGACGCCCGTGTCCGACGATGCCTTCGCGCTGACCTTGGCCGACGAAACCGGCGCGCCGGTCGGCGAGGTACGGTCGCTTTCGCTGCGCACTCCCGCGAAGGCCGCGCGGGCCGACGCGCTCTTCGAGGTCACCTGGCCCGACGTGGCCGTCACCGAAATGACCGGCGAGTTCGAGGTGTTCCGGGTCCCGGACGGTCCGGTGCGGGAGGTGACCGCGGCGGTCCTCGAGCGGCTCCAGGAGTGGCTGGCTTCCGACGGGCTCCTGGTCGTGCACACCACCGGCGCGGTCTCGGTCGACGGCGAAGACGTCACCGACCTCGCCGCCGCGGCCGTGACCGGCCTGGTGCGGTCGGCCCAGACCGAGAACCCCGGCCGGTTCGTGCTCCTGGACGCCGGCGAGGTCCCGGCGGAACTGCCCCTCAGCGAACCGCAGCTGGCGTTGCGCGCCGGGAAATGGCGGGCGCCGCGGCTGGCCCGTGCGTCCATTGTGGACCAGACGCCGGACTGGGGTGACGGCGCGGTGCTGATCACCGGCGCGTCCGGGCTGCTCGGCGGCCTGATCGCCCGGCACCTGGTCACCGCCCACGGCGTCCGGCGGCTCCTGCTGCTGTCCCGCCGCGAACCGGCGGACCTCGCCGGCGCACTCACCGGGCTGGGCGCCACCGCGACGGCCGTCGCCTGCGACGTCGCCGACCGCGCGCGGCTGGCGGAAGTCCTGGCCGGGCACCACGTGTCGGCCGTCGTCCACGCGGCGGGCGTGCTCGACGACGGCGTCCTCGAATCCCTCACCCCCGACCGGCTGGCGGCGGTCCTGCGGCCCAAGGCCGAGGCGGCGCTCACCCTGCACGAACTCCTCCCGGACGTCTCGGCGTTCGTCCTGTTCTCGTCCTTCGCGGCCACCATGGGCGGTGCGGGGCAGGCCGGCTACGCCGCCGCGAACGCGTTCCTCGACGCCCTCGCGCAGCACCGCCGCGCCCAGGGCCGGCCCGCCGTCGCCCTGGCCTGGGGGCTCTGGGCCGAAGCCAGCTCGATGACCGGGCACCTCGCCGACGGCGACCTGCGCCGCATGGCGGGCGCGGGCATGACGCCCCTGGACACCGAGCTGGGCCTGGCGCTGTTCGACCGGGCCGTCGCCGCGGACCAGGCCGTCCTGGCGCCGGTCCGGCTCGAACTCGCGGCCCTGCGCCGCCAGCCGGCCACGCCTCCGCTGCTGCACGCCCTGCTCCCGCCGCCCCGGCGGCAGGCGACGGCGGCGGCCGCGAAGTCGTCGTTCGCCGACCGCCTGGCCGGGCTCGGCGCGGACGACCGCGTCCGGCAGGTCCTGGACCTCGTCCGCGGCCTGGTCGCGGGCGTGCTCGGGTACGCGTCGGGGACCGCCGTCGAACCGGCGCGCGCGTTCAAGGAGCTCGGCTTCGACTCCCTGACCGCCCTCGAACTGCGCAACCGCCTCGCCGCCGAGACCGGCCTGCGGCTGCCGGCGACGCTCGTCTTCGACCACCCGACCCCGCAGGCGCTCACCCGGTACGTGGTCGAGCGCGTGTCCGGCGGGGCGGCGCCGGTCGTGGCGCGGGAGCAGCGGGTGGACGGCGACCCGATCGTCGTCGTCGGCATCGGCTGCCGCTACCCCGGCGGAGTCCGCGGCCCGGAAGACCTCTGGGACCTCGTCGCCGCCGGCCGGGACGCCGTCGGCGGCCTCCCGGACGACCGCGGCTGGGACGCCGACGCGCTCTACGACCCCGACCCCGACCACCCCGGCACCAGCTACGCCAAGGAAGGCGGGTTCCTCTACGACGCCGCCGACTTCGACGCGGGCTTCTTCGGCATCTCGCCCCGCGAAGCCCTGGCCATGGACCCGCAGCAGCGGCTGCTGCTGGAGACGTCGTGGGAGGCACTGGAACGCGCGGGCATCGACCCGGAATCGCTGCGCGGCAGCCGGACCGGCGTCTTCACCGGCGTGATGTACTCCGACTACGCGTCGCGGCCGCTCGCCGTGCCCGAGGGCGTCGAGGGGTTCCTCGGCACCGGCAGCTCGGCGAGCGTGGTGTCCGGCCGCGTCGCGTACGCGCTCGGCCTCGAAGGCCCGGCGATCACGGTGGACACGGCGTGCTCGTCGTCGCTGGTGGCGTTGCACCTGGCGTGCCAGGCCCTGCGGCAGGGCGAGTGCGACCTCGCGCTGGCGGGCGGGGTGACTGTCCTTTCGACACCGGGGGTGTTCATCGACTTCAGCCGGCAGCGCGGCCTCGCCGCCGACGGCCGGTGCAAGTCGTTCGCCGACGCGGCCGACGGCACCGGCTGGGGCGAAGGCGCCGGAATCCTCGCCGTGGAACGGCTTTCCGACGCCCGGCGGCTCGGCCACCCGGTGCTCGCGGTGGTCCGCGGCACGGCGGTCAACTCCGACGGCGCGTCGAACGGCCTGACCGCGCCCAACGGGCCGTCGCAGCAGCGGGTGATCCGTGCCGCGCTGGCGTCGGCGGGGCTGCAACCGTCCGAAGTGGACGTCGTGGAAGGACACGGCACCGGCACGACCCTGGGCGACCCGATCGAGGCGCAGGCGATCCTGGCCACCTACGGGCAGGACCGGGCGACGCCGTTGTGGCTCGGTTCGCTGAAGTCGAACATCGGGCACACGCAGGCTGCGGCCGGGGTGGCGGGCGTGATCAAGATGATCATGGCGATGCGGCACGGCGTGCTGCCACCGACGCTGCACGTCGACGCGCCTTCGTCCCACGTGGACTGGACCGCCGGGGCGGTGGCACTGCTGACCGAGACTCGGGAGTGGACGGCGGACCGGCCGCGGCGCGCCGGTGTCTCGTCGTTCGGCGTCAGCGGGACGAACGCGCACGCCATCCTCGAACAGGCGCCCTCGCTGCCGCCGGTCACCCCGGACCGTGGCGAAACCGGGGTACTACCGTGGGTGTTGTCCGGACGCAGTGAGGCGGCGCTGCGCGCGCAGGCCGCGCAACTGCTGGCCGTCACCGGGCATCCGGCCGACGTGGGGCTGTCGCTGGCGACGTCCCGCAGCCGGTTCGCGCACCGGGCGGTGGTCCACGGCAGCAGCGCCGAAGAGCTGCTGAGCGGGCTTTCCGCGCTGGCGGACGGGCGATCGGCGGCGAACGTCGTCGTCGGCCGCGAGCGGGCGGGACGGCTGGCCGTGCTGTTCACCGGTCAAGGGGCGCAGCGCGCGGGGATGGGCCGGGAGCTGTACGCCCGGTTCCCGGTGTACGCGTCGGCGTTCGACGAGGTGTGTGCGCACTTCCCGGACCTGCGGGAGGTTTTCGACGACGCCGAACGCCTGGGCCGGACCGAATTCACCCAGCCCGCGCTGTTCGCGATCGAGGTCGCGCTGTACCGCCTCGTCGAATCGTTCGGCGTCCGCCCGGATTTCGTGGCCGGGCACTCGATCGGCGAGCTCTCGGCCGCGCACGTCGCCGGGGTGCTGTCGCTCGAAGACGCGTGCCGGCTGGTTTCGGCGCGAGCCTCGTTGATGCAGGCCCTGCCCGCCGGCGGGGCGATGGTCTCGATCGCCGCGCCCGAGTCCGAAATCACCCTGGCCGAAGGCGTCTCCATCGCGGCGGTGAACGGCCCGGAATCCGTCGTGATCTCCGGCGAGGAAGCCGCGGTGCTGGCGATCGCGTCCCGGTTCCCCAAGACCAAGCGCCTGACCGTGAGCCACGCCTTCCACTCACCGCTGATGGACCCCATGCTCGAGGACTTCCGCGCGGTCGCCGAGACGGTGACCTACCACCCCGCGGAAATACCGGTGCTCTCGAATGTGAGCGGTGCTCTCGCGTCGCCGTTCACGGCGGAGTACTGGGTGCGGCACGTGCGCGAGGCCGTCCGGTTCGCCGACGCCGTGCGCACCCTCGAAAGCGAAGGCGTGACGACGTTCCTGGAGCTCGGCCCCGACGGCGTGCTCAGCGGAATGGTCAAGGACACCCTCGGCGCGAGCTGCGTCGCCGTCCCGGCGTTGCGGCGTGACCGCGACGAAGAGAGAGCACTGCTCACGGCGTTGAGCACTGTTCACGTCCACGGCGCCGCCGTCGGCTGGGCGCCGTTCTTCCCCGGGGCCACCCGGGTCGACCTGCCCACCTACGCCTTCCAGCGCAGCCGCTACTGGTTGGACATGGTGCTGCCGGAGACGGTGGAACCCGAGGTGAGTGACGCACCGGCCATCGAGCCGATCACCGGGCGGCTGGCCGACCTCCCGGCCGCCGACCGGCCGGCGTGGCTCCTGGACTGGGTCCGGGCGGAGGTCGCGGCGACGCTGGGTCACCCGTCGGCGGACGCGATCGAGCCGGAGTCCGCGTTCGCCGACCTGGGGTTCACGTCGCTCGGCGTCGTCGAACTGCGCAACCGGATCAGCGCCGCGACCGGCCTGGAGCTGCCCGCCGCGCTGGTCTGGGACTACCCGACGGTCGCCGAGCTGGCCGAGCACGTCCTGGCCAACGTCACGCTGACCGCGGCCGGCCCCGGTGGCTCGCTGGGCACGTTGCTCCGGACGGCCCGGGCCACCGGCCGCACCGGCGAGTTCCGGGCGTTCCTGGCCACGGCGTCGGAGTTCCTGCCGGTGTCCCCGTGGGCGCCCCGGCTCCGGCGCACGACCACGGGCGCGTCCCGGCCGCTGCTGTTCGCGCTGGGCACGCTCACCGGCTCGACCCGGTGGTGCGAGGACGTCACCGCGCGGTTCGACGGCGTCCGCGAGACGTGGCTGCTGCCCGCCCCGGGTTTCGACGGCGAGACCCCGCCGCCGGCCGACCTGGCCACGCTGGTCGCGACGGCGGCCGACGCGATCCGCGCCCAGGCGGCCGGCGAGCCGTTCGTCGTGCTCGGGGCCGGCTCCGGCGCCCTGCTCGCCGCCGCGGTCGCGGACGCGGCCGACGCGACCGGCGTGGTGCTGGCCGACCCGGCGGAGGTGGAGTTCGACGACGTGCCCGAGACCGCGACGGACGCCGAGCTGACGGCCGTCGGCGCGTACCTGCGGCTGTTCGGGGCAGCGGCCGCCGAGCCGCGGGTGCCGGTCCTGGCCCTGAAAACGGGGGAGGACGCGGCGGATGCGGCCCGGCAGCTGCACACCTGGCTGGTGGAGGAGCTGCCCGCGGCGTGCCGGTGACCGGGATGATGCGGTGTCATATCTGATGTTTCGTGCACCAGACCTTGACGGCTCGATTGGAAGGAACCTTTACTAACCCGAGGTCCTCCACCTCACCTCCGGGAGCACGCATGTCCTCACTCCGGCGCATCGCGACCGCGGCCACCGCGTTCGCGATCGCGGCCAGCGGTCTCGTCCTGGGCGCGCCCACGGCGTCGGCCCTCGACAACGGCCTGCTGCGCACACCGCCGATGGGCTTCAACAACTGGAACTCGACGCAGTGCCGCGCCGAGTTCAACGAGACGATGATCAAGGGCATCGCGGACATCTTCGTCAGCAAGGGCCTGAAGGACGCCGGCTACACCTACGTCAACATCGACGACTGCTGGGCGCTGCCGTCCCGCAACTCGGCGGGCAACCTGGTGCCCGACCCGGCGCGCTTCCCCGACGGGATCAAGGCGCTCGCCGACTACGTGCACTCGAAGGGCCTCAAGTTCGGCATCTACACCAGCGCGGGCACGAAAACGTGCAACAAAGCGGGTTTCCCGGGGGCGTTGGGGCACGAGCAGCAGGACGCGAACCTGTTCGCCTCCTGGGGTGTCGACTACCTGAAGTACGACAACTGCAACAACCAGGGCGTCGACGCGCAGCAGCGGTACAAGGCGATGCGGGACGCGCTCGCGAAGTCCGGTCGCGCGATCGCGTACTCGATCTGCGAGTGGGGCCAGAGCCAGCCGTGGACGTGGGCGGCGCCGGTCGGCAACCTGTGGCGCACCACCGGTGACATCTCGGACAAGTGGTCGAGCATGATCGGCAAGGCCCAGACCAACCGCGGCCTCGCGCAGTACGCGGGCCCCGGCCACTGGAACGACCCGGACATGCTGGAAGTCGGCAACGGCGGCATGACGGCGGCGGAGTACCGCACGCACTTCAGCCTGTGGGCGATGATGGCGGCGCCGCTGCTGATCGGCAGCGACCTGCGCAAGGTGTCGGACGACAACTTCGCGATCCTGAAGAACACCGACGTCATCGCGCTCGACCAGGACCCGCTGGGCAAGCAGGCGACGGTGCTGAGCGCGAACGCGGGCCTGGTGGTGTACAGCAAGGTCCTGTCGAACGGCGACCGCGCGGTGGCCCTGTCCAACGAAACGGCCGCGACGGCGACGATCAGCACGACCGCGTCGGCCACCGGGATCGGCAGCGCGTCTTCGTACACGCTGAAGGACCTGTGGAGCAAGGCGGTGCGAAGCACTTCGGGGACGATCAGCGCTTCGGTGCCTTCGCATGCGACGGTGCTGTACCGAGTGTCCCGGGCCGGAGGCGCGACGCGCTACGAAGCCGAGTCTGCGTCGCTGTCGGCGGGTGGCACGGTGGATTCGAACCACGCGGGCTTCTCCGGGACCGGCTTCGCGAACGGCGCCAACGCGGTCGGCAGCTCCGTCGAGTGGCAGGTGACGGGCCCGGCGTCGGCGTTGACGTTCGGCTACGCGAACGGCACGACGGCGGACCGCCCGGTGGACCTTTCGGTCGACGGAACCGTGGTGGCCGCGGGTGTGCCGTTCCCGGCGACGGGCGCGTGGACGACCTGGAGCACGGTGGTCAGGTCGGTGTCGCTGCCGGCGGGTGCGCACACGGTCCGCCTCACCGCGACGACGGCCGGCGGCCCGGCGAACCTCGACTACCTGGACGTCTCGCCCTAGGTGCTACCTGACCGCGCCGCGCTCGTCGTAGGTCCGCCGCGCCGCGTCGACCTTTTCGAGGTTGCCCGACCACTCGGAAAGGGACGCGAACAGCGGGCCGAGGCTGCGGCCCAGCTCACTGATCTCGTATTCGACGCGCGGCGGGACCTCGGCGTGGTAGGTCCGCACGACGAGGCCGTCGCGCTCGAGCTGCCGCAGCCGCTGGGTGAGCACCTTCGGCGTGATCGTCGTGATGCGGCGCTGCAGCTCGACGAACCGCTGCCGGCCGTATTCGTGCAGGGCCCACAGGATCGGCGTGGTCCAGCGGCTGAACACGATGTCCACCACCGGGGCGATCGGGCAGGCCTGCTCGGGTGTGGTCTCGGTCACTTCTGCGGCCTCCAGCCATTACTTTCCTCTAGGTACCTACTATACGGCGGAATGTACCGTCGCTCCCATGATCATGGTTGTGGGAGCGACGGGAAATGTCGGCGAACCGCTGGTGCGGATGCTGTCCGCGGCGGGCGAAGAGGTGACGGCGGTGGCCCGCCGGATCACGACGGTGCCACCGGGAGTGGTGGCCAGGCAGGGAGATCTGGCCACGCTGGACTTCGACGGCGCCTCGGCGGTGTTTTTGCTGGTGCCGCCGGGCTTCGAGGGCCCGTTGGAGCCGGTGCTGGCGCGCGCGGCCGGCGTCCGGCGGGTCGTGCTGTTGTCCTCGCAGGGGGTCGGAACGGGACGTCACCCGGCGGTGTTCGAGGAAGCGGTGCAGGCGTCGGGTCTGAAGTGGACGGTGCTGCGCCCGGCCGGGTTCGCGTCGAACGCGTTCCAGTGGGCGGAAAGCGTGCGGGCCCGCCGCGAGGTCGCGGCCCCGTTCGCGGACGTGGCCCTGCCGGTGATCGACCCCGAGGACATCGCGGCGGTGGCGGCGGCCGCGTTGCTGGACGCGTCGCACGAGGGCAAGACCTACGAGCTGACGGGCCCGGCGGCGGTGTCGCCGCGCGAGCAGGCCGCGGCGATCGGCGAAGCGGTGGGCGAGCCGGTGCGGTTCGTGCCGCAGACGCGCGAGGAAGCCCGCGCGGTCCTGCTGGGGTTCATGCCGCCGCCGGTGGCGGAGTCGACCCTGGACATCCTGGGCACCCCCACCCCGGCGGAACAGCGGGTGAGCCCGGACGTTTCGCGGGTGCTCGGCCGCCCGGCGCGCCCGTTCGCGGAGTGGGCGTCGCGGTTCGCGGGGGCGTTCAAGTGACGACCCTGGCCTACCGCGAGCTGGGCGCCGGAGCGCCGCTGGTGTTCCTCCACGGCAACCCGACGTCGTCGTACCTGTGGCGCAACGTGATGCCGTCCCTGCCGGGGCGCCGGCTGGCGCCGGACCTGATCGGCATGGGCGATTCGCCGCGGCCGGAGATCGAGTACACGTTCGACGACCACGCGCGCCACCTCGACGAGTGGTTCGACGCGCTGGCTCTGGACGACGTCGTCCTGGTCGGCCACGACTGGGGCGGCGCGCTGGCGGCGGACTGGGCGTCGCGCCACCCCTCGCGGGTCCGGGGCCTGGCGTTCACCGAAGCGGTGCTGACGCCGATGACGTGGGCGGAGTTCCCGCCGGCGGGCGCGGAGCTGTTTCGCGCGATCAAGGCGTCGGGCGAGTTCCCGGCCGCGGACTTCCTGGCCGGGCTCCCGGCGGAGTACGCGACGTCGCACCACCGCCCGCTGCTGCAGTGGGCGCGCTCGTTGCCCCTGGGTGGCGAGCCGCCCGCGGTGATGGCCCGGATCGAGGCGTCCGGCCGCTGGCTGGCGGCCACTCCGGAGATCCCGAAACTGCTGGTCACGTTCGAGCCGGGGCCGGACACGATGCTGACGCCGCCGATGATCGACCGGTGCGTCGCGCAGTTCGCGTCCCTGCAGGTGGTGCGGCGCCCGGAGCGGGCGGGCCACCACACGCCGGAGGAGCAGCCGGCGGCCCTCGCGGAGGCGGTGGCGAGCTGGCTGGCGGCCATCACGCGTCCGGGTGAACCGGAGGTTTTCCGCCGATCGGTGTAGCACGATCGGCCACGGGGACGACCTGGACGGCATGAAGCAGGCGCGAGCAGGTCTGGCGCGGCGGTGGCGCCGCCGCGGCGGTGCGTGGTGGTGGGCGATCGTCGTGATCGTGGTGCCGGTGGCGGTGATCGCGGCGGCGGCGGTCTCGGTGCTGCTGACGTTCGTCGACACCGGTGACCCGAAGAACCAGATCGAGCTGATCAAGACGGGCCTGACGGTCGGCGCGGGCACCGGCGGCGTGGTCGCGCTGGTCCTGACGGGCCGCCGGCAGTGGGCCACCGAGCACGACGCGGGCGAGCGGCGCCTGACCGAGCTGTACGTGAAGGCGGTCGAGCAGCTGGGTTCGGAGAAGGCGGCGGTCCGCCAGGGCGGGTTGTACGCGCTCGAACGCGTCGCGCAGGGAAACCCGGACCAGCGGCAGACGATCGTGAACGTGCTGTGCGCGTACCTGCGAGCGCCGTTCTCGGTCCCGGGCGCACCCGTGCCCGGCCGCCGCCGGGGCATCCGCCGTCCCACGGACCCGCCGCGGGTGGTGCTCGACGAGTTGTCGGCCCAGGAGCGCGAGGTGCGCCGGACGGCCCAGCGCATCCTCGGGTTCCACTTGCGGCCGGGCCCGAGCGACCGCCACCCGGCGGAGACGTTCTGGGCGGGCATCGACCTGGACCTGACGGGAGCGGTCCTGATCGACTTCGACTTCGGCCAGTGCCGCCCGAGGCAGACGAGGTTCGACGAGGCGAAGTTCCTCGGCGACGCGACATTCCGCCGAGCGGAGTTCACCGGCGACGCCTGGTTCCAGGCCGCGCGGTTCGCGGGAAAGGCATGGTTCAACGGAGCGAGCTTCGGCGAAGCGGCCATGTTCGAAGCGGCGACGTTCGCGGACGACGCGGTGTTCGGCGAGGTGAGCGCGGCGGCGCTGACGACGTTCGAGGGAGCGACGTTCACGGGGGAGGCGTGGTTCCGGAGCGCCAAGTTCGCCGGGGTGTCGGTCTTCCGCGAGGCGAAGTTCGCGCGAGGTGTTCCGGCGGAAGTCGAGTCCCTGACCGGGGACGGTGTGCCTGAGGCAGAATTGCCGCGGTGATCGGGTGTTGCTCACCGGCTCGAGGTGAGCCGGCGGTCGAATTCAAGGAGTGCGTGGGCCATGGCAGTCATGAAGGTGACCTACGACCGGCAAGCCGATGCGGCATACATCTACTTCACCGACCCCCAGGTGGAGACCAAGGTGGCCAGGATGTACGCCTGTGATCCCGTCGATGTCGGCGGAATGATCAACCTGGACTTCGACGAAGTCGGCCGGGTCCTGGGTGTCGAGGTGCTGGGCGCGGGTTCCAAGCTGCCGCGGTACCTTCTCGACGCGGCGGAGCGAATCGACGTCGACAGCTGAACGGTCCTCAGCTTGACGCGCAAGCTCACGCGGCGGAGGTGAACCGGTCCGCGCGCCAAGCCGCCACGGGCGCGCCGAGCTTGGTGCCCTTGCGGTAGCCGCCGAAGATCAGGCCCAGCAGGACGACGATCAGGACGGCCAGCAGGATCCACAGCCACACGGACTTGCGCACGACGTCTCCCCTCGGAGCCCGAGCACACCGTACCGCTCGATTGGCCCGGCGGCCGGCTGGGTATTCCTCCCGGTATGGGTGCTTGGGGCAAGCGGCTCGTCGCGTTGGCTGCGGCTGTGGTGGTGCTGATCGCCGCGGTACTGGTCGCATCGGCGGTGCACCTGTTACCCCAGTTGCGCAATCCGTTCGCCGAGAAGACCGAGGAACACTCCGGTCCGGTCCTGCTGCAGTCGATCGTCGAGCTCTCCCGCTACGAGGCGGCGAGCGGTTCGTTCCAGGTGGTGGTCGACATCAAGACCGGTTCCATCCTGCCGAGCTTCCTCCAGGGCAGCGACACGCTGTTCATCGGAGTCGGCACGGACAACGCCTTCGTCGACTTCTCCCGGTTGAAGGGCAACGCGGTCCAGGTCTCCGACGACCGCCAATCCGCAACGATCACCCTGGGCCACGCCCAGCTGGAGCCGGCGACCCTGGACGTGCACGAGTCCTATGTGTACGCACAGCAGCAGGGATTGTTCACGCGCATCAGCGATTTCCTCAGCGGCAACCCGAATTCCCAGCAGGCGTTGTACGAGCTGGCCCAGAAGCAGATCCAAGCGGCGGCGGCGAAGAGCTCACTGATCACCGACGCCGAGCGCAACACCCGCACGATGCTGACCGGGTTGCTGCAGTCGCTGGGCTTCAAGAACATCACCGTCAAGTACGCCGACAGCAACCCTGGCTGACCGGCTCCCGAGCCGCGTCGGGTGAGGCTAGTTCCAGTACATGACAACGGTGGTGTTGCCGGGCACGCTTCCGTACGAGTCGCACGGGTCGGTGCGTCGCTGCACCTTGTACCGGTATGCCTCCCAGGGGTTTCCTTCCCACACGTAGGTCGTGTCGATGAAGGCGCATACGGAATACACGTGCTCGACGTGGATCGACCGGACACTGGACTGCGGGAAGCAGAACGTCCCGTCGTCGCTGAGCACCTCGAACGAGCAGTCCTGCGCGGACGCCGGCTTGGCGACGGCAGCGGAAGCCGGAACGGCCGTGGCGGCCACCAGGGCTGTCGCCCCCAGTGCGGCCGTGGTGAGTTTCCGGAGCAGAGTCATCTTGGGTCCCCTTTTTCGTCGAGTGGCGGCATTTCGTCCCGGAACGGAAGCGATCCTGCGCGCGGTCTCGCCGGCTTCTTGTGGTCTTTCGCGACGCGGATCCCATGGTGGCGTTGCTCCGGTGCGGTCACCAGGTCACGGACCGGCCACCTGTGGCCGGTGGTGCACCACCGTCGAGTGGGCGGATTCGCCGGTGTCATCGCGGGGTCCGGAGGCATCGGCAAGACCCTGGCCGGTCACGCAGGGGCACGCGAACACCGCCCCCGGCCGTCCTCCGGCCCGGCGAGGCCCGCGGCTGCTTGCCACGCTGCAGGAGCCGGCACGAGGACTCGGTTGCGCATGTCCGCACCGTCAAATAGGAGGGTCACCAAGCGCCCTGCCAGCCCCCAGCCCGCATCGGCCGACACGAAAAAAGGGCTGGACCCGCAGGTCCAGCCCTCGCCGTCGGGATGACAGGATTTGAACCTGCGACCCTCCGCTCCCAAAGCGGATGCGCTACCAAGCTGCGCCACATCCCGGGCCACCCCCAGGGGGGTGTGTGATCAGCCTAGCGGGTCACGCTAAGCTAGCGATGCACCCGGGTCCTTCCGGGGGCACGCGGGTGTAGCTCAATGGTAGAGCCCTAGTCTTCCAAACTAGCTACGCGGGTTCGATTCCCGTCACCCGCTCCGAGATCGGCCGAGCCGGCGTCGCGGGTTGAAGCGGCGTCGGCCTCGAGCTTTGCTGCTATCACGTCCAGGAGCTTGTCCGTGTCCACCGGCTTCGTGATGTAGTCGTCCGCGCCGCTGGCCAGGGTTCGGGCTCGGTCCTCGGCCGTGGCCTTGGCTGTGACCGCGATCACCGGCAGGTCCGCGTTCGCCGCCTCGGCGCGGATTGCCGCGATCGTGGCGTTTCCGTCCAGCTCCGGCATCATCACGTCCATCAGGACCAGCGCCGTGTCCTCGTTGCGCTCCAAGGCCCGGATGCCGTCGACGCCCGTCTCCGCGTAGATCACCTCCAGGCCCGCCTGCTCCAGGACCGCTGCCAGCGCGAACACGTTGCGGAGGTCGTCGTCGACGATCAGGACCTTCTCGCCGTGGAAGCGCTTCGGCTGCACGTCGGGGGCCGCCACCAGGACCGTGCTGGGCACCGCGGGCAGGCGGGGGGAGGACAACGCCGTCACGGCCGGGTCCACCAGGTTGGCCGCCGCCACCGGGAGGTACAGCGTGAACGTCGAACCGACCCCCGGCTCGCTCACCACCCGCAGCTCGCCGCCCAGGAGCTCGGTCAGCTGCTGGCTGATGTTCAGGCCCAGGCCCGTGCCGCCGTACTTGCGGCTCGTCGTGCCGTCCGCCTGGCGGAACGCCTCGAAGATGACCGCCAGCTTCTCCTCCGGGATCCCGATCCCGGTGTCCTCGACCGCGAACGCGATGATGCCCGGTGCGTTCCGCAGCGCCTCCTGCTCCACCTCCGCCGGGTCCGCCGCCCGGATGTGCAGGCGGACGCCGCCCTCGTCGGTGAACTTCGCCGCGTTCGACAGCAGGTTCCGGAGGATCTGCTGCAGCCGGTGCTCGTCCGTGTGGACGCTGCCCGGCACTGGCGGGTCGATGTGGACGGCGAACTCCAGACCCTTGTCCGCCGTCAGCGGGCGGCACAGCGACTCGACGTAGTCCACCAGCTCCGGCAGCGTGATGTCGGACATCTGCATGTCCAGCCGGCCCGCCTCGACCTTCGCCAGGTCCAGGATGTCGTTGATCAGCTGCTGCAGGTCCGAGCCGGCCGCGTAGATCGTCTTCGCGAACTGGATCTGCTTCTCCGTCAGGTTCCCTTCCGGGTTCTCCGACAGCAGCTTCGCCAGGATCAACGCGCTGTTCAGCGGCGTCCGCAGCTCGTGCGACATGTTCGCCATGAACTCGGTCTTGTACTGCGACGCCACCGTCAGCTGCCCGGCGCGCTCCTCCAGCTCCTGGCGCGCCTGCTCGATCTCGCTGTTCTTGACCTCGATGTCGCGGTTCTGCTGGGCCAGCAGCGCCGCCTTCTCGGCCAGCTCGGTGTTGGACCGCCGCAGCTCGCCCTGCTGGGCCTGCAGCTGCTCCGAGCGCGCCCGCAGCTCCTGCGCCAGCCGCTGCGACTCCGTCAGCAGCGCTTCCGTGCGCGAGTTCGACAGGATCGTGTTCACGTTGACGCCGATCGTGTGCCGCAGCTGCTCCAGCAGGTCCTGGTGGACCGTGCTGAACTCGTTCACCGAGGCCAGCTCCAGCACCCCGAGCACCTCGCCCTGGAACAGCACCGGCAGCACGATCACGTTCACCGGCGCCACCGAGCCGAGGCCGGACGACACCAGCGCGTACTCCGGCGGGGCGTTGTGGACCAGGATCGTGCGCTGGTCGACCGCGGCCTGGCCGATCAGCGACTCGCCCATCGCGAACCGCAGGCCGGCGCGGGACTGCGCCAGCCCGTAGGCCGCGATGCACTCCAGCACCGTGCCGTCGCGGTCGTCGTCGCGGGCCAGGAAGAACGCGCCCTGCTGCGCGCGCACCAGCGGGGCCAGCTCGGACAGGATCAGCGCCGCCACCGACGCCAGGTCGCGGTGCCCCTGCATCCGCCCCGACAGCTGCGCGAGGTTCGTCTTCAGCCAGTCCTGCTCGCGGTTGGTCCTCGTCGTCTCCTTGAGGTTCGCGATCATCTGGTTGATGTTGTCCTTGAGGTCGGCGACCTCGCCGGACGCGTCGACCGTGATGTGCCGGGTCAGGTCGCCGGCCGTCACCGCCGTCGCCACCTGGGCGATCGCGCGGACCTGCGTGGTCAGGTTCCCGGCCAGCTGGTTCACGCTCTCGGTGAGCCGCTGCCAGGTGCCCGACACGCCGTCGACCTCGGCCTGGCCGCCCAGCTTGCCCTCGGTGCCGACCTCGCGCGCCACGCGCGTGACCTCGGAGGCGAACGCCGAGAGCTGGTCGACCATCGTGTTCATGGTCGTCTTGAGCTCGAGAATTTCGCCGCGGGCGTCGACGTCGATCTTCTTCGTCAGGTCGCCCTTCGCGACCGCGGTGGTGACCTGCGAGATGTTGCGCACCTGGCTGGTCAGGTTGTGCGCCATGAAGTTGACGTTCTCGGTCAGGTCCTTCCAGGTCCCGGCGACGCCGGGGACGCGGGCCTGGCCGCCGAGGATGCCTTCGGTGCCGACTTCGCGGGCGACGCGGGTGACCTCGTCGGCGAACGCGCGCAGCGTCTCGACCATCCCGTTCAGCGTCTCGGCCAGCGCCGCGACCTCGCCCTGGGCCTCGATCCGGATCTTCTTCGACAGGTCGCCGTTGGCCACCGCGCTCGCCACCGTGGCGATGTTGCGGACCTGGTCGGTCAGGTTGTCGGCCATGACGTTGACGTTGTCGGTGAGGTCCTTCCACGTGCCCGCGACGCCGCGGACGCGGGCCTGGCCGCCGAGGATGCCTTCGGTGCCGACTTCGCGCGCCACTCGGGTGACTTCGTCCGCGAACGCGGACAGCTGGTCCACCATCGTGTTCAGCGTCGTCTTCAGCTCGAGGATCTCGCCGCGGGCGTCGACGGTGATCTTCTGCGTCAGGTCGCCCTTCGCGACCGCCGCCGTCACCTGGGCGATGTTCCGGACCTGGTCGGTCAGGTTGTTCGCCATCGAGTTGACGTTGTCGGTCAGGTCCTTCCACGTTCCGGCGACGCCGGGCACGGCGGCCTGGCCGCCGAGCTTGCCCTCGGTACCGACCTCGCGCGCCACTCGGGTGACTTCGTCGGCGAACGCGGACAGCTGGTCCACCATCGTGTTCAGCGTGTTCTTGAGTTCCAGGATCTCGCCGCGGGCATCGACCGCGATCTTCTGCGTCAGGTCGCCGCGGGCCACGGCCGTCGCGACCTGGGCGATGTTGCGCACCTGGGTGGTCAGGTTGTTCGCCATGAAGTTCACCGAGCCGGTGAGGTCCCGCCAGGTGCCCGCGACGCCGGGGACCTGCGCCTGCCCGCCCAGCTGGCCCTCGGTGCCGACCTCGCGCGCCACTCGGGTGACTTCGTCGGCGAAGGCGGACAGCTGGTCCACCATCGTGTTCATGGTCGTCTTCAGCTCGAAGAACTCGCCCCGGGCGTCGACGGTGATCTTCTGGGTCAGGTCGCCCTTCGCCACGGCCGTGGTCACGTGCGAGATGTTGCGGACCTGGTCGGTCAGGTTGTCGGCCATCTGGTTGACCGAGTCGGTGAGGCTGCGCCACGTCCCGGCCGCGCCGGCCACTTCGGCCTGGCCGCCCAGCTTGCCCTCGCTGCCGACCTCGCGCGCCACCCGGGTGACTTCGCCGGCGAACGCCGAGAGCTGGTCGACCATCGTGTTCAGCGTGTTCTTCAGCTGCAGGATCTCGCCGCGGGCGTCGACGTCGATCTTCTTCGTCAGGTCGCCGTTGGCCACCGCGGTCGCCACCTGCGAGATCCCGCGGACCTGGTCGGTCAGGTTGTCGGCCATCAGGTTGACCGAGTCGGTGAGGTCGCGCCACGTCCCGGCGACGCCGGGCACCTGGGCCTGGCCGCCGAGCTTGCCGTCCGAACCGACCTCGCGGGAGACGCGGGTGACCTCGTCGGCGAAGGCCGAGAGCTGGTCGACCATCGTGTTGATGGTGTTCTTGAGCTCGAGGATCTCGCCGCGGGCGTCGACGTTGATCTTCTGGGTCAGGTCGCCGCGGGCGACGGCGGTGGTGACCTGGGCGATGTTGCGGACCTGCTCGGTGAGGTTGTCGGCCATGAAGTTGACCGAGTCGGTCAGGTCGCGCCAGGTGCCCGACACGCCCGGGACGACGGCTTGGCCGCCGAGACGTCCCTCACCCGCGATCTCGCGGGAGAGCCTCGTCACTTCGGCGGCGAAGCGCGACAGCTGCGCGATGAGGCCGTTGACCGTCTTCGCCAGCGTGGCGTACGCGCCCTGCAGCGGGCGGCCGTCGAGGGTCAGCGTCATCGGCTGGGACAGGTCGCCGTCGGCGACGCCGCCGAGCACGCGCTCCAGCTCGATCGCCGGCCGGGTGAGGTCCTCGACCAGGCCGTTGACGGCGTCGACGGCGGTGGTCCAGCCGCCGGGGCCGACCTGGCCTTCGAGCCGTTCGCTGAGCCGGCCTTCCTGCCCGACCGCCGCGCGCACCCGCAGCAGCTCGCTGACCAGCCGCTGGTTGCGCTCGGCGATGTCGTTGAACGCCACGGCGAGCTGCGCCGAGATGCCGTCGCCGTGCGGGACGAGCCGCCGGCGGAAGTTGCCGTCCCCGAGATCCCGCACCGCCACGAGCACCCGCTCCAGCGCGGCCGCTTCGCTCTGGGATTCCGTTGTCATGTGTGCCGACCCTCTCCACCACGCATGCGCCAGCCATGGTCGTCGACCCAGCGTGCCATGCTTCGCCCTACACTTCGAGCCAGCCCGCCCGCTCACGAGGTAGCCGTGCGACAGCAGTCCGGAGGCAGGAGGTCCGTGCATGGTGTCACGTCCGGCCCCGGCGTCGGCGGCCCTGCCACCGATGACCGGTGACGGCGGGCCGCCGGCCTTCGACGCCTTCGCGCGGGCCGTCCTCGAAGACGTCCACGACGCGGTGTTCGTGCAGGACACCGGCGGGGTGCTGCGCTGGTCGAACCCGGCGGCGCGGGCGCTGGCCGGCGACGCCGAGCCGCAGCTGCACGCGATCACCGAGAGCTCCGGGCACGTCGAGGTGGCGGGCCACCGGCGCCCGGCCCGGATCCGCGCGCTGCCCGGCGGCTGGCACGCCTGGACCGTCCCGGCCGAGGACGTCCCGCAGCGGCACGTGGGCGAGTTCCTGGCCGAGGCCGGCCCCCGGCTGGCGGCCGCGCGCGGCCGCCACGGCACCGCACGGGTGATCGCCGAACTGGCCGCGTCCGCGCTGGCCGAGACCGTCTTCGTGCTGCTGCCGACCACCCGCGGCCGGTGGGAGTGGTGGAGCTGCGAACGCCCGGCCGCGCCGGGCCACGGCCGGATCCGGCGGGTGCCGGCCCAGGTCGCGCCGGTGCTGGCGGCGACGTTCGGTGCCACCGGGCCGCCCCAGCCGGCCCCGGTGCCCGCGGCCGAGGTCGCCACCCTGCCGTCGGTGGTCGCCGACCGGTTCGCCGGGCACGCCGACGTCTCGGTCGTCTCGCTCGGGCCGAGCGCGAGCGCCGGGGTCACCGGCGCCCTGCTGCTGGGCCGCCGCGGCGACCCGGAGTTCGGTGCCGAGCAGGCGCGCGCGGTGACCGGGTTCGCGCACGCGGCGGGGACGGCCCTGGCCAACGCCCAGCGCTACGCCCGCCAGGAAGAGGCGACCCGCGGCCTGGAGACGACGCTGCGCCCGGTCGACCCGCCGGAGCTCGACGGCGCCCGGTTCGAGACCTGGTACGAGCCGGCGGCCGGGGTCCTCGCGGTCGGCGGCGACTTCTTCGACGTCCTCGACCACGGCGACGGCAGCGCGTTCCTGGTGCTCGGCGACGTCTGCGGCAAGGGGCCCGAGGCCGCCGCGCTCACCGGCCGGGTCCGGCACGCGCTGACCGCGCTCGCCATGGTCGAACGCGACGGCCGCACGCTGCTGCGGCTGCTCAACGAACTGCTCATCGCCGGCGGCAGTAGCCGGTTCGCCACCCTGGTGCTCGGCACGGCCCGGCCGTCGGACGGGGGCGTCGGCCTGACGCTGGCCTCCGGCGGCCACCCGGCGCCGCTGATCGTCCGCCGCTCCGGTGTGGTCGAGGAGGTGACCGTCCCGGGCACGCTGGTCGGCATCTCGCCGCAGGCCCGGTTCGCCGAGGCCGAGGCGCGGCTGGAGCGCGGTGACGTCTGCCTGCTCTACACCGACGGCATCACCGAGGCCCGCAACCGTCACGACCCGACGGAGCTCTTCGGCGACGACCGGCTGCGCGCGGTGCTCACGACCGCGGCCGGCGAGCCGGCGCGCGAGGTCGTCCGGCGGCTGCGCCAGGCCGTGCGCGACTGGCTCGGCAGCTCGGCGCACGACGACATCGCCGTGCTCGCCATCGAGTGTGCGAACTGATTCCTCTGTCCTAAATGGACTTGGTTTGATGCTCCGGCCAGGGGGTAATTATCCCCGTGCAATCGGTTTTCCGACGGAGGAGCCCCATGGCGAACGCACTGCAAGGACGCCGGGTCGCGATCCTGGCCGCGGACGGCGTCGAACAGGTCGAACTGGAGAAGCCGCGCCAGGCCGTGCTCGACGAGGGCGCGACGGTCGAGCTGGTGTCCCTGGACACCGGCGAAATCCAGGCGATGAACGGCGACATCGACAAGGGCGACCGGTTCGCGGTGGACCGGAAGGTCGCCGACGTCGAGGTCGGCGACTTCGACGCGCTGCTGCTGCCCGGCGGCACGATGAACCCCGACAACCTGCGCACGGACCCCGCCGCGGTCAAGTTCGCCGGCGACTTCGTGCGCGCCGGCAAGCCGGTCGGGGTGATCTGCCACGGTCCGTGGACGCTGGTCGAAGCGGATGTCGTGCGAGGCCGCACGCTGACCTCGTACCCGAGCATCCGGACGGATCTGCGTAACGCTGGTGCCACCGTGGTCGACGAAGAAGTAGTAGTGGACAACGGACTGGTTTCCAGCCGGAACCCGGACGACCTGCCGGCCTTCTGCCGGACGGTCGTGAAGGAGTTCGCGGGCTGACCCGCCTTTTTTCGGGGGTCCGGGTGGCGGAGCCCCCGGCTCGGGGCGAAGCCCCGGGCAGGTGCTGTCCTTTGTGGACGTTCACCCGTTCGTGTCTGTTAAGTCCCGCTTAAATCTGTTGGCGTTCGGCGCTGCGGCGGAGGACGCTGAAGGTGTGACGAGGATCGCCCGTGGAGAGGAGGTGGACGCGATGACTGTGCACGCAAGGCGCTACGGCCGCTGGTGCCGTGAGCACTTCGACGCGATCGCCGCCGAGGGCGTTCCCGCACCCCGGGGCGGCGAGCCGGCCGGCCAGGCCCTGCCCGAACCCGAGCCGGAGCCCGTTCAGCCGGCTGCCGAACAGCCCCAGCGCTGACCGAGATCACGAAGAAGGCCTCCCCGACCGCGTCGGGGAGGCCTTCTTCGCGCAGGGTCAGCGGTAGCTGCGCCGGTACCAGACCCGCCGCGGGCCGGGGATGCCGATGCGCGTGATGACGTCGGTCAGGATGGCGCCGAAGACGAGCCACAGGACGGCGGCCAGGCCGTCGTTGAGGAACGTCCGCAGCCCCGCCGAGTCCGGCGTGAAGAGGTTCCGCAGGCCGAGCGACACGCCCGCCGACCACTCCGAAATCAGGTGCGCGAAGCCGTTCGCCGAGTTCGCCCCGCCCAGCACCAGCACGATGTGCACGGCCAGGACCAGCGCGAACACCGCGCAGACGAGGTGGATGAGGGCGTTGACCGTGCGCACGACCCGGATGCGCGGGTGGGTGCGCTCCACGATCTCTTCGGTGGGGGCGGGCTCGTACGGCGTTCCGTACGGCTCCGGGGGCGGGGGATACGGCATCGTCGGCGCCGTCCTTTCGACTGTCCGATGTGGACGTATCTGGGCGAACAGGAACAACGCTGTGGAATACCCGTCACCCGGGCGAGCGAACCCTGTGTTCCGAAAACTTCCCTTTGCATCGGCGTGATAGGGTAGTTTGCGGAATAGGGAGGGTCATGGCGCAGGACGTCTTCTCCGTCGAGCAGGTCGCCGCGAAGCTCGGCCTGCACGTCCGGACGGTCCGGAACTACGTGCGGGACGGGCGGTTGAAGGCGGTCCGGATCGGCAAGCAGTACCGGATCACCGCCGCCGACCTCGAGGCGTTCACCGGCCTGCCGGTCGCCGAGCGGGCCGCGGCGCCGGCGGCCGAGCTGTCCGGGGTCGTCGAGCTCGCCGGCGTCGACCGGGCGGCCGCCGACCGGATTTCCACCATGGTCGTGGCCTCGGTGAACGGGGCGCGGGACGCCGGTGAGCGGCCCCTGCGCGTCGAGACCATCTACGACGGGGAGCGCGCCACGATGAAGATCATCGTGCTCGGTGATCTGGCCGCCGGCGCCGACCTGCTGCGCTGGGTCGCCTCGGTCGCGGAGAACCTGGCGTGACCGCGATCTACCGCTCGCCGTCCGGGGCGGCCGCGGTCCGCGAACGCTACGACGCGCTGCTCGGCCGCTGGCCCGTGCCGTGCGAGCAGCGCACGCTGGCGACCCGGCTGGGGGACACCTTCGCCGTGGTGTCCGGCCCGGCGGACGCGCCGCCGGTGGTCGCGCTGCAGGGCTCCGGCGGCACCGCCGCGCACTGGCTCCCGGACATCGCCACGCTCGCCGGGCGGCTGCGGGTGCACGCCGTCGACGCGCCCGGCGAGCCGGGCCGGACGGCCGAGGTCCGGCCCCCGCTCGGATCGCCCGCCTACGCCGAGTGGCTCGACGACGTCCTCGACGCGCTCGGACTGCCCCGCGCGGCGTTCCTCGGCACGTCGCTGGGCGGCTGGTGGGCGCTGGACTACGCCCTCCGCCGTCCCGCGCGGGTGGACGCGCTCGCGCTGGTCAACCCGTCCGGGATCGGCCGGCGCCGGGTCGCGCCGATCGTCCGGTTCGCCGCCTACCGCCTGTGCGGTGCCTGGGGACGCCGCCGAGCGCTGGCCATGGTCGCAGCGGGCAGCCCGCCCGACCCGGCCCGGCGCGCGATCGGCGAGTTCACCCTGGCGACGTTCGAGCACTTCAAACCACGGCTGGGGGCGATCCCGGTGTTCCCGGCCGAGCGCCTGCGCGAACTGGCGATGCCGGTGCAGGCCCAGTTCGGCGCCCGGGACGTGCTGCTCGACCAGCGGGACGCGGCGGCGAGGCTGCGGGAGGCTCTTCCGGACGCCGATGTCCGGTTGGCCGAAGATGCGGGGCACTTCCTGCCTGGCTGGGCCGGGGCCGCGGCGGAGTTCCTGAGCCGGGGACGAGCGTGAGCCGGTTCGGTCCCCCGGTTGGCGGTTGCCCAGGCGAAACCGGCCCACAGCGCTGAGCCGCGCGGGGCAACTGCGGGCCGAGCGGGCAACCCCGCCCCGCACGGGACGTCCAGGTGATCATGAGAACTCCCCGGCGCGGTGCGCTGCTGGTGTCCGTCCTCGCCCTCCTGGCTGCGTCCGCCTCGCCCGCGGCCGCCGCAACCGCCGTCCCGAACGGCTTCCGGCCCGCGTCGACCAGCTGGACCGGTCCCGGCACCGGCTACGTCCTCGGGTACTCGCCGTGCGGCGGGTCGTGGTGCCCGGCGCTGCTCGGCACCGCCGATGGCGGACAGCACTGGCGGCGGCTGGGGGCGCCGCCCGTGCCGCTGCCGGACAACCACAACCACGTCGCCCTGACGGCCGTCGGCGACCGGGTCGCCTACGTCAGCGACGGTGTCCACCTGCGCGCGACCCGCGACGGCGGGGCCACCTGGCGGCCGGTCACCCTGGTCGGGGCGCGGGAGCCGTACTTCCTTTCCAAGATCGCCGAAACCGGCGGGCGCGTCTTCGCCATGCTGACCACCTACGGCGAGGGCCGCGGCTCCACCCTGCTGTACTCGGCGGCCGCCGGGGCGCCGGCGCTGGCGCCCGTGCCCGGGTTCGCCGTCACCGGTGGGCTCACCTACGGCGACCTGGCCGTCGGCGGCGGTCTGCAGGTCGCGCTCGGCGCCGACTACGGCACCGAGAAGTACTGGACCTCGCGCGACGGCGTCCGGTTCACCCCGGCCGGCCCGCCGTGCCCGGACGGGGAGGTCGCCTCGCTCGCCGGCGTCCGGGACCGGCAGGTCGTGGCGCTGTGCAGCAGCAGCCCCGGCACGCCGCAGCCCGGCTCGACCGAGCGGCGGCTGCGGCACGCGCCGCAGCTCGGCGGGACGTTCAGCGAGACCGGCGCCGCGCCGTTCACCGGCATCAACCAAGGCTTCGCCGCCGCCTCGCCGGCGTCGGCGACGGTCGCGGCCATGGGCGGCGGCGTCGGATTCCTGCACAGCACGGCCGACGGCGGCCGCACCTGGACGACGCTCCGGTTGTCCGAACGCGGCCTCGCTCTGTCCGATCTCGACTTCCCCGGCCGCGGCACCGGCGTCGTCGTCGACGGCCAGCCGGACGCCGACGGTGGCTCCGCCGTGTACCGGACCACGGATGGGGGACGCACCTGGCGGGAACTGCGTTTCGGGTAGTTATCCCTGGCAGGCAAGGCCCTTGCGCCCGGTTCACTTGATGAACCGCATGTCGTAGGCTGAGCACTGTCCGTTGCCGGACACGGCAGGCGAAGCCCGGGGCAGGAGCGTCGCCGGCCACCGACGAGTGGGAGAGCAGCCGATGACGCCTGGCGACCTGCGGTCCGGAACCGAGGGCGGTGCGGCCGCGCTCGATTTCAGCAAGGCGAGCCTGGCCCGGCTGTCCGACGCCCTCCTCGGCGGCCACGACCACTACGAGGTCGACCGCGAAGCGATGCGGCGGTTGCTGGCCATCGCGCCCGATTCCCGCGCGATGGCCAAGGAACACCGGGACTGGCTGGTGCGCGCGGTGCGGTTCCTCGCCGGCAAACGCGGCATCGACCAGTTCCTCGACCTCGGTTCCGGCATGCCGACGGCGGAGAACACGCACGAGGTGGCGCAGCGGTACAACCCGGACGCGCAGGTCGTGTACGTCGACAACGACCCGGTGGTGCTGGTGCACGGCCGGGCGCTGCTCGAAGAGAACTACCTGACCCACGTGACGGGCGCCGACCTGACGCGCCCGGCCGACACGCTCGGCGACGAGGTCGTCAAGGAGTACCTCGACTTCTCGCGGCCGGTGGCCCTGATCCTGACCTCGATCGTGCACCACATCGACGACTACGAGCGCGCGCGGGCGATCGTCGCGGAGTACGTCGCCGCGCTCGCGCCCGGGTCGTTCCTGCTGCTCACGCACAACTTCGACCCGGAAGAGGACTCCCCGCGCCAGGAGCTGGCGCGGCTGCTGGAGACCAGCTTCCAGGGCACCGGGCTGGGCAGCGTCTTCCGCACGCGCGAGCAGATCGCCGGGTTCTTCGAAGGCACCGAGCTGCTCCGGCCGGGGCTGGTCTACCTGCACGAGTGGTGGCCGGACGGCCCCCGGCTGCACCAGCTGGGCGAGCTGAACTTCCTGACCCTCGGCGGGGTCGCCCGCAAGCCGTGAGGTCTGCCGCGGCCGGTCGTGAGTGTTCAGGGGGGGGGGTTGTCAAGACGAGGAGCGCAAGCGGGGGGGGGGGGGT
>NZ_JBFBBT010000015.1:0-220682 GCF_040682815.1 Amycolatopsis sp. NPDC051102
GGCACCGGGTCAAGGCACGCTTTCCCGCCTTGACGCGGTGCCGCCGGCCGTAGTCACAATAAAAAATCGGGGTGGCGGCCCCCAAAAAAATCAGCCCTTCAACAGAGCCCGAGCCATAACAACCTTCTGAATCTGGTTGGTACCCTCATAAATCTGAGTGATCTTGGCATCCCGCATCATCCGCTCAACGGGGAAGTCCCGGGTATACCCAGCCCCACCGAACAGCTGAACAGCATCAGTAGTAACTTCCATCGCAATATCGGACGCGTAAGCCTTGGCAGCAGAAGCCATGAACCCGGCCCGCTTGTCCCCCCGCTCGGAAGCAGCGGCAGAGGCGTACACGAGATGCCGAGCTGCCTCGATCTTCGTCCCCATGTCAGCCAGCATGAACTGAACACCCTGGAACTCGGAGATCGACTTACCGAACTGCTTGCGATCCTTCACATAAGCAATAGCAGCATCCAAGGCCCCCTGAGCAATCCCCAGAGCCTGCGCCCCGATGGTGGGCCGGGTGTGATCCAACGTCCGCAGCGCGGTCTTCAGCCCAGTCCCGGGCTCACCGATGATCCGATCCTCGGGAATGGTGCAGTTCTCGAAGTAGATCTCCCGAGTAGGAGACCCCTTGATCCCGAGCTTCTTCTCCTTGGGCCCCACCGAGAACCCGGGGTCATCCTTGTGCACGACGAAAGCCGAGATCCCATTGGCCTTCTTCTCGGCCTCAGGGTCAGTAACAGCCATAACCGTGTACCACGAAGACTCACCGGCATTGGTGATCCAGCACTTGGTCCCGTTGAGCACCCAGTGGTCACCGTCCAGCCGAGCCCGAGTCCGCATGGAAGCGGTGTCCGACCCGGCCTCACGCTCCGAAAGCGCATAAGACGCCGACGCCTCACCGGAAGCGATCGAAGGCAGCACGAGCTTCTTCACACTCTCCGAACCGGACAGGATGATCGGCTGCGTCCCCAGCTTGTTCACCGCGGGGATCAGCGAAGCCGAAGCATCGACCCGGGCCACCTCTTCGATCACGATGCAGGCACCGACGGCGTCCGCGCCCTGCCCGTCGTACTCCTCACCGATGTGCACGGCGTTGAAGCCCGACTTGACCAGCGCGTTGTACGCCTCGATCGGGTACCGCTCGTTCTCGTCGACCTCCGCCGCGTACGGCGCGATCTCCTTCTCGGCCAGGGCCCGGACCGCGGCCCGCAGCTCCTCGTGCTCCTCGGCAAGCTGGTACAGGCCGTCGGTCACTTCCGGTCACCTTCTCTGCAACGTCGGGAGGGGTTCCGTCGATGTTAGCGCTCGTTCACCTGGGTCGTCCTTGTGGCGTTGACCGCAGAATTCGTATGGTCGAGTGATGCCGATCACCGCGCCGACGACGCCGCCCGGTCTGCCCGCCTCCCTCGAGTACCCCGAAGTCCCCGTCGGTTCGATCCTGGCGGCGGGTGCCGCGCGCTGGGGCGACCGGACCGCCTTCGCCCACGACGGCCGCAGCCTCACCTTCGCCGAGACCTACCGCGCCGCCTGCCGGTTCGCCAACGCGCTGCGCGAACGCGGCATCGGCCGCGGCGACGTCGTGGCCCTGCACCTGCCGAACTGCCTGGCGTTCCCGGTCGCCTACTACGGCACGCTGCTGGCCGGCGCCACCTTCAGCCCGGCGAACCCGCTGCTCCCGCCCGACGACCTCGCCTTCCAGCTCACCGACTGCGAGGCCGCGGCGGTGGTCACGTTCGGCCCGGTCGCGGGCGCGCTGGCGAGCGTCGCCGGCCGCATCCCGGCCCGGTTCACCGTCGTGGTGAGCCCCACCGGCGACCTGCCCAAGGGCGCCGTCGAGTTCGAGACGTTCGGCGCGGACCAGCCGGAGACGCGGCCGCCGGTCGAGTTCGCGCTGGCCGAAGACCTCGCCCACCTCGCCTACACCGGCGGCACCACCGGCCGGTCGAAGGGCGTGCGGCTGTCGCACCGCAACGTCGTGGTCAACACCCTCCAGCACGCGTGCTGGGGCTCCGGCTCGGTCCCGGCGCTCGACGCGCACGGCGACGTCACCCTCGACCAGGTCGGCAGCGAGGACGAGTGGCCGACCCGGCTGGGCACCGGCGTCGCGATCAACCTGACGCCGTGGTTCCACGCGATGGGCATCATCGGCGGCCTGAACGCGGCGGTGATCGCGGGCACGACGATCGTGCTCCATTCGCGGTTCGACCCGGCGGCGTACGTCGCCGACGCCGAGCGCCTGCGCATCACCGGCATCGGCGGCGCCCCGGCGCTGTTCGCCGCCCTCCTCGCCACGCCGGCGTTCCACACGGCCGACCTGTCGTCGGTCCGCTCGATCGGTTCGGGAGCGGCGCCGATGAACCACGCGATGATCAACGCGTTGCGCGCGCGCTTCCCGGACGTGGTCGTCAGCGAGGGCTACGGCCTCACCGAGGCGACGATGGGCGCGGTGATCTCGCCGACGTACCGCTCGGGCACCCGCAAGGTCGGTTCGGTGGGCGTCCCGATCTTCGACACGCAGGTCAAGATCGTCCCGTCCGAGGGCGGCGAGGACCCGCTCCCCGCGGGCGAGAAGGGCGAGGTCTGCCTGCGCGGCCCCCAGATCATGCTCGGCTACCGCAACCGCCCGGACGAGACGGCGGCGGCCCTGGTCGACGGCTGGCTCCACACGGGCGACATCGGCATCCTCGACGCGGACGGCTACCTGTCCATAGTGGACCGCAAGAAGGACATGCTGCTGTACAAGGGCTACAACGTGTTCCCCCGCGAGCTGGAGGAGCTCCTGATCACGATGCCGGGCGTCGCGGCGGCCGCAGTGGTCGGCCGCCCGGACACCGAGGTCGGCGAGCTGCCGGTGGCGTTCGTGGTCCCGCGCGGCTCGCTGGACGCGGACGAGCTGATGGCCGCGGTGAACGAGAAGGTGCTGCCGTACAAGCGGTTGCGAGAGGTGCACGTGGTCGAGCAGATCCCGGTGTCCGCCGCGGGAAAGGTGCTCAAGCGCCAGCTGCGGCAGCAACTGATCGGCGACCTCGATTAGCCACCGGGCCGGGCCGGCTCACCGCGGCCCGGCTTCCGGCGGCTAGTGACCGGTCTTCTCGCGCAGGGCCGCGTCCTTGTCCAGCACCAGCTTCTCCAGGTCCGCCTGGAAGCGTGCCATCTTCGCGCGCAGACTCTCGTCGGACGCCGCCAGGATGCGGACCGCCAGCAGGCCCGCGTTGCGCGCGCCGCCCACCGAAACCGTGGCCACCGGGACACCCGCCGGCATCTGGACGATCGACAGCAGGGAGTCCATGCCGTCCAGGTACTTCAGCGGGACCGGGACGCCGATCACCGGGAGCACCGTGGCCGACGCGACCATGCCCGGCAGGTGGGCCGCGCCGCCCGCGCCCGCGATGATCACCTTCAGCCCCCGGGAGGCCGCCGAGGTCGCGTAGTCCAGCATGCGCTGCGGGGTGCGGTGCGCCGAGTACACGCCGACCTCGTACTCGACGCCGAACTCGTCCAGCGCCGCGCCGGCCGCCTCCAGCACCGGCCAGTCCGAGTCGCTGCCCATGATCACGCCCACCTGCGGCGCCATACCCGTCACTCCCGTCAGTGGATCTCGTAGCCGTCGAGCCAGACGGCGTGGGACAGCCAGTGCGCCGACAGCAGCGCGCGGTTGCGCAGGTCCTCCATGCGCTCGCCGGTGAAGTTGACGTGGCCGAGCTTGCGGCCCGGCCGCTCCTGCTTGCCGTAGAGGTGCACCCGGGCCTCCGGGTACCGCGCGAACAGGTGGTGCAGCCGCTCGTCCGGGCCCATTTCCGGCAGCTCGGACGCGCCCAGCACGTTCGCCATCACGCACGCCGGCGCCACCAGGTCCGTCCGGCCCAGCGGGTAGTCGAGCACCGCCCGCAGGTGCTGCTCGAACTGCGACGTGCGCGCGCCGTCCATCGTCCAGTGGCCGGAGTTGTGCGGACGCATCGCCAGCTCGTTCACCAGCAGCCCGGTGTCGGTCTCGAACAGCTCGACCGCCAGCAGCCCGGTGACGTCCAGCGTCGACGCGACCCGCAACGCCAGGTCCTGCGCCTCGTGCACGCGCGAGTCGTCGAGCCCGGGCGCCGGGGCCAGGACCTCGGTGTTGATGCCGCCGGTCTGCACCGTCTCGACCACCGGGTACGCCGCACCCTGGCCGAAGGGCGAGCGGGCGACGAGCGCGGCCAGCTCCCGGCGCATCGCCACCTTCTCCTCGACCAGCAGCGCCGTGCCCGCCTCGAGGAGTTCCGGCACGGTCTCGCGCGCGTGCTGGGCGGTGTCCAGCATCCAGACACCGCGGCCGTCGTAGCCGCCGGTCGACGCCTTGAGCACCACCGGCCAGCCGTGCTCGCCGCCGAACGCCAGCACGTCGTCCACTGTGGACACCTCGGCGAAGGCAGGCCCCGGCACACCCAGGCCGGCCATCATCTCGCGCATCACCAGCTTGTTCTGCGCGAACCCGAGAGCGGACGGCGCGGGCCGGATGACGAAGCCCTCCATGGCCAGCGTCAGCAGGTGCTCGCCGGGCACGTGCTCGTGGTCGAACGTGAGCACGTCGACCGAGGAAGCGAACTTCCGCAGCGCGTCGAGATCGGTGTGGTGCCCGAGCGTGACGTCGCCGGCGACGAGCCCGGCGGCCTCGTTCTCGCTCGCGGCGAGCACGCGCAGGGACTGGCCGAGGGAGATCGCCGCCTGGTGGGTCATCCGGGCCAGCTGACCGCCGCCCACCATGCCCACGACGGGCAGACCGGTGTGTTTGTCCATAGCGCCAGTCAGCCTAAACGGTCACGACCTGGGTTGACCGCCGGACCAGGCGAAGCTCACGCGCCGCGAGCCCGAGGATCCCGCCCGCCGCCGCGAGCACGTAGACGTTGCCGAGGACCGACCACCCCAGGCCCCAGCCGAACTCGACGTCGCCGCCGTTGGGTACCAGCATCACGATCTGCGAGCCGAACAGCACCGCGACCGCCACCGCGGCCCACCAGCGCGCCTTCACCAGCAACAGCGTGATCAAGGGCACGCACCAGACCCAGTGGTGCGACCACGACACCGGCGACAGCAGCAGCCCGTAGAACGCCGTCACCAGCAACGCGCCCGCCTCCTCGCCCCGCCGGTGCAGCCGCACGACCAGCCACACCGCGGGCACGGCCAGCACCGCCGCCACCCCGACCGCCGCCGCCAGCGACCAGGGGGCCAGCTCCGATGCCCGGTTGAAGAGCCCGTTGAGCGACTGGTTGAAGATCCAGTGCACCGACCCGACCCGGCTCGGGTCGGTCGCCGAATCCCGCCAGAAGCGCGCCGCGTCGACCGGGATGACCGCGAACATCACCGCTTCGAGCGCCACGAACGTGCCCAGTGCCCGCAGTCCGTCCTTCCACCGGCCCGTGAAGAACAGGTGCGGCACGAAGATCAGCGGGGTCAGCTTGATCGCCGCCGCCACGCCGATCAGCACGCCAGCCCAGCGCGACCCGCGTACGGAGAGCACCAGGACGTCCAGCACCACGAACGCCATCAGTATCAAGTTGATCTGGCCCAGGAACAGCGTCTTCCACACCGGTTCCAGTGCCAGCGCGATGACCGTTCCCGCCGGCAGCGCCCACCGGCTTCTTCCCAGAAGCGACGGGCCCCGCGGCGGCGACGAAACCACCGTGATGACGACCATAAGGGCGACCACCGACAAAACCGCGATCACGCCCCAGACCAGCCCGGACGGCACCAGTGCGAGCGGCAGGAACAGCGGCGCGGCGGCCGGCGTGTAGGTGAACGGCAGCCGCACCCAGTCCGGCAGCGCGGTCAGCACGTCCCGCGTGTAGAGCGGGTCGCCGTGCACCAGCGTCAACGCCCCCGCGCGGTAGACGGCGCTGTCCGCGCCCAGGTGCCAGCCCGCCAGCCAGGCGACCACGCCGAAGGCCAGCACCAGCAGCGCGATCCCACCGGCGGCGTAGCGGCCGGCGCGCGCCTCAGACCCCGGCGGAGACGTCGACATCCGAGGCCGCCTTCTTCCGCGCCCGCCGCTGCAGGCCCCAGCGCAGGGCCAGCGCCGCGGCCAGCACGACCGGCATCAGGATGTAGGCGTCCCCCAGCACGTTCTGCCACACCTTCCAGTGCAGCTCGACGTTGCGGCCGTTCGGCAGGATCAGCAGCACGCAGCTGACGAACACGAACGCCACCAGGCCGGTCCCGACCCAGCGCCGCCACGCCGTCTTCGGGGTGGTCTTCGGCAGCCGCGAAACCAGCAGCACGATCAGCGGGATCACCCACACCCAGTGGTGGGTCCACGAGATCGGCGAAATCAGCAGCGTCCAGAACGCGGTGACGAGCAGCGCGGCCAGCGCCTGGCCCTTGCGGTGGAAGCGCATCAGCAGCCACAGCGCCGGGATCGCCAGCAGGAAACCGATGCCCATCGCCGCCTTCGACGCCCACGGCGCGAGGTCGGTGGCCCGGTTCATCAGCGCGTTCAGCGACTGGTTGCCCGCCCAGTGCACCGGCCCGATCCGGCCGGTGTCCGGCAGCGTGACCGTCCAGTACTTCGCCGCGTCGTGCGCGTTGATCAGGAACATCAGGCCCTGGAGCAGCACGAACGTGGCGAGCCCGCGCAGCGCGTCCTTGCGGCGGCCGGTGATGAACAGGTGCCCGAGGAACACCAGCGGCGTCAGCTTGATCGCCGCCGCGACCCCGACCAGCACGCCGCCCCAGCGGCTCCCCCGGGTGCCGATGACCAGCATGTCCAGCAGGATCATGGCCATCAGGATCAGGTTGATCTGGCCGAGGAAGATCGTCCGCCACACCGGCTCGAGGGCGAGGAAGACCAGGAAGAACACGATGGTCGAGCGGGCGGGCGAGGCCCACCAGCGCGGCCCGTCGGCGGCCGGGCGCGGCAGCGCGCCGATCGCGATCCGGATCGACAGCGCCATCGCCCCCAGCGAGACGGCCGTGATCAGGCCCCAGGAGATCTGCGTCGGGAACGCCGCGAGCGGGACGAAGATCAGCGCGGCCGTTGGCGGGTAGGTGAACGGCAGCAGCGCCCACCACGGTTCGTTGGGCAGCGTGTTGGCGTCGTAGAGCGAGTCGCCGTGCAGCAGGGTCAGCGCGCCGGCGCGGTAGACCGCGCTGTCGACGCCGAGCACCCAGTCGTGCTGCCAGCCGTAGATGCCGTACCCGATCGCGACCAGCGGGATCACCGACAGGATCAAGATCGACCGCGGGCGGACGGAGAGGCGGGCGAGTGACTTCCGCAGGGCCAGCCGGTGCTGGGATCTGGCCGCGACTTCGCCGTCGACGTCGGTGGATACGGTCCGGGTCACCGCACCAGGAAATCATGAGCGGCCCGGTCCAGGTCAGAAGGGTCCGGACGAAACCGGACTTTTCCGGTGTTCTACGCGCGCGCCAGGTGGGCCAGCAGGTCGCAGGCGAGCTCGTGGGTGGCCGGCAGCCGCACCGCCGAGACGCGCGGCCGCCCGACGTCCGCCAGCTGCGCGTCGACCGACAGCCGCTCGTGCAACGCTCTTCGCAGCGCGACGCCGTGCGAAGCGAGCCGCTCGTCCTTCGGGACCAGGGCCGCGACGACGGAGGGGCCCAGCGAGGCGACGCTCTGCCCGCTGTCGAACACCGATCTCAGCGCGTCCGCGACCAGGATCATCCCGGTCAGCCGCGCGAACCCGGCGACCTCGGCGAGGTCGAGCGAGACGACCAGCAGCACGTGGTCGTCGGCGGCGGGCCGCTCGCACGCCGCGGCGGCGCGGTAGACCTCCTCGAGCCGGGTGCGCAGGTAGGCGGCGGACGGCAGGCCGGTCAGCGGGTCGGTGACCTCGGTGTGCACGAGCTGGTCGGTGGCGACGTCCGCCCAGGCCAGCGCGGTGGTCCGGAGCAGCCGGGCGGGCGCGGCGTCGACGTCGGGCGCGACGAACCCGTCGCCGTCGTGGCCGAAGACCGCGTGCAGCGCGGCCAGGTCGGCGAGGGTCTCCGCGAGCCCCGCGCCGGCCGCCGCGCGGGCCCTGGCCAGCCCGGCCAGCGCCGTTTCGGCGGCTTCGACGCGGCCCTTCGCCATCACGGCCGCGCAGACGGCGTCGACCTCGGGCAGCGCCCAGTCGCTGGGGAACCGCCAGCCGGCGGCCAGGCTGGCCGTGCGCCAGCGCGCCCGCAACGCGCGCAGGGAAGCGTCGCGGTCGGCCTTGGCGGGCGGGGTGTCACCGGCGCCGGAGCGCGTAGCCGGAACATCCACTGGCCAGCCGCCCCTTTCGTCCGGTTCGCAACGATCTTGCTCGCTGCTTCACGGTGAGGACGTCCCCTGACGGACACCGTGACGCGTACTGACCAGTTTTTGTCTCGGACCTTTTCCGCCAAGCGGACCGGGGGTGGGTGATTTTGCTCCGCCGTCGGAGTCAACACCCCGACCACGGCGTGACCGGCCGGGGTGGGTCAGTCACACTTGTCTCGCGTCCCGGATCCGCCTGTAATGGCAGGTCCTGGCTCTAGCCGACCGAGGAGTGCCGTGTCCACCGTTCCCGCCGATCTCAGCGGAAAGAGTGACGCCGAGCTGATTGCGGAAGTCCGTTCCGGGGAGATCGCGTCGTACGGAACGCTCTACGAACGGCACACCGGCGCGGCCCACAATCTGGCCCGCCAGCTGGCCCGCTCGAGTTCCGAAGCCGACGACCTCGTGTCCGAGGCGTTCGCCAAGGTGCTCGACACTCTGCGTGGCGGCAAGGGCCCGGACACCGCCTTCCGGGCGTACCTGCTGACCGCCCTCCGTCACACTGCGTACGACCGCACCCGCAAGGAACGCCGGGTCGACCTCAACGAGGACATGACCGAAGTCGGTGGCGCGGCCGCCGAGGCGCTGAGCGTCCCGTTCTCCGACACCGCGGTCGCCGGGCTCGAGCGGACGATGGCCGCGAAGGCGTTCGCGCGGCTGCCCGAACGCTGGCAGGCGGTGCTCTGGCACACCGAGATCGAGCAGCAGAGCCCGGCCGAGGTCGCGCCGCTGCTGGGGCTGACCGCGAACGGCGTCTCGGCGCTGGCCTACCGCGCCCGCGAAGGGCTCCGCCAGGCGTACCTGCAGGTCCACCTGCAGGAGAACGCCGAGGAACGCTGCCGCGCGTGCGCCGAGCGGCTCGGCGCGTGGACCCGCGACGGCCTGTCCAAGCGCGAACGCGCCCAGGTCGAAAGCCACCTCGACGAGTGCGAGAACTGCCGGGCACTGGCCGCGGAGCTCGCCGACGTCAACGGCGGCCTGCGCGCGATCATCGCCCCGATCGTCCTGGGCGGCGCCGCCCTCGGCTACCTCGCCACCATCGGCGCCGCGAAGGCGAGCGCGGCCACGGCGGCGGCCGCGGGCGCGGCGGCCGCCGGTGCCGCGGCGGCCGGCGGCAAGGCCGGTGCGGCCGCGGGCGCCGCTGCCGCGGGCCCTCGCCAGTTCGCCGGGGTCGCCGCCTCGGGCGCCGCGGTCATCGCGGCCGTCGTCATCGCGCTCGCCGCGGGCGGCGGGACCCAGGAGATCCCGGTCGCCGCGCAGGTGCCGCCGCCGTCGGCCCAGCCCGTCCAACCACCGGCCCCGAAACCGCAGCCGCCCGCACCGCCCGCGTCGCCCGCACCGCCGGCCGCGCCCGCCACGCCGTCGGTCGAGCCCGCGGCCCCGCCGGTCGCACCCCCGGCACCCCCGGCACCCCCCGCGCCGGCCCCGCCCGCCCCGCCGTCACCCGCGCCGGCCCCGCCCGCGCCGGCGCCGCCGTCGATGTCCGCGACGACCCCGCCGGACGGCGTCGAACTCAGCCCGGGCACGGCCGCGAACCTGCCGATCACCGTCCGCAACGACGGCGGCAGCCCGTCCGAGCCGGTGGCCGTCGCGCTGAAGCTGCCGCCCGGCGTGCACGCCGTCGACACGGGCGGCGGCGGCGCGTCGATGGCCCGCGCCCAGGCCGGCGGCCCGATCTCGGTGAACTGCCCCGGCGGCGAGGGCACGGTCACCTGCAAGACCGGCGCCGGCCTGCAACCCGGCCAGAGCGCGACGCTGAACTTCCGGCTGCAGGCCGACGAGGACGCCCAAGGCGGGACGGTGACCGGCTCGGTCACCGCCGGCGTGCAGATCTCCGTCGACGTGAGCGTCAAGGTCACCGTGAAGCAGCCGCCGGACGGCGTGGTCCTGGAAGCGCAGGGCGACGGGCTTTCGGCGTTCCCGTGGACTCACGACCCGCTGGTCTACGTGCGGGTCCGCAACACCGGCGAGACGACGAAGCCGGTCACGGTCACCTTCGACCACCCGCTCTGGCAGTGGTGGAGCCTGCGCGTCTTCCCGTGCGCCCCCGACGGCAACGGCGCGAGCTGCACGACGAAGAGCGCGCTGGCGCCGGGCCAGCACGTCAACCTGTGGGTGCGGCTCAAGGGCCGACCCGAGGACGGCCGGGTGACGATCACCGCCCAGCTCGGCAAGGCGTCGGCGAAGCCGGTCACCGTGGACTTCGGCTGCTACCTCCGCTGGTGCCACCACCACCCGGTGCCGCCCACGACGACCTCGACCACGCCGGCAAAACCCCCGAAGCCGACGCCGACGAAGCCGAGCCCGGCCCCGCCGGTGACGACGAAGCCCGACCCGACGACCGAGCCGAAGTCGCCGACGACCACGACGAGCGCACCGCCGCGGCCGAGCAGCAAGCCAGGCGATCGCACGCCGACCGTCAGCCCCGAGAAGGCTTTCGGGTGGCTGACCGGGTAGCGTCCGCTCGGTGCGCGAGCTGCTGAAGAAGCATCGCGAGCTCCTCCGCTTCGCCGTCGTCGGCGGGATCAGCTTCGTGATCACGATGTCCGTCAACTACGGCCTGAAGTTCACCGTGCTGCGGACCCACCCGGTGACGGCGCTGATCGTCGGCGTCCTCGTCGCGACGATCTTCTCCTACGTCGCCAACCGCGAGTGGTCGTTCCGCACCCGCGGCGGCCGGGAGCGGGCGCACGAGGCCGCGCTCTTCTTCCTGTTCAGCGGCATCGCGCTGGCCCTGAACGCGCTGCCGCAGTGGTTTTCCCGGTACGTGCTGGACCTGCAGGCGCCGCGGCTGTCCCCGTTCGGGGTCGAGGTGGCCGACTTCGTCAGCGGCATCGTCGTCGGCACGCTGCTGGGCACGCTCTTCCGCTGGTGGGCCTTCAAGAAGTGGGTGTTCCCGGACGCCGATGGCCGGCCGCGCGCGGTCCCCGCGCGGCCGCGGAGGATCCGGACATTCACGACAGCAAGGCCGCCTGAACCACAGGTCAACGCGGAGTTCTCCTAGACTGCGTGGTGTGACCGTTGTGGAAACCGTGCTCAAGCGCACGCCGGAACCACTGCGTTCGGTGCTGATCAAGCACCGGGAGCTGCTGAAGTTCGCGATCGTGGGCGGCACGACGTTCCTCGTCGACAACGGGGTCTGGTACACCCTGAAGCTGACGGTGCTGGAGCCGAAACCGACGACGGCGAAGGCGATCGCGATCATCGTCGCGACCATCGTGTCCTACATCCTCAACCGCGAGTGGTCCTTCCGGACCCGCGGCGGCCGCGAGCGGCACCACGAAGCGGCGTTGTTCTTCGTCATCAGCGGCATCGCGGTCGGGGTCAACCTGATCCCGCTGATCATCTCGCGGTACGTGCTCGACCTCGAGGTCCCGCACGTGACGTTCCTGGTGCAGGAGATCGCGGACTTCGCCAGCGGCTCGATCATCGGCATGCTGCTGGCCATGTTCTTCCGCTTCTGGGGCTTCAAGAAGTGGGTGTTCCCGGACGAGCTGGGCGAGCGGCGCCGGGACGGCGACTCCGTCAGCCGCCTGCGCTGAGCGGAAAGTAATTGTCTTCGGACATGTAGTTGTCTACAGTCATCCTCGTCAGTGTTCCTTCGTGAGGACGCCGTCCGGGTTCGGCCGGGCGAGCGGGACGATTCGAGGTGGTTTCCGAGCGCGAAGAGGTCGCATCCGTCCGCGGATGACGATGGAGCCTTTTCCCGACTCGACGGGACGTGCCTGAAGCACGTCCGCCTCATCCGTCCCTTCTCCACGAGGACAATCCTTGACCACAATCGCGCCTTCGCGCGCCCGAAAAACGGCCCTCGGTGGCCTGTTTCTGTCCGTTTTCCTCGCGATGCTCGACGCCCAGGTCGTCGCCACCGCGCTCCCCCGGATCGCCGGGGAGTTCGGCGGGACCGGGGCCTACGCCTGGGTCACCACCGCCTACCTGCTCGCCGGCAGCGTCACCGCGCCGCTGTACGGCAAGCTCGGTGACGTCTTCGGGCGCAAACGCGTGCTTCTGGGCGCCCTCGCGCTCTTCCTGCTCGGTTCGCTCGGCTGCGGGCTCGCGCCGTCGGTCACGACGCTGATCGCCGGCCGGGTCCTGCAGGGCGCCGGCTCCGGCGGCCTCTTCGTCTCCGTCGGCGCTTCGCTCGGCGAGATGTTCACGCCTCGCAAAGGCGCGAAGTACTTCGGGTGGTTCTCGATCTGCTTCGCCGTCGCTTCGCTCGCCGGTCCGGTCGTCGGCGGCCTCCTGACCGGGGTGGCCGGCTGGCGGTCGATCTTCCTGGTCAACCTCCCGCTCGGGCTCGTCGCCCTGGCCTGTCTCCGGTCGCTCGACCTGCCGAGACGGCGGAGGGAAGCGCCGTTCGACTTCGCCGGGGTGGTCCTGCTCGGCGCTGCGATCACCGGGTTCACCCTGCTGACGCCGTGGTCGGTCGCCCTCGGTGCCGGTTCGGCTCTCGCGTTCGTCGTCATCGAACGCAAAGCCGAAGCACCCGTGCTGCCGCTGCGGCTCTTCCGCGACCGCACGTTCAGCGTGTCGGCCGTGCTCAGCGTGCTGGCCGGGTTCGCGTTCCTCGGCTCGGTCAACTACGTCGCGGTCCTGCTGCAGGCCGACGCCGGCCCGGCGGAAGGCGGGCTGCGGCTGGTGCCGATGACGCTCGCCGTGGCGGCCGCCTCCCTCGTCGCGAGCAAGATCATCGCCCGCACCGGCGCCTACCGGTGGGCACCGCGGCTGAGCATGGCGCTCGGCCTGCTCGCGGTGCTCGGCCTGCTCACCCTGCACGGCCTCCCCGCCGTCCTCGGCTGCCTGGTCGTGTTCGGCCTCGCGGCCGGGCTGAACCTGCAGGTCCTGGCCATGGCCACGCAGAACACCGCACCCCCGGCGGACCGCGGCGCGGTCGCCGCCGGCGTCAACCTCGCCCGCGCGCTCGGGTCGGCGCTCGGCCCGGTCGCGCTCGGCTTCGCCTACACCGCCGGCACCCACGGCGTGTTCCTCGCGCTGCTGCCCGTGCTCGCCCTCGGGCTCGCCGCGGCGTTCGCGCTCCCCCACGTTCCGCTTTCCCGATAGGAGAATTCCCGTGATCTTCGTCCTCGGCGCCACCGGCAAGGTCGGCCGCCACCTCGTTCCCGCCCTGCTCGACACGGGCGCCACCGTCCGCGCGCTGACCCGCGACCCGGCGAAGGCCCGGCTCGACCCGCGCGCCGACGTCGTCCGGGGCGACCTCGACACGGCGGACCTGCCCGCGCTGCTCGACGGCGCGGACCGCGTGTTCGTGCTGACCCAGGGCCACAGCGCCGACCGCGAGGCAGCGGTCGCCCAGGCCGCCGCGCAGGCCGGCGTGACCCACCTCGTCAAGCTGTCCACCACGGGTGTCCACTTCGGACAGAACGATCCGATCACCCGCGCCCACGCCGAAGCCGAGCAGGCGATCCGCGAAGCGGGTCCCGAGTGGACGATCCTGCGGCCCGGCGCCTTCATGGACAACCGGTTCGCGTGGCTGGGCTCGATCCGCAGCGAGAACGCCGTGTACGTGCCCGAAGGCGACCCGGCCTCCGCGCTGGTGCACGTCCGCGACATCGCCGCGGTCGCGGCGCTCGCCCTCACCACGTCCGGCCACGAAGGGGCGACCTACGAACTCACCGGCGGCGAAGCCCTCACCACCGAAGCGCAGGTCGCGATCCTGGCCGACGCGATCGGCCGTCCTCTGAAGTACGTCGAGGAGCCGGAAAGCGCGGCCCGCGAGCGGATGGTGCAGCGGTTCGGCTGGCCCGCCGAAGCCGTCGACGGCTTCTTCGCGCTCAAACGCGAGTCGGCCGCGCACGAACACGTCGTCTTCGACACCGTCGAACGGCTGCTCGGGCGGCCGCCGCTCACTTTCGCAGCCTGGGCACGAGAGAACGCGTCCGCGTACCATCACCAAGAGTGACGAAGCGGAGGTGAGGGCGGATGGGTGACCTGCGCGTCCTCGTCGTGGACGACCATCCCCTGTTCCGGATCGGCGTGAGCACGCTGCTCGCCGCCGAACCCGGGATCGAGGTCGTCGGCGAGGCCGCCGGCGGAGCCGACGCGGTCACCTCCGCCGCCGCCCTGCACCCCGACGTCGTGGTGATGGACCTGCACCTGCCCGACCTGTCCGGGATCCAGGCGACGCGGCACATCGTGGCCGCGAACCCGGACACCGGCGTGCTGATGCTGACGATGGCCGACGAAAGCGAGTCGGTCTTCGCGGCGATGCGCGCCGGTGCCCGGGGCTACCTGCTCAAGGACGCCGAGCCGGACGAGATCATCCGCGCCGTGCAGGCCGTCGCCCGGCGGGAAGCCATCTTCGGCCCCGACATCGCGAACCGCGTGCTCGCCTTCTTCACCCAGCCGCCGGCCGCCGACCCGGTGTTCCCCGAGCTGACCGGGCGCGAGCGCGAGGTGCTCGCGCTGATCGCGGCCGGGCACAGCAACGCCACCATCGCCGGCACGCTGCGCCTGAGTCCCAAGACCGTGCGCAACCACATCTCGAACGTCTTCGCCAAGCTGCACGTCGCCGACCGGGCCGAGGCCATCGTCCGGGCGCGGGACGCCGGCCTCGGCCGTTCCTGACGCCCGGGCACATCGGGACGCCGGTCCCATGCGCCCGGGACACGGGAGCGGGCAAGCTGGGCAGCTTGCACCGTTTCGAGGGGAAATGGGGAACGATGTTCGAAACCGACCGGACTCCGGTGGTCGTCCGCGCCACCGATCCGATCCTGCACAACGGCGTCTGCATGACACTGCGTTCGCGCGACGACGTCCGGGTGGTGGACGGGGACCCGGCCGACCCGGCCCTGGTCGCACTGCTGGTCGCCGACCGGCTCGACGAACCGATGACCAAGCTGCTGTCCGCGCTGCACCACCAGGGCTTCACCCGGATCGTGCTGGTCGCGGGCGAGGTCGACGACAACGAGATTCTGGGCGCCGTCGAGCACGGCGTCTGCGCGGTCGCCCGCCGCGCCGACGCCGGGCCCGAAGTGCTCGTCCGGCTGATCAAGGCGGCCGCGGCCGGGGAGGGCGCGCTGCCGCCCGACCTGCTCGGCCGGCTGCTCAGCCGGGTTTCGCGGCTGCAGCGCCAGGTGCTCCAGCCGCGCGGCCTGCGGCTGGGCGGCATGAGCGACCGCGAGACCGAGGTGCTCAAGCTCGTCGCGGCGGGCTACTCGACGCAGGAGATCGCCGACGAGCTGTGCTACTCGCAGCGCACGGTGAAGAGCATCCTCCACGACGTGACCAACCGGTTCCAGCTGCGCAACCGGTCGCACGCGGTCGCGTACGCCCTGCGTGAGGGGTTGATCTAACGCGGGACGCGCTCGGCGGGCCAGCGCACTTCGGGGACGTCGCTGGGCCGGGGCACCTTGAGGAAAAGGCTGAACACCGCCGGACGGCGGTTCGACAGTTCGAGGCGGCCGCCGTCGGCCTCGACCAGGGCCCGGGCCAGCGCCAGCCCGACGCCCGTCGAACCGCCGCCGGAGAACCCGCGCTCGAAGATGTGCGGGGCCAGCTCGTCCGGCACGCCGGAGCCGGTGTCGCTGACCTCGATCACGACCGTGCCTTCGGCGTCGCCGCGGCGGGCGATGAGGGTGACCGTGCCCGAGCCGTGCCGCAGGGCGTTGTCCAGCAGCACCCCGATGACCTCGCGGAGCCGGCCGGGCGTGGCCCGCGCCATCAGCCCGTCGGCCACGCGGGTGCGCAGGTTGCGGCCCTCCGAGCGGAGCAGCTCGCGCCACTCCTGCGCCATTTCGGGCAGCTGCGTCGGCAGGTCCACCGGTTCGGCGCCGACCTCGCGCGCCGCGCGGGCCGCCGCCAGCAGCTCGTCGAGCGCCTCGGCGAGCCGGTCGGCCTGCTCCTGGGCGGCCTTCGACTCGTCGGCCACCTCGTCGTCCGGGTGCACGGTGAGCGGTTCCAGGCGCAGCTGCAACGCCGTCAGCCGGCTGCGCAGCTGGTGCGAGACGTCCCCGACGAGCTGGCGTTCCCGCTGCACGAGCTGGGCCAGCGCGGTGCCGGACGCGTCCAGCGCCTCGGCGACCATGTCGAGCTCGCCGACGCCGTAGCGGCTCGGGTCGGGCCGGAAGTCGCCGCCGCCGAGCCGGGCCGCGCGTTCGGCGACGTGCCGCAGCGGCTTCGCGAGCCGTCTGGCGGTCGCGATCGCGACCACCGCGCCGGTGCCCACCGACAGCAGCACCAGCAGCACGACGACCAGCGTCACCGTCGTCTGGCGCTCGTGCATCGGGCCGGCCGGGACCGCGATCTCCACCTTGCCGTCGCGGGCCAGGTCGGCCGTCTCGGTGACGGTCTCGGGGCCGGGGCTGCTGCCGTAGCGCTTCTCGGTCTGGCCGCTGGTCCGGACGGTCAGCAGCCCGTTCGCCGGGACCGCCGCGCGCACCTGGTCGAGGTCGATCTCCTGGCCGTTGGCGATCTCGGTGTCGAGGATCGCCGCCGCCGCACGGGCGTTCTCCGCGAGCGTCTCGCGGTAGCTGGACTCGATCTGCCAGCTCGCCACGATGCCGAGCGGGATGCCGAGCACCGCCGCGGTGACCGCGACGGCCAGCAGGATGGCCAGCAGGATGCGGCGGCGCACGGCTTATTCGGCGTTGAAGCGGAAGCCGACGCCGCGGACGGTCGCGATCCGCCGTTCGCCGTCGTGGGTCTTGCTGGTCCGGCCGGCGGCCTCGTCGGCGGCGATCGCGAGCTTCCGGCGCAGCCACGACATGTGCATGTCGAGCGTCTTGGACGTCTTCGACTCGAGGTCGTTCCAGACCTCGGCGAGGATCTCGTCGCGGCTGACGACCTGCCCGGCGCGGCTCATCAGCACGCGCAGCAGCTCGAACTCCTTGTTCGCCAGCTGGACTTCGTGGTTGTCCACGGTGACCAGCCGGGCGCCGAGGTCCATCCGCACCCCGCCGGCCTCCAGCACCTCGGGCACCCGGCGGCGCAGCAGCGCGCGGATCCGCGCCAGCAGCTCGGCGAGCCGGAACGGCTTGGCGACGTAGTCGTCGGCACCCGCGTCCAGGCCGACCACGAAGTCGACCTCGTCGGTGCGGGCGGTGAGCATCAGGACGGGCAGCTCGGTGCCGCCGGCGCGGAGACGGCGGCAGACCTCGAGGCCGTCCATCCCGGGCAGACCGAGGTCCAGCACGAGCAGGTCGACGCGCTGGGCGGCGGTGGCGTCGAGCACCGAAGGGCCGTCGGTGACGACGTGGATCTCGTATCCCTCACGTTCGAGGGCGCGGGAGAGCGGTTCGGCGATGGCCGGATCGTCTTCGGCAAGTAGGACCATGCTCACCTGGCCAA
The DNA here is from genome assembly GCF_040682815.1 of Amycolatopsis sp. NPDC051102. NCBI lineage: Bacteria > Bacillati > Actinomycetota > Actinomycetes > Pseudonocardiales > Pseudonocardiaceae > Amycolatopsis > Amycolatopsis sp. NPDC051102. Next base: position 17,564 of record NZ_JBFBBT010000015.1, read on the forward strand.
CTGTACGGCGGACGGGCGTGAAACCATCGTGACCGTGCCTGGCTACGGAGATGATCTGGCTCTCGCCACCCGGCTGGCTGACGCCGCCGACGCAATCACGACGGCGCGGTTCCGCGCCCTGGACCTGGCGGTGGAGCGCAAGCCCGACCGCACCCCGGTGACCGATGCGGACACCGCGGTCGAGGACGCGATCCGGGCCGTGCTGGCCGAGGAACGCCCCGATGACGCCGTGCTGGGCGAGGAGCGCGGCGGATCCGCCGCGACCGGCCGGGCGTGGGTGCTCGACCCGATCGACGGCACCAAGAACTTCCTGCGGGGTGTCCCCGTCTGGGCCACTCTGATCGCCCTGGTGGCGGACGGCGACCCGGTCGTCGGCATGATCAGCGCGCCCCTGCTCGGCCGCCGGTGGTGGGCGGCTTCCGGGTCCGGTGCCTTCTCGAGCGACTCGGCCGGGACGCGGCAGCTGTCGGTTTCGAAGGTTTCGTCCCTTTCGGACGCTTATCTGTCCACAACGGACTTGAACTCCTGGACGAAGTACCACTCGCGCGAGAAGTACCTCGGCCTGGTCGACGCCTGTTGGGAGACCCGCGCGTTCGGCGACTTCTGGCACCACGTGCTGGTGGCCGAGGGCGCACTGGACGTCGCCGCGGAGTGCATCGTCAACCCGTGGGACGTCGCCGCGGCGCAGGTGATCGTGACCGAGGCCGGCGGCCGGTTCAGCGACTTGGACGGCGTCGCGCGCTACGACAACGGGAGCGCGATCTCGACCAACGGCCGGCTGCACGACGAGGCGCTGGCGATCCTCAAACGGTAACCGGCTGGGCCGCTCGGCGGGAATTCCTTGACCGGTCTGAACGACCGGTGGTTCACTCCCAGTGCTCGCCGGGTCACCCGGTCCGTTGACAACGTTGTCAACCCGGGTCGCCCGCTCACTCCGGGAGGAAGAGCATGCGCAGAGTCGTCACCGCGGCTTTGATCGTCCCCCTCGTCACCGCGGTCGCCCCCGCGGCCGCCGACACCACCGACACCCAGCACCGCGACCTCGCCGCCTACGTCAACCCGTTCGCCGGCGCCAAGGCCGGCGACACCCCCGAGACCAACACCTACGCCGGCGACACGTTCCCCGGCGCCGACGTCCCGTTCGGCATGGTGCAGTGGAGCCCCGACACGCCACTGCAGCCCAAGCCGCCCGCCGGGCAGGGCCGCTACTACGCCCGCGACCGCGACGGCGGCTACGCCTGGGAGGAGAACAAGCTCCGCGGCTTCAGCCTCACCCACTTCAACGGCGCCGGGTGCGGCGGCGCGGCGGGTGACGTGCCGTTCCTGCCGTTCGCCGGGCCGATCTCGACGTCCCCGGCCGTCGACGCGACGAAGTACTTCCCCACCTTCAGCCACGCGAACGAATCCGCGTCCCCCGGCTACTACCGGGTGACGACGGACTCCGGCATCACCACCGAGCTGACCGCGACCCAGCGCTCCGGCCTGGGCCGCTTCACGTTCCCGAAGGGCTCTCCCGCCACGCTGCTGATCGACGTCGCCCAGTCCGCGATGGGCAGCGACGACGCCTCGGTCACCGTCGACCCGGCGCGGCGGACCGTCGAAGGCTGGGTCTCCAGCGGTCACTTCTGCCGCGGCCCGAACACGTACAAGGTGTACTTCACCGCGTCCTTCGACCAGCCGTTCCGGACGTCGGGGACCTGGCAGAACGCCACCGTGACGCCGGGCGGGACCACCGCCCGCGGCGGCGACCTGACCAAGACGACCTGGGACAAGCAGGTCGTCACCGCCGACGGCGGCTCCGGCGCCTACCTGACCTTCGACCCGGCGACACCGGTGCAGGTGCGCGTCGGACTGTCCTATGTGGACGCGGACGGCGCACGGCTGAACCTGGCCGCCGAGCAGCGCGGCGCGTCCTTCGACGCCGTGAAGAACGCGGCGCGCCGGACTTGGAACGACCGGCTACGGCAGATCGCCGTCGAAGGCGGCACGGACGCGGCGACCAGGACGTTCTACACCGCGCTCTACCACACCCTCATGCAGCCGAACGTCTTCTCCGATGTGGACGGTCGCTACGCCGGCTTCGACAAGGCGGTCCACCGCGCGAAACCGGGCCACGCGCAGTACGCGAACTTCTCCGGCTGGGACACTTACCGCGACGAAGTCCAGCTGCTGTCGCTGCTCGCCCCGCACGAAGCCGCCGACATGGCGCAGTCGATGCTGAACCAGGCCGACCAGGCGGGCGGGATCTGGGACCGCTGGTCGCAGAACAACGACTTCATGGGCGTGATGGGCGGCGACCCGTACCACTCGATCATCGCCAGCACGTACGCCTTCGGGGCCACGGACTTCGATGCCCGCGGCGCGCTGAAGTCGATGGTCAACGGCGCCACCCGCGTCCAGCAGGCGGGCGAGCGTGCGCTCGAACGGCCGGGCCTGTCGGACTACCAGACGCTGGGCTACCACCCCAACAACGTCTCCGACATGCTCGAGGAGACGACCGCGGACTTCGGCATCGCCCAGCTGGCCCAGCGCCTCGGGAACCAGTCCGTGTACCACCGGTTCATGAGCCGCGCCCAGTACTGGGAGAACGTCTACAACCCGGCCACGGGCTACCTGCAGACCCGGATGCGCGACGGCCAGTTCCTCTCGCCGTTCGATCCCGCGCAGTACCAGGAAATGCGGTACCAGGAAGGGAATGCGGCGCAGTACACGTGGATGGTGCCGTACAACGTCCGCGGCCTCTTCGACGCGATGGGCGGCAACGACGCCGTGAAGAAGCGCCTCGACTTCTTCTTCACGAAGCTGAACAGCGACGCCAGCTCGCCGTACGCGTTCATGTCGAACGAACCGTCGTTCGAGGTGCCGTGGGAGTACGCCCACGCGGGAGTGCCGTCGAAGACGCAGGACATCGTGCGCCGGTCGGCGGAGCTGTTGTTCAAGCCGGGCGAGGACGGCCTTCCCGGCAACGACGACCTCGGTGCGACGTCGGCGTGGTACGTCTTCGCGGCGCTCGGCATGTACCCGGAGGCGCCGGGGCGGGCGGAAATGGTGCTGGCCAGCCCGATGTTCCCGAAGATCACGCTGACGCGGGCGACCGGTCAGCGGATCGAGATCACCGCGCCCGGCGCGTCCAGCTCGGTGAAGTACGTGAAGGCCCTGAAGGTGAACGGTCAGCCGAGCACGAAGCCGTGGCTGCCGGAGTCGTTCGCGGTGAACGGCGGCCGGCTGGACTTCACGCTCGGAGCGTCGCCGACGTCGTGGGGATCGGGGGCGTCCGACGTGCCGCCGTCGTTCCGCGACGGTGAAGTGGGGGTGCGCGGCCGGGTCGGCCCGGGCCGGGTCGTCGTCGCGCCCGGCTCCGCGAGCACGGCGACGGTCATCGCAGAAGGCATCACCGGCGCGGGCACGGTGTCGTGGCAGGCGAAGCCGCCGGCCGGGATCACCGTGACGCCGTCGAGCGGGACGCTCACCGTGGGCGCGCACGGGACCGCGTCACAGCAGGTTCGCGTCACCGCCGCGGCGGGTGCCCCGGACGCGTACACGAGCGTGCCGGTGACCTTCAGCGGGCAGCCGGTGCCGGCGTACCTGCCGGTGACCGTCGGGAAGCCGGGGACGCTGCACGCGGCGAACACGAACGTCGGCGTCACGGACGACAAGCTCGTCCAGTACGGCGACTTCGGCGAGACCGACCTCTACCCGGGCGGGTTCGCGTTCTCGTACTCCGCGCAGGGCTTCGCCGCGAACGGCATCACGCCGGGCGGGACGGTGACGGTGAACGGGCAGCAGTTCCGCTGGCCGTCGAGTCCGACGGGGTCGCCGGACAACGTCATCGCGGCAGGGCAAACGCTTGCGGTGGACGCGCCGAAGGGGGCGGCGAAGCTGTCGTTCCTCGGCGCGGCGACCGGCGCGGACGCCCAGGGGGCGGTGACCGTCACCTACACCGACGGCTCGACCCAGCAAGGGCAACTCGGGTTGTCGGAGTGGCTGCTGAAGGGCGGAGAGGAGACGCCGCAGTTCGGGAACACGGTCGTCGCGAAGGTGCCGTACGTGAACTCGGCGTTTCCGCGGTACATGTTCCGGCTCCAGCGGCCGTACACGTCGTACCTGTTCGCGACGGCCCCGATCGCCCTTGACCCGGCGAAGCAGGTCAAGTCACTGACCCTGCCCGCGTCGACCGGCGCGGGACAGGCGCACATCTTCACCTACGCGGTGAGCTGACGGGTGGCGGCGGCCGGTCCTTCCCCCCGGCCGCCGCCACGCGCTACCGTGGGTTCGCGGCTGGTTCTTCTCCGTCGACTCCGGGCACGACGCCCGCGAGCCCCTGGGGAAGCCCAGGGGTCGGTCCGGGTCGCAGCAGCGGCCCCCACCCAAGAGGAGAACCGTGTCGCACCGGAAGAAGAGCAAGCGTGGCCGGAAAACACCGGTGGCGGCCCTGGCCGTCACGGATTTTTTCGTCGCCTTGGTCGTGGTCAGCAAGGTGGTGCACCTGCTGAACCAGGCAGGCGTCCTGTAGGTCGCTCCCCGCGACCCCCAGGCTGGTGGAGCGGAACCAGGACGCGTGTGACGGTGCGGCACGAGCCCGGTCGCGACGGCTCCCGCGTCTCCGGACGCGGGAGCCGTTCACTTACCGGGCAGCAGGCCGACGGCGCCGCGGGCGACCTGCGCCCAGGCCAGCCGGCCGAAGAGGTAGTGGCACGCCACCTGTTCGCTGGTGAACCGCGCCCAGTCGTAGCGGTTGCCCTGCTCGCGCCAGAACACCTCCCACGCCTCGTCCTCGCCCTGCATCAGGCACCAGGCGTTGTCGACCTCGGCGCCGAGCGAGACGACCTCCGGCGGCACGCCCAGCACGCCGAGCCACCGCTGGATCGACTGGGTGTTCATCAATCCTCTTCCCACTTGGCCTCGGCGAGGTAGCCGAGGGTCACGAGTTCGTCCGCCGCCAGCAGGGCACGGTACCGGGTGCCGCCGCCGACCTGGCCGAACCAGCCCGCGGTCTCCGACCGCCACATCGGCACCGCCCGCACCACGACGTACCGGCGGTACTCGGCGTCCAGCGTCGCGGGCGGCAGCGAGCGTTCGGCGAACGGCGTGCCGTCCTCGAAGAGCACCCGCCCGTACGCCGGGCCGAAGCGGTCGAGGACCGTGTCGGCCGGGACCATCACCGGCTCGGGGTGGTCCACGCTGCTCTCGGGGAACAGCTCGCCCGGCGGCCACGCGTACTCGGGGCCGAGTTCGCTGTGCCCGACGACGAAGCGGCGGATCCACACCGCCTGCGTCGCGCGGGCGTACGGCACGTACCCCGCGGTCAGGTGCCGCGGCACCGGCCGCGACGGCGCGGTCGGCGAGCGGCGGAAGCCCGCGGTGACGTTGGTGAGCGCCTGGTCGTCGAAGATCAGCCGGGCGTCCGGGTGGTCGTTCGGCGCGAAGCCGTCCGGGTCTTCGGGCAGCGGCAGCTGGCGCGCCGGCTTGTCCATCGCGATCGGCAGGTGCCCGATCGGGAACATGTGCACCAGGAACAGCGCGACGATGCTTTCCCGTTCCGTGCGCGGCGAACCGAGCGGCGGCAGCGGTGCGGGCGACCCCGGGTTCGGCGGCGGGCCGGCCACCGGCGGCGGCCCCGCGATCGGCGGCGGCAGCGGGGCCGGCGTCGGCGGCGGGGGTGGCGGCGGGGCCGGGGGCAGCGGGAACGGCGGCAGCAGCGGCGACACCGCGTGCGGCCACGCCGCGGGGTTGCCCGAGGGCGGGGTCGGCGCCTCTTCGAAGGCGCCGGAATCCGCCAGGCCGTACCCGGGCAGCTGCACCGGCCCGGTGTCGAGGTCGGCCTCGACCGGTTCGGAGCCCGCCTCGGAAGGCTCGGTCACACCCATCCTCCGGCTCGGTCGGTGCCCGGCGGGCACACGCTGTTCGACGCGGCCGCGGCGCTGCCGGTCCCCCTTGATACCGCACCCCTTGCCTGGGGGCGCGACGAGGTCAGCCCAATGCGGCGACCACGCGGGACGGGCTCGGGCGGCCGAGCTGTCCCGCCATCCAGACGCTGGCCCCGACCAGCGCGTCCAAGTCGACGCCGGTGGCCACCCCGAGGCCCTCCAGCATCCACACCAGGTCTTCGGTCGCCAGGTTCCCGGTGGCCGATTCGGCGTACGGGCAGCCGCCCAGCCCGCCCGCCGACGAGTCCACAGTCGACACTCCACATCGGAGCGCGGTCAGCGTGTTGGCGAGAGCCTGACCGTAGGTGTCGTGGAAGTGCACGGCCAAAGTACCGACATCGCCGAACAGCCCGATCAGGTTTTCCACCTGGCCCGCGGTCGCGACGCCGATCGTGTCGCCCAGCGAAAGCTGCGAGCACCCCATGTCCAGCAGGCGACGGCCGGCGTCGGCGACCTGCTTCGCCGGCACGACGCCTTCCCACGGGTCGCCGAAGCACATCGAGAGGTACCCGCGCACGTCGAGGCCCGCCGCGCGGGCCCGCGTGACCACCGGCTCGAACATCGCGAACTGCTCGTCCAGCGCCGAGTTGAGGTTCTTGCGCGCGAAGGTCTCCGTCGCGCTGGCGAAGATCGCGATGTGCTCGACACCGGCTTCGAGGGCCCGGTTCAGGCCCTTCTCGTTCGGCACCAGCACCGGGTACCGGACGCCTTCGCGGCGGTCGAGCCGCGCGAGCAGCTGCTCGGCGTCGGCCAGCTGCGGCACCCACTTCGGGTGGACGAAGCTGGTCGCCTCCAGCGTCGTGAGGCCGGCGCCGGCGAGCCGGTCGAGGAACTCCAGCTTGACCTCGACCGGGACGATCGCTTTTTCGTTCTGCAGCCCGTCGCGCGGCCCGACCTCCCAGATCGTGACGCGCTCGGGCAGGTCGCCTGCCGAGGGAACCCGCTCGGGCAGACCCAGTTCGCGGGTGCCCATCAGCGGCGTCTCTCGCCGCGCGGCGGGTGCCCGCCGCCCTGGGGCGGCAGGGGCGTGGTCTGCTGGGGCTGCTGCGGGGCACCCGGCCGGTAGTCGTCGTACGGGTTGTCGTTGACCTCGCGGTAGATGACCGTGTGCACCTTCTCGACGTGCGGGATGTCCTCGAACCGCAGCGGCTCGTCGGAGGCGGACTCGATGATCAGGGTGCCGCAGCCGAAGACGCGGTCCAGCAGGCCGTGCTCGAACTGGACGCTGTTGATGCGGCCCATCGGGATGTCGATGCCGGTGCGCTTGAGCACGCCCTCGCGGGCGATCAGCCGGTCGGTCGTGACGATGAAGTGGGTGGTCCGCCAGCGCACGAGCGGCGCCAGGAACAGCCACACGACCAGCACCAGCGCGACCACCCCGATGGCGATCAGCCCGGCCGAGTTCCACGGCGCGGACGCGTCCTTGGCCAGGATCGCCAGCCACGTGCCCGCACCCACGGTGACCAGCAGCGCGAGCGTCGGGAAGATCAGCATCTTGAAGTGCGGGTGACTGTGCACCACGACGTGCTCTTGCTCGCTGAGCAAATCGTCCGGATAAGCCACGGCGGACGCTCCCAAGGTCGGTGCGGCGGTGTCGTCCCACCGTACCGGCGAGACGCCCGGCCGGTGAGTGCAACGCCCGGGAAATCAGGCCGGGCGGACGTGGACCACGTCACCCGCGAAGACGGTGTGCCGCTGGCCGCCCGCCACGTCGACCTGAAGCTGCCCGGCGGCGTCGATGTCGGCTGCGCGACCGGTCAGCGAGCTGCCGTCCGGCAGCTGCACCTCGACGTCCTGGCCGAGGGTGGCGCAGTGGGCGCGGTAGTCGCCGAGCAGCCCGGCCTCGGTGAGGTCGCCACCGGCCAGCCGCCAGCGCCGTTCGAGGTCCGCGAACCCGGTGAGCAGCGCGACGGCGACGTCGGTGCGGTCGGTGTTCGTGGCGCCCCGCTCGGCCAGCGACGTCGCGGGCAGGCCGCCCGGCCCCGGCTGGACGTCGCCGAGGGGCAGCACGTTGAGGCCGATGCCGAGCACGATCGACGGCTCGTCCCCGGCGACGGCCTCGGCGAGGATCCCGGCGCACTTGGCGCCGCCGGCGAGCACGTCGTTGGGCCACTTGAGCACGGCGTCCACCCCGACGGACGCGGCGGCCGCGCGGACGGCGAGCCCGGCGACGAGGGACAGTGAGCCCAGTGCCGCGAAGGGGACGCCGGGCCGGAGCGCGACGCTCAGGTACAGCCCGGCCCCCTTCGGCGAGCTCCACGAACGGGCCCGCCTGCCGACCCCCGCCGTCTGTTCCTCGGCCAGTAGAACGGTCCGGTCCGCGGCGCCTTCTTCGACGGCTTTCCGCAGGTCGGCGTTGGTGGAGCCGGCGCGCTCGACGACGTCGATCTTCGCGTAACGATCTTGGAGCGCAGCGGTGAGCCGGCCGGCGTCGATCTCAGGCATGTGCCCACAATATGGGAGTCCCCCTAACGTGCAAGCTACTCGCTCGTTCACTAAGAGGTGCGCTCTTCTAAGTTGGAACCTGTGACGACGAAGCAGACTTCGTGGGCCCGCGGCGCTGCGCTGCGCGGCCTGGTCGCGCTGCCGCTCGTCGCCGGTCTGGTCACCGCGGGCTGGCTGCTGGCCGACCGGTCGCCCGAGCCGGCCGCCGCCCCGCCGCCGGTGGTGCGCGACGCGGTGTCCGGCCCGTCGGTCCTCGAGGTCAGCGCACCGGTGAAGGCCCAGGAGCCCGGCCAGGGCGCGTCCGGCCAGGGCGGGAAGAGCCCCCTGCAGCAGTGGGCCGACCAGCTCGCCGGCCCCCTCGACATCCCCGCGGACGCGCTGATCGGCTACGCGCACGGCGAGCTGGCGCTGCGCAGCGAGGACCCGTCGTGCCACCTCTCGTGGGTCACCCTCGCGGGGGTCGGCTCGGCGGCGTCGAACCACGGCCGCGACGGCGGCAACCTCCTCGGCCTGACGGCGGCCCAGGCGAAGAAGTACGGCGCCGAAGCGCCGGTCGCGGCCGGGCGGGCGCTCTGCGCGGGCGGCACGGACCTCGGCGCCGGCCCCGGCTGGTGGAAGGCGATCGCCGCCTACCACCCGGGCAGCGACACCGAGCTGTTCCGCCAGCGCGTCCTCGGCATGGCCCAGCTGTACGCGACGCTGTCGCTCGACCCGGCGTCGGCCGGCTCGGCCCGCGTCCGCGCGACCCGCTTCGCGCTCGGCCAGCTCGGCCTCCCGTACGTCTGGGGCGGCAACGGCCCGGACTCGGGCGCGGCGGGCTTCGACTGCTCGGGCCTGACGAAGGCGTCGTACGGCAGCGCGGGCGTCGCCCTGCCGCGGACGGCGGACAGCCAGTTCCGCGCGCTCCCGCCGGTCCCGGCCTCCGAAGAGCCCCGCCTGGGCGACCTGGTGTTCTACGGCAGCCCGGCGACACGCATCCACCACGTCGGGCTGTACCTGGGCAACGGCCTGATGATCAACGCGCCGACCGAGGGCCAGGCGATCCAGATCCACACGTACCACTCGAAGGGTGACGACTACGCGGGGGCGGGCCGGCCCGCCTGATCGGGCGTCCGGGCGGTGTCAGCCGCGTGTCAGGTCCGCCGGTGATCGTGGTTCCACCGACCACGAGAGGACCCCGATGACCACCTTCGCCACGCCGCAGCCCATCACCGCCACCCTGACCACCGCCGGCGCCCGCGTCCGGGTCACCGCGACCGACCGGCCGGACACCGTGGTGCGGGTCGAGCCCGTCGACCGCGCGAGCAAGTCCGACGCGAAGGTCGCCGAACGCACGGAGGTCGCCTTCGCCGACGGCGAGCTGTCGGTCAAGACGAGCAAGTCGGGTGACCGGAGCGGTTCGGTGGCCATCACGGTCGAGCTGCCCACCGGCTCCCGGCTGGTGCTGAACACGGCGTGGACGGACGTCCGGACCGAGGGCCCGCTCGGCGACTGCCGGCTGAACGTCGCCTCGGGCGACGTCCACCTCGGGCACGTGACCGGCCACGCCACCATCGAGGGCGGCTCGGCCGCGGTCCGCCTCGGCCACGCGCAGGCGTCCGTCGAGTTCAGCAGCGCCGGCGGCAGTTTCGACGTCGAGCGCGCCGACGGCGACGTGGTCGCCCGGGCCGGCGCCTGCCCGATCCGGATCGGCCGGCTCACCCGTGGTCAGGCGCAGCTGGCCAACGCCTCCGGCGGCATCGACGTCGGCGTCGCCGAAGGCACCACCGCCCAGGTGGACGCCGGCAGCACGAAGGGGCAGGTGCGCAACTCACTGCCCGAGGGCCCGGACGCCGGAGTCAGGATCCACGCCCGCACGCGGCGCGACGACATCGTCATCCGCCGCGCGGCCGGGTGAGCCCCGACTCGTAGGCGAACACCACGAGCTGCGCGCGATCCCGCGCGTGCAGCTTCACCATGGCCCGGTTGACGTGCGTCTTCGCGGTGAGCGGGCTGATCACCATCCGCGCGGCGATTTCGTCGTTGGACAGCCCGCGGGCGACCAGCGCGACGGCCTCGCGTTCGCGGTTGGTCAGTTCGGCGAGACCCGCGCCGGGGACGGGCGGCTGGGTGACGTACCGGTCGATCAGCTTGCGCGTGATCGACGGCGCCAGCAGCGCGTCACCCCGGGCGGCGACGCGCACCGCGTGCAGGAAGTCCTCGGGCTGGATGTCCTTGACGAGGAACCCCGCCGCGCCGGCGCGCAGCGCGTCGAAGACGTACTCGTCCAGGCCGTAGTTGGTCAGGATGACGACGTGCACCGCGGCCAGCGCGGGGTCCGCGGCGATCCGCCGGGTCGCCTCGATGCCGTCGGCCCCGGGCATCTGGATGTCGACGAGCGCGATGTCCGGCCGGTACTCCAGTGCGAGCCGCACCGCTTCGGCGCCGTCGGCGGCTTCGGCGACCACCTCGATGTCGTCTTCGACGTCGAGGAGCGCGCGGAACCCGCTGCGGATGAGCGGCTGGTCGTCGGCCAGCAGGACGCGGATCACGCCGGGTCCACCGGCAGTTCGGCCCGGACGCGGAAACCGCCCTCGTGACGGGGTCCGGCTTCGAGCCGGCCGCCCAGCGCCGTGACGCGCTCGCGCATCCCGGTCAGCCCGACGCCCGGCGCACTGTCCACAGTGGCCTTCCCGTCACCCTTTCCATCGTCGCCCTTACCGTCGTCGTCGACCCGGATGACGAGCGTGCCGGGCCGGTGGTCGATCCGGACCGACGCGGTGGCCGCGGCGGCGTGCCGGGCGACGTTGGTCAGCGACTCCTGGACGATCCGGTAGGCGGTCCGGCCGACCGCCGCCGGCACGTCGTCGCGGCGGCCCTCGACCGTCAGCCGCGCGTCGAGGCCCGACGCCCGGGCCCGGCGCACGAGGTCGGGGACGTCGTCGACTCCGTGCGGCGGGTCGCGGTCGTCGTCGCGCAGGGCTTCCAGGGTCGCGCGCAGTTCGCGGGCCGCCTCCCGGCCGGCGTCCCGGATGGCCAGCAGGGCGTCGGGCACGTCCTCGCCGCGTTTCCGCGCCAGGTGGACGGCGACCTCCGCCTGGACCTTGATGACGGAGATCTGGTGCGTGAGCGAGTCGTGCAGCTCCCGCGCGATGTGCAGCCGTTCTTCGTCGGCGCGCCGCCGCGCGGTTTCCTCGCGGGTGCGCTCGGCTTCGTCGGCCCGGCGTTCGGCCTGGCGCAGCGCCTCCCCGGCCGCCCCGGCGGCGATCAGCCACGCCAGCTGGAGGACGTCCCGCGCCTGCGTGAACGCCTCACCGGCAGGCAGGCCGGAAGCCAGGAGCGCGAGCGGCACCCCGGCCAGCATGACCACCGAAGCCACGACGGCGGCGATCCGGTGTCCCGCCCGGACGGCGGCGTACACGGCGAACAGGTAGGCGACGACGGGCACTTCGAACCCGGCGGCCTGGTAGCCCAGCGCGGACCCCGCGGTCACGGCCAGCACGACGACGGGCGCCCGGCGACGCGCGACCAGCGCCAGCCCGCCGGCCACCAGCGCGGCGTACCCCAGCACGTCGAGGTCCGTCGGCCGGCGCGTCGCGGACAGCCCGGCGACCAGCAGGGCCGCCGCGATCCCGACGGCGACCACGGCGTCCACGATCCGAGCCCGGCTCACCTTCGCACCCTAACCGCCGGGAACTGCTGCGTGCGGCGGATTTCCGGGCTACTGCGCCCGCGGTAGTCCCCCGGTTCCTGCGCCGCCCGCAGCAGCGCGAAGTGTCTGCTCCGGCACAACGACGGGCGAGGGCTCCGGCGGACATGCTCACCGACGTCCCACCCGGAACCGGAGGAGCACCTCATGGACGTCCAAGACCTCGCCGCCGTCAGCACCTACGCCATGACACCCGGGCGCGTCTGGTCCCTGATCGCCGCGGTCCTCGGGGTGGCGGGGGTGGTGGCCGGCGGCCTGGCACTCGCCCGCCGCCGGGGAGTCGTCGTGGCGCTGGCCGGTGGCGTGGCCGCCGCGGTCATCGGCGGCTGGGTGGTGGCCGCCGCCAAGGGCGGTCCCGGCACCGGCTACGGGATCGTCGGCGGCTACGCGGCCCTGGTGATCGGGCTGGTCGCGCTGGTGCTGGGCGGGCTGGCCCTCGCCCGCTCGCGCGGTTTTGTCGGTGGTCGCCGCTAGCGTCACGGGCATGTACGAAATCGACTTCGCCGAGTTCCCGTCCACCTCGGCCGCGGCGTCCGGGCAGTTCTTCGAGCGCGCGTTCGGCTGGGCGGTGACACCGTACGGCCCGGACTACACCGACGTCCGGGCCGCCGGCCTCACGTTCGGGTTCCAGTCGGACCCGGCCGAGCAGCCGCGCGCGCCCCTGCTCACCATCCGCACGGACGACCTGACGGCCGCCCGCGAGGCGGTGGTGGCAGCGGGCGGCGTGGTGACGAAGGAACCGTTCGCCTTCCCCGGCGGCCGGCGCTTCCACTTCCGCGAGCCCGGCGGGAGCGAGCTGGCGGTGTGGTGTCCTGACGCCTAGGGCGACGTCCGGGTTCCGGTGGCGCGCCGTTCTACTGGGACACCGCAGCCAACTCGGCGGCCTGCTCGACGTAACCGGCGGCCCCGCCGCCGTAGTACGTCGACGGATCGGCGGCCCGGAGGGGGTGCCCGAGCGCGAACCGCGTCACCAGGTCCGGGTTCGCGACGAAGTGCCGCGCGTACGACACCGCATCGGCGATGCCGGCGTCGATCACGGCGTCGCCCGTCGCGCGGTCGAAGCCGTTGTTGACGATCAGCGGGCCGTCGAACAGCTCCCGGTAGCGGGCGAAGGCCGCGAAATCCGGTCCCGCGTCGGGGCCACGGAGGTGCAGGTAGTCCACGGCGAGGCCGGCGACCAGTTCGTCGTAATCGGTGCGCAGCTCATCGTCCACAGTGAACAGTCCGCCGGTCCACCACGGCGAAAGACGGACGCCCACGCGGCCGTGCGCCGCGGCCGCGTCGACGACCTCGGCCAGCAGCCGGCGGCGGTGGGCCGGGGAGCCGCCGTAGCCGTCGGTGCGCCGGTTCAGCCGCGGGTGCAGGAACTGCGCGAGCAGGTACACGCCGTTGGCCGCGATCTCGACACCGTCGAACCCGGCGCGGCGGGCGTTCTCCGCCGCCGTGCCGTAGTCCGCGACCGTCTCCCGGATCTCGGCCACGCCCATCTCGCGCGGGACGCCGGTCGGGCGCTGCCCGGCCGCGGTGTGCACCGGCTCGTCCGGGTTCACCGCCGATGGCCCCGCCGGCCGCCGCCCGCCGAGGAAGTCCGGGTGCGACACCGCCCCGGTGTGCCACAGCTGCGCCACGATCCGGCCGCCGAGCGCGTGCACGACGTCGGTGACCCGCCGCCACCCGGCAACCTGTGCTTCGGTGTACAGCCCGGGGACGTTCCCGAAGCCGACCGCCCGTTCGCTAACCCAGGTGCCTTCGGTGACGATGAGCCCGGCGCCGGCCCGCTGCGCGTAGTACGCGGCCTGGAGGTCGCCGGGCACCCCGCCGGGGACGCGCGCCCGGGTCGTCGGCGCCAGGACGACCCGGTTCGGCAGGCACCAGCCGTCCAGGTGGGCAGGGGTCAGCAGGCTCATCCGGTCACCTCCGGTCGCGGGGATACGTCGACAAGGCGACGGCAGGAACGCGTGAAAGGTGACCGATGGACGAGCTGACGGCGGAGTTCGAGGCCGAACGCGGCAGGCTGCGTGGCCTGGCCTACCGGATGCTCGGCTCGGCGGCCGAAGCGGACGACGCCGTCCAGGAAGCCTGGTTGCGGCTCAACCGATCCGGCCCCGTCGACAACCTGGCGGCCTGGCTCACCACGGTCGTCTCGCGCGTCTGCCTCGACGTCCTGCGGTCACGGAAGGCGCGTCACGAGGAGGCTTTCGACGTCGTCCCGGAGCCGGTGGCCGACGCCGATCCGGCGGGCGAAGCCGAGCTCGCCGACTCGGTGGGCCGGGCGCTGCTCGTCGTGCTGGACGCGCTCGGGCCGGCGGAGCGGATCGCGTTCGTGCTGCACGACCTGTTCGCGGTGCCGTTCGACCGGATCGCGCCGGTGCTGGACCGCACCCCGGTGGCCGCGAAGAAGCTGGCGAGCCGCGCGCGGCAGCGGATCCGGGGCACTTCCCCGCTGCCCGCGGCCGACCTGGCCCGGCACCGCCGGGTGGTGGACGCGTTCCTGGCCGCGGCCCGCGGCGGCGACCTCACTTCGCTGCTCGACGTGCTCGCTCCGGACGTCGTCCGCCGCGCCGACGCGGCCGCGTTGCCGGCGGGAGCGGCGCTCGAGGTGCGGGGCGCGCGTGCGGTGGCCGAAGAGACGCAGGTGTTCGGGAAACGAGCCCGGTTCGCCGCGACGGCCCTGGTCGACGGCGCGGTCGGCGTCGTCGTCGCGCCGCGGGGTCGGCTGGTGCTCGCCTTGGCCGTGACCGTCGAAGGCGAGCGGGTGGCGGCGTACGAAGTGATCGCCGACCCCGCCCGCCTCGCCGCGCTGCACGTCACGCTCCTCAGCGCTTGACCCGGTAGAACAGGTGCGTCACGCCGGTGCCCTCGGTGACCTCGGGGTCGGTCAGCTTCGTGGTGGCGTCGAGGTTGTCGAAGAAGCGGACACCGGAACCCAGCAGCACCGGGACGAGGTCGACCTGGACGCCGTCGAGCAGGCCGAGGTTCAGGCACTGCTGGGCGATCGTGGTGCTCGCGACCGCGACGTTCTTGTCGCCGGCGGTCTTCTTGGCCTGCCGGACGGCGCTTTCGAGGCCGTCGGTGACGAAGGTGAACGGCGCGTCCGGGTGCGGCCAGTCCGCGGGCTCTTCGTGGGTGACGACGAAGACCGGCACGCCCATCGGGTGCGTGCCGCCCCAGCCCTGGGCCAGGTCGAACAGGCGACGGCCGCTGAGCAGCGCACCGACGTTCTCCATCGCGGCGCGCAGCATCTTCGCGCTGGCTTCGGAGGTCTTGAAGGTGGCCCAGTCGACGGCGGTGGGGACCTCGACGTCACCGTTGCCGAACCACTCGAACAGGTGATCGATGCGGTCCTCCGGGTCGGCCACGAAGCCGTCGAGGGACACGGACATGTTGGCGATGACCTCGGCCATGGTGAGTTCCTTTTCGCTGGTCAGAGGCGGTTCCTCCGCTGACGTGAACTTTGCCAGCCGCACGCCGCCGGAAGATCTGCCACCTGGCCGACATCCGCCGGCGGGGTGGCCGATGCCTTGACGCCCGAGGGCGTCGGCGGCACTATGAACACGTGTTCATGAACGTATGTTCATAACGAAGGGGACGGGGATGACCGGGATCGTCAACACAGCACAGGCGGAAGCGTGGAACGGGTACGAGGGAGAACACTGGGCTTCGCACGCCGACCGCTACGACGGGGTGAACAGCGGTTTCAACGGCTATCTGCTCGACCGGGCAGGCCCGGACGACCGCGTGCTCGACATCGGCTGCGGCAACGGCCAGCTGACCCGGCTGGCCGCGGCACGCGCCCGGTCCGTGGTCGGGGTGGACCTGTCCGAGCCGATGCTCGCCACCGCGCGAGCCCGGGCGGCCGGGGTGCCGAACGTGACGTTCGAGCAGGGTGACGTCCAGGTCCACCCGTTCGCCGGCGGCGGGTTCGACCTGGCGGTCAGCCGGTTCGGGGTGATGTTCTTCGCCGACCCGGTAGCGGCGTTCGCCAACGTCCGGCGCGCGCTGAGCCCCGGCGGGCGCCTGGCGTTCCTCTGCATGACCGCGCTCGCCGGCACCGATCTCGGCCGGCTGTTCGGCGCGATGGCGGCCTTCCTCCCCCAGCCGACGGGCCCGGACGGCAGCGGCCCGACGTCGTTCGCGGACCCGGACCGGACGAGGGCGGTGCTGACCGAAGCGGGCTTCGACGACGTGGTGTGCACCCACGTCGAGGCGGACCAGGTCTGGGGCCGTGACGTGCCAGACGCGGCGCGCTTCATCGCGGGCTGGGGGCCGGTCCGCCACCACCTGGGCCTGGTCGACAAGGCGACGGCGGCCCGGGCCACCGAGGCGCTGACGGCGGCGCTCGAACCGTTCGCGGCCCCGGACGCGGTCCGCCTGCGCGGCACGGCGTGGCTGGTCACGGGAAGGAGGTCCTGACGACGACGGCCGTACGATGGCGGTGATGTCACCGAGGAAAGCCGCCGCGCAGCGGGACGGGCAGTCACTGCACGACCTGCTGGTCGAGACCGCGCAGAAGATGATCGCCACCCACGGCACGATCGGGATGACCGTGCGCGAGATCGCCCGGTTGGCGGGCGTCGCCGACGGCGTGCTCTACAACCACTTCTCCGACAAGGAGGAGCTGGTGGCCCGGGCCCTGCTGGAGCACGTGCGCACGACGGAGGCGGAGCTGGGCGAGCTGCCGGTGGCCGGCGAAGGCACCCTGACCGGCAACCTCCGCCGGCACCTGGAGTTCGGGCTGGCACTGCACAAGGCGCTCGTCCCGGCGTTCAGCGGCCTGATCGGCCAGCCGAAGGTGCTGGAGCGGTTCGCGGAGATCAGCGAGCGGTCCGGCTACTGGCGCGACCGGCTGGTGGCCTACCTCGAGGCGGAGAAGGCACTGGGCCGCCTGCGCCCGGAGTCCGAAGTGGACGCAACAGCGGCGATGCTGGTCGGCTACTGCCACGCTTCGGTGCTGACAACGGTGTTCCCGCACACGGCACCGCTCGACCCGCCCCCGGTGAACTCGATAGTGTGCGCGGCCCTCCACGGCATCGCCCCGGCAGAGCCCGAGCAGGCCGAGCCGGACGTTTCGGCTCAGGGCTGACCCCGAGCGGCGCGGTCGTTGAGGCGCGGTCGTTGAGGGCGGCGCCGGGGTGAGCCCGAACGACACCGCCGACGCACCGTCCTTTGTGGACTTATCGACACCAACCCCGCCATGCGCGAATCAGAAAGGGAAAGACCTGTGGACTCCGCCGCGATACTCTCCCGGTATGGACGATGTCGAGGTCCGTGAGCTGCGGTATTTCCGCGCGGTCGCCGAGGAGCTGAACTTCTCGCGCGCTGCCGAGCGGCTCGGGATGGCGCAGCCACCGCTGTCACGCGCCATCCGGCTGCTCGAACGGCGGCTGGGTGTCCAGCTCTTCGAACGCACCAGCCGGCACGTCGCCCTGACGCCGGCCGGCACCGTCCTCTTCGCCGAGTCGGCGAAGGCGCTGGACGCCGTCACCGCGGCGGTCCGGCGGACGCGGCGGGCCGCGCAGCGGACGCCGGCGCTCGTCGTCACCGCCAAGCCCGGTGTCGTGACCGATCTGCTGCGGCGGATCGCCGACGCGCACCCCGACCCGGTCGAGGTGCGGGTCAGCGGGTTCGGCGAACAGGCGGAGATGGTGCGCGACGGCCGGGCCGACGTGGCGGTCCTCGGCTGCCACGGCCACACCCGGCACGGCCTGGACGTCGAGGTGCTGTTCAGCGAGCCACGGGTGGCCGCGCTGCCGGTGGGCCACGAGCTCGCCGGGAGGGCCGTGCTGACCTGCGCGGACTTCGCCGGGCGGCCGACGCCGTGCTGGCCGCTGTCCTCGGCCGCGGACCGGGCGTACTGGTCCGGGCAGGACGTGACCGGCGGCCCTGTGACGCCGGGGCCGGTGGTGCACGACAGCGCCCAGCTACTGGAGACCGTCGCGCTCGGGCAGGCGGTTGCGCTGCTGCCGGCGTCGGTTGCCGAGCTGCGTTCGCGGGACGACGTCGTCTACCGGCCGGTGGTCGACGCGACGCCCTACACGCTGGCGCTCGCCTGGCCGTCCGGGGCGCGGGATCTGCGGATCGCGCAGTTCGTGCGGACCGCCGTCGAGGTCAGCGGAGCACCACCTCGGCCAAGTGCTGTTCCGGCGGGGTGACCGTGCGGATCACCGGCGGCACCCGGACGTCGTCGGCCTCGAACGCGGCCCGCAGCTGCTCGACGTCGGCGTGAGCCATCAGCTCGGCCAGCTCGTCGGCGCGGGCGAGGGTGGCCGGGGGCAGCGAAACCGAAGCGTCGAGCGCGCCCCAGGTGTCCCACTGGAGCATCTCGTGCTTGTTGAGCGCGGCGAGGTCGAGCACGAGGTTGTGCCAGGCGTACGGGATACCACGCAGGAACGGCACGTCCAGGTCCGGCGAAACGACCAGCCGGCCCGGGTCGAGGTCGCCCGCGCGGGCCGCGGTCCACGCGTCGGGGGCGGTCAGGAACCGGTCGCGGGGGACGTCGAGGAGGTCGAACTCCGCGTCGTCCACCGGGTCGCGGAAGCCCGCTGACAGCTGGGGCTCGACCAGGCGCCAGCCGTCGTCGCCGGGGACCTCGGCGACGACGTGGTCGAGGTACCAGCCGGGCATCAGGTAGCTCGCGAAACCGACCCGGGCGCGCGCCGGAATTCCGTGGTGGCGCGCCATCGAGACGAACAGGAGGGTGAAGTCGCGGCAGCAGCCGACGATCCGGTGCAGCGGCGACCGTGGCCCGCCGGGCGGCGCCGGGTCGAGTTCGCGCAGGCGCGCCCACATGTCCGTGGCGTAGCGCAGGGTGATCTCGGCGCGGCGGGCCGCCGGGAAGCCGTGCTCGGTGATGTCGCCCGCGCCCCAGTAGTGGAACACGAGCTGGGACGCCGCTTCGCGCAGAGCTGCGACCGTGCGCGGGGTTGCGTCGAGCCAGCCCGCGTGCGGGCCCGGGTCGGAGAAGCGGCTGTGGCTGACGTAGAAGTCGTCCATGGCCGTCGACGCTAGCCGGATTTCAGCCCGCCTGGGCGGCCAGTTCCCCGCGGAACGTCGAACGGTACGCGCTCGGCGACACCGCGAGCGCCGCCTGGAAGTGCTGGCGCAGCGACGCCGCCGTCCCGAACCCGGCTTCGGTGGCGACGCGGTCGACCGGCAGGTCGGTCTCCTCCAGCAGCTGGCGGGCGCGCTCGACCCGTTGCTGCGTCAGCCATTGCAGAGTGGAGACGCCGACCTCGTCGCGGAAGCGGCGGGTGAACGTGCGCGTGCTCATCGCCTCGCGGGCGGCGAGCTCGCGCAGCGTCAGCGGGCGGTGGAGATTCTCCAACGCCCACGCTCGCGCCGCTTTCGTCGACGACGTGCGGGGCTCGGGCACCGGACGGCGGACGAACTGGGCCTGGCCGCCCTCGCGGTGCGGGGACACCACCGTGCCGCGGGCGACCTCGTTGGCCACCGCGGCGCCGTGGTCGCGGCGGATCATGTGCAGCACCAGGTCGATGCCGGCGGCGACGCCCGCGGAGGTCAGCACGTCGCCGTCGTCGGTGTAGAGGACGCACGGGTCGACGTCGACCTCGGGGAACCGGTCCTGGAGCTCTTCGGCGGAACGCCAGTGGGTGGTGGCCGGGCGGCCGTCGAGCAGCCCGGCCGCGGCGAGCACGAACGCGCCGGTGCAGATCGACGCGATGCGCGCGCCGTCCGGGATGCGGTCGAGCGCGGCCTTGAGCGGCGGGGTCAGCACGCGCGCCATCGGCTCGTACTCGGCCAGCGACGCGGGGACGATCACCGTGTCGGCCTCGGCGAGCACCTCGGGGCCGCGGTCGACCGGGATGGTGAAGTCGGAGTCGGTGCGCACCGGGCCGGGCTCGAGGGTGCAGGTCACGACCTCGTACAGCGGCTCGCCCGCCGCCGACCGCGCCTGGCTGAACAGTCGGTGGACGATCCCGAGCTCCATCACGAGCATGCCGTGGCGGACCAGGACGGCGACGTGGTGACGGTTCGGGTGCACGAAGGCCATGGCTCGATTCTTGCACAGGTCGGCCATCGGGCCACTCGATCGCGCCGCGGGGCCGCGTGATCATCGAGGCCATGAAGCCCCGGACGGGCGGCTGGACGTCGGCGCGCACACGCCCGCGGCGATCTGAGCCGGCGGCGCACCTCACGCGGGCAGGGTGAGGCGCTGGCCGAGCCCGCCGTCCACGGGGAGGTCGGCGCCGGTGGTGAACGTCGCCTCGAAGGCCAGGAACAGCACCGCCGCCGCGACCTCCTCCGACGTCGCGTGGCGCTTCAGCGGCGTGATCTCGTCGCCGATCGCCTTGAACTTCGCCAGCACCGGCTCCGGCACGCCGGTCACGCCCATCGTCGGCGTGTCGGTGTAGCCGGGGCTGACCACGTTGACCCGGATCCCGCGGGGCGCCAGCTCGGCCGCGTACGTGCGGGCGAAGGACCGCACCGCCGCCTTCGCCGCCGAGTACAGGCCCATCCCGGCGATCCCCGCCCCGGCCGCGACCGACGTCGTGAAGACGAACGAACCACCCGACCGGACCAGCGGCGCCAGCCGTTGCGCCGTGAAGTACGCGCCCTTGGTGTTGACGTCGAACGTCCGGTCGTAGAGCTCGGGTGTGGCGTCCTCGTACGGTGTCAGCGTCGAGAACCCGACGTTGACGAACACCAGGTCCAGCTCGCCGAGCGTGTCCGCGGCCACCGAACCCAGCTCCTCGACGTCGGCCAGCCGGGCTGCGTCCGACGACAGCAGGTGCGCCTTGCCCGGCAGCTTCCCTTCCAGCGGCGACACGTCCCGGCCGGTCAGCAGCACCTCCGCGCCGCCGTCGAGCAGGGCGCGCACCACCGCCAGTCCCATGCCGTGCGTGCCGCCGGTCACGACGGCCTTCTTCCCCTGGTACTTCACCGGATCTCCTCGATGACGCTGGCGATCGCGTGCGAGCCGTGGCCCGCCGCGACCGCGCGGTCGAACAGTTCTTTCAGCGCGGCGGGCACCGCCGTGCTGATCCCCTGCGCGCGGCTCGTCTCCACCAGCAGGCCGAGCCCGGCGGCGTTGATGTCCAAGGCGGACACGTCGGTTTCGTAGTCGCCGCTGCCGACCTGGGCCCCGATTCCGGCCAGGAACCCGCCGACGGCCGAGTGCCAGGCCGAAGCCATCGGCGCGAACTGCTCCGGCGTGACGCCCTCGGTGCCGACCAGCGCGAGCGCGTGCAGGTAACCGCCCATCGACGACCACATCATGCCGAGCAGCGCCAGGTCGTACAGCGCCGCCAGCCCGGCGTCCTCGCCGAGGAACACCGGCTCGCCCAGGACTTCCAGCACCTCGCGCTGCGCCTCGAACACCGGTTCCGAGCCGCTGTAGAGGATCAGCGCGCCCGGTGTCCCGATCCCCTGCGGCACGGCCATGATCACGCCGTCCAGGTACTCGATCCCCGCCGACGCCGCCCACTTCGCGGTTTCGCGGGCCTGCTCCGGCGTTCCGGACGTGAGGTTGACGAGCACCTTCGGCGACGCCGCCTCCAGCACCGGCCGCTGAATGTCGTAAGTGGACAGACAGCTGACGACGACCTCTGCCGACGCTGCCTCCTCGGGTGTGGCCGCGAGCCGGGCACCGCGGTCGAGCAGCGGGCCGGCCTTGCGCGGCGACCGGTTCCACACCGAGACGTCGTGTCCCGCCCCCAGGAGCGCCCCGGCGAGGGCGGCACCCATCCGCCCCAGGCCGAGCACGCTCACGTGTTTCTTGCTTTCTCCCATGGGTTCCATGCTGCGGGCGCGCTTTACACTGGACAAGTACCGACTAATAAGTCAGGTACCCACCAAAACGTAAGGATCCTGCATGCAGCCCCGAACCTACCGCTGCGGACTGGACGCGGCCGTCGACGTGATCGGCGGCCGCTGGAAGGCCCTGATCCTCTGGGCGCTGCACGCCGAGCCGCTGCGGTTCGGCGAGCTGAAGCGGAAGGTGGCCGGCATCAGCGAGAAGATGCTGATCCAGGCCCTGCGGGAGCTGGAGGCGGACGAGATCGTGCACCGCGAGGTGTTCCACGAGATCCCGCCGAAAGTCGAGTACTCACTGACGGACTTGGGTCAGCGGCTGAACACCGCGTTGCTGCCGCTGGGCGACTGGGGCGAGGAGAACATGGCCGGGATCGCGAAGCGCCGCGGCGTCACACCGGCACCACCGCATACGGCTTCAGCGTGATCGCGTTGCCCGCCTTGAGCGGCAGTTCCTCGATCACCTTGCGCCACGGCAGGTACGGCAGCAGCCGGTAATTCAGGTTGCGGAATTTCAGCCACGCGCGCGACGGCGGCACGAACCACTTCCCGTTGCCCTCGGCCAGTTTCTGGCAGGCGTCGACGAAGCCGCGCATCTCGTCGCGGTACGCGCCGAACGCCGCCGTGTGGTCGCCGCCGGCCGCCGCGAGCTCGCCGGCCAGCACGTACGCGCCGACGATCGCCAGGCTGGTGCCCATCCCCGAAAGCGGCGCGGCGCAGTACGCGGCGTCGCCGACCAGCGCGACACGCCCGCGCGAGTACGAGTCCAGCTTGATCTGGCTCGCCGAGTCGAAGTAGAAGTCCGGCGCCTCGCGCATGGCCTTGAGCAGCGCCGACGTCTCCCAGCCCGTTTCGCGGAACATCTCTTCGACGATCCGCCGCTGCTGCTCGACGTCGCGGTGGTCGTAGTCCAGCCGGTCGGAGCCGAACCAGAACAGCGCCTTGGCCTCGGTGTTCTCCTTAGCGCTGTAGACGCCGACGGTCCGGTTCGGCTCGTTGTAGAACCGGCCTGCGCGGTCGAGGCCCAGATGGTTCGGCACGGTGAAGATCGAGACGTAGTAGCCGAGGTCGTGGCGGAACGGCGTCTCGTCGCCGAAGACCAGCGAGCGCACGTTCGAGTGCAGCCCGTCGGCCCCGATGACCAGGTCGAACTCGCGCGGCTCGCTGTGGGCGAAGGTGACCGTGACACCGTCGCCGTGCTCGGCGAGGCCGGTGATCGAGTCGCCGAAGACGTACTCGACGTCGTCCTTCGTCGCGTCGTGGAGGATGCGCGCGAGGTCGCCGCGGAGGATTTCCAGCTCGCCGCTCTGGTAGGCCGGCGGCGTGACCACCAGCGGCCGGCCGTCACTGTCCACATAGGTCACTTCGCCCATCCGGGTCGCCGCCGTTTCGACCGCGCCCAGCAGGCCCATCCGGTCGAGAACCCGCAGCGACGCGCCACGGAAGTCGACCGCGTAGCCACCGTCACGCAGCTCGGGAGCGCGCTCGACGACCGTCGGCGTGAAGCCGTGGCGACGGAGCCAGAAGGCGAAGGCGGGGCCGGCGACGCTCGCGCCGGAGATGAGGACTCGTCTGTTCTGCATGCCCAGAACGGTAACCCCGATTTGGGCGATCGCGCAAGACGATCGCCTAAGACGAACGTGCTAGCCTCTGGCCATGGGCAACAAGGAAGCACTGCTGGCCGCCGCGAAGCGTTGTCTGCACGAGAAGGGCTACGCCCGCACGACCGTGCGCGACCTGGCCACGGCGGCGGACGTCAGCATGGCCGCCATCGGCTACCACTTCGGCTCGCGCGAGGCACTGCTCAACACCGCGTTGATCGAGGCGAACGAAGAGTGGGGCGAGGCGCTGGCGAAGACACTGCAGGTCGAGACCCCGCCGGACGCGGCACCGGCCGAGCGGTTCGAGCTGATCTGGCAGCGCGTGCTCGAGTCGTTCGGCGAGCACCGCCGGATGTGGGCGATGACGTTCGAGGCGTACGCACAGCCGGACCTCGACGAGCAGGTCCGCACCCAGCTGGCCGAGGCGCTCGAGCTGGCCCGCCACGGCTTGGCGAACCTCTTCCAGGGCCTGGACGACGGCAGCGCCGAGGCCCGGGCCGCCGGCACGGTGCACCAAGCCCTGCTCTCGGGCGTGATGCTCCAGTGGCTGATCGACCCGGACCACGCGCCGTCGGCCGCCGACCTGACCAGCGGCCTGCGCCTGATCGCGAAGGACGTCCTTACGCCGTGACCAGGTCCGCGCCGGCGAAGAACGTCTGCGCGGCCGTCATCGCTTCGGTGTCCGCGAGCACGTCGCCGGGCCGGCTGCCGTTGCCGAGCAGCACGCCGCCCCAGTGCATGCCCAGGTACTCCGCGCAGAGCTCCAGGGTGCCGATCAGCGGCTGGGCTTCGCGCGGGGTCTCGCTCAGGACGCTCACGCCCCACAGTGCCTTCCCGCGCATCCGCGGCTTGAACTCCACCGGCAGGCGCATCCAGCCCGACCAGTAGTCGAGGTAGAGCTTCACGCTCGCCGCCACCGAGTACCAGTACACCGGTGACACGATCACGATGTCGGTCGCGGCGAACGTCGCGTCCATCAGCAGCTGCTCGTTCTCGCCCGGATCGGGATGCGATCCGGCGCCGTGGCGGCGGTCCTCGAACGGCGGCAGGGGCACCTCCGGCAGCCGGATCCACCGCTGCGCCACGTCCTTGGGCAGTTCCTTCGCCGCCCGCCGGGCCAGCATCTCGGTGTTGCCGCCGGCCCGCGCGGCCCCGACCAGGAACAGGAAGCTGCGGTCGCTCATGTCCGAACCCCTCCAGTTATTTGCATGTACATATAAATACTGTCCCTGGACTATCCTGGCGTCAAGAGGAGGTCGCAAGATGACCGTCGACGCCCAGGCCTGGGGCCGCGTGCTCGTGCTGCACGCCCGGATCGAGCAGGAACTCGCCAAGGCGCTGCAGCGGCGTCACGGGCTCGGCCTGTCCGAGTACCGCGCGCTCGGAAAGCTGATCGCGGGTCCGCGGGGCGGCCTGCGGATGCAGGAGCTCGCCGAGGCGATCGGCCTCAACCAGAGCTCGGTCAGCCGGATGTGCGCCCGCCTCGAAGAGGCCGGCCTGACCATCCGCGACCTGTGCGAAGACGACCGCCGCGGCGTCTACTCGGTGATCACCGACGCCGGCCGCAAGCGCTACGCCGAAACGGAACCGACGTACACCACGGTCCTGCAGACCGCGCTCGACAAGGCCGCGAGCGATCCCGAACTCGCCACCGCGGTCATCGCCGTACGCGGCGCTTGACCTCAATATGCCCTGGTGGTTATATACCGGCACAGGCAACCCACGGGAGGACGCCGTGTCCGGACGAGCGACGCTGCAGACCGCCGACGAACGCCCCGCGCTCCGGCTGGAACGCCGGCTGAAGCACCCACCCGAACGGGTTTGGCACGCGATCACGGACCCGGCCGAGCTGGCGCACTGGTTCCCCGCGGAGGTCGACGTCGAGCTGCGGGCCGGCGGCGCGATCCGGTTCACCTTCCCCGGCGAAGACAGCACGACCACCGGCCGGGTCGTCACCGCCGACCCGCCGCGCGAGTTCACCTTCGTCTGGAACGACGACACCCTGCGCTGGCTGATCTCCCCTGACGGCGACGGCAGCCTCCTGCAGTTCACCCACACCTTCGGCCGCGGCGACCCCGCGATCGCGAAGCTGGCCGCGGGCCGGACGGCCGCCGGCTGGGACGTCTGCCTCGACGCCCTCGACGCCCGGCTCGCCGGCGGCGAGGCCGAACAGCCCCACCAGTGGCACGAGCGGACGGCGTCCTACGTGGCGGAATTCGGCCTCGACGACGGCGAGCTCCTCGCCGGCGGCACGATCCGCTTCCGCCGCGACCTCGGCTGGAAGCCCGTGGACGAGCTCCGCCCGCTGCTGCCGGACGAACCCGGCTGGCAGCTGGTCCACGACCCGCGCGAAGGCACGCGCGTCGAGTTCACGGAAGCGGCCGAGGCCGACGTCCCGGCGCAGCTGGCCCGCCGCCACGAGCAGGTCGACAAGCTGTTCGCCGCCACCCACGGCGTCGACCTCCCGGACTGGCCACCCGACCGCGTCGAAGCGGTGAAGAAGCATTACGCGGAGCATCCGACCCAAGGTTGACGCGCGCGGCCGGGGTCCGCATTACGTTCGGTTCATGCGCATTCGCATGGTCCTGGACGGGCTGGCCGTCCTGGTGCTGACTCTCGGTGCCGTCGGCAACCTGGCCGCGGGCGCGTGGTCCCTGCCGCTGTGGTTGCCGGCCTGGCTCGGCTGGACGATCCTCGTGGTGAGCGGGGTCCCGATCGTGCTCCGCCGCTGGTCACCGCGCGCCGCCTACATCCTGTCCCTGGTGGCGACGGCGGCCGCGGTCCCGATCGGCGGCCCGGTGCTGGCGGTCGCGGTCGTCTCGGCGGGCTGCGCGCTGTACACGTTCGTGGTGCACCGAGGCAGCCGCGCCTCGCGGGTCGGCTTCGCGGCCGGCCTGCTGGGCGTCGGCCTGGTCGGGATAGTGGTCCCGAACCCGAGCACGGCGACAACGGTGAACTTCGGCGCATCGGCGCTGATCGTCGGGTTCGCACTGGGCATAGCGGTCCACGGCCGCCGCGAGCACGCGGTGATCGAGCGGGAAACCCACGCCCAGCAGGCGGTTTCGGCCGAGCGGCTGCGCATAGCACGGGAGATGCACGACGTCGTCGCGCACAGCATGAGCCTGATCGCGGTGAAGGCGGCGGTCGGCAACCACGTCGCCCTGGAGCAACCGGACCAGGCCCGCGACGCACTGCGCGTCATCGAAGACACCAGCCGCGAAACCCTGGCGGAGCTGCGGCGGATGCTGGGCGTACTCCGCGACGGAACGGGCGTCCCGGCCCTGACCCCCGCCCCGACACTGGACGACCTGCGGGCGCTGGCCGAACGCGCCCAGCAGGCGGGCCCGGCGGTCGACCTGGCGATCGACGGCCTGACGGAGCTACCGGGCGGCGTCGGCCAGTCGGTGTACCGGATAGCGCAGGAGGCCCTGACCAACGTGGTGAAGCACGCGAACGCGACAACGTGCCGGATCCACGTGACAGGCGGCGACGGCGAAGTGAGCATCGAGGTGAATGACAACGGCCGCGGCGGCGAGGCGGTACCCGGCCACGGCCTGATCGGAATGCGCGAACGAGTGGCGGTCTACCACGGCGAGTTCTCCGCGGCCCCGGCCGGAACGGGCTTCCGAGTGTATGCACGCCTGCCCTACGAAAGGGCGGCGAACAGATGACCCGCGTCCTGATCGCCGACGACCAGGCACTGCTGCGCGGAAGCTTCCGCGTCCTGGTCGACAGTGCACCGGGCCTGGAGGTGGTCGCCGAAGCATCCGACGGAGTGGAGGCGGTGGCCCTGACCCGGGCCGAGCGGCCGGACGTGGTCCTGATGGACGTCCGCATGCCGGAGATGGACGGAATAGAGGCAACCCGCAGAATCTGCGCGGAAACCGACACAAGAGTCCTGATGCTGACCACATTCGACCTGGACGAGTACGTGTATTCGGCCTTGCGGGCAGGAGCGAGCGGCTTCCTCCTGAAGGACACCCGCCCACCAGATCTCTTGGCCGCAATAGAAGTGGTGGCATCGGGCGACGCGCTGTTGGCCCCGTCGGTGACACGAAGACTGGTGGCGGAGTTCGCAAGTCTCCCCTCGGGCCCGATGACAAGACTGGACGGAGTGACGGCAAGAGAGCAGGAAGTCCTGACCCTGATCGCCAAAGGCCTGTCGAACGACGAGATAGCGGCAAGACTGCACGTAGGAATAGCAACGGTGAAAACCCACATAGGCCGCCTGCTGCACAAACTGGCAGCAAGAGACCGCGCACAACTGGTGATAGCCGCCTACGAGTCAGGCCTGGTAAGGCCCACATCGACGTGACGCAGGCCTTCAGCCCACCCTGCATCCGAAGCGTTTACCCGATAGCCCGCGTAAAAGGCGCAAACCGCATCGCCGGATCCCCCGGCAGCGCCCGGCCCCCCAGAACCAGCCGCGGCGCCAAGGCCCCCGCAACCAAACCCCGCTCCCGAACCCACGCAGTAAGCGCGGGAAACCGAAAGTCCGGATCCACCCGCACCGCACCGGAAACCGACCGCGCCACCCCCCGGATGACCGCCTTCGCCTGCTCCTCGGTTTCGGCGACAACCGGCCCGATCACCGTCACGTGCCCGATGTCCGTACCGAAAGCGAAGCCGCCGTCCACCACGAACGGCGTCCCGAGCCGCTCGAGCAAACCCCGCCGATCCACCCCGTGAGCCGCGCGATCCAGCGGTAGCACGTCAGACAACGCACCGGGACAGGCCCCCACCCCACCATCGTCCGAGAACGACCCGGCATGCCCCTGACAACCGCCGTCGACGACGAACCCCATCGACTCGTACAACGGCCGCCCCATCGAAGAAGCGTGCAACCACACAACCCGGTCCCCGGCTGCGGAGACGGCATGCGAGGTGATCGCCCGCCCGAGCCCCCGCCGCTCGTACCGGCCGGCAACCAGCACCATCGAGATCGACGCCACCGACCCGAACGGCACGAGAACGCTGCAAGCGGCCAGCCCCGAGCCGTCCGGAGCATCCACGCCGAACACCGTCCCGACCTCGTGGAGCAACCTCCACTTCGGCGGCTCCCGCGGCCAGGACCGCGACTCGGCCAGGTCGGAGCAGGCGGACAGGTCGGCAACACCCAGGGTTCGGATCTCCACAGACGTTGCCTACGCCACACGCGAAGTGACCGACAAGTAGTTAAGCTCCCCGGAATGAGCAGTGCGACGGAGCCGCTCGGGACGCCGCCCGAGGACGAACCGGACATCCACACCACGGCCGGCAAGCTGGCCGACCTCTACCGCCGGTACGACGAGGCGGTACACGCGGGCTCGGCCCGTGCGGTGGAGAAGCAGCACGCCAAGGGCAAGAAAACCGCACGTGAACGCATCGAGCTGCTGCTCGACGAGAACTCGTTCGTCGAGCTCGACGAGCTGGCCAGGCACCGCTCGACCAACTTCGGCCAGGAGAAGAACCGCCCCTACGGCGACGGCGTGGTCACCGGCTACGGCACGGTCGACGGCCGCCCGGTGTGCGTCTTCAGCCAGGACGTGACGGTCTTCGGCGGCAGCCTCGGCGAGGTCTACGGCGAGAAGATCGTCAAGGTGATGGACCTGGCCATCAAGACCGGCCGGCCGATCATCGGCATCAACGAGGGCGGCGGCGCGCGCATCCAGGAGGGTGTCGTCTCGCTCGGGCTGTACGGCGAGATCTTCAACCGCAACGTCAAGGCCTCCGGCGTCATCCCGCAGATTTCGCTGATCATGGGCGCGAACGCGGGCGGGCACGTCTACTCCCCCGCGCTGACCGACTTCGTCGTGATGGTCGACGAGACCTCGCAGATGTTCATCACCGGCCCGGACGTCGTGAAGACGGTCACCGGCGAGGACGTCACCTTCGAGGAGCTCGGCGGCGGCCGCACCCACAACACGAAGTCCGGCGTCGCGCACTACCTCGGTTCCGACGACGAGGACGCCATCGCCTACGTCAAGGAACTGCTCTCCTACCTGCCGCAGAACAACCTGTCGGACGCGCCGGTGTTCGAGGTGCCGGACAACCCGCCCGGGTTCTTCGACGACGTCACCGACGCCGACCGCGAGCTCGACACGATCATCCCGGACTCGCCGAACACGCCGTACGACATGCACGAGGTGATCACCCGCGTCGTCGACGACGGCGACTTCCTCGAGGTCCACGAGCTGTTCGCGCCGAACATCATCGTCGGCTTCGGCCGGGTCGACGGCCACAGCGTCGGCGTGGTCGCCAATCAGCCGACGCAGTTCGCCGGCTGCCTGGACATCGACGCGTCCGAGAAGGCCGCGCGGTTCGTCCGCACCTGCGACGCGTTCAACATCCCGGTGCTCACCTTCGTCGACGTCCCGGGCTTCCTCCCGGGCACCGACCAGGAGTGGAACGGCATCATCCGCCGCGGCGCGAAGCTGATCTACGCCTACGCCGAGGCGACGGTCCCGCTGGTGACGGTGATCACGCGCAAGGCGTACGGCGGCGCGTACGACGTCATGGGCTCCAAGCACCTCGGCGCCGACGTCAACCTCGCCTGGCCGACCGCGCAGGTCGCGGTGATGGGCGCGCAGGGCGCGGCGAACATCGTCCACCGCAAGACCTTGGCGAAGGCGGCGGCCGAGGGCCAGGACGTCGACGCGTTGCGCGCCGAGCTCATCCAGGAGTACGAGGACACGCTGCTGAACCCGTACGCGGCCGCCGAACGCGGGTACGTCGACTCGGTGATCGTGCCGGCGCACACCCGCGGGCACGTCGCGCGGGCGCTGTCGCTGCTGCGCAACAAGCGGGAGTCGCTGCCGCCCAAGAAGCACGGGAACATCCCGCTGTGAGCGAGCAGCGTCCCCTGCTGAGGGTGGTCCGAGGAAACCCGAGCGACGCCGAGCTGGCGGCGCTGACGGCGGTCGTCGCCGCGGCTTCGGCCGCGAAGGCGCCGGAGAAGCCGAAGCCGCGTACGTCGTGGTGGGGCGATCACGCCCGTTCGCTGCACAAGCCGCTTCACCCCGGCGAAGACGCTTGGCGCGCTTCGGGTCTGCCTCAGGGCTGAAGGGTGTCGAGGAAGACCGTCGGGGCTTCGTTCTCGCGCACGATCGTGCCGAGCAGGGTCGCGAGCCGGTCGCGGTCCGGCGGGCTCAGGCGCGCGGCCAGCTCGTCGACCCGGCGGCACGTCGCCGCGTAGAAGTCCTCCGCGACTTCGCGGCCTTCCTCGGTCAGGAGGACGTGCACGGCCCGGCGGTCGTCCGGGTCGGGCGCGCGGCGGACGAGCCCGCGCCGGACCGCGCGGTCGACCAGGCCGGTGAGGCTCGATTTCTCGAGGCCGAGCGTCGCGCCCAGGTCGCCCATGCCGTAGGGGCGGCCCATCAGCACGCACAGCAGCTGCCCCTGCTGCACGGTGAGGCCGTACTGGCGGGCGGACTCGGCGTAGACGGCGTTCACCAGGAACGACGCCCGCACGAGCCCGGCCACCACACCGAGGTCCGCCCCGCTCTTCCCCATCCGGTCAGCGTACGGCTTCCCGTACGGCGGGCACGATTTCCTCCGCCCACCGCGCGACCGCGAACCGGTCGGGCGTGCTGCCGCCGGGCCCGAACAGCACGAACCCGGCGGCGCCGTGGTCCAGTACCGCGCCGGTCAGCTCCTCGATCCACTGGGCAGGCGACCCGCCGATCCAGCGGCCGTCGTCAGCGCGGGTCCTGGCGAGCGGTTCGGCAGTGATGCGCCCGGGGAAGTTGTAGACGGTGGCGATCTCGGCGGGATCGCGCCCGGCATCGACGGCGGCGGCGTCGATCACCGGGCGCGAGGTGCGGTAGCGCTCGCTGAGCCAGTCGGCGGCGCGCCCGGGCATCCACCCGTCAGCGACCCGCCCGGTGACGGCGAGGGACTTCGGCCCGACGGACCCGGTCCACACCGGTGGTATCTCCTCCTGCGCGGGTTCCAGGTCGGTGACCTGGTAGAACTCGCCGTCGAAGGTGACCGGCTCGCCGCCCCCGCCGAGCAGTTTCACCAGCCGGATGCCCTCTTCGAAGGCCCGGACGGCCTGTCCTGGCGTCAGCTTGGTGAAGCCGAGCCGCGCGATGTCGTCCCAGAGCCCGCCGACGCCCATGCCGAGCACGATCCGGCCGCCGGTGAGCGCGGACAAGCTCGTGACCGTGCGCGCCAGCATCGACGCGGGCCGCGTGGGCAGATTGGTGACGCTGACCAGGCCGGAGATCTGCCTGGTCGCGCCGAGAAGGACACCGAGTTCGGCGTACGCGTCGAGCCGGTCGGCGTGGTACGGGTGATCGGAGACGGTGATCAGGTCCAGGCCGCTGTTGTCGGCCTGGACGGCCAGTTGCAAGGTCTCGGAGACGGCGGAGACGGCGGTGGACACGCCGATGCCGAAGTGCACCATGTTTACTCCCACTTTTAGTTCGTAACACGAACTGAGTCTAGATAGTTCCTATCACAAACTTCTTCATCCAGGCAGAACAGTCGCGCTCAGGAGATCACGCCGCTTCCCGTTCACCAACCGCACACGCACGGTTACCCCATTGAGAGTAGACCGCCACCTACTCCCCACCGTATAGTCCACGTGGAATAAACGACCTGGAGGGATCACCGTCATGGCCTCGCCCAAGCTGACGCCACTCGGCATTGCCGTGTTGGAGCTGCTCCACGAGGGGCCGCTGCACCCGTACGAGATGGCTCAGCTCATGCGCGAGCGGTACGTCCACATGCGGGTCAACGTCAAAGCGGGCTCGCTCTACCACACCGTGGAGCGCCTGTGCCGTGACGGCTTGATCGAGGTCGTCGAAACGCAGCGTGACGGACGGCGGCCCGAACGGACCGTCTACGGCATGACCCAGACCGGGCTGGACGAGTTCGCCCAGCGCGGTCGCGAACTGCTCGGCGATCTCGCCACCGAGTTCCCCGCCTACCTGTCCGGGCTCGCGGTGATCGACGAACTGGGGCTGGAAACCTCGTTGATCGAACTCGAGCACCGGATCACCCGGCTGCGCGCCGCGGTGGCCGCCGACGAGGCGGTGCTGCAGCGCCTGGCCGAGGACGGGACGCCGCCGATCTACTGGCTGGACTGGCGCTACCAGTGCGACCACCGGAAGTTCGAGCTGCAGTGGACCGAACGCCTCCTCGACGACCTGCGGTCCGGGCGGATCCCCTTCCCGGACAAGGAACAACCCAAGCTCACGCTCATCACCAGGGAAGACGACGATGAACGCAAGACAAGCTAATCCGTGGGCGGCGCTCGGCGCGCTGTGCCTCGGCTTCTTCATGATCCTGCTCGACACCACGATCGTGTCGATCGCGATCCCGACCATGCTGAACAAGCTGGGCGCCGGGCTGAACTCGATCGTCTGGGTGATCAGCGTCTACCTGCTCACCTACGCCGTGCCGATGCTGTTCACCAGCCGGCTCGGTGACCGCTTCGGCCCGAAGCGCGTGTTCCTGGCCGGGCTCGTCGTGTTCACCGGTGCGTCGCTGTGGTGCGGTTTGTCCGGCAACGTCGAGATGCTGATCGCCGCGCGGGCCGTGCAGGGGCTCGGTGCCGCGCTGATGACGCCGCAGACGCTGGCGTTCATCACGCACCTGTTCCCGCCGGCGAAGCGCGGTCCGGCGATGGGCATGTGGGGCGGCGTCGCCGGCCTGGCGACGATCGCCGGCCCGCTGCTCGGCGGGGTGCTGGTCGACCACCTCGGCTGGGAGTGGATCTTCTACGTCAACGTGCCGATCGGCGTGATCGCCGTCGTGCTCACGCTGCTGCTGGTGCCGGACTGGCAGCCGAAGCACTCGCACTCGTTCGACCTGGTGGGGATCTTCCTGTCGAGCGCGGCGCTGCTGTGCATCGTGTTCGGCGTCCAGAACGGCCAGCAGTACGACTGGGGCACGGTCTTCGGCGGCATCACGGTGTTCGAGATCATCGGCGCCGGCGTGCTGCTGATGGTCGCCTTCGTGGTGTGGCAGCGCTTCAACAAGAGCGAGCCGCTGCTGCCGCTGCAGGTGTTCTCGAACCGGAACTTCTCGGCCGGGACGCTCACCGCGGCGACCGTCGGCTTCGCGATGACCGGCATGTTCCTGCCGCTGGTCATCTACATCCAGTCGGTGCTCGGGCTGAGCCCGACCATGGGCGGCCTGCTGACCGCACCGATGTCGCTGCTGTCCGGGATCATCGCGCCGTTCGTCGGGCGCGCGTCGGACAAGGTGAACGGCAAGTACCTGGTGATGTTCGGGCTCGCCGCGCTCGCGGCCGGGCTGGGGATCATCGCGCTGCAGGCGACGCCGGACAGCAACCCGTGGTCGTTCGTGCCGGCGTTGCTGGTGTGCGGGCTCGGCATCGGCTGCATCTTCTCGCCGATGAGCAACATGACGATGGGGTCGGTCGAGCCGCGGCTGGCCGGGACCGCGTCCGGCATCTTCAACACCGCCCGCCAGGTCGGCGGCGTGCTCGGCAGCGCGGCGATCGGTGTGCTGCTGCAGGCCCGGATCAGCGCGTCCATCGCGGACGAAGCGACGAAGGCGGCGACGCAGCTGCCGGAGCCGTACCGGGCGCCGTTCGCCGAGGGGATCGCGCACGCGGCGGCGAGCACCGGCGAGTTCGGTTCGGCCGGCGGCCCGTCGCCGATGCCGGGGCTGCCCGCGGAGATCGCCGCGCGGGCCGGGAAGCTGGCCACCGAAGCCGTCCACAGTGGACTGACCGACGCCGCCCGCGAGACGATGCTGCTGCCGATGGTCGTCCTGCTGCTCGGGGTCGTTTCGGCGGCGGTGATGCGGCGGGTCAAGCCGCGCTGGGAAACCCCCGCGCCGGCGCCCGAAGCGGCC
Source organism: Amycolatopsis sp. NPDC051102 (assembly GCF_040682815.1). Lineage (NCBI taxonomy): Bacteria > Bacillati > Actinomycetota > Actinomycetes > Pseudonocardiales > Pseudonocardiaceae > Amycolatopsis > Amycolatopsis sp. NPDC051102. The sequence continues at coordinate 51,805 of NZ_JBFBBT010000015.1, forward strand.
GCGGCCTGAAAACCGTGCAGGCCCCCGCGCCGGTGTCGGGTACCGGAACGGGGGCCTGCACGGACCGCGGGAGCGGTGGCTAGTGGTGGTGGCGGCGGTAGGACAGGCCGAACCCGTAGGGGAACAGGCCCTGCTGACCGTCACCGGCGTTGATCGGTTCCTGGGCCGAGCTCTTCGGCCAGGTGAAGCTCAGCTTCCCGGTCGGGTTGTAGTCGCCGTAGAGGACGTCCGCGACGCCCGCGCCTTCGGACCCCGGCAGCCAGGCCGCCACGAGCCCGTCGAAGGACGGCAGCTGCGCCGCGATGTCGAGCGGCCGCCCGGAGACCGTCACCACGACCAGGGGCACGCCGGACGCCTTCAGCTTGGCGACGAGGGCGAGGTCTTCAGCGTCGAGGCCGAGTCCGCCCGGCCGGTCTCCCTGCCCTTCGGCGTACGGCGTTTCGCCCACCACGGCGACCGCGACCTTGTAGCTGGAGTCGATTCCGCCACCCGCACGGTCATAGGTCACCTTCGTGCCTTTCCCGGCACCGGCCTTGATGCCGTCGAGGATCGTCGTGCCGGGGATGACCCGCGCGCCGCTCTGGCCCTGCCAGGTCAGCGTCCAGCCGCCGGCCTGGTTGCCCATGTCGTCGGCGTTCTTCCCGGCCACGAAGATCTTGTTGTCCCGCTTGGCCAGCGGCAGCACACCGTCGTTCTTCAGTAGCACCTGCGACTCGCGCACCGCCTGCCGCGCCACGGCGCGGTGCGCCGCGCTGCCGAAGTCCTTCTGCAGCGAACGGTCGGTGTACGGGTGCTCGAACAGCCCGAGTTCGAACTTCTTCGTGAGGATCCGCCGGTTCGCGTCGTCGATGCGGGACATCGGGACGTGCCCGTCGAGGACTTCGGCCTTGAGCGTGCTGATGAACTTCAGGTAGTCGTTCGGGACCATCACCATGTCGATCCCGGCGTTGACGGCCTGGCTGACCTCGGCCGGGGTGAACCCGGGCTGGCCGTCGATCTGGTCGATGCCGTTCCAGTCGGAGATCACGTACCCGGAGAAGCCGAGCTCGCCCTTGAGCAGGTCGGTGATCAGGAACTTGTTGCCGTGGTCCTTGACGCCGTTCCAGCTGTTGAAGCTGATCATCACCGAGCCGACGCCGTGGTCGACCGCGGCCCGGAACGGCGGCAGGTGGATCTTCCGCAGCTCGTCCAGGCTGATCTGGGTGTTGCCCTGGTCGACGCCGCCGGTGGTGCCGCCGTCGCCGATGAAGTGCTTGGCCGTGGCCATGATGGACGTCGGGGCGTCGAGCCGGCGGCCCTGCATGCCCTCGATGATCACGGAGTTGGCGACGGGGTTCGCGGGGACTTCGCCGAACGACTCGTACGTGCGGCCCCAGCGGTCGTCGCGGGCGACGCACAGGCAGGGGGCGAAACCCCACTTGACGCCGGTCGACGCGGCTTCGTCGGCGGTGATCGCGCCGATCCGCTCGACCAGCTGCGGGTCGTTCGCGGCCCCCAGGCCGATGTTGTGCGGGAAGACCGTGGCGCCGTAGACGTTGTTGTGGCCGTGCACGGTGTCGGCGCCGTAGACGATCGGGATGCCCAGGCCGGTGGAGGTAAGCGCATTCTGGTAGGCGTCGACCATGTCCGCCCACCCGGCCGGGGTGTTCGGCGTCGGCGTGGACCCGCCGCCGGACAGGATCGAGCCGAGCCGCGCGGCGGCGGCCTGCGCGGGCGTCGCGGCGCCGCGCTCGCCTTCGGTCATCTGCCCGACCTTGTCGTCGAGCGTCATCCGCGCCATCAGGTCCGTGACGCGGTCGGCCACCCGGGCGTGCGGGTTCCGGTAGAGCGGCGTCGCGGAGGCGGACGCCATGGGGACGAGGGCCGTGCCCGCGAGGAGCAGGCCGGCCAGCGAAGTGAGTCGCAATGATCTCGTGGTGCGGAGGAGCGGCATTGTTCTCTCCGTGACGGTCCGTCGATCCATAAGTTGCGAGCCACAACAAACTAGCTCTCCCGCGAAGTGACGCCGGTCACAATTCGGTCACGACCACCTGGTCAAGTAAGTTTCAGGCGTGCAGTTCGTCCTCGCCTCCCAGTCCCCCGCCCGTCTCGCCCTGCTGCGCTCCGCGGGCCTCGATCCGGCCGTGTTCGTCTCCGGCGTCGACGAGGACGCCGTGGCCGCCGCCCTGACCGATCCGTCGCCGTCCGAGCTGGTCACCGCGCTCGCCGCGGCCAAGGCCGAAGCGGTCATCGACCAAGTCGCCGCGGCCCACCCGGACGCCGTCGTCGTCGCCTGCGATTCGATGCTTTCCATCCACGGCCAGATGGTCGGCAAGCCCGGTTCGCCCGAGGTCGCCCGGACCCGCTGGGCCGCGATGGCGGGGGCATCCGGTGAACTCCTCACCGGCCACGCGGTCGTCCGGCTCGACCGCGGGACGCGCGCGAAGGAGGCGTCCGGCTGGGAAGCGACCACGGTCCGGTTCAGCACGCCGAGCGAGCACGAGATCGACGCCTACGTCGCCAGCGGCGAGCCGCTGCAGGTCGCCGGCGGCTTCACGATCGACGGCCGGGGCGGCTGGTTCGTCGACGGGCTCGACGGCGGTCACACGAGCGTCATCGGGATCAGCCTGCCGCTCACGCGCCGGTTGCTGGCCGAGGTCGGCGTGAGTGTCGTGGATCTCTGGCAGCCTCCCGCATCCTGAGAAAGGCACCACACCATCGGGTGATCCGGAAGAGTCCTGCCTTGCCTGACGTTCTCCCTACCCGGCAAGACTGGAAATTTTCGAGCACCGGAGTCGCCCCGTGTCTTTTGTCCGGACATACACCAAGCCGCGGGTGTTCGCGGCCGCGGTTCTCGGCTCGCTCGTCGTCGGCGCCCTCCTGGGCGTCGTCGCACGGCAGACCGAAGCCGGCTGGCTGACCGATCTCCTCGACCAGATCGGCACCATCTTCACCACGCTGCTGCAGATCGCGGTGATCCCGCTGGTCTTCACGGCGATCGTGGTCGGCATCAACAGCCTCCGCAAGCTCGGCGGCGGCCGCACCGCCGCGCGCCTCGGCGGCAAGACGGTGCTGTGGTTCGCGATCACGTCGTTCATCGCGTCGCTGATCGGCATCGCGGTCGGCCGGATCTTCAACCCCGGCGCCGGCGGCCTCGGCGGCGTCGAAGCCACGGCCAAGAACGCCGACAAGGCAGCGAAGAGCGTCGACCACTGGGGTTCGTGGGACGCCTTCGTCAACGGGCTGCTGCCGGAGAACTTCGTGAAAGCGTTCTCCGACGGCGAGACGCTGCAGGTGCTGTTCCTCGCGCTGGTGATCGGCGCCGCCGCGTACAGCCTGGGCGACAAGGCAAAGCCGTTCGTGGACTTCACGACGAGCGTGTTCGAAATCATCCAGCGCTACCTCGGCTGGATCGTCCGGCTCGCCCCGCTCGGCATCATCGGCCTGATCGGCGCGGCGGTGTCGAACTACGGCGACGCGCTGTTCCGCCCGCTGTTCTCGACGACGCTCGCGGTGTACGTCGGCTGCCTGCTGGTGCTGTTCGTCGTCTACCCGATCCTGCTGCAGTTCGTGGCGAAGGTCAGCCCGCTGAAGTTCTTCGCGAAGGCGGGCACGGCGATCCAGTTCGCGTTCGCTTCGCAGTCTTCGGCCGCGACGCTGCCGCTGACCCGCCAGTCCGCGGTCAACCTCGGCGTCCAACCGGCGTACGCGGCCTTCGCGACCCCGCTCGGCAGCGCGACCAAAATGGACGGCTGCGCGGCGGTCTTCCCGGCGATCGCGGCGATCTTCGTCGCGAACCTGGCCGGGGTGTCGCTGAACTTCTGGCAGTACGTGGGCATCGTGGTGGTCGCCGTGGTCGGCGCACTCGCGACGGCCGGGACCACCGGCTGGCTGACGGCGTTCACGCTGACGACGTCCTTCATCGGCCTGGACGCCAAGCAGGTCGCGCTCGGCCTGGCGCTGATCTACTCGGTCAACCCGATCATGGACATGATGCGGACGGCGACGAACGTGGCCGGCCAGATCGTCGTCCCGACGATCGTGGCGCGCAGCGAAGGCCTCCTCGACGACGAGGTCCTCAACGCCCCGACCGACCGTCCCGAGCACAGCGACGACGGCTCGGCGGCCCGTCACACGGAACCCGCCCCCGCCTGACGCGCAAACCCGTGAAGGCCGCCTCGAGCGTTCGAGGCGGCCTTCACGCGTGTCAGGACGGGCAGGTGCGGAGGTCGGCGCGGGTGAGGCGGATGTCCGGCCAGCCGCGCAGGTCCGACGGCGACGTCACCCGCCGCGTGCAGCCCACCGAGCGGCCGGCCAGGTCGTACACCTCGCCCAGCACCGGCGCCGCCGTGCACTTCGGGGTGCCGGACGCGGAGTCCGGGCAGTCGTGGCGGACCACGATCACGTCGGGGCTGGCGTCGGCCGTGACGTCGTAGAGCGACAGCGTCCCGGCGTCCGCGTAAAACGGCTTGCCCGGGTCGCGCCACACTCCCCCGTTGCCGACCAGCAGCTCGCCGTACGCGGCCGTGCCGTCGTCGCCGACGTCACCGCGCACCAGGCACGCCGGGGCCGGGCCGTCGATGCAGCGCAGGGAGTTCTGGTCCAGCCGCACGCCCAGCTGGGCGATCGACAGCTCGAACACCGTGCCCGGCTCGGGCCCGACGCGCAGCCGCGCCGAACCGCCCGCCGCGTCGGTCAGCAGCACCACCGGCGTGCCCCCGACCGTCACCGCCGCGAGCTGGCGGCAGGGGCCGCCGCCGCAGGTCACGGCGGGTGTCACCGGCGCGGCGGCGGGTTCGGCCAGTTCCGGGGCCGCTTCGGGCCGCGGCCGCAGCAGGAACACCGCGCCGATCGCGCCGACGGTCACCACCGCGGCCAGCACCGCGGTGAGCAGCGCCGACCGAGGCGTCCGCACCGCCGTAGTCCGCATAAGACAGAGCGTAAGCCGCTTCGCGGCCGCGCGTCGGCAGCGCCCCGTCGCGATGTGGCCCGTTCAACCTGACGTGGTCAGGCGTAGCGGAGCGTGTCCGTCTATGTTGTCCGGGTGACGAACCCGAACCTGCCTCCCGCCCTCTACCTGCCGACCGGCCCGGTCAGCGCCGAGACCGAAGGCGCGTCGATCGAACTGCGCCGCACGCCGGACGGCCGCACCGCGCTGGTCGCGTTCACCGCGCTGGACCGGCTGATCGACTGCTGCGGCGAGCACCAGCCGTGGGCGCTGGTGAACACCGAGCACCTGGCGAAGGTCCACGCGGCGAACCCGTACGACGTGATCGTGCTCGACTCGCCCCTGCCCGAGGAGCTGCGGCACCACGTCTGAGCGTGGTTCACCTCTCACTCAAGAGACTCCCGACGTCATATCCGTAGACTTCCCTGATGCCGCGTGGGCGGTCAGCAATGCAGCTGTCGGACGCAGGAGGTGCGGGGTGGCCGAGCAGGTCGGCGAATCCACGGGTGGTCCGGTGACCAGGATCCTGGTCGCCAACCGTGGCGAAATCGCGGTACGCGTCATCAGAGCCGCGAAGGATGCTGGCCTGGCCAGCGTCGCGGTGTACGCCGACCCGGACCGCGATGCGCCCCATGTGCGGCTGGCCGACGAAGCCTTCGCGCTGGGCGGCACCACGGCCGCCGAGAGCTACCTGAACTTCGACAAGCTCCTGGACGCCGCGAAGCGCTCGGGCGCCGACTCGGTGCACCCGGGCTACGGCTTCCTCTCCGAAAACGCGGACTTCGCCCAGGCCGTCCTCGACGCCGGGCTGACCTGGATCGGGCCGAGCCCGCAGGCGATCCGCGACCTCGGCGACAAGGTGACCGCCCGCCACATCGCCACGCGCGCGGGCGCGCCGCTGGTGCCGGGCACGAAGGAGCCGGTCAAGGACGCCTCCGAGATCGTCGCCTTCGCCGACGAGCACGGCCTGCCGGTGGCCATCAAGGCCGCGTTCGGCGGCGGCGGCCGTGGCCTGAAGGTCGCGCGCACCCGCGAAGAGATCCCCGAGCTGTTCGAGTCGGCCACCCGCGAGGCGGTCGCCGCGTTCGGCCGCGGCGAGTGCTTCGTCGAGCGCTACCTCGACAAGCCGCGTCACGTCGAGGCGCAGGTCCTGGCCGACATGCACGGCAACGCGATCGTCGTCGGCACCCGCGACTGCTCGCTGCAGCGCCGCCACCAGAAGCTCGTCGAGGAGGCGCCCGCGCCGTTCCTGAGCGACGAGCAGCGCAAGCGCATCCACGAGTCTGCGAAGGCGATCTGCAAGGAAGCCGGCTACTACGGCGCCGGCACGGTCGAGTACCTCGTCGCCACCGACGGAACGATCTCCTTCCTCGAGGTCAACACGCGGCTGCAGGTCGAGCACCCGGTGTCGGAGGAGACGACCGGGCTGGACCTGGTCCGCGAGATGTTCCGCATCGCGCGCGGCGAGAAGCTGCGGATCACCGAGGACCCCGAGCCGCGCGGCCACTCGATCGAGTTCCGCATCAACGGCGAAGACGCCGGCCGCGGCTTCCTGCCCGCGCCCGGCACGGTGACGAAGTTCGTCGCGCCGAGCGGCCCCGGCGTGCGCGTCGACTCCGGCGTCGAGTCGGGCAGCGTCATCGGCGGGCAGTTCGACTCGATGCTGGCCAAGCTGATCGTCACCGGCTCGGACCGGAACAACGCCCTCGAGCGCAGCCGACGGGCGCTGGCCGAGATGGTCGTCGAAGGCATGGCGACGGTGCTGCCGTTCGACCGCGTGATCGTGAACGACCCGGCGTTCATCGGCGACGAGAACGGCTTCAGCGTGCACACGCGCTGGATCGAGACCGAATTCGACAACAAGATCGAGCCGTTCGTGGCGCCCGACATCGAGGCCGCCGAGGAAGAGCCGCGGCAGAACGTCGTGGTCGAGGTCGGCGGGCGGCGCCTGGAAGTCTCGCTGCCGGGCGGGTTCGCGTTCGAAGGCGGCGGCGGGGGCGGCGGCACGGCCGTCAAGGCGAAGCCGCGCAAGCGCGCCGGTGGCTCCAAGGCCGCGGTGAGCGGCGACGCCGTCACGGCGCCGATGCAGGGCACGATCGTGAAGGTCGCCGTCGAAGAGGGCCAGACGGTCGAAGCCGGCGAGCTGATCGTCGTGCTCGAAGCGATGAAGATGGAGAACCCGGTCACCGCACACAAAGCGGGCACCGTCACCGGTCTTTCGGTCGAAGTCGGCGCCGCCGTGACGCAGGGCACGCAGCTTCTCGAGATCAAGTAGCGCCGTTCGTTACAGATGTCGTGGTGGGCCGCCCCCGAGGCGGCCTACCATCGACTACGTGACCGAAGTCCCGTCTCCGCAGCTGCGGATCAGCGACCAGAACCGCGAGTCCGCGCTGTCCGCGCTCGGTGAGCACATGACCGCGGGGCGGATCGACATCGACGAGTACGGCGAACGCTCGGCCCGGATCACCGCGGCCAAGACGCGCGGCGAGCTGGGCGAGATCTTCGCGGACCTGCCGGCGCCGCACCCGCAGTACGACGACGTCCCGAAGGTCGCCGTCACGGCACCCGAACCGGCGGCCGGGCCCGCACCGCGGCCGGCGGCCGCCCCGGACGGCTGGTCGTCGTCGCAGCGGTTCGTGGCCGCCTTCATCCCGCTGGTCTGGATCGCGACGATCGCGTTGATCGCCAGCGGCGTGGTGACGGGGACGCTGATCCTGATCCCGATCGGGCTGAGCGTGTTCGGCCGCGCGATGTGGGGCCACGGGCACCACCACGACCGCCGTGACCGGCACCTGCGCGACCGGGAACGCCGTCGCGAACTGCGTGACTCCTACCGGCGCGAGATGGGCCGCTGATTCCGCCGTGGGCGACATGCGGTTGAGCGACGCCGAGCGCCAGGACGCCCTGGACGTCCTCGAAGAGCACGTCCGCACCGGCCGGCTCGACATCGACGAATACGGCGCCCGGTCCGCGAAGGTCACGGCGGCCAAGCGGGTCAGCGAGCTCGTCCCGCTGTTCGACGACCTCCCGTCGCCCCGCCCGAGCGCGTTGCTCAACGGCGTTTCGGCGCCTCGGGTCCCGGTGGCGTCGTCGGAGGACAGCGCACTGGTCCGTTTCCTGACCGCGGCGGCGGTGCCGATCGCGATCGTCCTCGCGGTCGCGGTGCTGATCCTCTCCCGCGGCCGGCTGCTGATCATCTCGGTGGCGTTGCCGCTGGTCGTGGCGATGATCGCGGGCGCTCGCCGCCGTCGCTGATTACTCCCTTTGCCGGGCAACCTGCGCCCGCGTTCCGACGTGGTGATCACGCAGGTCGGGGGAAAGGGAGGATTTCCATGAACAGGGTGTTTTCGCGGCCGGGGGTGCTGGCGGCGGTGGCGATCACGGCCGCGGCGCTGGCAGCTGCACCGGCCCAGGCCGCAACCGGCCGGCTGGGCTGGCAGCCGACGCTGCTGCCGCTGCCGGCCGGAGCCGACCCGGTGGGGCACGGGTATCTGACGGGGTCGGACGGCCACGGCGAGTACAGCGGGTCGTTCATCGTCGGGGACAAACTGCAGGTGATCAGCTGGCGTGGGGGTCAGCCGACGCTGCGCGGCGTGCCGGACGGTTTCGAGTGGGCGATGGCCGAAGGGGAGGACAGCGCGGGGCGCATCTACGGCGAGGCGCTCGACTACGACACGGGAGCCGACCGCACGTTCGTGGCCGACGCCACGGGGTTCCACCTCCGCGACAACCCGCCCGGTTACCGCTCGTTCCAGATGCGCGCGGTCAACCGGCGGGGTGACGCGGTCGGCATGGTCTTCACCGACGACCCCGCGGGCCACGCGGCGGCGGTCTGGCCGGCGGGCGCGGCCGCGGCCACGGTGTTCCCGCTCCCGTCCGGCGCGGACAACGTGGTCGACATCGACGACGACGGCTCGATCCTGTTCAGCGGGTTCGAGCGCGACATCGTCTGGAAGAACGGCGTGAGCCGGCCGCTGGCGGACATCCCGGGCTTCTCGAACCCCCACGGTTCGGCGATCCGCAACGGCGTCGTGGTCGGCTTCGCGTCGAACGGGAACGCGTCGCAGGCGATCCGGTGGACCACACCGGAGACGCCGGTCGCGCTGACCGGCGGCGACTACGCGAGCGACCTGAACGTGGGTGGCCTGACGGCGGGCCTGGCCCCGATCCCGGGCTCGTTCCGGTACAAGCCGATCGTGTGGCGCGGAACCACCCCGGGCGGCGAGCTGAAGCAGCCGGGCACGTACACGGGCTACGAGTCGAGCCACGTCGCTGACGACGGCGTGTTCACGGGCTGGGCATCGAACGGCCCGCTCGACGAGGGCGGAGTGCCGGTGATCTGGCGCTTCACCCCGTAGGCGCCGGTTGACGCCGGGCCGGGGGCGGCACGCTCCCGGCCTGGCTAGGCTGGGTGGAGTGGAACCGGTGGAGATCAACGCGGGCACGTACTACCTGCGCCAGCTGCGCGCCGACCGGCACATCGACGACCGCAGGCTCCTGATGGAGGCGTTCGCGGACCCGACGCACCGCAAGTACGTGTTGAACTACCGGCTGCGCACCCTGGACGAGGCAACGGAGTACGTGACGTTGCGAGCGGCCCAGTGGGCAGGCGACGAGCGCTGTTCCTGGGCGATCGCCGAACCGACATCGGGCCGCTTGCTGGGCGAGGTGGGCTTGCGCGAGCTGAACCTGGACGCGGCGTACGCCGAGGCAACGATCTGGGTCCACCCGGCAGAGCGGGGCAAGGGAATCGCAACGACGGCGTTGAACGCGGCACTCCGGTTCGGCTTCGGAGGGCTGGGGCTGACCGAGGTGAGTTACCGGTACGAGGAGAGCAACACGGCATCGGCGATCGTGGCGGAGCGGTGCGGGTTCACGTTGATCGGCCCGGAGCCGGAGCGAGCCGCGACGGGGGAACGGCTGATCCGCTGGCACCGGACTTCCTGAGCGGCGCCGCGCCTACGACCTCCCTCAGCTCACCGGCTCCACGATCGCCGTTCGGTCAACCGCCGGTCCGCCGTGGCCATCCCGAAGGGGAGTGGCGTGTCTGCGGCGAAGCGACCTACCAAGCGCTGTAGGTGCAGGCCCGAGGCGGTTGCGGCGCGAGTCGCCGGGTGGCCGCGGGCCGGCCGCACCACCCACCGGCCCCGAATCAGCAGCGGCCACGGGTAGCCACCCGATGGGTGGTGATCAGCGACCGGCTACCGGATCTCGCTGACAGCGCATGGGAACGGCGACCTGATCATGAGCGCGCGCGACTAGCCCACGCTCCTCGGGGCATCCCCGCCGCCGAACATCCCCCGCCACTCCCAGGGGGGCGGCCCCTAGGCCAGTCTATCGGCGCCCCCGGACGAAACCCGGTCCGAAGGCGCCCAGCAGCACCGACTGCCCACAACCCCGCGAGGCTGTGGACAACCCTCAGCTCACCGGCTCCACGATCCCCGCCCGGGCTTCCGGGGCCGCCGACCGCAGGGCGTCCGCCGCTTCGTCGCTCGGCTGGGACTGGGATTCGCGCTCTGCCTCCACCCTTGCCCGGTACACCTCGATTTCGTGCTTCACCGTTTCGGGTGACCAGCCGAGGACTTCCCCCACCAGGGTGGCGACCTGTGATGCGCAGTCCACTCCGCGGTGGGCGTACTCGATCGAGATGCGCGTCCGGCGGGCGAGGACGTCCTCCAGGTGCAGCGCCCCCTCGTGCGAAGCCGCGTACACCACCTCCACGCCCAGGTAGTCCGGCGCGTGCTCGATCGGCTTCAGGAGCTCTGGGCGGCCGTCCGCCGATGCCAGGACTTCGTGGACCAGCGAGCCGTACCTGTCCAGGAGGTGCCTCACCCGGTAGGGGTGCAGGCCGTGCTCTGCGGCCAAGTGGTCGGCCTGGTTGACCAGTGCGTGGTAGCCGTCCGCGCCCAGCAGGGGGACCTTGTCCGTGATCGAGGGCTGAGACCGGCCCGGGAGGTCCACCGCCGCCGCGTCGACCGCGTCCGCCGCCATCACTCGATAGGTCGTGTACTTGCCGCCCGCGATCGCCACCAGGCCCGGGGCCACGCGGGCCACCGCGTGCTCGCGCGAGAGCTTCGATGTCTCTTCGCTCTCCCCCGCCAACAGCGGGCGAAGGCCCGCGTACACGCCTTCGATGTCGTCGTGCGTCAGTGGTGTCGCCAGGACCGTGTTGACGTGCTCGAGCAGGTAGTCGATGTCGTGCTTCGTCGCCGCCGGGTGGGCCAGGTCGAGGTTCCAGTCCGTGTCCGTCGTGCCGACGATCCAGTGGTTGCGCCACGGGATCACGAACAGCACCGACTTCTCGGTGCGCAGGATCATCCCCGATTCCGAGACGATCCGGTCGCGCGGGACGACGATGTGCACGCCCTTGCTCGCGCGCACCCGGAACCGGCCGCGACCGCCGGACAGGCGCTGCAGCTCGTCGGTCCAGACGCCGGTGCAGTTGATCACCGCGGCCGCCGAGATCTCCGTTTCGCGGCCGTCCTCGACGTCTCGCACGCGCACGCCCGACACCCGGTCGGCTTCGCGCAGGAACCCGACGACCTGGGTCGACGTCCGCACGACCGCGCCGTAGTGCGCCGCCGTCCGGGCCACCGTCATCGTGTGGCGGGCGTCGTCGGACTGCGCGTCGTAGTAGCGGATCCCGCCGATCAGCGCGGACCGCTTGAGCGCCGGCACCATCCGCAGCGCGCCCGCCCTGGTCAGGTGCTTCTGACCGGGGACGCTGCGGGCGCCGCCCATCGTGTCGTACATCAGCAGGCCCGCCGCGGTGTACGGCCGCTCCCACACGCGGTGCGTCAGCGGGTACAGGAAGCTGACCGGCTTCACCAGGTGCGGCGCGATGGTCGTCAGCATCAGCTCACGCTCGCGCAGCGCTTCCCGCACCAGGCCGAATTCGAGCTGTTCCAGGTAGCGCAGGCCGCCGTGGAAGAGCTTGCTGGACCGGCTCGACGTCCCCGACGCGAGGTCGCGGGCTTCGACGAGCGCGACCCGCAGCCCGCGCGTCGCCGCATCGAGCGCCGTGCCCGCGCCGACGACGCCGCCGCCGATCACGACGAGGTCGAAGGTCTCGTTGCCGAGCCGTTGCCAGGTCTCTTCCCGCTTGGCCGGGCCCAGTCGAGCCGGGTTCGTCTCCGCTGCGTGCTGCGCCACGTGACATCCTCCTCGTGCTGGCGAGGCTTCCAGCATCGCACGACCCGGTGATCCTCCGCCCGTCCACGGATGACACTTGTGGCGTAACCCTCTGCGATCTTGGCCGCGATCTTGAAAAGATTCGGCTGCCCGGTGCTTGGAAGTAGCTTCTACGCCCCGGTAACGTCGCGCGGACGTGGGTCGGCAACGGTGCCGTGGCACGCCGTGATCGACCCTGCGCAGAGTGTCCAGTGTGGAGGTGCAGCGGTGAGTGCTGGGGCAATAATCGTCTGGGAACTACTGGGAACGGCCGCCCTGATCCTGCTCGGCAACGGGGTGGTCGCGAACCACGTCCTCCGTAAAACCAACGGCAACAACGGCGGCATGCTGTTCATCAACTTCGGATGGGCGTTCGCCGTCTTCACCGGCGCCAGCATCGCCGCGCCCAGCGGCGCGCACCTCAACCCGGCGGTGACCCTCGGGCTCGCCATCGCCGACAAGACCCCGTGGGCCGACGTTCCCTTCTACTTCATCGGCCAGTTCGCCGGCGCCATCATCGGCGCCATGCTCTGCTGGGCCACCTACAAGCTGCAGTTCGACGACCACCCCGAGCCGGAGAACACCCTCGGCATCTTCTCCACCGGCCCGCAGATCCCGAACATCGCGTGGAACCTCGTCACCGAGATCATCGGCACCTTCGTGCTGGTCGCGTGGATCCTGCTCAGCCCGACCTACGCCGCCGGCGACGGCGGGACGCCGAACTTCGGCAACTCCGCGCTGGGCTACGCGGGTGTCTCGTTCGTGGTCCTCGTGATCGGCACCTCCCTCGGTGGCCCGACGGGGTACGCCATCAACCCGGCGCGCGACCTCGGCCCCCGGATCGCGTACGCGTTCCTGATGCCGATCCGGAACAAGGGCAACGCCAACTGGGGCTACTCGTGGATCCCCGTCGTCGGCCCGCTGGCCGGCGGCGCCCTCGCCGCACTCCTCTACCTCCTCGTCCACAACCTGACCTGATCGCCCGTTCGATGGAATTCCGGGAGCACACATGACTTCGTACGTAGCCGCGATCGACCAGGGCACCACCTCCACCCGGTGCATGATCTTCAACCACGAAGGCCGCGTCGTCTCGGTCGACCAGCGGGAACACGAGCAGATCTTCCCCCGCGCCGGCTGGGTCGAGCACAACGCGGAAGAGATCTGGGAGAACACGCGCCGGGTCGCCGCGGGCGCGCTGGCCAAGGCCGACCTCACCGCCAAGGACATCGCCGCCGTCGGCATCACCAACCAGCGCGAAACCGCGCTCGTCTGGGACAAGAAGACCGGCAAGCCGGTGTACAACGCGATCGTCTGGCAGGACACCCGCACCGACAAGATCGTCACCGAGCTCGGCAACCTCGGCGGCGGCCAGGAGCGCTACCGCGACAAGGTCGGCCTCCCGCTCGCGACCTACTTCTCCGGACCCAAGATCAAGTGGATCCTGGACAACGTCGAAGGCGCGCGCGAGAAGGCCGAGGCCGGTGACCTGGTGTTCGGCAACATGGACACCTGGGTGCTGTGGAACATGACCGGCGGCGCGGACGGCGGCGTGCACGTCACCGACCCGACCAACGCCTCCCGCACCATGCTGATGGACCTCGACACCCTGCAGTGGGACGCCGAGATCGCCGGCGAGATGGGCATCCCCCTTTCGATGCTGCCGGAGATCCGCTCCTCGTCCGAGGAGTACGGCAAGGTCCGCGAGAAGGGCGCGCTGGCCGGCGTCCCGATCGCGGGCATCCTGGGCGACCAGCAGGCCGCGACGTTCGGCCAGGCCTGCCTTTCGCCCGGCGAAGCCAAGAACACCTACGGCACCGGCAACTTCATGCTGCTGAACACCGGCACCGAAAAGGTGATGTCGCAGAACGGGCTGCTCACCACGGTCTGCTACAAGATCGGCTCGAACGACACGGTCTACGCGCTGGAAGGCTCCATCGCCGTCACCGGTTCGCTGGTGCAGTGGCTGCGCGACAACCTCGGCATGATCACGACCGCGGCCGAGATCGAGGACCACGCACGCAGCGTCGAGGACAACGGCGGCGCGTACTTCGTCCCGGCGTTCTCGGGTCTGTTCGCTCCTTACTGGCGCTCCGACGCTCGTGGCGCGATCGTCGGGCTCACCCGGTTCGTCAACAAGGGCCACCTCGCCCGCGCGGTGCTGGAGGCGACCGCCTTCCAGTCCCGCGAGGTCATCGACGCGATGAACGCCGACTCCGGAGTCCCGCTGAAGTCGCTCAAGGTCGACGGCGGCATGGTCGTCAACGAGCTGCTCATGCAGTTCCAGGCCGACATCCTCGGCGTGCCGGTGATCCGCCCGGTGGTCAACGAGACCACCGCGCTGGGCGCCGCGTACGCCGCCGGCCTCGCCGTCGGGTTCTGGAAGTCCGAGGACGACATCCGCACCAACTGGGCCCAGGACAAGCAGTGGGACCCGTCGATGGACGACGCCCGCCGCGAGCGCGAGTACCGCAACTGGAAGAAGGCCGTCACCAAGACCTTCGACTGGGTCTCCGAAGAGGACTGACCGGCGAGGGCCGGGGGCGCCCGAAAGGCGTCTCCGGCCCGCTCGCTCACACTTCCCAGCCCTCCGGCTCGCCGGACTGCTCGTTGGGCGCGATGACCAGGAACGGCACGCCCTGGTCATCGGTGACCCGCACCTGCCGCCCGTACGGCGAGTCGAACGGCTTTCCCTGCACCGTGCCGCCGAGCTCGACGACCTTGGCCGCGGCCGCTTCAGCGTCCGGCACCCAGAAGTAGGTCAGCCAGTGCGACGGCACCTCGGCCGGCACCGATTCGGGCAGGGCACCGAGCCCGCCGACCGGCCGCCCGTCGATGAGCAGCACCGCGTACGTGAATTGGTCGCTCGAAATGTCCTGGAAGCCGTAGCCGAAGACCTCCTCGTAGAACGGCTTCGCCGCCGCGTAGTCGCGGCTCATGCACTCGTTCCAGGCCGGGGTGCCCAGGGCCGAGGTGACCTGCGTGCCGAGGTGGTGGCCGGCCTCCCAGAGGCCGAAGACCGCGCCCGCCGGATCGGCGACGACGGCCATCCGGCCCTCCTTCATCACCTCCATCACCGGCATGACGACCTGCCCGCCGGCCTCGGTGATCGCCGTGACGGTCCGGTCCACATCGGATACCGCGAGGTAGGTCGTCCAGACGGCCGGGATGTCCTGGCCCGGTGGCGTCTGGCCGATCCCGGCGACCGGGCGCCCCCGCAGCTCCGCCATGCCGTAGAAGCCGGTCTCTTCACCGCCCCGCTGCACGTCCCAGCCGAGCAGGCCGCTGTAGAAGGCCACCGCCTTCGCCTGGTCGGGCACCATCAGGTCCACCCAGCTGGGTGTGCCGTCGGGCCATCTTTCTTCCCGGAACACCATGTCGACTCCCAACCCTCGTCCGCGCCACCGGCCGGTGACGACCGCCACAGTCTGGCACCGGGCACCGACAAAAACCGAAAATCAGGCCTGGACCAGCCGGGCGTAGACGACGATGTTGTCGACGTAGTTGTGCGCGCTCCGGTCGAAGACGCCGCCGCAGGTGATCAGCCGCAGCTCGGGACCGGCCGTGTCGTCGTACACCCCTTCGGCCTCGAAGTCCTTCTTCGGGACCTGGTGCACCTTCGTCACTTCGAAGACCGCCGTGGTGCCGTCCTTGCGGGCGATCGAGACGCGGTCTCCGGCGGCGAGTTCCTTGAGCCGGAAGAAGATGCCCTTCTGGTGGTTGCCGTCGACGTGCCCGAGGACGACGGCCGGGCCGGTCTCACCCGGCGTCGGCGCGTAGGTGTACCAGCCCGCCTGCAGCGGCGTGGTCACCGGCGGCACCTGGACGGTGTTGTCCGGGTTGAGCCCGAGCGGGACCAGCGACGAGCGGGCGCCGATCTTCGGGATGTCGATCGAAACGGGCTCGGACTTCGGCAGTGCCGCGACGGCGTCCCGGTTGTCGCTGCGGGGCTGCGGCACCGCCGCGACCGGCTGGGCGGGCGGCGGCTGCGCCGACGACGGCTCCGGGCCGCCGCCGAGCGTCAGGGCCAGCACCGCCAGGGCCGCCAGCAACGCGATGACGAGGGTGATCAGCACACCCCGTCTGTTCGTGATCCTCGTCGTCATGTTCTCCCCCGTGACCGGCGCCTGGAAGTTCACACGTCCGGGTGGACCGTTCGGTTGCGCCCCGACGGTACCTCCGCGGACAGTCCCCTGGTCAACGGCGCCAGGCCCGGCGAGCGAGCACCAGGCCGCCGCCCCCGACGGCGAGCACGCCCATGGCGGCCGCGGCCGCGAGCGGACCGCCGGAGCCGTCAGCGGGGCCGTCGGTCCCACCGGTCTGCGGCGCGCCCGCCGGCACCTTCGTGACCTGTTTCTTGGCCGGCAGGACCTCGAAGCGCGCGGTGTAGGTCTCCGGGCCGCAGTGCAGCGTGACGGGGTACTTGCCGGGCTTGACGTCCTGGACCTCGGCGGCGGCGAAGTTGCCGGGCGCGGGGAAGACGAGCGCCGCCGACCGCACGCTCACCTTCTCCTCCGGGCCGCGGGTCTGGCAGGCGAAGTCGAGCTTCACGTGCGCGCCCGGCAGCGCCTTGGCCGGGGCCACGGTCAGCAGCCGGGTGATCCGGGTCAGCGGGCCGTCCGGGTACTCCGGCTGCGTGGTGGGCGTAGCTGACGGCGTGGCCGGCGTCGACGGCGTCGTGGTGGGCGTGGCCGCGAGGGCCGCGCTCGGCGCGAGGATCGCGAAAGCGGCGGCAACGCCCGCGACGACAACGGTGTTCTTCATTCTTTTCTCCCCTGTGGATTCCGCACTCGGAAACGGGTGACGGACGCCGTCCGCAGTTCCCCCTGCCTCGGCCTTGCCCGTTCACCTACGCTCCCAAAGACGTCTCCACCTGCGTGGGGTTGCGCCCGAAGGTCACGGAATCGTCGCGAAAACCGGCGTGGTGAACTCATGAAAAAACCACCCCGGAGCGTGGCTCCGAGGTGGTTTCGACGTTTCCCGATTCAGCCGGCCATGCTGCCGTCGCCCGCTTTCGCGGCACCCGACGGCACCTTCGCGACCTGCGCGGCGGGCACCGTGAACTGCGCGCTGTACGTCTGGCTTCCGCACGTCACGGTCAGCGGGTACGTCCCCGCCGCGGTGTCGGGCTTCAGCGCGACGTCGGC
The DNA here is from genome assembly GCF_040682815.1 of Amycolatopsis sp. NPDC051102. Taxonomy (NCBI): domain Bacteria; kingdom Bacillati; phylum Actinomycetota; class Actinomycetes; order Pseudonocardiales; family Pseudonocardiaceae; genus Amycolatopsis; species Amycolatopsis sp. NPDC051102. Next base: position 69,046 of record NZ_JBFBBT010000015.1, read on the forward strand.
GCTGATGTTCGCGTCGACGCCCATGAAGGGGCCGGGGGTGTAGTTGGCGAAGGTCAGCACCGGCGACGCGAACTTCGGCGACGGGCCGTCGCACTTCGCCAGTGCGACGTTCGGCGCGTCGCGGACGTACTTGCCCGCCAGCGTCTGGTTGATCGCGGTGTTGACGTTGAGCTGGACCATGCCGGCGGCAGGACTCGGCGCGGCCGCGGTGCTGGTGTTCTGCGCCATCGCCGGTCCCGCCAGCGTCGTCGCCCCGATTACCGCTGCCGCAACGAAAAACACCGTCTTGCGCACCTTCACACCCTTCGCGTCCTTCAGACTTACACCCGACAAGACGCGACGGGGCGCGACGGGTTGCCTACGGGATCAGTCGAGATCGTCGTGCCGCATGAGCTGGCGCCCGGCCTCGGTGATCGAGCCCGAGAGCGACGGGTAAACCGAAAATGTCAGTGCCAGGTGGTCCACTGTGAGCTGGTTCTGGACGGCGAGCGCGATGGGAAGGATGAGCTCGCTCGCCTGCGGCGCCACGACGACTCCACCGACGACCACGCCGGTGGCGGGGCGGCAGAACAGCTTCACGAAGCCTCGGCGGAGGCCCTCCATCTTCGCGCGCGCGTTGGTGGCCAGGGGCAGCATGATGGTGCGCGCGGGCACCTCGCCGGAGTCGATCGCCTGCTGGCTGATGCCGACGGTGGCGATCTCCGGGTGGGTGAACACGTTGGCGGCGACGGTCTTGAGCTTGATCGGCGCGACGCCCTCGCCCAGCGCGTGCCACATCGCGATGCGGCCCTGCATGCTCGCCACCGAGGCGAGCATGAGCACGCCGGTGCAGTCGCCGGCGGCGTAGATCCCGGGAACGGAGGTGCGCGAAACGCGGTCGACGGTGATGAACCCGCCGGGGCCGGGCTCGATGCCGACCTTGTCGAGGCCGATGTCCTTGGTGTTCGGGACCGACCCGACGGTCATCAGCGCGTGGCTGGCTTCGATCACGCGGCCGTCGGCGAGGTGGATCTCGACGCCCTTTTCGGTGCGCTCGACGCGGTCGGCGCGCGCCTGCTTCGCGACGGTCGTGCCGCGCTGCGAGAAGACCTCTTCGAGCACCGCGGCGGCGTCGGCGTCCTCGTGCGGCAGCACGCGGTCGCGGCTGGAGACGACGGTGACCTTGACGCCCATCTCGGTGTAGGCGGAGGCGAACTCGGCTCCGGTGACACCCGAGCCGATCACGGCGAGGTGCTCCGGGAGCTCCTGGAGCTCGTAGAGCTGGCGCCAGTCGAGGATGCGCTCACCGTCGGGCACCGCGCCGGGCAGCACGCGCGGGGTGGCGCCGGTGGCGATGAGGACGACGTCGGCGGGCAGCTTCTCGGTGCCGTCCTTCGTCGTGACGGCGACCTTGTGCGTCGCGAGGCCGGGCTCTTCGTCGCAGAAGCGCGCCTCGCCGGCGATGACGCGGACGCCTTCGCGCTGGACGCGGGCGCGGATGTCGGCGGACTGGGCGAGCGCGAGGCCCTTCACCCGGCCGTGGACGGTCGGGAGGTCGATGCTGGTGTCGGCCATGTCGGTGTTGATGCCGAGCTCGCTGAGGTCGTGCATCTTGGCCAGCGCCCCGGAGCTGGCGATGAACGTCTTCGAGGGGACGCAGTCGTAGAGGACGCAGGCGCCGCCGAGGCCGTCCCGTTCGACGATCGTGACGTCGGCTCCGTGCTGAGCCGCGACCAGCGCGGCTTCGTAGCCGGCCGGGCCCCCGCCCATGATCACGATCCTGGTCACCTGGGTCCTCCTCATGGCTGTTCGTGCGGTGCTCTCACCGTACGCGGCGAAGGTGTCCGAACACTGAAGTGGGCGAACACGGCGAGTGCGTCCACTCGGGTGAGGGAGGTATCGCTACGCTGTCGGCGTGCCGTTGTATGCCGCGTACGGATCGAACATGGAGCCCGCCCAGATGCTGGAGCGCGCGCCGCACTCTCCGATGGCCGGCAGCGGCTGGCTGGAGGGGTGGCGCCTGACCTTCGGCGGCGAGGACCTCGGCTGGGAAGGTGCCCTGGCCACGATCGTCGAAGACCCGGGCTCCCGCGTCTTCGTCGTCCTCTACGACGTGACGCCACTGGACGAGACCGGGCTGGACCGCTGGGAAGGCGGCGAGCTGGGCATCCACTCGAAGATCCGCCTCCGGGTCCAGACGATGGACGGCTCGGTCCTGGCCTGGTTGTACGTCCTGGACGCCTACGAGGGCGGCCTCCCGTCAGCCCGCTACCTGGGCGTCCTGGCCGACGCCGCCGAGGCGGCCGGCGCCCCGGCCGACTACGTCGACGACCTCAGAACCCGCCCCTGCTCCGGCATAACCGGCTAACCCGTGTCGACCTCCTGATCACGCGTGTCGACCCTTCAATCACGCGTGTCGACTCTCTGATCACGCAACCCGGCCGGATCGTCGGCTGAAGGCGCCCCGCAACTCGCTCAGCAGGCGGCTGGGATCGCGGAGGTCCGCTGCTTCAGCGCGGATAGTGATCCAGCCACGGGCGGCCATCCGCTCGTCGCGTTCGAGGTCGTACTCACGTCGTTCCTCGTGAGCGGCGTATCCGTCGTACTCGAGCGCGATCTGCCTGCTCGGCCACGCCATGTCGAACACGTAGAGCTTCCGGCCGTCGATGGTGGTGATCTGGTGCTGCGGCTCAGGCACCGGAAACCCGGCTTCGACGACGATCAACCGGAGCACGCTCTCGGGAGGGGACTCCGCCTTGCCCGTGGCGAGGTCGAGGAGCATCAACGCCCTGTGGATACCTCGCCGGTCACGGCGGTCGGTGAGCCGGGCACGAACGTGCTCGCGGAGCTTCCCGAGGTGATCCGCCGGCAGTCCTCGCATTGCCTCGTCAACCGCGGAGAAGGCACCTCGCTTGTCGCCATCGCAGAGGAAATCGGCCAGCGCCCGGTCGAGCACGAACATCGGCAGCCCATCGATTTCGACCACGTCTTCGTCGCAGAAGCCGCCTTGGTGCACGACCAAGCCGGCGCGCGATCGGATGCGCCGCGAGTAAGGAACCATCACGTGGATTTCTCGCTCGTCTGCTGCGGAAATGCCATGCAGCGCAAGAGAAGTGACGCCGGCCAAGGCAACGGGCGGTCCGACGGCAAGCAGAGCGGCTGCCGCCCTCGTCGGTAACTTCAGCAGATCCGTGGCGTGCACGACGACACCTCTCCACGGCTGCGAGAGCAGCCCTCGTTCGAGGCCTTCGAGGACTTTGCGCCGACCCAAGATCCGGTCAGCTTCGCCGCGCGAAAGCACTCCATGTCGCCTTGCCCAGTCGGTCACAAGATCGAGGATGAGACCCTTTTCGGGCCGACCGGAAGGGCCTCATCCTCGATCTGTGGACAACTACCTGCCTGTGGATAACTTGTGTACAACCCGCTCCGTGATGGAGTGGTCGACACGCGTGATCAGAGGGTCGACACGCGTGATTGGGGGGTCGACACGAGTTAGGCGAGGGAGGTTAGGGCTGTGTGGACCAGGGTGCGGACTCCGCAGAGGAGGGAACGCTCGTCGAGGACGAACGTCGGGCGGTGGATGTCCGATTGGGGGGCGGGCGGGCCGGGCCAGACGCCCAGGCGGGCGAAGGCTCCCTGGACGTGCTCCAGGTACCAGCCGAAGTCCTCGCCGCCCGAGGACTGCTCTGTCGCAGCCACCGCGCCCTCGCCCAATGCTGCCTCGACGCCGGCGCGCATCAGGGCCGTCGACTCCGGGTCCGAGACCACCGGCGGGACGCCCCGGCGGTAGTCCAGGTGGAAGCCGACGCCGGTGGGAGCCAGCAACGACTCCACCGAGGCCGCCACCAGCGGCTCCAGGGCCGTCCAGACCTCGTGGTCCGCCGTGCGCAGCGTGCCGCGCAGGACGCCGTCCTGGGGGACGGCGTTGGCCGCCTGGCCCGCGTGGACCGCTCCCCACACCAGGACCGTGCCGGACCGCGGGTCGACGCGGCGGGAGAGCACCGCGGGCAGCGAGGTGATCACCGTGCCCAGCGCGTGGACCAGGTCCGCCGTCAGGTGCGGGCGGGACGTGTGGCCGCCCGGGGACGTCAGGCGCAGCTCGATCAGGTCCGCCGCCGACGTCAGCGCGCCGACGCGCATGCCGACCGAGCCCACCTCGAGGCGCGGGTCGACGTGCAGGCCGTAGATGCGCTCGACGCCGTCCAGCGCGCCCGCCGCGATCATGTCCAGCGCGCCGCCGGGCATGACCTCCTCGGCCGGCTGGAAGATCAGGCGGACCCGGCCCGGCAGCTCCGGTGCGCCGGCCAGCGCGCGGGCCGCACCCAGCAGGATCGCCGTGTGGGCGTCGTGGCCGCACATGTGCGCCGCGCCCTCGGTCGTCGACGCGTACGGCAGGCCGGTCGCCTCCGTCAGCGGCAGCGCGTCCATGTCCGCGCGCAGCGCCACGCACCGCTCGCCGCGGCCGATGTCGCACACCACGCCGGTGCCGCCCGGCAGCACCCACGGCTTGAGCCCGACCGTCCGCAGCAGCGTGACGACCAGTTCCGTGGTCGCGAATTCGTGCCGGGACAGCTCGGGGTGCGCGTGGATGTGCCGGCGCCAGGCCAGCACATCGGTCGCGTTGGCCCGGAGCCAGTCGTCGAGCCAGAACGGGCCGCGGCCCGCACCAAGGTCCTCCACGGGAGCCATGCTTACGCCGGCGTCGGAAATCAGCGCTTCGGACCCCTCCATGGGGTTGATGATGCGCCCTTGGGGGTCGCCTGGAACGTCCGGCCGTGAATCCAACACCGTCACGCCGCACCTCCTCCCGCAACACGGGTAACCCGCGCAGCGGCTGGGGTCACGCGTCGTGCCGATCGATCTGTCGTACGCATTTGCAGACGATCGTGCACCATGCAGGCGGCAAGCCGCGCCTCGAAAACGGCCGTCCTAGACGGCCGGTACCGGATCTGCGTTGAACGGCGTGCACCACTTCGGCAAAGCCGAAAACCTCAGGACCCCTTGGCCCGCTTCGAACGGATCTTGCGCCCCCAGATCACGATGCCGAGCAGGACCACCGCGATCAGCGCCGCGATCAGCTTGTTCCTGGTCTTTTCGGTGTTCGCCTTGTCCGTCTGGGCCGGGTCGAGCACCGGGCCGGGCGGCTGGGTCTGCACCGGGACCAGCGCGACGGACGCGTGCGAAACGGTCACCGAGACGCCGGCCGGCCGCACCGGCCCGGCCAGCGCCTGTGCCGGCGACGCGGTGAACAGCACCGCGCCCAGCAGCCCGACCAGGACCAGACCCCGCAGTTTCGCCATGTCATCCTTTCGCCACGACCAGGCATTCTGCCCACGGACCGCCCGCACGTCAGCCACCGAACGCGTCGAGGATCCGCTGTGCACCGAGGGTAGCCGTCAGTTCACCGTCCCGCACCGCCCGTTCGACGTCCGGAACGACCGTTCGCACGTCCGGATGCACCGCCAGCCGACCGAGCAGCTGCTCGCGCACCATCGCCCACGTCCAGTCGACCTGCTGCTGCCGCCGGCGGGCGTCGAGCTCCCCGGACGCCGTGAGCGTGTCGCGGTGCTGCTCGATCGCGCCCCAGACCTCGTCGAGCCGCAGGTTGTGCAGGCCGCTGCAGGTCAGCACCGGTGGCGTCCACGACGCTTCGGGCCCGTAGATCATCCGCAGCGCGCCCGCCAGCTCCCGCGCCGCCCGCTTGGCGTCCCGCTCGTGGTCGCCGTCGGCCTTGTTGACGGCGATGACGTCGGCGAGCTCCAGCACGCCCTTCTTGATGCCCTGGAGCTGGTCACCGGTGCGGGCGAGGGTCAGGAACAGGAAGCAGTCGACCATGTTCGCCACGGTCACCTCGGACTGCCCGACGCCGACCGTCTCGACCAGCACGACGTCGTAGCCGGCCGCCTCCATCAGCACGATCGTCTCGCGGGTGGCGCGCGCGACCCCGCCCAGCGTCCCGGACGTCGGCGACGGCCGGATGAACGCCCGCGGGTCCACCGCGAGCCGGGCCATCCGGGTCTTGTCGCCGAGGATCGAGCCGCCGGTCCGCGTCGACGACGGGTCCACCGCCAGCACGGCGACGCGATGGCCGGCCGCGGTCAGGTCCGTGCCCAGCTGGTCGATGAATGTCGACTTGCCGACACCGGGGACGCCGGTGATGCCGACGCGCCGGGCGCCGCCGGCCGCGGGCAGCAGTTCGACCAGCAGTTCCTGCGCCAGCGCCCGGTGGTCTTCCCGCTGCGACTCGACCAGCGTGATCGCCTTCGACAGCGTCCCGCGGTCGCCCGCCAGGACCCCCTTGGCGTAGGCGGTGACGTCGATCTTGCGCGGCAAGGGTCAGGACTCCTGCGCCGACAGCTGGCCGAGCAGGTCGATGGCCGCGTCCGCGAGCACCGTGCCGGGCCCGAAGATCGCCGCCGCCCCGGCCTCGCGCAGCGCCGGGTAGTCCTGCGGCGGGATGACGCCGCCGACGACGACCATGATGTCCTCGCGGCCCAGCTCGGCGAGCTCGTGGCGCAGCGCGGGCACCAGCGAGAGGTGCCCGGCGGCCAGCGACGAGACGCCGACGACGTGCACGTCCGCCTCGATCGCCTGCCGCGCCACCTCGGCCGGGGTGGAGAACAGCGGGCCGACGTCGACGTCGAAGCCGAGGTCGGCGAAGCCGGTGGCGATCACCTTCTGGCCGCGGTCGTGGCCGTCCTGGCCCATCTTCGCGACGAGGATCCGGGGACGGCGTCCCTCCTCCGCGGCGAACTCTTCGACCAGCTGACGGGCCTTCTCGACGTTCTGCGTCTTCCCCACCTCCTCGCGGTACACCCCCGAGATGGTCCGGATCTGGCCGGAGTGCCGGCCCCAGATCTTCTCGAGCGCGTCGGAGATCTCGCCGACGGTCGCCTTCGCGCGGGCCGCGTCGATGGCCAGTTCCAGGAGGTTGCCGCCGTTGCCGGCGCCTTCGGTGAGCCGCCGCAGCGCGTCTTCCGTCGCCGACGAGTCGCGTTCGGACCGCAGCCGCCGCAGCTTCTCCAGCTGCTGGGCGCGGACGCCGGCGTTGTCGACCTTCAGGACATCGATGTCTTCGTCGTCGGTGACCTGGTACTTGTTCACGCCGATGACGGGCTGGCGGCCGGAGTCGATCCGCGCCTGGGTGCGCGCGGCGGCCTCCTCGATGCGCAGCTTGGGGATGCCCGCGTCGATCGCCTTGGCCATGCCGCCGGCCTGCTCGACCTCGCTGATGTGGCCCCACGCCTTGCGTGCGAGGTCGTAGGTCAGCTTCTCCACGAAGGCGCTGCCGCCCCACGGGTCGATCACGCGCGTGGTGCCGGACTCCTGCTGCAGCAGCAGCTGCGTGTTGCGGGCGATCCGCGCGGAGAAGTCCGTCGGCAGCGCGAGGGCCTCGTCGAGGGCGTTCGTGTGCAGCGACTGCGTGTGCCCCTGGGTCGCGGCCATCGCCTCGACGCAGGTCCGGACGACGTTGTTGTAGACGTCCTGGGCGGTCAGCGACCAGCCCGACGTCTGGGAGTGCGTACGCAGCGACAGCGACTTCGAGGACGAAGGGTTGAAGCCCTTCACGAGCTTCGCCCACAGCAGGCGCGCCGCGCGCAGCTTCGCGACCTCCATGAAGAAGTTCATGCCGATCGCCCAGAAGAACGACAGCCGCGGCGCGAACTTGTCGACGCTGAGCCCCGCGTCGACACCCGAGCGGATGTACTCGACGCCGTCGGCGAGGGTGTAGGCCAGCTCCAGGTCGGCCGTCGCGCCGGCTTCCTGCATGTGGTAGCCGGAGATGGAGATCGAGTTGTACTTCGGCATGTGCTGCGAAGTGAAGGAGAAGATGTCGGAGATGATCCGCATCGACGGCTGCGGCGGGTAGATGTAGGTGTTGCGGACCATGAACTCCTTGAGGATGTCGTTCTGGATGGTCCCCGCGAGCTGCTCCGGCTTCACCCCCTGCTCCTCGGCCGCGACCACGTACAGAGCGAGCACGGGCAGCACGGCGCCGTTCATCGTCATGGACACCGACATCTTGTCCAGCGGGATGCCGTCGAAGAGCTGGCGCATGTCGTAGATCGAGTCGATCGCGACACCCGCCATGCCGACGTCACCCGACACGCGCGGGTGGTCGGAGTCGTAGCCGCGGTGGGTGGCCAGGTCGAAGGCGACCGAGAGGCCCTTCTGTCCGGCGGCGAGGTTGCGCCGGTAGAAGGCGTTGGACTCCTCGGCGGTGGAGAACCCGGCGTACTGGCGGATGGTCCACGGCTGGTTGACGTACATCGTCGGGTACGGCCCGCGCAGGAAGGGCGCGATGCCGGGGTACGTGCTCAGGAAGTCCACATCGGACAGGTCGGCGGCCGTGTAGACGGGCTTGACGCCGATGCCCTCGGGCGTCTCCCAGGCCAGGGCGTCCGGGCCCTTGCCGGTGGCGTCCTCCACCGCGCGCGCCCACGCGTCGCGGTCGCCCGGCGACGGCGTGCCGAGGTCGAGCCCGGCGAAGTTCGGGATGGTCATCGCGCAACTCCCAGCTTGGCGTGCAGGCCGTTGAGGACTTCCAGGGCGTCGCAACCGGCGAAGACGTTGGCGTCCACGCCGTCGTAGGAGCCCTTCCCCGCCAGTAGGACGTACTCGGCGCCCAGCGACGCGGCGACGTCGGCCGCCTGCGCCGCGTAGGCGTCGTCGGTGCCGCAGATGCAGGCGATGCGAGCGCCGGACGCGCGGAACGCTCCGGGCAGGTCGTCGGTCGCGCCCGGGTTGACGGCTTCGATCCCGCCGGCCTGGAACAGGTTGGCGGCGAAGCCGGCGCGGGCGGTGTGCGCGGCGACCGGGCCGAGCGTCGCGAGGAAGATCTTCGGCCGCGAGCCGTGCTCAGCGAGGTACGCGTCCGATGCATCGCGAAGCGCCTCGAAGCCTTCGGCGTACCGGTGGCGCGGCAACCCACCGTCCACAGGGGACTCAAGTGGTGCCCGGACCACCGGCTTTTCGGCCAGGTTCGGGAACTCGCTGACGCCGGTGAGCGGGTCACGCCGGGTCGCGATCCGCTGGGACCGCTTCTCCCACGTCGAAGCCAGCCGCCCGGCCAGTGCGCCGGACGCGAGCTCGGCGACCAGGCCACCCGCGCCCTCGATGGCGGTGAACTCGGCCCAGGCGGCGTGCGCGAGGTCGTCGGTGAGCTTCTCGACGTACCAGGAGCCGCCCGCCGGGTCGGCCACGCCGGCCAGCTTGGACTCCTCCAGCAGCACGGCGTGGGTGTTGCGGGCGATCCGCGCGGAGAACGCATCGGGACGGCCGATCGCCGCGTCGAACGGCAGCACGGTGACCGCGTCCGCGCCGCCGACGCCCGCGCCGAAGCAGGCGACGGTCGTGCGCAGCATGTTCACCCACGGATCGCGCCTGGTCAGCATGGCCGGCGACGTCACGGCGTGCTGGCGCATCGGCGAGGTGAACCCGCAGACCTCGGCGACGCGCGCCCACAGGCGCCGGGCCGCGCGCAGCTTCGCGATGGTGGAGAACTGGTCGGCGGTCGCGGCGAGCCGGAACTCCAGCTGGCCGGCCGCCGCCTCGACGTCGAGCCCCGCGTCCGTCAACGAACGCAGGTACGTGACGCCGGCGGCGACGAGCGCGCCCAGCTCCTGCGCGTCCGACCCGCCTGCTTCGTGGAACGGCAGGCCGTCGGCGACGATCGTCCGCACTTTCGGGTACTTCCCGGCGACACGCGCGGCGAGCGCGGCGGCCGGTTCGAGCGCCACGGCGGAGCCGGCGCGGGCCGCCAGCCCGATCGGGTCGGCGCCCAGCACGGCGGTGGCTTCGCTCGCCGGGATCTCGCGCTCGGCGAACAGCGCCAGCAGTTCCGAAGCAGCGGTCTCGTACTGGTCACCGGCGTCGAGGACCACGGGCGCCAGGTCGAGGTACACCTCGTTCAGCGCGTCGCCCAGCGACGCGGGCGGCACCGACAGCCAGATCGACGTCACGCCGCCTTCGAGGTCGGCGAGGATCGCCTTGTTGACCGCGCGGGCGTCGTCGCCGGTGAACCGGGCCCGGACGTCCCAGCCGGTGCCGACCCGGCCGTCCGGCCGGGCACCGCGCACGTACGGCGGCAGCCCGGGGAAGCCGATGTCACCGGGGACGTCCTCGGCCGTGTACAGCGGCTGGATCTCGATCCCGTCGTAGGTTCGGGTGACGAGCTTGCTCTCCGGGGCGCCCGCGAAGTCCTCCGGCAGCTTCCCGCTCTTGCGCAGCACGCCCGCGACCAGCTCCTGCCACTGTCCGCGCGTCGCCTGGGGGAACTCGGCCGCGAGGTCGAGCTCGGAGATCGGCACTGACTCCGGACCGGCCACATCAGTCATAACCTGTGATGGTAGAGGCACTCGCCGGCTCCGACCTGTGAGTCTGGTCGCGCTAGGGGGCGGGCCGCGGCCAGGTTAGGGGCCAGCCTGCAGAGACTGTCGGTCCCGTACGCCACAATTGGCGGGTGCCCCCCTCCAGCGAAGAGACACGAGTGGTCGCCGGTCGCTACCGGCTGCGTTCGGTGCTCGGCTCCGGGTCGATGGGCACCGTCTGGTCGGCCTACGACGAGTTCCTGCACCGGCAGGTGGCCGTCAAGGAGATGAAGGTGCCCCCGGGCATCCCGGCGTCGCAGGCGGACGAGCTGCGGGAGCGCACGCTGCGCGAGGCCCGCGCCATCGCCGTCCTCTCCCACCCCAACGTGATCATCCTGCACGACGTCGCCCGCGAGGACGACCAGCCGTTCGTGGTGATGGAGCTGCTGCCCTCGCGCAGCCTGGCGCACATCCTGCGCGACCACGGGCCGCTGACCGTCGGGCAGGCCGCCGCGGTCGGCATCGCCGTGGCGTCCGCGCTGGAGGCCGCGCACGCCGCCGGCATCACCCACCGTGACGTCAAGCCGGGCAACGTCCTGGTGGCCAGCGACGGCCGGATCAAGCTGACCGACTTCGGCATCGCCCGCAACGTCTCCGAGGCGACCATGACCCGCACCGGGATCATGCTCGGCTCCCCCGCCTACATCGCTCCGGAGGTGGCCTCCGGCGGCCCGGTCACGCCGGCCGCGGACCTGTGGGGCCTCGGCGCGACGCTGTTCGCCGCCGTCGAGGGCGCGCCGCCGTACGACGCCGACGGCGACCCGCTGGAGACGGTCGGCAAGGTCGTCAACGGGAAGGTGCCGAAGCCGAAGGCCGGCCCGCTCGCCGACGTCATCAGCGCGCTGATGACGAAGGAGCCCGGCCGCCGGATCACGCTGCGGGACGTCCGGCACCGGCTGTACCCGCTGCAGACGAAGACGCCGCTCGACCTGTTCGGGCCCGAGCTGTTCCACACCCCGGACGGGAAGAAGACGTCCGCGCAGCCGGACGCGACCGACACGCAGGTGATCAAGACTGTCCTGCCCGACAAGACCAAGGCGGAGAAGAAGGCCGAGGGGTCGAGCAGCGAGCTCGCCACCGACCCCGGCCCGCTGCCGTTCCTGCGCCCGCCGGCCCCCGCCGCCCCGGCGCCGGCCACGGACCCGCCGACGGTGTTCGTGCCGCCGCCGCGGGTGAGCCGCCGCAGCGGCACGGCCACCGCGGTGCTTGTCGCGGTGGCGATCCTGCTCTTCCTGCTCGCCGCCGGCGGCGGGTTCGCGCTGGCCAGGACGGTCGGCGGCCAGTCGCTGCTGCCGCCGGCCGCCGCCCCGCGCAACACGTCGAACGGCCCGACCGACGTGCCGGCGCCGTCGCTGGTGCAACAGTCCGGCGACGCGAGCTACGCGACCGGCAACGGCGGACAGTTCGGGCTCGCCGTGCCGCAGGGGTGGCAGAAGTTCGTCGCCCCGCACACCACGAAGTTCGGGGCCAGCACGGCCGTCCAGTACATCTCGCCCGACGGGCGCCGGTCGCTGCGGGTGGAGCGGCTCGCGAAGTACTTCGCCCAGTTCCCCGACGTCGGCGAGTACATCGCGTGGCTGAAGCAGACCTACCAGGGCAACGCGTTCCAGCTCTTCGGGCCGTCGCCGCTGCCGGACGGCAAGGGCTCGACGCTGACCTACCGCCTGGCCGAGGGCGCCACGCTGCCCGAAACCGGCGGCGGCGGCACCCGCGTGACGTTCATGAACCTGGTCCAGGCGGGCACGAGCCTGTGGCTCCTGTCGGTCACCGTGCCGGTCGAGCAGGAGAACTCGGGCCGCCAGGACGTCTTCGACCCCGTCGCCCGCACCCTCAGCGTTTCGGACTAGCGCCGCCGAGAACCTCGCGGGACACCTGCTCCTGGGCGAGGTGGCGCAGCCCGGCGAAGATCCGGTCGCCGAGCACGGTGGCGACCACGCCCGCTTCGATGATCTTGTCCACCGACGTCAGGCCGGCCACCACGCCGACGTCGACTTCCGCGACGCGCGATGCCAGCCGGGCGTACTCGCCGAGCCGTTCGGTCAGCTTGTCCTGCCCGAGTTCCCTCGCCGTGGCCAGCGCGGCGACGAGGTTGTCCATCACCGCGCCCCCCGGTTCGTGCCACTTCCAGCCGTTCTCCCGGACGACGTCCTCGAGCAGCCCGGACGCGCACTCCGCCGCCTCGGCGGACACCTTCGGCGCGGGCCCGGCCAGCTCCTCCTGGACAACGCCCATCGTCCGGTGCGGGGTCTCGTCGCCGTCGATCGCGTTCAGCACGACGCCGACCGAGGCCAGCGGCAGGCCGCCGACGTCGGTGAGCGCCTTGATCAGCCGCAGCCGCTGGACGTGCGCCGGGGAGTACCGCGCCTGGTTCGGGCTGGTGCGCTCGCCGGGCGGGAGCAGGCCCTCGCGCAGGTAGTACTTGACGGTCGCGACCGGCACCCCCGACTGAGCGCTCAGTTCGGCCATCCGCATGCGCATCCGCTCCAAATCCCGGGGTCCGTCTCCGGGGCAACCCTGAAGACTTCTCAGTATGGATAGCTTAACTTCCCATAACGGAGAGCTTGACTATCCATTCTGGGAGGGAACCATGACCATCCTTGCCGATCTCCGGAGCAGAACGAACTCCTGGCACCGGCCGTCCGCGCTCGCGGCCGCCACGCTGGGAGTGGTGGCCCTGCTGGGGCTCGCCGCGCTCCTGGTCGACCAGCGAACCCTGGCGGGCGCGCCGATCTGGGCCAAGCCGGTCAAGTTCGCCGTGTCCGGCGCGCTCTACTTCGCCACCTGGAGCTGGCTCGTCTCGCTGCTGCCGCGGTTCCGGCGCACGGCGGCCCTGCTGACCAACCTCCTCGTCGTCATCTTCGCCGCCGAGTACGTTCTCCTCGTGTTCCAGGCGGCGCGTGGCCACGCCAGCCACTTCAACAACGCGACCCCGCAGGACGCCCTGATCTACAACGTCATGGGCAAGATGATCATGGGCCTGTGGGTGGCGACGCTGGCGCTGACCGTGCTGGTGATGTTCACGAAGGTGCCGGACCGGGCGAGCTTCTGGGCGGTGCGCGCCGGAGCCGTCCTGTCGCTGGTGGGAATCTCGCTGGGCATCCTGATGACGTCGCCGACCGCGCAGCAGCTCGCGCAGTGGAAGACCGGCTCCGCGCCGGCGATGGTCGGCGCGCACACGGTCGGGCTCGAGGACGGCGGTCCGGGCCTGCCCCTGCTCGGCTGGAGCACGGTGGCCGGCGACCTGCGGATCCCGCACTTCGTCGGGATGCACGCGCTGCAGGCGCTGCCGCTGCTCGCCATCGCGCTGGCGGCACTGGCCCGGCGGTTCCCGCGGCTGCGTGACGACGTCGTCCGCGCGCGGCTCGTCCTGCTCGGCGCGGCCGGGTACGCGGGGCTGACCGCGCTGGTCACCTGGCAGGCGCTGCGGGCGCAGTCGATCGTGCACCCGGACGCGACGACGCTGGGGGCGTTCGCGCTGCTCGCCGCGGCGGTCGCGCTGGGCGCGCTGGCCGTCGTCCGCGCGCCGGAGCGGACGGCGGTCCGATGACGCTGTTCACCTGGGCGTTCCCGCTGGCGGCACCGTTCTGGGCGCTGCTCATCCTGGCCCCGAACTGGCGGTGGACCGAACGGATCATGGCGTCGCCGTAGGTGCCGCTGCTGCCGCTGGTCTGCTACTTCGGGCTCGTGCTGCCGCACTTCGGCGAGTGGGGGCGGGCGATGCTGCGGCCCGACCTCGGCGTCCTGCAGACGCTGCTGGCCACGCCATGGGGCGCCGGGCTCGTCTGGGCCCACCTCATCGCGTTCGACCTGTTCATCGCGCGCTGGATGTACTTCGAAGGCCGGGCGCGCGGGATCTCGCCGTGGATCGTCAGCCCGATCCTGCTGCTGACGATCTTCCTGTCCCCGTTCGGGCTGGTGGTGTTCCTGGTGGTCCGGGCCGTGCGGATACGCTCCCTGGCATGAGTGAACAAGAGGCCGCGGCCGCCATTGCCAAGCGCACCGGCGTGGACGCGCACGACATCGCGGTGGTCCTCGGCTCGGGCTGGCGCCCGGCGGCGGACGTCATCGGGGAGTGCGAGACGGAGATCCCGTTCGCCGAGCTCCCCGGCTTCACCACCCCCGGCGCGGTGGGCCACGGCGGCACCATCCGCTCGCTGAAGGTCGGGGACAAGAACGTCCTGGTGATGCTGGGCCGGACGCACTTCTACGAGGGCAAGGGCATCGACCCGGTGGTGCACAACGTGCGCACCGCGGCGGCGGCCGGCGTCCGGTCGGTGCTGCTGACGAACGCGGCGGGCGGGCTGCGCGAGGGCTTCCGCGTCGGCCAGCCGGTGCTGATCTCCGACCACCTGAACCTGACCGCGCGCTCCCCGATCGTCGGCGCGAACTTCGTCGACCTGACGGACCTGTACTCGGCGCGGCTGCGGGACATCGCCCGCGAGATCGACCCGTCGCTCGAAGAGGGCGTCTACGCGGGCCTGGTGGGGCCGCACTTCGAGACGCCGGCGGAAATCCGGATGCTACGCACGCTCGGCGCGGACCTGGTCGGCATGTCGACGGTCCTGGAGGCGATCGCCGCCCGCGCGGCCGGCGTCGAGGTCTTCGGCCTGTCGCTGGTGACGAACCTGGCCGCGGGCATGACCGGCGAACCGCTGAACCACCAGGAAGTCCTGGAGGCGGGCCGCGCGGCCGCCACCCAGATGGGCTCCCTGCTGCGGGACCTCGTCACCCGCGCCTGACTTCGTGTCGTCCCCTCAATCACGCGTGTCGACCCTTCGATCACGCGTGTCGACAGTTCGCGCACCGGGTGGTGTGCAGAAAACGTCGACACGCGTGATCAGGAGGTCGACACGCGTGATCAGCGGGTCGACACGAGGTCAGGCGAGCTTCGGCAGGTCGGCGGCCACCTCGGCCGGGGACGGCATGGCCGCCACCTCGTCGGCGAGCTGGCGGGCCGCGTCGCGGACCGAGGCGTCCGTGAGCAGGTGACGGGCCTTGGTGGCGACGGCTTCGGCCGTGACCTCGGCGCCGAGGAGGCGGTCGCCGACGCCGGCCGCGACCACCGCGTCCGCGTTGGTGAACTGGTCCGCGCCCTGCGGCAGCAGCAGCTGGGGCAGGGCCGCGCCGAACGCGCCGAGGGTCGTGCCGCTGCCGCCGTGGTGGACCACCAGGTCGACGTGCGGGAGCAGCGCCGCTTGCGGGACCCACGCCTCGAGCCGGACGTTGCCCGGGACCTCGCCCAGCGCGTCGTCGGGCAGCGACGGGCCGGTGGCGACCAGGACGTCGACGTCCAACCCGGACAGACCGGCGATCGCCTCGGTGAGCACGCCGGCGTGCCCCATCGCCGTGCCCAGCGTCAGGTAGACCAGCGGACGCCGCTTGTCCAGCACGCCCGGCGGCAGCTCGCCCGGCTCGCTCCAGCCGACCGGGCGCAGCGGCACCCGGCGGGTGCGGGCCAGGAAACCCCGGTCCTGCACCGACTCCGGGCAGATGTCGATGAACGGGCCGCCGAAGGCCAGGTCGTCGCCGATCTCGATGCCCAGCTCGGCGCCGTGCGCGAGGATCGCGTCCCGGATCTTCGTGGTCATCGGGTCGCCGGTCGACACGCGGCCGAAACCGTGCGCCACCACCGGGAGCCCGGCCTTCATGGCGGCGAACGCCCCGCCCGAATTGCCCGCCTCGCTCACCACGAGGTCGGGCCGGACGTGCTCGAACAGCGGCAGCAGGTCGGCGAGGAACCGCTTCGGCATCAGCTCGCCGAACACCTTCGCGACGACCGGGTACAGCTCTTCGCGCGGGATGTCGCCGGGCGGACGCCGTGGGCCGGGCGGCCCCGATTCGGCGAACGCCTCGCCGAACGCGTCCTTGATCGCGAGCCCGGCCGCCGCCGTTTCGAGCCCGGCTTTCGTCAGCTGTGGCAGGAAGTCTTCCGAGGTGGCGAAGACTACGTCGTGGCCCGCCTCGCGCGCGGCGACCGCCAGCGGGACGAGCGGGAAGGTGTGGCCGAAGGACCCCAGAGAGGTGAAGAGTAAGCGCACCTACCCGACCTTAGCCCGTAGGCTGGCCCCGTGACGACCGATTCCACCTTGCGCGACGCCGCTTTCCGCTGGATCACCGACGACCCGGACGAAGGCACCCGCGCTGAACTGCAGGCTGTGCTGGCGAAGGCGCTGGGCGGCGAACCCGGTGCCGCCGAAGACCTCGCCGACCGGATGGCCGGCCCGCTCGAGTTCGGCACGGCCGGTCTGCGCGGCCCGGTGCGGGCCGGGCCGAACGGGATGAACGTCGCCGTCGTCACCCGCACCACCGCCGGCGTCGCGGACTGGCTGACCGCGCACGGGCACGCGGGCGCGCTGGTCGTCGTCGGCCGCGACGCGCGGCACGGCTCGGAAGCCTTCGCGACCGCGGCCGCCGAAGTGCTGACCGCGGCCGGGTTCGACGTCAAGGTGTTCCCCCGCCCGCTGCCCACGCCGGTGCTCGCCTTCGCGGTCGGACGGCTCGGCGCGGTGGCCGGCATCCAGATCACCGCGTCGCACAACCCGCCCGCCGACAACGGCTACAAGCTCTACGACGCCACGGGCGGCCAGATCGTGCCGCCGTCCGACGGCGAGATCGAGCGGGCCATCCAGGCCGCGCCCGCCGCGGTGGACGTGCCGCGGGCGCCCGGCGCCGAGGTCACCGACCTGCTGGACCGCTACCTCGACGAGGTCGCCACGCTGCCGCTCGGGCACGAGCGGGCGGTGCGCGTGGCCGCGACGGCGTTGCACGGCGTCGGCGCCGACACGCTGCGCGCGGCCTTCGAGCGGGCCGGGTTCACCGACCTGCACCTGGTGGTCGCGCAGGCGTCGCCGGATCCCGACTTCCCGACGGTGTCGTTCCCGAACCCGGAGGAGCCGGGCGCGACGGACCTGCTGCTGGCGCTGGCGTCCGAAGTGGACGCCGACCTGGCGATCGCGCTCGACCCGGACGCCGACCGGTGCGCGCTGGGCGTGCGCGAGCGGGACGGGCGGTGGCGCATGCTGCGCGGCGACGAGACCGGCGTGCTGCTCGGCTCGTACATTTTGTCCACAGTGGACCGCACGGTGCTGCCGGACCCGCTGGTGGCCACCACGATCGTGTCGTCGTCGATGCTCGGCGAAATCGCGAAGGCCGAAGGCGCGCGCTACGCCGAGACGCTGACCGGCTTCAAGTGGCTGGTGCGGGCCGGCGACGGACTCGTCTTCGCCTACGAAGAGGCGCTCGGCCTGTGCGTGAACCCCGGCTTCGTGCGTGACAAGGACGGCATCGCCGCCGCGACACTGGCCGCGGGGCTCGCCGCGCAACTGAAGGCGCAGGGCCGCACGCCGCTGGACGTGCTCGACGAGCTCGCGCAACGCCACGGCGTCCACCTGACCGACCAGGTTTCGCTGCGGGTCACCGACCTCGCGGTCCGCGGGCAGCTGATGGCGAAGGTGCGGGCGACCCCGCTGTCGCGGCTCGGCGGCGTCGAAGTCACCCTCGAAGACCTGCTGCCGGACGCCGACGTCGTGCGCCTGACCGGCGAAGGGGTGCGAGTCGTCATCCGGCCGTCCGGCACCGAGCCGAAGCTGAAGGCGTACCTGCAGGTGGTGGACAGCGCCCGCGACGCGGCGCAGGAGCGGCTGACGGCGTTGCGGGCGGACGTCGAGGAGCTGCTCGCCTGATGCCAAGGTTGCTGATCGTGCACCACACGCCGTCGCCGTCGACGCAGGCGCTGTTCGAAGCGGTGGTGGCGGGCGCGACGCACCCGGACATCGAAGGGGTGGAGGTGGTTCGCCGCGCGGCGTTGGGGGCAGGAGTCCCCGACGTGCTGGAAGCGGACGGCTACCTGCTGGGCACGCCGGCGAACCTGGGCAGCATGAGCGGCGCGCTGAAGCACTTCTTCGACACGATCTACTACCCGTGCCTGGACGCGACGCGAGGTCGCTCGTTCGGGTACTGGATTCACGGCAACAGCGACACTTCGGGCACGGAACGCCAGCTTCTCGCCATCACCACCGGCTTGTCCTGGACAAAAACGGCAGACCCCGTCATCACGACGGGTGAACCGGACAAAGCAACGCTGGAAGCTTGCACCGAACTGGGCGCGACGCTGGCCGCGTCCCTGATGCCCGGAAATTAAAGGGGCCTGTCACCGGAAGCCCTGGGGGTCGACCTCCGGCAACAGGCCGTGGCCAAGGGTTCGCACTAGGGCGATCGACCTTGGCCCCTGAAGCGTACTACAGACGGCCGATCATGACGAGTCGAAGGCGCGACAACCTCTCGCCGTGGCCGTTCCGTGCACCCCCAGGGCACGGGCCGCCAGGCGAGAGGCAAGCCAACTGTAAACCACTGCATACGAATGCTGTCAACATGTGCGTACAGTGGTTTGCGGTTAGAATTTCCGCGGCTCGATTCCCAGGGGGTGGAAATGGCACGGGAACGCACCTTTGCGGAGCGCCTGAGCGCCCTGATCGAGGCCGCCCGGGTGGACGGCCTCGCACCGCACAGCTACCGGGAGATCTCGGCCGCCGTCGAGCGTGCGGGCGGCCCGGCGATGTCGCCCGCGTACCTGCAGCAGCTCGCCACCGGCAAGCGCGTCAACCCGAAGATCCACTACGTCGAGGCGCTGGCGAAGCTGTTCGGCGTGCCGGTGACGTACTTCTTCGACGAAGAAGTGGCCGCGGTCCCCGCGGGCGAGGCCCAGCTGATGGCGATGCGGGCCCAAGAGCTGTCCCCGCAGGGCCGGCGGCAGGTGATGGACCTGCTCGAGCTCGTCGAACGCTACGAGCGGGCCGAGCGCGAGGGGCGGAACCCGGAGGACGCCGAGGGCCGGGGCCCGGGAAACGCGGTGCGATGAAGGAGCGCGAACTGCGCCGCCGCTGCCGGAAGCTGCTCAAGGACCTCGACATCGGGCCGCCGCTGGACGTCGAGGTGCTGTGCGCGCGGCTGGGCGAGCGGCGCGGGAAGCCGATCCGGCTGCTGGCGTACCCGCTCGAGGTGCCCGGGCCGTTCGGCTGCTGGATCGCGACGTCGTCCGCGGACTACATCTTCTACCAGGCCGAAACCACGAAATCCCACCAGGACCACATCATCCTGCACGAACTCGGCCACATGCTGGCCGACCACCACCCGCACGGCGACGCCCAGCCGGCGGACTTCCTGCGCGGCCCGGCGGCGGATCTCGACCCGGATGCCGTACACCGCGCCCTGCGCCGCTCGTCCTACGATGACGCGCACGAGTGGGAAGCCGAAACGGTCGCGACGATCATCCTCGAATGGGCGTCGGTCCTGAACTACACGATCCCCCGGCGCGCCGCTGACCGGGATCTCCGCCGGATCCAGGGTGCGCTCGGCGATCACCAAGGGTGGTTGTGAGCACGCTTTTCAGTCCCGTCAACCTGATCGCGCTGGTGCTGTTCGCCGCGGCGCTCGCGTGGCGGATCTACCAGGTGACGCGCGCGCCGACGGTGCCGAACTGGGCCGTCACCGCCTGCGTGGCCGGCTTCGCGGCGGCGTTCCTGTTGCAGCAGACCGTGATCTCCGACGAGGTGGACGCGCTGTTCGGCCGCGGCACGGCACGGGTCGCGAACAACGCGCTGCTGGCGTGCGGCCTCTGCGGGCTGCTGATCTTCTTCCTCGGCTCGGCGCTGGGCCCCCGGCGCTACCGCCGGGTGGCGCTGGAGCTGGTGCCGCTCGCCGCGGCCATCGTGCTGATGATCGTCACGATGATCCTGACCCCGCCGGAACTGCGGGGCCTGCCGCTGGGGCCGTCGACGATCCACGACAGCGGCGTCGCGGTGTTCTACCTCGGTGCCGGGCTCTACCTGATCTACGGTCTCATCGCCTGCACCGCCTGGATCGTGCGGTATCAGCGGATTGCCGACCGGAATCTGCGGATCGGCCTGCGGTTGAGCGCGATCGGCATGGCCAGCGCGGCCGCCGGCAGCATCTTCCGCGCGCTCTACATCATCGTCGCGTGGGTGTTCGGGCCGCTGGTGAAGGTCCTGCTCCTGCTGGGCGCGCCCTTCGTCATCGTCGGCGGGATGCTGTTCCTCGCCGGCGTCACCTACCCCGGGCTGCGGGCGCGGGTGGCGGCGTTGCGGCGGCGCCGCCAGCACCGGCGCGAGCACCGGGCGCTGGCTCCCTTGTGGACGGTCCTGGTCCGGGCGTTCCCCAGCATCGTGCTGCGGACCCCGCCGCGGCGCCGCGAGCGGCTGTCCCCGCGCGGCGTCCACCGCGGGCACTACCGGCGGGTGATCGAGATCCGGGACGGGCTGGTGCAGCTGTCGCCGTACCTGGACACGGACTTCGGCGACGTCGTCGCCACCGATCCCGGCGCCGCGGCGGCCGCGTTGAAGGCGGCGCTGGCGCGGCACGCGGCGGGCGAGCCCAGCGACGGCCGCGCGAAACAGGTCCTCCCCGCCGGGGCGGACGACCTCGAATCCGACGTCCGGCCGCTGCTCGCGCTGTCGGCCGCACTGGACACCGGGACGTGACGTGGACACCCTGATCACCGCCGGCCGGGTCCTGCCGCGGCCGGCCACCCCGATCGACGACGGTGCCGTGCTGGTGCGCGACGGCGTGATCGTGGCGGCGGGCCCGCGCGCGGACGTCGTCGCGCAGGCCGCGCCGGACGCGGCCCGGCACGACTTCCCCACCGGGACCGCGCTGGCCGGGCTGTGCAACGTCCACGTGCACCTGGCGTTCGACGCCTCGCGCGAGATGCTGGCGCACTTCTCGGAAAGCGACGACCTGCTGGAGGGCGCGCGCTCGCGGCTCACGGCGATGCTGCGCAGCGGCGTCACGACCGTGCGGGACCTCGGCGACCGCGGGCACCTCGGCGCGGCCGTCCGGCGTTCGTTCGAGAGTTCCGCGGCACCGCGGCTGCTGGTGTCGGGGCCGCCAATCACCGTGCCCGGCGGCCATTGCCACTTTTTCGGCGGGGAAACGGCTTCGGACCACGAAATCCGTACCCTGATCGACGCCAACGCGGCCGCGGGCGCGGACGTGATCAAGGTGATGGCCAGCGGCGGCCAGATCACCGAGGGCGGCGCGGACATGTGGGAGTCGCAGTTCGACGCCCGGCAGCTGTCGGTGATCGTCTCGCACGCGGCGTCGCACGGGCTGCCGGTCGCCGCGCACGCCCACGGCGCCGACGCGATCGAGGCCGCGGTCGAGGCCGGGGTGTCGACGGTCGAGCACTGCAGCTTCCTGACCGGGCCGAAGACGTTCGACCGCCGGGACCACGTGGCGAAGCGGATGGCCGCCGAGGGGATTTCGGCGTGCTCGACGAGCAGCCGCAACTGGCGGGTGATCGTCGAGAAGCTCGGCGACGACGTCGCGCAGGCGATGTACGGGCGGCTGCCGTGGCTCGAGGAACACGGCGTCCGGCTGCTGTCCGGCACCGACGCGGGCCTGCCGGGCTCGGTGTTCGACGACCCGGCCGGCGCGCTGGAGCTGTACGAGTGGCTCGGCTTCCCGCGGCGCCGGATCCTGGAGATCGCTACCGAGGACAGCGCGGCCGGGCTGGGCCTGGGTGACGTCACCGGACGGCTCGAAGCCGGGCTTTCAGCGGACGTCCTGGTCGTCGAAGGCGACCCGCTGGCGTCGCTGGCCGCCTTGCGCAACCCGCTGCTGGTGCTCGCCCAGGGCCGGATCGCCTAGCTCCCCGATCGAGGGAATGCCGGATTTGGTGACAGCGTTTTAAAACAGTGTTACTGTTACGCCACCCACCTCGAAGGAGTCCCCGATGCACGGACCGACCCAGCTGTTCACGGTGATCGCCCTGGTCTCCCTGCCGACCGTGATGTACGGCGGCTACGCGCTGATGGGCGTCATGCGCGATCGCAAGCTCACCGAGCACCAGCGCGCGATGTTCCGCGCAGGGCACGCGCACGCCGGCGTCCTGCTGGTCCTCGCCCTGGTCGCGCTGCAGATCCTCAGCCGCACGACGCTGTCCGACACGACCTTGTGGATCGGCTGCTTCCTGCTGCTGTTCGGGATCCTTGCCCAATCGGGTGGATTCTTCCTGCACCTGCTCCCGAACAAGGGCAAGTTCGGCGGCCGCGTGACGTCCGTCGGCGCGCTGTTCCTGGCGGCGGCGGTGCTGCTCACCGCGTACGGGGTCGCCTTCCCCTGAAAACCCGGATGCGGCCGGTCGTTAAGCTGGTGACGTGCCTGAATACCTGCCGACCGCGCCCTCCAAGGGGCTCCGGGACTTCCTGCCCGCCGAAATGTCCGTGCGTACCCAGGTGTTCGGTCATCTCTACGACGTCCTCGAACGCCGCGGCTTCCTCCGCTACGACGGCCCGATCCTCGAGCCGGCCGAGATCTACGAGCGCAAGTCCGGTCAGGAGATCGCGGACAAGCAGCTCTACACGCTCACCGACAAGAGCGGGCGGCGGCTGGCGCTGCGCCCCGAGATGACGCCGTCGGTGGCGCGGATGATCGCCGGGAGCGCGAAGTCGCTGTCGTTCCCGGTGCGCTGGTACAGCCACCCGAACTGCCACCGGTACGAGACGCCGCAGCGCGGCCGCGTCCGCGAGCACTGGCAGATCAACGCGGACATCTTCGGCTCGGACAGCGCCAACTGCGAGATCGAGATCTTCGAGCTGGTGCACGACCTGATGGCCGCGCTCGGGGCGACGCCGGACATGTTCGTGCTGCGCGTCAACGACCGGAACCTGCTGACGTCGGCGCTGCTCGACGTCGCCGGGGTGTCGCAGGACCACCTGAGCCAGGTGTTCGCGCTGGTCGACCGCTGGGAGAAGTACCCGCGCGAGAAGCTGGCCGAGAACGCCGCCGAGATCGGCCTTTCGGACAAGCAGTTCGAGAAGCTCGCCGAGACGCTCGGCGCGGGCGAGGCGCTGCTCGACGAGCTGCCGGCCGAGGTTCGGGAGCGGTCGAACCTGGTCCACGTCCTGAACAGCAGCGCGGGCTCGCTGGTGAAGTACGAGCCGATGATCGTGCGCGGGCTGGCGTACTACACGTCGACCGTGTTCGAGGTCTTCGACACCTCACCGGAAAACCGCCGCGCCCTGTTCGGCGGCGGCCGGTACGCCGACCTGGCGTCGATGTTCACGCCGCAGCAGATCCCGGGCATCGGGTTCGGCATGGGCGACGTGACGCTGATCGACTTCCTCGACACGCACGGGCTGACACCGGCCCCGCGCAACGAGGTCGACGTCATGGTGATCCCGGTGACCGAGGACCTCTTCGACGCGGCTCGGTCGGTGGCGGCGTCGCTGCGCTCCGCGGGGCTGCGGACGTCGACGCCGATCGAGCACCGCAAGCTGGGCAAGGAACTGACCCGCGCGGACAAGGCGGGCGCGCTCGCGGTGGTGATCGTCGGCCAGGAGGACTGGGCCGCCGGCAACGTGACGGTCCGGAGCCTGGCGACCCGGGAGCAGAACCCGGTCGCGATCGCGGACGCTCCGGCGGCCGTGCAGGCGCTGCTGGCGTAAATCGGTTCGACTCCCCGCCGGCGTCCCGGGCATCCTGGGCGCCGGAAGGGGAGGCCGATGATCGAGTTCGAAGACGTGCGGCAGTGGGCCGAGTTCGACCTCGCCGTGCGACGGGAGTGGTGGTACAACGGCGGCCGCCGTACCGCGCGGGAAGCACTGGCGTTCGCCGCCTGCTCGCCCGACGGTCACGAGCGCGAAGCGGTTGTCCGGCGCCTCGCGGCCAGCCCGGACCCCGAGGCGGTGGCGCTGCTGCTGATCCGGTGCGTCGACTGGGTCCCCCAGGTCCGGGCGGCGGCCCGGAAGGCAGTGCTGTCCAAACTGGACTCTGCGTCGCTCCGCGCGATGCTGCCCCTGATCGGCATCCTGCGCCGGCGTCTGGTCGACGGCTGGATGACCGAGTTGTTCCGCCGGGCGCTGCTGAGCTCGCTCGACACCGCGCTGGCGCTGGACGACCGCGAAAGCCGCCGGTTCGCGCACCGCGAAGCGCTCGGGCTGCTGTCCCGCGAGCGGCTGCTGAAGATCGCTTCCAAGCACCCTGACTTCGTGGTGCGCATGATCTGCGGCGACGCGCTGCTCGACCGCGGCGAGTGCGTCGAGGAGCTGCTGGCGGCCGGGGCGCCGAAGGTGCGGATGCGGGCGTTGACGCTGCTCGGCCCCGACGCCGCCGTCGCGCACCTGGCGGACCGGTCGTCGGCGGTGCGGTCGATGGCGCAGGTACTCGTCCCGGACCCGGCTGCGCACTACCGCACGCTGCCGGTCTCGGTCGGCGCCCTCGCCGGCCTGGGCGAAACCGGCACGGCCGCCGACGCCCCGCGCCTGGAACGTCACCTCGCCGACGAACGTCCCCGCATCCGCCGGGCGTCGGTCCGCGGCCTGCGCCGGATCGCGCCGGAGTCGGCGGCGGTTCAGCCCCTGCTGACGGACCCGTCGCCCGCGGTGACCCGCGAGGTGGTGGCGTTCCTGCGCGGCCGGTTCGTCGACCCGGCCACGCTCCGCCCGCTCCTGTCCCCCACCCACCCGCTCCACACGCGCCGAGCGGCCGCGGCCCTCCTCCGCGACCACGACCCCTGGCACCGCCTCCACACGAACCTCACCCTCCTTCGCGACCCGGACCTCGCCCCCGCCGCCCACCAGGACATCCACTCCTGGCTCCAGCACACGGCGGCGACCTACACCACCCCGTCCCCCACCCTGGCGGCCGAAATCGAGGCCCACCTCGACCTCCTCCCGCCCGAAACAGCCCGCCAGCTCCGCTTCGCCCTGCCGAACCGGCGTGCGGGAAGGGTCAACTCGCGTGATTGAGCAGTCAACACACGTGATTGAAGGGTCGACACGACGAAACTGCCGTGTCGACCCTCCGATCACGCGTGTCGACCCTCCGATCACGCGTGTCGACCCTTCGATCACGCGTGTCGGCCCTTGGGTCACGTGGGGTCGGCGCGGAGGAGGCGGAGGGTGAACGTTGCGCCGGTGCCGGGGCGGGTGGCGGCCGCGATCGTGCCGCCGTGGCCCGTCACCACCTCGCGGACCAGGGCCAGGCCGAGGCCGAAGCGGCGGCCGTCGCCGTCGGAGCCGCGGGCGAAGCGCTCGAAGATGCGGTCCGCGTCGGCCGGCGGGAAGCCCACGCCCGTGTCGCGGACGCGCAGTTCCACGTGGCGTTCGTCGGGGACGCCGAGCCACACCTCGATCGAGCCGCCCGGTGGCGTGTGGCCGAGCGCGTTGTCCAGCAACGCCGACAGCACACGGCGCAACGCCGTCGGCACGCCCTGGACGAGGTACGGCCGCCGCTCGCGCGTCACCGCCAGGCGGACGCGGCCCTCTCCCGCGCGCACCGCTTCGGCCGCGACCGCCTCGTCCGCGAGCACGCCCAGCTCCACCGGTTCCAGGGACGGCCGTTCGCCGCACGCCTGCGCGGACAGCAGCAGGTCTTCGACGACTTCGCCGAGTTCGCGCGTGCCGCGCACCAGCTGGTCGAGTTCGGCCGCGTCGCGGCCGGACGCCCGCCGGGCCAGCAGCTGCGCGCGCGTGTGCAGCCGGGTCAGCGGGGCGCGCAGCTCGTGGGACGCGTCCGCGACGAACGTCCGTTGCCGCCGCAGCGCGTCTTCCAGGGGCCGGATCGCCCGGCGGGCCAGCACCCGCCCGCTCACCAGGGCCGCCAGCAGCGCCAGCACCTCGGCGACCCCGAGCCCGAACAGCAGCGACGCGCGGTCCTGGATCTGGTAGCGCTCCTCGAACAACGCCTGCGAGACCACGCCGCCGTGGTTCTCCACCCGGATCGTGTAGGTCATCCAGCCGATCGACCGCCGTTCGGTGTGGACGTCGCCGGGCGAGGGCACCAACGCGTTCAGCTCCGGCAGCGGCATCCCCGCCGGCGGCGGTCCCGAAGGCGCGTGCGCCGCCGGCGTGAACAGCCAGACGCAGCCGGGCGGGGTCGTGCCGGGGCCGAGCTGGATCGTCCTGGCCAGCGTCCGGTCGGCGTCGGCGTGCTGGCCGGACAGCAGCATCCCGTACGCGATCGCGCCCGCGACGGCCACCAGCAGCGACACCACGACGGCGACCTGCGCGGTGATCACCCACCGCGCCCGACGCAGGGCCCGCGCCTCGGGGTCGGGGCTCATACCGCGCCGATCTGGTACCCGAGGCCGTGCACGGTCCGGACGACGTCGCGGCCGAGCTTGCGCCGCAGGTAGTACACATAGGTGTCCACAATGGACTCCCCGGTCGAGTCGGCGAACACGCGCGTGCGCAGGGCCGCCCGCGGGTGGATCGCCTTGGGCCGCTGCGCCAGCGTCCGCAGCAGCTCGAACTCCCGCCCGGACAGCGTGATCCGCTCGCCGCGCGGCAGCACGACCTCGTGCCGCTGCAGGTCGAGCGCCGCCGCGCCGAGCGGGAGGCACTCGGCGCCTTCGAAGTCGCGGCGGGCCAGCGCGCGCAGCCGCGCCAGCAGCTCCTCGGCCTCGAACGGCTTGACGAGGTAGTCGTCGGCCCCGGCGTCGAGCCCGGCGACGCGGTCGGCCACGTCGCCGAGCGCCGAGAGCACCAGCACCCGCGTGATCACCGCCCGGGCCCGCAGCTGCCGGAGCAGTTCGAGGCCGTCGAGCACCGGGAGCCGGCGGTCGATGACCATCACGTCGTAGCGCCCGGTGAGCCCGAGGTGGAGACCCCGCTGGCCGTCGTGGGCCGCTTCGGTTTCGTAGCCTTCGTCCGCAAGCAGCTCCCCCAGCATGCCTGCCAGTTCCCGGTCGTCTTCGACCAGCAGCACTCTCGGTTTCGCCACCGCTTCGCGCACGGATCCATACTGGCAGTTATTTCCGAACTTGAAAAATCAACTTTTCCCGCTCAGCGGAACCGGTTCGGCCATCAGGAGTACTTCAGTGGTCCCCTTGCGGGCATCACGCCGGTCGAGCCAGCTGAGCACCGGCGCGGTCATGATCGTGGTGACCAGCGCGACGAGCACCAGCACCGTGAACAACGCCGGCGACACGATCCCGGCGGCGAGGCCGACGTTGAGCGCGATCAGCTGCATGAGCCCGCGCGCGTTGATCAGCGTGCCGACGCGCAACGCCACCGGCTGCGACTCCCCCACCAGCCGCGCCGCGCCCCAGCAGGCACCGAGCTTGCCGACGATCGCGACGACCACGCACACCACCGCGAACGCGAGCAGCTTCGGGTCCGCGAGCAGCGCGAACCGGGTGTTCAGGCCGGAATAGGTGAAGAACAGCGGGAGGAACACGATCCGCCCGATCGGCATGATCTTCGCGAGCACGGCGTCCGCGGCGGGCACGCGGGGGAACACGATGCCGACGCAGAAGGCGCCGAACACCGCGTACAGCCCGATGATGTCGGTGAACCAGGCGGCCGCGAACAGCGTCAACGCCGTGATCAGCATCTTCTGGTCGGCGGAGATCCGTTCGCTGCCCATCGCCTTCGCGAGCACCCGGCGTCCGACGAGCACCAGCAGCAGCGCGAACAGCAGGCCGCCGCCCACGGCCAGCGCGACCGGCCCGGCCGAGTCCGCGTGCATGCCCAGCACGATGGCCAGCAGGACCCACGCCAGGACGTCGTCGAGGGCGCCGCAGGCCAGCGCGAGCGAGCCGAACCGGGTGCCGCCGAGACCGCGTTCGGTGATGATCCGGGCGAGCATCGGGAACGCGGTGATGGCCAGCGCGACCCCGACGAACGCCGCCGACGTCGCGAGCGAGACGCCGTCCTTGCCGATGCCGGCCCAGCTCGTGCCGAACACGGCGACGCCGACGCCGAGCGCAAGCGGCACCACCGTGCCCGCGGCCGAGATCGCGCCGACCGACTTCGCCGAGCCGCGGATGCTGCGGAGGCTGAACTCGTACCCCGCGCCGAACATGTAGATGACCAGGCCGATCTGGCCGCCGACGTAGAGCAGCGGGCGGATGCCGTCGGGGAACAGCGACGTCTGCACGCCCGGGAGCACCAGGCCCAGCAGTGACGGGCCGAGCAGCACGCCGGAGATCATCTCGCCGACCACCGGTGGCTGTCCCAGCCGCACCGCGACCAGGCAGACGAGCCGGCACACCACGAGGATGGCCGCGACGGCGAGGAAGAACGCCGGTGCCGCTTCGGTGGGGGTCATGAGTTACCTCCGGCGAAGTAGGTCGTGCAGAGGGCTTTCTTGCGGGCGTCGAGCACCATGTACGTGCCGAAGACGAGCTGGGCGAAGCTGCGCCAGACGTCTTCCCAGCGGTCGCGGACGGCGATCCACACCAGGGGCGCGCGCCGTCGGCGGCCGCCGCGGGGCGTCAGCAGGGCCGGGCCGCGGTTGGGGATCGAGCGCGTGTGCCCGGCCGTCGAAGCGAGGTCGAAGCGGCGCAGCACCTCCTGCGTCACGATCCGCATGGTCGGCGGCGCGAGCCCGCGGGCCGGGCAGGCCCGGTTCTGCGCGACGCCGAACGGGATGAAGTCGTCCTTGCCGGTCTGGGCGGCGAAGTCCGGGTAGCTGAAGCACAGCACGGTTCCGGCCGGGATGGTCAGGTCCGCCAGCTCGATCTCGGCGGTGGTGATCCGGTGCGCGATGCCGAACAGCGGATACGCACGCAGGCCGTCGTCGATGACGCGGTCGATGTCCTCCGGGTGCCCGGCGAGCCGCTGCTGGAGGCCGTCGTCCTGCGCGATGATCATCAGCAGGTGCGCCATCGCCTCCGACATCTGCACGACGGCGGTGGTGAAGAACGTCCCCTGCAGGTAGTAGGCCTGCTCCTCCGGCGTCAGGGACTCCGGGAGCGGGTGCGGGACGTCGGCGAGGCGCTGCCTGAGGTACTTCGTCAGCCGCGCCCGGCGCCGCATGTTCCGCGGCCGCACGCACTTCAGCGCCGAGACGACGTCGTCGGCGTGCGCCACGATGAGCTCTCGCGCCTCGGGTGGGCACGGCTCGTCGAACACCAGCTCGTAGTACAGCTCGGCCCAGATCGGCATCATCTCGTCGCGCAGCCGGACGAGCCCCGGGCGGACACCGTCCAGGACGTGGCGGGCGACGCGCCGGGTCAGCTCCTCGGAGTCCTTTTTGGACCGGACCAGGATGTGCCGGGTGCACTTGGCGACCTCGTCGTAGCGCGGCCCGGCTTCGAGGTGTTCCTGGTGCACCTGCGGCCCCGGCGAGAGCCAGTACCAGAACAGGTCGGACAGCGCGGCGCCGCGGCTGCGGCCGTTCGCCGCCGGGTCGGCGTAGACGCGCCGGAAGTCGGCCACGCCGACCTGCGGGCCGGGGACGGTGATCGCGTCCTGGCCGTTGACCAGCGCGAAGATCCGCATCCGCAGCGCGACCACGTGCTCGGGCAGCCAGCCGAGCACCTTGCCGATCATCGCCGCACCTGATCGGGGGTGAGATCGGCCGGGTGCCGGCCGCCGCACAGCGCAAGGGCCTGGTCGAAGTCCTCCCGCAGCAGGTCCAGAACCCGCGTGACGCCTTCGCGGCCGCCCGCGGCCAGCCCCCACACCACCGGGCGGCCGACGCCGACCGCGTCCGCGCCGAGGGCCAGCGCCTTGACGACGTCGGTGCCGCGGCGGATCCCGCCGTCCAGCAGGACCGGGACCGCCCCGCCGACCGCCGCCGCGATCTCCGGCAGCACGTCGATGGTCGCCGCGACCGTGTCGAGCTGGCGGCCGCCGTGGTTGGACACCACGATCCCGGCGACGCCGTGGTGCACGGCCAGCCGCGCGTCTTCGGCGTGCAGCACGCCCTTGATCAGCACCGGCAGCTTGGTCTTCGAGCGCAGCCAGGCGATGTGGTCCCAGTTCAGGCCGGCCGACATGACGATCTCGCGGACGTGGCTGGCGTTGCCGCCGCTGCGGTTCTCGCCGATGTTGCGCAGGTTCTCCACGACCAGCCCGGGCGGCAGGTCGTGGAAGGCGTTGCGGTCGTCGCGTTCGCGGCGGCCGAGCACGGGCGAGTCGACGGTGACGACGAACGCCTTGACGCCCGCCGCCTCGGCCCGGCGCACGATCGCCTCGGTGAACTCGAGGTCCGGCTGCAGGTAGAGCTGGAACCACAGGCCCGGGTCCGGCGCGACCTCGCGCGCCGCCGCGGCGACGTCCTCGATCGCCGTGGTGGCGGCCATGCTGACGATCATGATCGTGCCCGCCCGCGCCGCGGCCCGGGCGGTGGCGAGCTCGCCGTCGGGGTGCGCGAGCCGGTGGAACGCCGTCGGCGCGATCAGGATCGGCATCGACGACGGCGTGCCGAGCAGCGTCAGGCTCAGGTCGCGCTTGTCGCTGCCGCGCAGCACCCGGGGCAGCAGCCGCAGCCGCTGGTAGGCGGTTTCGTTCTCCCGCAGGGTGATCTCGTCCTGCGCGCCGCCCGCGAAGTAGTCGTAGTGGGCCGGATCGAGGCGCTCGCGGGCCGCCGCCTCGAACTCCGCGATCGTGCGCATCAGAGCTCCCCGGTGAAGAAGGCGGTCAGCGGTCCGATGTGGACTTCCTGGTCCCACTCGTTCTCGAGGTTCTCGGTGACGTGGTGGGTCGCGGTCAGCTCGCCGCGGCGGTAGTGCCGGACGATCGGGTGCAGGTAGTGGCCCTCGCCGCGGTCGTTCGCCTTGTCCTGGGCGGCGCGGGCGACGAAGTCGAACGGGTCGATCTTGTCGTGGTCCGGGCCGTAGTCGAGGGTGACGACGTAGGCGTCCTCCGGCGGGTCGGCGAGCACCCGGTCGACGGGCACCTCTTCGAGGTAGCGGGCGGTGTCGCCGTCCACGACCACGACGTCGCCGAGGAAGCCGAACTGCTGGTACAGCCCGGACGTCCGGTTGATCCGGGTGATCACGGCTTCGGTCAGCGCGTCCGGTTTGGCGGGCAGCTCGGTGTTCGGCCACGGGACGTCGTGGTAGCGCTCGTCCAGCACCTTGGCGAGGGCGCGGGCGCCGTAGCGGAAGCCGTGGATGAACGCGCTGGTGGCCTTCTTGAAGTCCCGGACCTGCGTGATCGTGCCGGCGAAGTGGAGGCCGGGCACGTTCACCGACTCCCAGTCCGGCGTCTGCGCCGGGAACCGGTCGTCGATGGTGAGCTCCGGGCGGCAGTCCTCGTCGAACAGCGACGCGTCGAACCGGAAGCCGGTGCAGCCGATCACGCGGTCGTAGCGGATCTCCTTGACGACCTCGTCGGTGCGGGCGAAGGCGAACTTCACGTGGTAGCCGTCGGCGTCCTTACGGACCTCGCGCACCTCTCCGTCGAGGATCGCGTGCTGCAGCTTGAGCTGGTACATGTCGAGGATGCCCGCGTTGTAGGCGCGGAGGTGGCCGACGAAGTGCGTGCGCCAGGCCAGCTTCACCGGCCGCGGGCCGCCGACGTGCACGACCGCGGCCTTCTCGATGAGGCTGTCCGCCGTCTCGAACGCGGAGTTGCCCTTGCCGAGCACCAGGACGCGCTGGTCGGTGAAACTTTCCGGGTCGACGTCGACGTCCACGTACTGGTCGATCAGCTCGACGCCGGGGAACTGCGGGATGTACGGCTTCGTGACGCCGGTGGCCATGATCAGCCGCTTCGCCCGGAACTCGGTTTTTCCCGCGGTGAGCACGAAAGTTTCGCCCTCGCGCCGGATGCGCGTCACCCGGGTGTCGTAACGGATGTTCAGCTGGTACTTCGCCGCGTAGTCGGCGAGGTAGCGGAGGAGGTTTTCGGCTCGGGGGAAGAGTTTGTCGCTGTAGTCGGTGAAGAGGACGGGATTGTCGTCGCCGTCGGCGAGGATCGAGTTCCAGTCCATCCGCATCCGCAGCTCCGGGTCGCTGTACCCGGTGTGCTTCTTGTTGATGGAGATGAGGGTCCGGTGCCGCGGGAAGGTTTCGAAGAAGTGGCCGGGCGCGGAACCGGCCTCCAGCACGAGGTACCGGTGCCCGGCGTGGCCGAGGAACTGCCCCAGCTGCAGTCCCGCCGGTCCGGCCCCGACGACCAGATAATCGAGCACTTCCTCCGCCACGACGACCTCCTGAGGCTCGGCACCGACCGCATGATCGGCGCCGAGCCTGCTCCGGAGATCTCAGAAAAGCCTCAGAAGCGCGTAAGTTACTTACCGGCCGGCGGCTCGCGCCAGCCGCTCCGGGTAGCGCTCCCCGGCGATCGCGTCCGCGGGGGCCGCCGCCTCGATCGCCTCGATGTCGGCCGGCGTCAGCTCGAGCGACGCCGACGCCACGTTCTCCTCCAGGTACTTGCGGCGCTTGGTGCCCGGGATCGGCACGACGTCCTCGCCCTTCGCCTGCACCCACGCCAGCGCCAGCTGGCCGGCCGTGACGCCCTTTTCGTCCGCGAGCGCGCGCAGGGCCTCGACGATCGCCATGTTGCGCTCGATGTTGCCCTCGGCGAACCGCGGCAGGCCGCGGCGCAGGTCGTCCTCCGGGAGGTCGTGCACCGACGTCACCGCGCCGGTCAGGAAGCCGCGGCCCAGCGGCGAGAACGGGACGATCCCGATGCCGAGCTCGCGGCAGGTGTCCAGGATTTCGCCCTCGATGCCGCGGGTCCACAGCGACCATTCGCTCTGCAACGCCGTCACCGGGTGCACCGCGTGCGCGGCCCGGATCGTCGCGGCGCTCGCCTCGGAAATCCCGGCGTACCGGATCTTTCCGGCCTCCACCAGCGAAGCCAGCGCGCCCCAGGTCTCCTCGATCGGCGTGTCCGGGTCGACGCGGTGCTGGTAGTAGAGGTCGATGTGGTCGACGCCGAGCCGGCGCAGCGACTCGTCGCACGACTGCTTCACGTACGCGGCGTCACCGCGGGCGCCCATCGCGCCGTCGTTCCACACGATGCCGAACTTCGTCGCGAGCACGACCTCGTCGCGGCGGCCGGCGATCGCGCGGCCGACCAGTTCCTCGTTGACGCCGTCGGCGTAGACGTTCGCCGTGTCCAGCAGCGTCACGCCGAGGTCCAGCGCACGGTGGATCGTCGCGATCGACTCGTCCTCGTTGTCGCGGACGCCGTAGGCGTGGCTCATGCCCATGCAGCCGAGCCCCTGGGCGCCGACTTCGAGGCCGCCCAGCTTCCTGTTCTTCACGCGGAAATCTCCTCCATACCGGGTTCCACGCCGAGCACCTTGCGCTCGACCTGGGCGTAGTTTTCGATCTTGTAGTCGAGGACGTCGAGGCACCCCTGCAGCTCGGCGATCCGCTCGGCGACCGACCGGCGCTGTTCCACCAGCAGCGCCTTGCGGCGGCCCGCGCTCGCGACGCCGTGGCGACGCAGCGACGCGTACTCGCGCATGCTCTTGATCGGCATGCCGGTGGTGCGCAGCTTGGTCAGGAAACCCAGCCAGTTGAGGTCGTCGTCGGAGTACGCCCGGCGGCCCGCGGTGTCCCGGGCGGGCGGGTCGAGCAGTTTGATGCGCTCGTAGTACCGGAGGGTGTCGATGGACAGTCCGCTACGTCGCGCGGCTTCCGCTATCGAGTAGCTCATGGCCCGACACTACGACCTGGAGTGCACTCCAGGTCAACTCTTGGCCCTGGCCTTTGATAACACCGTTCCGATACGCTGTGTGCATGGCGCGACCCCGCACGCACGACGAAGCGCTCCGGCTCCGGCTCCTCGACCGGGCCGGCGAGCTCATCGCGGCCGACGGCCCGAAAGCACTTTCCCTGCGCAAGCTGGCCGCCGACGCCGGGACGTCGACCACCGCCGTGTACTCCCTCTTCGGCAGCAAACCCGATCTGGTGAACGCCCTCTACACCGAGGGCTTCCGCCGCTTCGGCGCCCGGATGGCCGGGACGCCGCTGACCGGCGACGCCGTCGAGGACCTCGTCGCCCTCGGCAGCGCCTACCGCACGAGCGCACTGGCCGACCCCCACCTGTACGGGATCATGTTCACCAGGTCGGTGCCCGGGTTCGAGCCGAACGAGGACGCCGAGGAGCTCGCCCGCGAAACCCTCAAGCCCCTGGAGCGGATCATCCGCCGCGCCGTCGCCGACGGCGTCTTCCTCGACATCCCGCCGGAGACCATCGCGGTCGGCTGCTGGGCCATCGTGCACGGCCTGGTGTCCCTGGAGCTGACCGGCAACCTGCCGGAGGAGTTCGACGTCACGACGTCGTACGAAGCGGCGCTGCGCGCGAACGCCTCCGGCTGGCTGCGGCCTCAGAACAGCGGCAACATCCCGTCGTAGACGACCGTGCCGTGGGCGTCCCACGCCTTGACGTGCCCCTTCGCGTCCGGCTTGAGCCGGCTGACGGGGAGCCAGACGGCGAACATCCCGTCGGTCACGAGCGTGTCGGCGCCGTTCCCGCCGCCGTAGTCGACGATCACGCTGGTCGCCGTGGCCGGGACCACCGCCGCGAACGGCGTCCGCGGCCGGTCTTGGCCGCCGCCTTCGGTCGCCCCCAGGGTGTCGACCACGAGGGCGCGGGCGGGCACGGCCGGGCCCTCGTAGCGGTCCGGGTAGGCACGTGACCGCTGTCCACCGGGCCCCGGCTCGGTCGTGCACGCGATGACCCGGTCGCCCAGGCGGCCGAGCACGATCCGGTAGCCCTGCTCGGCCAGCAGCGGGCCGGCCCGGTAGGCGGCGGCGTCGGCGATGACCTCGTCGGCGGCGGCCAGGCAATCACCCAGCGCCCGGCCCGCGGCCGAGGTCCGGTCGGCGTCGGCCGGACGGTCGGTGACCGAGAGCAGCGGCGGGGGCGCCGCCGGCAGGCGGAACATCGGCTGGTCGCCGGGACCGTCCCCGATGGCCAGTTCCGCCTTCGCCGGCACCGTGCCGGTGAACGCGACGAACTGGCGGCTGGCCGGCGAGAAGCCCAAGCCCGACGCACCCGTCTTCGTGGCGAAGGCCGCCTGCCGCCAGGCCGGGTCGACGACGCCGGCCGCCAGCCCGGTCGCGCTGTGCAGCAGCAGCCCGGACCGGCTGCCCGGCGCGTACGCGGGCGCGGCCGCCGGATCCGACAGGGTCACCGTCGTCTCGGTGACCTCGCAGAACATCGGCTTCCCGGCGGCGGCGGCCGCGACGACGGAGTCGGTGCCGGATGTGTCGGTGAACAGCGGCACCCAGTCGGCGCGGTCCGGCACGCTGCCCGTCTTCCCCGCCGTCCGCACGGCCGTCCAGCACCGGTCGAGGGCCGAGGTCGCCAGCTTGGCGTCGAGCGTCAGGCCGGTGCTCGCCGCGGGCGGGGCCTCGGCGGGCTGCCGGAACTGCCGCGTCGCCACGACCGCGCCGGCGGCCAGGACGAGCACGGCGGCCGCGGCGGCGTACCAGACGTGCTTCGTCCGCCGTGGTTTCGCCATGCCCTGACGCAGCTCGGCGAGCAGCCGGTCGTGGACGGCGTCCGGCAGGGCACGCCGGGGTGGGAGTCCTCGCAGGGTCATTTTTCCTCCAGCAGCGTGCGCAGCCGGGCACGGGCCCGGGACAGGTGGGAACGGACGGTGACCTCCGCGACGGCCAGCAGCTCGGCGGCGTCGGCGACGCTCAGCTCGCCGAGCAGGCACAGCTCGACGACCTCCCGCTGCGCCTTGGGCAGCGTCCGCACGGCGGCGACGATCTTCCGCA
The DNA here is from genome assembly GCF_040682815.1 of Amycolatopsis sp. NPDC051102. Classification (NCBI taxonomy): domain Bacteria; kingdom Bacillati; phylum Actinomycetota; class Actinomycetes; order Pseudonocardiales; family Pseudonocardiaceae; genus Amycolatopsis; species Amycolatopsis sp. NPDC051102. The sequence continues at coordinate 104,833 of NZ_JBFBBT010000015.1, forward strand.
GCCGCCGCTCGCCGTCGAGCCGCTCGGCGACGGCGTCGGCGTGGTCGGACACCACCGGCGCGTCGGGCATCTTCCGGAGCAGGCGCAGCCGCCGGCTCGCGCCGCGGTGTTCGTCGCGAGCGGCGTTGCCGGCGACGGTGTAGAGCCACGGCAGCGCGCTGTCCCGCACGAGCGTCACGTCGGCGCGGCGGCGCCAGGCGATGAGGAAGGTGTGCGAGGTGAGGTCTTCGGCCGCGGCCCACGAGCCGGTCAGCCGGTAGGCGTGGTTCCAGACGGCCTCGGCGTGCCGCTCGAAGAGCTCGCCGAAGGCGGCTTCGTCGCCCCCGGCCGCCCGGTCCCACAGTGCCCGGTCACCCACCGGCGCCCCTGTCACTTGGTTGGTCACACCCTTGAGTGGCCGGCACCGGTCCGGGTGTTGCGCTACCCGGCGTCGGGGAACTGCGCGTCCGCCACGTCGAGCTCCTCGTGTTCGCCGCCCTCGAAGTCCGCGCCCTCGTCGAAGACCGTGTGGGAGAACTGGAACACCCCGCCCGAACGGATCCGGGTGAAGCGGACGTCCCGGGCGAAGTGCGCCCAGGAGAAGAACGCGCCTTCGTCGAAGATCGACCGGTCGAAGTTCGCGGTGTCGGTGAACTCCGTGCCGTAGAACCCCGCCCGCCGGGTGAAGTGCGTCCCGCGGATGTGGACCGCGCCGACGAACCGGGCGCGGCTGAAGTCCGCGGCGGCCAGGGTGCAGCCGCTCAGCCGGAAGTCGACGAGGACGGCCCGCTGCAGGTCGATCGACATCTCCGGCCAGTAGCCCGGTTCGCCGTGGCTGAGGTGGGTCTTGAGCAGGTCCTGCGCGGCCAAGCGGACCAGCAGTTCGGGGTCGGTGTCCTCGCCGAGGTCGGCGACGGTCCGGCCGCGGAGGCCGGTTTCCGGGCCCTTGAACGGCATCCGCAGGTAGGCGCACAGCACGTTGACGATGGTCTGCCGCTGCTTCGGGTTGTCCTGCCCGAGCCGCTCGAGCGCGTAGAGGCCGCCGAGCCGGACGGGCGCCTTGTCGCTGCCGAGCTGCTCGACGGACTTCGTGTACAGCTCGGTGACCCGGCGTTCCGCCAGGTCCAGGGTCGTCTCGGCCAGCTGCAGCTCGAGCGTGCGCTGGCGGCGGGTCGCCAGCCAGAGCGCGAACGCCCCGCCCGCGCCCGCGCCGACGCCGAACGCGGTCTTGACGGCGTCGATCCGGACCGGCGCGTCGGGCCGTCCGGACCAGGCCAGGAACAGCCAGAGCAGGGTGCCGGTGACGGCCGCGACCGCGACGGCGGTCACGGCGATCCACCGCCACTTCAGGACGGGCAAGGCTAGACGGCGCCGTACTGGCGGTCGCCCGCGTCGCCGAGGCCCGGGACGATGAAGCCCGAGTCGTTGAGGCGTTCGTCGACGCTCGCCGTGACCACCCGCACCGGCAGGCCGGTCTTCTCCAGGTGGGCCAGGCCCTCGGGCGCGGCCAGCGCGCAGATCGCGGTCACGTCGTCGGCGCCGCGGTCGGTCAGCAGGCGGATCGTGTACTCCATCGAACCGCCGGTGGCGAGCATCGGGTCGAGCACCAGCACCGGCCGGTCGGCGAGGGATTCGGGCAGCGACTCGAGGTACGGCGTCGGCTTGAGCGTCTCTTCGTCGCGCGCGAGGCCGACGAAGCCCATCTGCGCGTCCGGGATCAGCTTGTGCGCCTGGTCGGCCATCCCCAGCCCGGCGCGCAGCACCGGCACCAGCAGCGGCGGCTTGGCGAGTTTGTAGCCGTCGGTGCGGGCGACCGGCGTGTGGATCCGCTCGATCTTGACCGGGACGTCGCGCGTGGCTTCGTAGACCAGCATGACGGTCAGCTCGTGCAGCGCGGCCCGGAACGCGGCGCTGTCGGTCCGCGCGTCGCGCATCGTGGAGAGCCGGGCCTTCGCGAGGGGGTGGTCGACGACGTGCACATCCATGCGCGTCAATCTAGCCGGTGGGCCAGGTCGGCGTCCCTTCTCAGCTCGTAGAGGTTGACGGTCTCGAAGAAGTGCCCGACGACCGGCGCCAGCTTCTCCCCCGGCCACTCGGGCACGTCGTTGGTGTACTCACCCGGCTCGATCGCGACGGTCAGCTTCCAGTTCGCGTAGACCCCGTTCAGCGTCCACGTCTTGTGCATCTGCTGGCGTTTCTTGAGCATGCCCAACCCTGGTTTCTTGCCACGGACGCACGCAACTGATCGACCGGGTGAGCGATCTTCCTTGCCGCGGTGGCAAGCGGCGAAGGTGTGCGCATGGCCAAGAACAAGCGGGTGTCGGTGCGGCAGCGAAGGGTCTCGGCGGAGCTCCGGACGTTGCGCATCGCGGCGGGCCTGACGTGCCTGGACGTGGCAACGGCGCTCGACTGCTCGGAGAGCAAGATCAGCCGCATGGAGACGGGCGACCGTGGTCTGTACGCGGACGACGTGTCGGCGATCCTGGGGCTGTTGCGCGTGCCGGCTGCGAAGCGGAGTGAGCTGTTGGCGCTGGTCAGGGAAGGTGAGGAGCGCAACTGGCACGAGATTCATGGCAAGTTGCCGACCAACTGGAAGGACCTGATCCGTTTCGAGTCCGAGGCGACGGCGGTGCGGAACTACGAGCCAACGCTCTTCCCCGGATTGGCACAGGTCGCCGACTACTCCCGCGCGATCATCAGCGGGGCGAACCCCAAGCTCACCAGCGCGGAAATCGATACGTTGGTCGCCACACGCATGACACGCCAGGTGATCTTCAGCCGCCACCCGGCACCGATCATCCACCTCATCGTGGATGAGACCGTGTTGACCAGGCCCGCTTGCTCTCCGGAGATCATGCGCGCTCAACTGCGGCACCTGCTCAGTCTCAACGAGCGCAGCATGGTGACCATCCAGGTCGTGCCTTTCCGCACGAAGGCTCATCCCGGCTTGACCGGCCCCTTCGTGCTTCTCGACTTCGAATCGAACCCGTCGGTTGCCTATATGGACAGTTGCGGCACGAGCAGTTTTCTCGAGGAGGACCAGCAGATTGAGCGTGTTAAGGTTGCCTGGCAAGGCATTCGCGCCGTCGCACTGTCACCCGAAGAGTCGATGAGGCTCGTTGCCAGTGCCCTCGGCGAGCTGACCGGCCAGGAGGAAGTTCCATGATCACCCAGGTCACCTGGCGCAAGAGCAGCTACAGCAGCGACCAGGCCAACTGCGTCGAGGTGGCCACTTCTTCCACCACCGTCGGCGTCCGGGACACCAAGGATCGCGAGGGCGGCCACCTCACCATCCCCACCTCTGCTTGGACCGCCTTTCTCAACTCTGCCGCGCGAACCAGCTGACCCAGCGTCGCTGCCAGGGCGTCTCGACCGCCCGTTCGTGGTAGTGCTCGCGCACCCACGCGACCGCGTCCTCGGCCGGCACCCCCGACAGCGTCGCCAGGCAGGCCATCACCGTCCCGGTCCGCCCCGCACCGCCGTAGCAGGCGACCTCGACCGTCTCGGTTTTCGCCCGTTCGTGGAGCGCGATGATCTGCCTTCGCGCTTCCGCAGGCCGCACCGGAAGCAGGAAGTCCGGCCACGTCACCCACTCGTGCGACCACGAAATCCCGCCGCCGTACTTGCGCCGCAGCCGGCTCGTCCCCAGGTAGAGCCCGAAATCCGGCTCGGGTCCGTCGGGGCGCGGGCGCCTCAGGCCGCGTCCGTGCACTCGGGTGCCGTCGGGGAATTCCACCATCGGGTCAGTGTCCTCCAGAAGATGGACACACAGAGTGGTTTTCGCCGATAAGCTGCGCCGGGTGAGCGAACTGACGCCCGACCAGATGCGGGCTTCCGACGCGGACCGCGAACGCGTCGCCCAGGTGCTGCACAACGCCCTCGCGGAGGGCCGGATCACGGTCAACGAGCTGGAAGAACGGCTCACGACGATCTACGCGGCGAAAACCCTCGGCGAGCTGAAGCCGGTGACGGCGGACCTGCCGACGTCCCCGGCGGCGATGGAGCCGGCGACGACGCGGGCCCTCGGCTTCCCGGACCAGCGCATCGGCGGCCACCCGGGCTCCCCGGTGTCGATCGGCGTGCTGTCGGGCGCGGTCCGCAAGGGCAGCTGGGTCCTCCCCCCGCAGCACAACAGCCTGGCCTTCTGGGGCGGCGCGGAGATCGACCTGCGCCAGGCCCGCTTCGCGGACAAGCACAGCACGATCACCGCGGTCGCGATCATGGGCGGCATCCAGATCACGGTCCCGGACGACATCAACGTGGACGTCACGGGCATCGGCCTGATGGGCGGCTTCGTCCTGGAGGACAAGTCGGGCGCACCGCCCGCCCCGCCGACCGCGCCCACGGTGAAGATCAACGGCCTGGCGTTCTGGGGCGGGGTGGTCGTGTACCGGAAGCCTTCGAAACGAACCGAGCCGCCGCAGATCGAAGGGGCTTAGAGCCACTTCATGTCGATGTTGACCGCGAAGGGATCGGTCACGGCGAACGGCCCGTCGTGGACGGCGGCCGGGGCGTAAGTCCCGGTCGTGGGGTCCAGCTGATAGCAGAACAGGCGCACCTTCTCCGGGTCGTCCGTGTTCTCGACCCGCCAGAAGTGCTGGATGCCCCCTGCGGCGTACTCGCCCGGCTTGTCGATCCGGTCGGCTGTCACCGAACCCGGCGACATGAGTTCCACCACGAGCACGCAGTGCTCGGCTCGCAACACGAAGTCGTCCGGCAGCGACGAGTCGTACACCACGATGTCCGGCCGCCGGTTCAGCAGCGGCACATCGCGCAGCCGCAGGTCGACGTCGGTGGAAACCTCGAACTCGGGGCCGCAAGCCGCCTCGAGCGCGTTCGCGAGCCGTCGCGCGAAGATCTGGTGCGAACGGCGCGGGGCCGGGTTCACGACGATGGCTCCATCAACGATTTCGATGCGGCGGCAGACCTCTTCCGGCAACGCTTCGTAATCGTCTGCACTCAATCCGGATGCCGACAGTAACATCCAGTCGGGCAGAGCGGTCATGCTCACCCTCCCATCGCCACTGCCGAACTTGATCACAAGTGTGTATACAGACTATCCGACCCGGTCGGGCCGGGACACCGCGAACTGTCGGACCCGCCGCCTAGACTCAGGCGCATGACAGCCACGACCAGCACGTCAGCGGCGCCGGCCACCCCGGCACCGCTGGTGGACGCGACTCGCGACGACGCGAGCCTGCGCCGCTTCCTGCTCGGGCTGCCCGGTGTCGACCAGGTCGGCGTCGAGCAGCGCGCGGCGGGCCTCGGCACGCGCAGCATCAAGAAGGACGCCAAGCGGTGGGCCATCGACACCGCCATCTCCATGGTCGACCTGACCACCCTGGAGGGCGCCGACACCCAGGGCAAGGTCCGGGCGCTGGCCGCGAAGGCCGTCCGGCCCGATCCCGAACGGCAGGACACCCCGCGCGTCGCCGCCGTCTGCGTGTACCCCGACCTGGTCGCCACCGCCGTCGAAGCGCTCAAGGGCAGCGGCGTGCACGTCGCGAGCGTCGCCACCGGCTTCCCCGCCGGGCGAACCAGCCGCGAGATCAAGCTGGCCGACACGAAGATCGCCGTCGAGGCCGGCGCGCACGAAGTCGACATGGTGATCGACCGCGGTGCCTTCCTCGAGGGCCGGTACATGGCCGTCTTCGAGGAGATCCAGGCCGTCAAGGCAGCCTGCGGTGACGCCCATCTGAAGGTCATCCTCGAGACCGGCGAGCTGGCGACCTACGACAACGTGCGGCGCGCGTCGTGGCTGGCGCTGCTCGCCGGCGGTGACTTCATCAAGACGTCCACCGGCAAGGTCTCGCCCGCGGCGACGCTGCCGGTCACGCACATCATGCTGCAGGCCGTCCACGACTGGCACGTCCAGACCGGCGAGCTGCGCGGCGTCAAGCCCGCCGGCGGCATCCGGACGACGAAGGACGCGATCAAGTACCTGGTCGCGGTGCACGAGGTCGCCGGCGAGGCGTGGCTGACCCCGGACCTGTTCCGCTTCGGCGCGTCCAGCCTGCTCAACGACCTGCTGCTGCAGCGCCGCACCCAGGTGGACGGCCACTACAGCGGCCCCGACTACGTGACGGTGGACTGATGCCTGTTTTCGAGTACGCACCGGCGCCCGAGTCGCGCGCCCTCGCGAACCTGAAGGACTCCTACAAGCCCTTCATCAACGGCGAATTCGTCGACGGCTCGGGTGAGCCGCTCAAGACGATCAACCCGGCCACCGAAGAGGTGCTCGCCGAGGTCGGCACGGCGTCGAAGTCCGATGTGGACATCGCGGTCAAGGCCGCGCGCAAGGCGTACGACAGCGTCTGGTCGAAGCTGCCGGGCACCGAGCGCGCGAAGTACCTCTTCCGCATCGCGCGGCTCATCCAGGAGCGCTCGCGTGAGCTGGCGGTGCTGGAAAGCCTCGACAACGGCAAGCCGATCAAGGAGTCGCGCGACTCCGACGTCCCGACCGCGGCCGCGCACTTCTTCTACCACGCGGGCTGGGCGGACAAGCTGGAGTACGCGGGCTACGGCGCCAATCCGCGTCCGCTGGGTGTCGCGGGCCAGATCATCCCGTGGAACTTCCCGCTGCTGATGCTGGCCTGGAAGATCGCTCCGGCGCTGGCCACCGGCAACACCGTGGTCCTCAAGCCGGCCGAGACGACGCCGCTGACGGCGCTGGTCTTCGCCGAGATCTGCCAGCAGGCCGAGCTGCCGCCGGGCGTGGTCAACATCCTGCCCGGCGCGGGCGACATCGGCGCGTCCATTGTGGAGCATGCGGGCATCGACAAGATCGCCTTCACCGGCTCGACCGACGTCGGCAAGGCGATCCAGCGCCAGGTCGCGGGGACGCCGAAGAAGCTGACCCTGGAGCTGGGCGGCAAGGCGGCGAACATCGTGTTCGAGGACGCGCCGCTCGACCAGGCCGTCGAGGGCATCGTCAACGGCATCTTCTTCAACCAGGGCCACGTGTGCTGCGCGGGCTCGCGGCTGCTGGTCCAGGAGTCGATCGCCGAAGAGGTCCTCGAAAAACTGCGCTACCGGGTGTCGACCCTGCGCATCGGCGACCCGCTGGACAAGAACACCGACGTCGGCGCGATCAACTCGGCCGAGCAGCTGGCCAAGATCCGCGGGCTCGTGGAGTCGGGCGACGCCGAGGGTGCGCAGCGCTGGACCAGCCCGTGCCCGGTGCCGGAGCGCGGGTTCTTCTTCGCCCCGACGGTGTTCGCGAACGTCCACCAGTCGATGCGGATCGCGCGCGAGGAGATCTTCGGCCCGGTGCTGTCGGTGCTGACGTTCCGCACGCCGGACGAGGCCGTGGCGAAGGCGAACAACACGCCGTACGGCCTTTCGGCCGGCATCTGGACCGAAAAGGGCTCCCGGATCCTGTGGATGGCGAACCAGCTGCGCGCCGGCGTGGTCTGGGCCAACACCTTCAACCGCTTCGACCCCGCCGCCCCGTTCGGCGGCTACCAGGAATCCGGCTTCGGGCGCGAAGGCGGCCGCACCGGGCTGGAGGCGTACCTGAATGTCTGACCGAATCTCCGTCGCCAAGACGTACAAGCTGTACCTCGGCGGCAAGTTCCCGCGCTCGGAGTCCGGCCGGGTGTACCCGGTGACGGACGCGAAGGGCAAGTTCCTGGCGAACGCGGCGCACGCGTCCCGCAAGGACGTCCGCGACGCGGTGGTGGCGGCCCGCAAGGCATTCGGAGGCTGGTCGGCGGCCACGGCGTACAACCGCGGCCAGGTGCTCTACCGGGTGGCCGAGGTCCTGGAAGGCCGCCGCGACCAGTTCATCGCCGAAGTTTCGGCCTCGGAGGGCCTGGCGTCGAAGAAGGCCGAGCCCCTGGTGGACGCGGCGATCGACCGCTGGGTCTGGTACGCGGGCTGGACGGACAAGATCGCGACGGTCCTCGGCGCGGCGAACCCGGTGGCGGGCCCGTACTTCTCGTTCACGGTCCCCGAGCCGACGGGCGTGGTGGGCGTGCTGGCGCCGCAGCAGTCGTCACTGCTGGGCCTGGTCGAGGTCCTGGCCCCGGTCCTGGCGACGGGCTCGACGGCGGTGGTGGTCTCCAGCGCGGAGCGGCCGTTGCCGGCGATCACGCTGTCGGAGGTCCTGGCCACCTCCGACGTCCCGGGCGGGGTGGCGAACATCCTCACCGGACGGGCCGCGGAACTGGGCCCGTGGCTGGCCTCCCACGGAGACGTCAACGCACTGGACCCGACGGGAGCGGCCCCGGCCGACCGCGTCGAGCTGGCACGCGAAGCGGCGAACACGGTGAAGCGGGTTTTGACGGTCCCGGAGACCGAGCCGGACTGGACGACGGCCCCGGACCTGACGCGCCTGCGGCGGTACCTGGAGGCGAAGACGGTCTGGCACCCGCTGGGCGTCTGAGCAGCTCAAGGGGCGGCCACCAGCCGGGCGACCGGGTGGTGGCCGTCCACCTTGTGGTGGATTCTCACTTCGATCTTCGCGACTTACCCTCAATGTGTGAACGGGTTTTCACTGCCTGTGATCGAGGGGAGCCGTGGACACTCAGGGAGGCTTCACCAATCTCGTCGCTCTGCGAGCGAAAGCCGGCGAGCTGGCTGCTTTGCGAGCACTTTCGGACCCGCATGAGGTTCGCCAGGTACAGCCGCTGCTGCAGTTCGACCCGAACCGGAAGAACGCCGCGGAGCAGCTCGACGACGTCGAAGAGGTCGTACGCCATCTGCACCGGCTGGGCAGGCGCTGCTGGATCGACGCCTCCGACGTGGCGAATCAGCCCGGGTTCGGCGTCGGTGGCGCACTCGGCCGGCTGGCCGACCGGCTCACCGGCCCGGCCGACCTCCTCGACACGTCTTGGCCGATCACGTTCGTCCCGGTGATCCGCAGCGACGCCCCCGAGCAGTCAGCCGCGGCTCTCGGACGCCTCGGCGACGAACTGGGAGCCGGAGTCGCCATCCGGATCCGGCCGGGCACAGCCGACCGGGACAACCTCGGCCGGCTCCTCGATCGGCTGGCGCTCGATCCCGGCGATGTCCAGGTCGTGCTGGACCTCCAGTACGTCGCCGAGGCGACGGCCGCCCGGGTCGAGCGGGCCGCGGCCATCCTGGCCGTGCTCACCGACCTGGGCGCCTTCGGATCGACGACCTTGCTGACCGGTTCGATCCCGAAGACCCTCGGACAGACCTCGACCTGGGAACAAGCGCGAGCCGAGGAGATGCTGTGGGAGCGGCTCGTGGGCGCGGGTGCGGGAAACCTGCGGTTCGGCGACTACGGCGCCGTGCACCCGATCCCCGGGCCGGGCTTCGGCAGTAAGCACGTCGCGCTGAAGTACACGTGCTCGCACCACTGGCTCTACTCGCGAGAGCGGATGCCGGACGAAACGGGCGACGAGTCGGCCCGTGGCCGCGCGCTCCGGGTCGTGTGCCGCCACGTGATCGAATCAGAGGGCTACGCCGGCCCGGACTTTTCCTGGGGAGATCGCGAAATCCACCAGGCGGCGATGGGCGCCGGGAGGGGGCTCGGCGACACCAGCAAGCCGGTCGCGTTCGCGACCTCCCACCACCTGGCCTACCTGGCCACCCGTGCCGCGGCTTGACGCTCAGCTCATCGTCACCGAGAAGTCCGACAGCGTGAACCGCGCCTTGCCGCCGCCGGTGGAACAGAACTCGATGCCGTAGCCGATCTGGTTGACCGTCGGGTTCGGCGGGATCAGGCCCTTGCTGATCGCCCACCCGATCATCGCCTTCAGGTCCACGCTGCCCGAGTACTGCGTCGACTTCGAAACGAATGCCACGTACCCGTCTTCGTCCGCCCAGACGTCGTACGTCTGGCCGCCCGCCGTGTACGTCGACAGCTTGTCGCCCGAGGGGACTTGCTTGCTGTTCTCCGTCCACACCATCAGCTCGCTGACACCCTTGCCGTCGCCGACGCCGTTCAGCCACAGGTCGTACGCCACGTCGTAGACGCCCGTGCCCGGGCCGCGGCCCGCGAAGGTGGATTTGATCACCGAATAGTCGTTGACCGGTTTTCCGTTTTGGTTGTTGATGTCCTTGTGGACGTTCGGATAGGTTTTCACCGACGTCGAATCGGGTTGGGTGGATTCGACGTACCAGTTGTCGTACGCGCACGCCCGCAGCGTTTCCGGACCCGCTTCACCGGCGTTCCACATGTTGTTGTGGACGTAGTAGCCACCGTCGGACCAGCCGCCGTCGGGGTCGCTCGTGGTGAACTCCGGGGAGCGGCAGCTCCGCACCGGCGTCGCCGACGGCGGCACCGGCGTCGATGCCGGTGAAGACGCAGGTGGCGGGGCCGAGGTGGCCGGCGCTACCGAAGAGGTCGCGACCGAAGACGTGGGCGCCGGGACCGGGGCCGGCAGCGATGCCGACGCGGCCGCCGGCACGCCGTCGACCGGCTTGCCGCCGCACCCGGCGACCGACGGCAGGGAAATCGCCAACAACACGGCCAGCATTCTTCGTCGCATTTTCCCGCCCGCAGCTGCAATTCCGGCAGAACGAGGCGGAACCCTAACACGAAAACCCGCGAAATCAGTCCGAGCCGAGGTCCGGGCCGAGGTCCGAGCCGAGGTCCGGATCGGCGTCCGGATCGAGGTCACCGGACGTGATCGGCCGGCCGGGCAACGACGAACCCGGGCGCGCGCTCAAGCCGTCGATCATGATGCCGACGCACCGGCGGGCCGCCATCGCGGCCACCTCCGGGGACTTCGCGCGCATCTGGCGCAGCAGCGTCGCGAACAGGATCGCGATGTCACCGGCGCCGACGTCGTCACGGAGCTTGCCCTCGGCCTTGGCCCCGTCGACGAAGCGGTCGAGGACAGCCAGTATCTCGTCGCGGAGCCGGCGGACCTCCGGGTCGTTCTTGAGGATCACCAGCGCCCGGTGCGACACCATCGCCAGCTGCACGCTCAGCTGCAGCTCCACCGACTGCCGCAGCAGCCGCTCGAGCGCGCGCCACGACGACGTCTCCTCCGCGGCGATCACGCGCGCGTCGATCAGCACCCGCTCGAAGTTGTCCATCGCGACCGCGCGGACCAGGGCGTCGCGGTCCGGGAACCGGCGATAGAGCGTGCCGACGCCGACGCCGGCCGCGCGGGCGATCTCCTCCATCGGCACCTCGGGACCGGAAACGGCGAAGATGTGCTTCGCGGCGGCCAGGATCTGGTCGCGGTTGCGCCGCGCGTCCGCCCGCAGGGTGGTCTCGGGGTCTGCCGTCATGCCGTTCGCCTTCCGCTGAATCGCGCCGGCTGATTCTCGCATGGCCGACCGGCCACGCACTGCCTCCTCAACCGGGTAGCAAGCACCTAGTGGACGACTTCCTTCCGCTTCGGTACCTTGGACTCTAGAACCGGAATGTAATCCTCCGCATACTTTCCGTCCGATTTAGGGGGTCCGAAATGACTGATTTGGCCGAGCCCGCCACCCGCGACGACACCTTCCCGCTGCTCCGCACCTGCCCGTTCGCCCCGCCGCCGGCGTACGAGCGGCTGCGCGAAGCCGGCCCGGTCCAGCGCGTCCAGCTGGAGTCCGGGCAGGAGGCGTGGGCCGTCACGCGGCTCGAAGAAGTCCGGCAGATGCTGACCGACCCGCGGTTCAGCTCCGACCGCTTCAACCCCGGCTTCCCGGTCCTGTTCAAGTCGGGGCGGGCGCAGCGGCGGAGCAACTTCACCCCGTCGCTGATCAACATGGACCCCCCGCAGCACGGCGCGGCCCGGCGTGACGTCGTCGGCGAGTTCACCGTCAAGCGCATGAAGGCCCTGCAGCCGCGGATCCAGCAGATCGTCGACGAGCACATCGACGCGATCCTGGCCGGCCCGAAACCCGCCGACCTGGTGTCGGCGCTGTCCCTGCCGGTGCCGTCGCTGGTGATCTGCGAGCTGCTCGGCGTCCCGTACGCCGACCACGACTTCTTCCAGGTGCGCAGCTCGACGATGCTCAACCGGGAGGTCGACCAGGAGACCCGGCTCAAGGCCGTCAACGAGCTGCAGGATTACCTCGACCAGCTCGTCAGCACCAAGGAGGCCGAGCCGGGCGACGACCTGCTCGGCCGCCAGATCCTCAAGCAGCGCGAAGAGCACGGCGAGGTCGCGCACGACGAGCTCGTCTCGATGGCGTTCCTACTGCTCATCGCCGGGCACGAGACGACGGCGAACATGATCTCCCTCGGCACCGTCGCGCTGCTGGAGAACCCTGACCAGCTCGCGATCATCAAGAACGACCCCGGCAAGACCCTCGACGCCGTCGAGGAGCTGCTGCGGTACTTCACCATCGCCGAGTTCGCGACCTCGCGCGTCGCCACCGAAGACGTCGAGCTCGGCGGGCAGCTCATCCGCGCCGGCGAAGGCGTGCTGGGGCTGAGCTACTCCGGCAACCGCGACGAAGCCGCGTTCGAGAACGCCGACGAGCTCGACCTCGAACGCGGCGCGCGCCACCACGTCGCCTTCGGCTTCGGGCCGCACCAGTGCCTCGGCCAGAATCTCGCCCGGATGGAACTGCAGATCGTCTTCGACACGCTCTTCCGCCGCATTCCGGAGCTCAAGCTGGCCGCGCCGGTCGACCAGCTGCCGTTCAAGCACGATTCCTCGATCTTCGGCCTCTACTGCCTGCCCGTGACCTGGTGAGGGGGGACGCCATGACCGCCGTCCACGAGTTCCCGATGACGCGCACCTGCCCGTTCGCCCCGCCGCCGGCGTACGAAGAGATCCGCGAGGGCGAGCCCGTCTCGCGGGTCCGGCTGCCCGACGGCGGCCACGCCTGGGTGGTGACCCGGCACGAGGACGTCCGGACCGTGCTGAACGACCGGCGCTTCAGCGCCGACCGGCAGCACCCGGACTTCCCGCAGCTGGTCAAGGGCGGGTTCCGGCGCCAGGGCGACGAGCGCACCATGATCACCATGGACGCGCCCGAGCACGGCCCGGCCCGCAAGGCCGTGCTCGGCGAGTTCACCGTGCGCCGGATGGAGGCGCTGCGGCCGCGGATCCAGGAGATCGTCGACGAGCGGATCGACGCGCTGCTGGCCGGGCCGAAGCCGGGTGACCTGGTCGAGACGCTGTCGCTGCCGGTGCCGTCACTGGTCATCTGCGAGATGCTCGGCGTCCCGTACACCGACCACGACTTCTTCCAGACCCACACGGCGAAGCTGATCAACCGCTCGACCTCGCCCGAAGAGCGACGGGCGGCGTTCGACACCATCCGCGGGTACATGGCGGACCTCATCGCCGGCAAAGAGGACAACCCGCCGGACGACCTGCTCGGCCGGCAAATCGTCAAGCTGCGCGAAGAGGGCACCTACCGGCGGGAGTCGCTGGCCGCGACGGGCTTCCTGCTGCTGGTCGCGGGGCACGAGACGACGGCGAACATGATCTCGCTGTCCACCGTGGCCTTCCTGCGCAACCCGGAGCAGCTCGCGGTGATCAAGACCGACCCGGGCAAGACGCTCGACGCCGTCGAAGAGATGCTGCGGTACTGGACGATCGTCGACGCGGCCACGGCGCGCCTGTGCGTCGAGGACATCGAGGTCGGCGGGCAGCTGATCCGCGCCGGCGAGGGAGTCTTGGCGCTGGGGTACTCGGCGAACCGCGACCCACGTGCGTTCGACGACCCGGACACCCTCGACATCGAGCGCGGCGCGCGGCACCACGTGGCGTTCGGCTTCGGGCCGCACCAGTGCCTCGGCCAGAACCTCGCCCGGATGGAACTGCAGATCGTCTTCGACACGCTCTTCCGCCGGATCCCCGGGTTGCAGCTGGCCGCACCGGTCGACGACCTGCCGTTCAAGGACGACGCGAACATCTACGGCCTGTACCGGCTGCCGGTGACCTGGTAGAGACGAACTGCCACCCACCACAGGGAGAGAAGGACCATGAAGATCATCGCGGACACCGGCAAGTGCGTCGGCGCCGGTCAGTGCGTACTCACCGAGCCCTCGCTGTTCGACCAGAGCGAGGACGACGGCACGGTCATCGTGCTCGACGACCAGCCGGAGGGCGAGCTGGTCGAGAAGGCCCGCGAAGCGGTGCACGTCTGCCCCAGCCAGGCCCTTTCCCTCCAGGAGTGACGCAGGGTGTCGTGAGTGGTAAGGCGAGTTAGAACTCGCCTTACCACTCACGACACTTATCCACATCGGTCAGGGTTGTCCACAGATTTGCGGTGCGCTCTCCGCGGGGCGTCTGAAGGCGCCATGGTCGGGACATGCCTCTGCACACACGCTGGTCGGCCGACCGGCTGCCAGACAGCGCCCGCCCCAGCTGGGAACCGCTGCTCGACGCCCAGCACGGCGTCGTCAGCGGCGAACAGCTCCGCTCGTACGGCCACACCAAAGGGGACATCGCGGCCAACATCGGGGCCGGCCGTTGGCAACGCGTGCTACCCAGGATCTACGCGACATTCACCGGCGAGCTGCCTCGCCCGGCCCGCCTGTTTGCGGCCTTGCTCTACGGCGGCGCGAACGCCGTCCTCAGCCACCACACGGCGGCGGAGGAATGGGGCCTGATCCCCTTGGCGGATCGACCGGTGGAGATCACCGTGCCGTACACCAGTTCTGCGATCTCGCAGCGCCCTCTCGTCATCGTCCATCGCTCTCGAGCGCTGCGCTACACGACGCTGGCAACCACACCGGCCCGTACTCGCGGGCCCGACACGATTGTCGATCTGGCGGTTTCGCAGCCGACCTCGCGTGAGGCGACGTTGCTCGTCGTCGACCTGGTGAGCCGGAGCTCGATCCCCGTCAATGACGTTCAGGACTGCCTGCTGCTGCGGCCGCCGTACCGCTACCGTGCCGCCATTCGCCGTGGGCTCGACCTCCTCGCCAACGGGTTGATGTCCGCTCTGGAAGTCGAATACCTCGAGAACGTCGAAGACCGGCACGGCTTGCCTCGCGGCGACCGACAGACGCCGATCGTCGTCGACGGGAAGACCCTGTGGGAAGACGTCACCTATGACGTCCACGGCGCGGCGGTCACCATTCGGCTCGATGGCCGAGCCACGCACGCCACCGGCGGCGTCGCGTTCCGCGACCGTCGAAGAGACAATGCCGCCGAGCTCGCCGGCCGAGCGCGACTCGTCTATGGATGGCGAGACGTTCACACATCGCCGTGCGCAGTAGCAGCAGAGGTGCGCACGATCCTCTTACGCGAGGGCTGGTCCCCCAAGGGCAGCCGAGCGCCGACTTGTCGACATTGCCGTCCATCGCGGTCGTGGGGGGGTGTGGGGGGGTGATAAATGCCGAAGCACACACCAACAACCCCCCCCCAACCAAACCGCGGGGGCCCCACAAATAACCCCCCCGCCAATGGTCCACATCCCCCCCCATCGGGGGGGTTCGTTCCACGCCCAGATCCAACACGCCTTACCACTCACGACAACCCAGCCACCTACCCAACTGGAGGGTCCCCTACTTGACCGCGCCCATGGACAGGCCGCGGACCAGGTGGTTCTGCGCGATCCAGCCGACGATCATCACCGGCAGCGACGCCAGCAGCGCGGCCGCCGACAGCTGGGCCCAGTACAGGCCCTCGCTGGTGATGAACCCGACCAGGAACACCGGCACGGTCCCCGCGCGGGCCGCCGTCAGGTTGACCGCGTAGAAGAACTCCGTCCACGAGAAGATCACGCAGATCAGCGCGGTCGCCGCGATCCCCGGCGCGACCACCGGCATGATGATCTTGCGCAGCAGCGTCGGCAGGTTGGCGCCGTCGATGCGGCCCGCCTCGATCATCTCGTGCGGTACCTCGAGGAAGAACGACCGCATCATCCAGATGGCCAGCGGCAGGTTCATCGACGTGTACAGGATGACCAGCGCCCACACCGTGTCGAGCAGCTCGGTGTTCTGCGAGATCACGTACAGCGGGATGATCGCCGCCACGATCGGCAGCATCTTCGTCGAGAGGAAGAACCCGAGCGCGTTCGACGTGCCCTTCACCGGCGCCAGCGACAGCGCGTACGCCGCCGGGACGCCGAAGAGCAGCACCAAGGCCGTCGACAGGATCGTCACGAACGCCGAGTTCGACAGGTACGGCAGGAACCCGCCGCTCAGGACGTTGCCGAGCTGCTCGAACGTCGGGGTGAAGAACAGCTTCGGCGGGTCGGTGTAGGCGTCCGCCTCCTGCTTGAACGCGGTGAGGATCATCCACAGCAGCGGGAAGACGAACAGGATCGCGATGATCCAGGTCGCGACGGTCAGCGACCCCTTGCCATAAGCTCGCTTGCGCGGGGCGACGGTGGTCATTTGATCCCTCCGCTCACCGAGAACGTGCGGAACATCAAGCGCAGCGCGAAGGTCGCGACGATCATCGTCAGGATCACCACGATCACGCCCATGGCCGACGACTGGCCGACGTCGAAGCCCTCGAACGCGCGCTGGTAGATGTAGTACGGCAGGTTGGTGCTCGCCGTGCCCGGGCCACCCTGGGTCATCAGGAAGATCGCGTCGAAGCTGTTCACGATGTAGATCGCGCCCAGCAGCGTGGCCAGCTGCAGGAACCGGGACAGGTGCGGCAGCGTGATGGAGACGAACGTCCGCCAGCGGCCGGCACCGTCCACATTGGCCGCTTCGAGCACGTCCTTGGCCTGGCTCTGCAGGCCGGCCAGGATGAGCAGCATCATGAACGGCGTCCACTGCCACACGATCTGGGCCATCACCGACGCCAGCGGGAACTCCGAGAGCCAGTCGGTGTCGGTGCCGAAGACGAAGTGCAGCAGCCCGTAGGTCGGGTCGAACATCGTCGTCTTCCACAGCAGCGCGCCGGCCGCCGGCAGGATCAGGAACGGCGTGATCAGCAGCGTCCGGACGACGCCGCGGCCGAGGAACTTGCGGTCCAGCAGGATCGCCAGGCCGAGGCCGAGCAGCAGCGCGACGAACACGCACACCACGGTCAGCAGCACCGTGTTGAGCAGCGCGACCAGGAACGTCGTGTCGCTGAAGACGTCGATGTAGTTGTCCAGGCCGACGAAGTGCCGCGAGCCGGGCCGGACCAGGTTCCACGACTGGAACGAGTAGAACACGGTGAGCAGGAACGGCAGCTGCGTCACCGCGATGACGAAGATCAGCGCGGGCAGCAGCGGCAGCCGCCGCCTGGCCGCGGTGCTCAGGCCCCGTTTCTCTTCGGCTTTCGCATGCGTTCGGGAGGTGGGGGTGGATACGGAGAGCGTGGACATCACTGCACCGCCTTGTAGGAATCGCCCACCGTCTGGGCGTAGTCCTGGGACTGCTTCAGGGCGTCTTCGACGGACTCGCGGCCGGCGATCGCCGCCGACAGCTGCTGGCTCACCCGGGTGCCCAGGTCCTGGAACTCGGGGATGCCGACGAACTGGATGCCGGGGTAGGGCACCGGGTTCGCCATGACCTTCTGCTGGTTCGCGTCCGCGATGCCGTCGAGCGTCGGCTTCGCGTACGCCTTCGCCGCGTCGGCGTACTCGGGAATGGCGTACGTCGACTGGCGGACGCCCGGCGGAACGCGGTTCCAGCCGTAGGTGTGGCCGACCTTCTGCACGTACGCCTTGTCGGTCATCCAGGCCATGAACTTCCAGGCCGCGTCCTTGTCCTTGGCGACCTTCGGGATGCCGAGCGCCCAGGTGTAGAGCCAGCCGCTGGCCTGCGTCTTGACGACCGGCGCCGGCGCATACCCGGACTTGCCGACGATCTTGCTGCTCGACGGGTCCTCGTTGGTGCCCGCCATCACCGTCGCGTCGTACCACATCGCCGCGTTGCCCTGGGTGTAGCGCGTGCCGCACTCGGAGAACCCGGCGCTGGAGGCGCCGACCTCGCCGTGCTCGCGGATGAGGTTGACGTAGAAGTTCGCGGCCTGCGTGAACTCCGGCGAGGTCAGCTTGGCGTTCCAGTCCTTGTCGAACCACTGCGCGCCGAAGGTGTTGGCCACGGTCGTGAACGGCGCGAGGCTCTCGCCCCAGCCGGGCTTGCCGCGCAGGCAGATGCCCGCGACGCCGTTGGCCTTGTCGTCGAGCTTCGCGGCGAAGTCCGCGATCTGCGGCCACGTCGGCTTGGCCGGCATGGTGAGCCCGGCCTTGTCGAAGAGGTCCTTGCGGTAGGCCAGGAACGACGACTCGCCGTAGAACGGCACCGCGTACATCTGGTTCCGGTACGACAGCGACGTCTTGATGCTGGGGATGAAGTCGCCTTCGTCGTAGCCCGGGGTGGCCGCCATGTGCGGTTCGAGGTTCTCGAGCCAGCCGTTGGCCGCCCACTGCGGGGCCTCGTAGTTGCTGATCATGACGACGTCGAACTCGCCGCCCTCGGTGGCGGTCGACGCGGTGATCTTCGCGCGGGCCTGGTTTTCCGGCAGCGACACGAACTTCAGGTCGATGCCGGTGGCCTTCTCGAACTCCGGCGCGAGCGAGATCGCGTCCTTCATCTGCGGGTTGGCCACGATCGCGATGACGAGCGTCGAGTTGCCGGTGCCGATCGAGCCGGCCCCCGCGCAGCCCGTGGCCAGCAGCGACGTCGCCGCGAGGAGGGTGAGGAGCTTACGCACGGCCACCTCCGGGAAGGACCTGCACCTTGAGGCCCGAGCCGCTGCGCATCTTGGCCAGCGCCTCGGGGTACTGCTCCAGCGGCAGGGTGTCGGTGAGCAGCGCGCCGGTGTCGATCGCGCCGGTCGCGACGAGGTCGAGGGCGGCGCCGAAGCTGTGCAGCACAGCCATCGAGCCGACGATGGTGATCTCGTCGTTGTAGATGCGGAACGGCGAAAGCGCGACGCGGGCTTCGGCCGGGGCGACACCGAAGACGAGCAGCCGTCCTCCGCGCCGGATCGAGTCGAAGGCGGCTTCGATGGCGGGCGCGGCGCCGGTGGCGTCGACGGCGACGTCGAACTTTTCGCCGTTCAGGTCGCTGACGTCCTTCGCGGTGGCTACGGCACCGAGGCTTTTTGCCCGTGGCAGCCGGGCTTCGTTGCGGTCGACCACGGTGACCTGCGCACCCGAGCGCTGCAGCAGCTGCTGCATGATCAGGCCCATGGTGCCGGCGCCGACGACGAGGAAGCGTTCGCCGGCTTCGACACCGACGCGGCGGACGCCGTGCACGGCACAGGAAACCGGCTCGACCAGCGCGCCCTGCTCCCAGGTCATCGAGTCGGGCATGCGGTAGCAGTTCGCCGACGGGACGGCGACGAACTCGGCGAAGGCGCCGTCGACGGTGTCGCCGGTGGCGTTCCAGTTCGCGCAGAGGTTGCCGTGGCCGGTTCGGCACGGGCCGCAGTAGCCGCAGAACAGCGACGGGTCGACGGCGACGCGGTCGCCGATCTTCCACTCGCCCGGCACGTCCGCGCCGAGCTCGACGATCTCTCCGGCGAACTCGTGCCCGGGGACGATGGGGTACGGCGTGGGCGGGAAGTGCCCGTCCGCGATGTGCAGGTCGGTGCCGCAGATGCCGCACGCTCCGACCTTGACGACGACCTGACGTTCCCCGGGTTTCGGATCGGGCACCTCGCCGACCCTGATCTCACCGGGCCGGTCGACGATGGCGGCACGCATGCCTTGCCCCTTTCTCGCGCTCATATGAGCAACGCTGATCTATCGCGTCGAGAACATGTGAAGGCATTACAGGTCTGACGTCGGTATTACGTCAACCTTTCGGTTGGATTTCGCGCTATTATGCTCATATGAGCGCTTCCCGTAAGAGTGCTTCGCTGACTGAAGCGATGCTGCTGGCTACCGTTGCCCGGCGCTTCTACGTGCAGGGACGCTCCAAGCTGGAGATCGCCGACGAGTTCGGCGTCAGCCGGTTCAAGGTGGCGCGGATGCTCGACACCGCCATGGAGTCCGGCCTGGTCAGGGTGGAGTTCTCGCTGCCGGCGCCGGTCGACCTGGTGCTGTCGGACGAGGTGCGCTCGGCGTACGGCCTGAAGCGGGCCCTGGTGCTCGAACGCTCAACCGAGCGCGAGCCGAAGGAGGTCGTCCGGGCGAAGATCGGCTCCCTGGCGGCGCGGCTGCTGGAGGAGATCGCGGTCCCGTCGGACGTGATCGGGCTGTCGTGGGCGCGGTCGGTGAACGCGATGACGGAGGCGGTCCGGTCGTTGCCGCGGTGCCCGATCGTCCAGCTATGCGGGGTGCAGGCGGGGATGGACATGCGCGGCCGCTCGGTGGAGACGGTCAGCCGCGTGACCTCGGTGTCCGGCGGCGACGCGTACCCGATCTTCGGCCCGCTGGTGCTCCCGGACCGCCGCACGACGGAGACGCTGCGGCGTCAGCCGGGGATCGCGGAGACGTTCGGCCAGTTCCGCCTGCTGACGAAGGCGGTGGTCAGCATCGGCGCGTGGCAGCCGGGCGAGTCGACGGTGTACGACGCCCTGGACGAGGCCGAGCGCGCGGCGATCGCGGCCCGCGGCGCGACGGCGGAGGTCGCGGCGCGCCTGTTCGACGCTTCGGGCAACGCTCTTTCGACCGGCTTGGCCCACCACGTCCTGGCGATCAGCCACGAGGAGCTGATGGCGGTCCCGGAGGTGATCGCCCTCGGCTACAGCAGGCCCAAAGCCGCAGCGGTGGACGCGGTGTTGCGGTCCGGCATGGTCTCGACCCTGATCACCGACGCCGCCGCCGCGGTGCCGTTGCTGGCGCTGGCGGCGAAGAACCCACCCCGCTGATACTCCCCCGGGAGTACGCCGCCACCGGATTCGTACCGCGCCGGGCGCAATCGGCCGCGGTCCGGGTCGGGGACGAAACCGGGGTCGCGCCCGATGTGCCCGCACCGCCGCCCGGCGAGCCTGGTAGACGTGAAAACTTCCCCCCGCTGGCGACAGGCGGTCGTCTGGCTGCACGTCGTGTCGTCCATCGCCTGGATGAGCCAGGCCCTCGCCCTGGTCGTGCTGATGTCACTGGCCTTGACGAGCCCGGCCCAGGCACCAGCCGCGACCTCGATGGCCGACCGGCTCGACTCCGTCCTGCTCGCCCCGATGGCCAACGCCTCGGCTTTCACCGGCCTGCTCCTCGCCGGCGCCACGGCGTGGGGCTTCTTCCGGCACTGGTGGGTGCTGACCAAGTTCGGCCTGACGTTCGTCCAGCTCTACGCCGGGATCTTCCTGCTGTCCCCGGCGCTGCGGGCGTCCGCGGACACCGCGACCGCCACGTGGGCGCAGGTCGCGGGCACCGCGCTGATGGCGAGCGCGCTGGCCTTCCAAGCGTGGCTATCGGTTGCGAAGCCGGGAAAGCGGACGCCGTGGTCGCCGGCCGCGAAGCCCCCGACCGCGCCGACGTGGGTGTTCGCCGCGGGGGTCGGCGCGCCGGCGGTGGACGTCGCCGCCGGGCTCGCCGTCGGGTACCCGCTGCCCGCGGTGGAGCTGGTCATGCTGATCGTGCTGCTCGGCTTTGAGCGGCGACGACGTCGTCGCCGTGCTCGGCAGCCCAGCGCCCGAAGCCCTCGATCGGCCCGAGCAGCGTCTCACCCAACGGCGTGAGCGCGTACGCGCCTTCGCGTCGCTCGACGAGACCGTCGCACTCCAGGCGCCGCACGGTTTCCGTAAGTACTTTGGCGCTGATTCCCCCGATCGTGCGGCGCAGGTCGACGTGCCGCTGCGGGCCGTGACGCAACGCCCAGACCACAACCGGGTTCCACGTGTTGGCGACCAGGTCGAACGCGAGCCGCGTCCGGCAGTCGGCGAGGAAGTCCATGGTTACCGATCGGTTCCTTCCGGGGTGCCTACCGTCGTTCTGGTACCAGCCAAGCACAAGGAGGACGCATGCGGATCGGGATTTTCGGCACGGGCGGCATGGCGGACGCACTCGGAACGCAGTGGGCGCGCGCCGGCCACGAACTGATGGTGAGCGGCCGTTCCGACCCGCGCCCGTTGGCATCCCGGCTCGGCGCGGCGACCGGAAGCCGGCGCGAGACGGCTGCCTTCGCCGACGTCCTGCTGCTGGCCGTACCGGCGTCGGCCATCGGCGAGGTACTCGCGCAGGCGGGCCCGCTGGCCGGGAAGGTGCTCGTGGACTGCAGCAACGACCCGGCACTGACGGGCACCCCGGTGGCGTCCCGCATCGACACGGAGGCACAGGTGGTCAAGGCGTTCAACCTGGCCCACGTGGACATCTGGCGCATGACCCCACCGGCGTTCGACGGCCGCCCGCTATCGGTCCCGCTGTGCGGCGACGACCCTTCGGCGGTCGAGGCGGTGAGCACACTGGTCCGCGACATCGGCGCGCGGCCGGTACTTGCCGGCGGTCTCGACCGCGCGGCCCTGCTGGAAGCCACGGCGGCGTTCGCCATCGGGCTGTGGTTCGCCGGGGAAGACGCCCAGGCGATCCTCGCGCCGTTGGGGTGAAACCGGTCGGGCCAACTCCTCTGCGCGATCACGAAACATTCCCCCGCACAAACGCGACCTAGGAGGCAACAACCGGGCACGACTACCTGAATCTCCGAGGAGCCCCTTCGAAGAATGATCATTCAATGGTGCGTCAAAGGCATCCACCTGCCGAATGACGATGCAGCGAAGGAGCTGATCGACAGCGGAGGTGGTCTGCTGTGCAACTGGTGGCGAAACGTCCACCGCATCAGCCCGCCGGAGGTCAGAGACAAGCTCACCCCGGCGAACATCAACCGGCACGTCAACCACTTCACGGCCCACGACCCCGCGACTGGCAGTCCGTTCTGCGAAAACAGTCCGTTCATCTCGCTCTCGGCCGGAACTGTGGAGCGGGACGCCGTATCGGCGACGAATTTCGTGCACCGAGCCCGGAAAACGGCGCTGTGGTTCGGCACCCAGTTCGGCAGGCAGGACTACGCCTACCTCTACACCTGCTGGGTCCTGCTCGCGCCCCGCACGGCGGTCGGCATCGAGGGGGTCGCCGAAGAGGTGCGGGACCTCAACGTCTACCGGCGCTATTCGGCGTACCAGACCGAGGGCGAGGTCGCGGCGAAGGTCATCGTGCCGGACAACCAGATCAGCAAGTGCGAAAAATGGGAGCTCAACGGGCGCACGCGGAGGTGGTTCGACCTGGCTTGGACGCAGTCCAACCCGCGGTTCACTCCCCCGGAGATCCTGACGAACGTCCGGGAGCTGATCTGAATGGCGAGCGAACACCTCGAGGCCCTCGGACTCGATCTCGAGCAGGTCCGGACCACCCTGCGTTTCCACGAAGCTTACGCAGAAACCGCGCTGCGAGAGCTGGAGTCAGAAGCTCCCGTGGACGAAACCACGGCCTTCACCTTGCGCGCCGACGCTGCAAGCGCGCTGCGAGAAGCCGGTCAGTGGGCCTTGCTGCTGGATCCGGTGGCGGCCCGCCGGCACCTTCGGCGTTCGGGTGGCCTCTTCCTCCGGCTCGGTCAGGCGTTCGGGCTGTACCTGGGGATCGTGGCCGATCGATCGCGGTACGACGTGGACCCCGTGATGCTCGCACGAGCCCTGCGAGACGCATCCGGCTCGCGCGAGGAGAACTCGCCGATTGCCGATGTCCCCGATCCCATGCCCGACATTCGACTGCAGCAGCAACAGCAGGCCTACCTGGTCCTGGCCGCCAGCGGGATCGCGAACAGCGTCGACACCCTCTCGACTGCGCTACCTGTCAACCGAGCGGAAGACGTTCGATTCGATCCGCTCGCGAGCTCGCTCGGCGAGATCTTGGAGTCCTCTCCGCACCGCACCGGCGTGCTGCCCGTGGGAAGCCTCGGCACCCCGATACACCGGTTCTGGGCGGTGGCCGAGCACCTCTTCCACCGCCGTCCCGGCGATGTCCGGGGCATCGCCCGGCACGTCGTCGCGATGTGCCGCACTTACGAAGAGACCATCCGCCTCGCCCAGACGAACACCCACCTGTGGCGCAACGGGGCCGCCCCGGTGGACATCGCCGACCTCGACATCGCCGGGATCGCCGCGCTGACCACCAGGAGTTTCGGCGAAGGCGCGCTGACCGAGGCGTTGGCGGAGATACCGGGCGGCGACCTCGGCCCGCTCAGCCGGATCCCCGTCGAACTGGGCACGGCTCTGGCAGCCGGCCCCGACGACCGCTTCTCCGGGAGGTAGTGGTGAGCTCGAACCTCGTCGTGCTGGTGCTCGGCCTCATTCTGGCTTCCGGCCTGATCGCGCTCCTGTGGCGTGGGCAGGGAGGTCCCACAGCCAGTACGTTGAAGCTCTCCTTGTCGAACATCTTCACCATGGACCTGAGTCTTTCTCCTGCGAACACAGCCAAAGCCGAAGAGGCCGCCCTCGAAGCGACGAAGGTCAAAGGGCAGGGAGCCGTCCGGCCCGACTTGACCTCAATCGGGTCGACCAGTGCGCTCGCGCGAGTGCTGTGGGTGGACGACATCCCGGAGAACAACATCTACGAAACCCTCGCGTTGGAACGCCTCGGGAAACTCGTGACGGTGGCGACATCGACCGAAATGGCACACATCTACCTCAGTCAGCTGGACTTCGCCGTCGTGATCACCGACCTCCACCGCGACGGAGACCCGCGGGCCGGGGCCGATTTCATCCATGAGACGAGGGCGGCCGGCAACACCATCCCCCTCCTGGTCTACACCTCGGACGCGGTCGCGGCGCAGGCAGACGAACGGCTCGTGGCCGAAGCGGACGCCGTGGTGGACGCCCCGGAGGACCTGCTCAAGGCGGTCGAGTCCCACGTCGTCAAGAGGCACGCCGGGGTGTCGGTGCGCTGAACGCACCGGCCGGTTCAGCGCACCGCGTCGACGTTCCCCGACGCCAGGTCGGCCGCCGAGGCGTACAGCGGCTCGCCTCCCCGCGGGACCAGCGTCACTGCTCCCGAAGCCAGGTCCGTCACCAGCGTGCTCAGCGTCACCAGCTCGTCGCCACCCTCGGCGTTGCGGTGCACGTCGTTCGTCAACGTCGACACCAGCCACTTCGCGTCCGGTGCTGCCGGTGCCAGGTGCGCGCACACCTCCGCGCGGGCCAAGCTCTCCTCCGAGGCCGAATCCAACGAAGGCGAGAGCCGGCGGAAGTGGTTGGTGTGCCAGGAAAGTCCACTGGCCACAGTGGTCACCGCCGTCTCGTGGCCGGCCTTCTCGACCACCGTCACCCCCGGCGAGCCGACCTGGCCCATCATGTACGCGAAGCCGCCCGCCGAAGCGTGGGCCCGCAGCACCGAAACCGCCGCCGTCAAGGAAGCAGCACGTTGCGCGGTGCGCGCCACGAAGTGCCGGCCCGCGCACGGCGACGGCGTCACGACGTTGACGCTGTCGATGCCCCACACCAGGCCGTTCGTCGTCACCGTGAACGTGTTCGCCGGCAGGAACCCCGGGTACCACCAGACGCACACCCCCGGCTCGCCGTCGATCAGCAGCGTCAGCAGCCGGCCGATGCCGTCGAACACCGGGGCGCCGTCCTCGTTGTGGCCTAGCAGCCACGGCGCCCACGCCAGGTCCGTGCAGCCCGTTCCGTCGCCCGCGCCGAGGTCGCCGCGCAGGTTGGCCAGCAGGAGGTCGTCGAACGGCACCCCGGCGCCCTCGGCCAGGGCCGTCAGCTCGGCGTACGCGTCCGGGTGCTCCACCTGGGACGCCGATTCGATCGCCCGGAACAGCACCGGTGACCGCCGGGCCCGCGCGGTGACCGGCCATGACGGCAGGCCCGCCAGCACGGTCCGGATGTCCGCCGCGGCGTGCGCGCCCAGCGCCCGGAAAGCGGCTTCCCGGGGACCGCTGACGACCGTCCAGCGCACGTTGCCGATCCGGTGCTCCCGCACTGTCGCCACCATGCGCTCACGATGACTGACCAGTCAGGAAATCGCAACAATCAGCGCCATCCGGGGCTTCGCCACCCGGAACCCCGAAGGGCAATCAGTGCGGGCCCACACCGGTCACCCGGACGACCGCCATCCCGGCCTCGTCCGACGCGGCCAGGTCGACCTCGGCGCTGATGCCCCAGTCGTGGTCGCCGGCCGGGTCGTCGAAGATCTGCCGCACCTTCCACACCTCCGGCTGCTGCTCGATCAGCAGCAGCGCCGGCCCGCGCGCGTCCGGGCCGGTGCCGAGCGCGTCGTACTCCTCGAAGTAGTCCGCGATGGCGTCTTCCCACGCCTCGGCGTCCCAGCCGGACGCCGCGTCGAGCTCGCCCAGCACGTTCCACGCGCGCCGCGCGAACAGCTCGACCCGGCGGAACAGCTCGTTGCGCACCAGCACGCGGAACGCGCGCTCGTTGCGCGTGACAGCCGGCGGCTCGGACGGCGGCCGCGTCGAGACCGGGCCCTCCTCGGTGGGGTGGCGCAGCGCCTCCCACTCGTCCAGCAGGCTCGAGTCGACCTGCCGGACCAGCTCGCCGAGCCACTCGATGAGGTCCTGCAGCGCCTCGGTCTTCGCCTCGTCCGGCACCGTGTGGCGCAACGAGTCGTAGACGTCGGTGAGGTAGCGCAGCACCAGCCCTTCGGACCGGGCGAGCTGGTAGAAGCCGATGTACTCGACGAAGTTCATCGCGCGCTCGTACATGTCGCGCACCACGGACTTCGGCGACAGCTCGTAGTCGGCGACCCACGGGTGGCCCTGCCGGTAGCTGTGGAACGCGCCCTGCAGCAGCTCTTCGAGGGGCTTCGGGTACGTGACGTTCTCGAGCAGCTCCATCCGCTCGTCGTACTCGATGCCCTCGGCCTTCATCGCGTTCACGGCCTCGCCGCGGGCCTTGAACTGCTGCTGCGACAGCACCGGCCGCGGGTTGTCCACTGTGGATTCCACAACGGACACGACGTCGAGCGCGTAGCTCGGCGACTCGAGGTCGAACAGCTCGATGGCGGCCAGCGCGAACGGCGAAAGCGGCTGGTTGAGCGCGAAGTCGAACTGCAGGTCGACGGTGAGCCGGATGATCCGGCCCTGTTCGTCCGGTTCGGACAGTCGTTCGACGACGCCGGCGGCGAGCAGCGCGCGGTAGATCGCGATGGCGCGCAGGATCAGCTTGCGCTGCGACGGCCGGTCCTCGTGGTTGTCCTCCAAGAGGTGGCGCATCGAGTCGAACGCGTTGCCCGGCCGCGAGATCACGTTCAGCAGCATCGAGTGCGTCACCTTGAAGCTGGACGTCAGCGGCTCGGGGTCGGCCGCGATGAGCCGGTCGAACGTGCTCTCGGTCCAGTTGACGAACCCCTCGGGCGCCTTCTTCCGGACGATCTTCTTTTTCTTCTTCGGGTCGTCGCCCGCCTTCTCCAGGGCCTTGGCGTTCTCGACGACGTGGTCGGGCGCCTGCACGACGACGTAGCCGTCGGTGTCGTAGCCCGCGCGCCCGGCCCGGCCGGCGATCTGGTGGAACTCGCGTGCCTTGAGGTGGCGTTGCCGGACGCCGTCGTACTTCGTCAGCGCGGAGAACACGACCGTCCGGATCGGCACGTTGATGCCGACGCCGAGGGTGTCGGTCCCGCAGATCACCTTGAGCAGCCCGGACTGGGCCAGGGTCTCGACCAGCCGGCGGTACTTCGGCAGCATGCCGGCGTGGTGGACGCCGATGCCGTGGCGGACCAGCCGCGAGAGCGTCTTGCCGAAGCCGGCGGCGAACCGGAAGTCGCCGATCAGCTCGGCGATGGCCTCCTTCTCGGCCTTCGTCGTGACGTTGATGCTCATCAGCGTCTGCGCCCGCTCGATGGCCGCGGCCTGCGAGAAGTGGACGACGTAGACGGGCGCCTGGCCGCCGTTGAGCAGCTCGGACATCGTCTCGTGCAGCGGCGTCAGCGCGTACCGGAAGGTCAGCGGCACCGGGCGCTGCGCCGACGTGACGACCGCCGTCGGCCGCCCGGTGCGGCGGGTGAGGTCCTTCTCGAAGAAGGACACGTCGCCCAGGGTCGCCGACATCAGGACGAACTGGGCGTTCGGGAGCTCCAGCAGCGGCACCTGCCACGCCCAGCCGCGGTCGGGCTCGGAGTAGAAGTGGAACTCGTCGGCCACGACCTGCCCGACCGGGGCGTCCGCACCGAACCGCAACGCGATGTTCGCCAGGATTTCAGCCGTGCAGCAGATGATCGGGGCATCCGGGTTGACGCTGGAGTCGCCGGTCATCATCCCGACGTTCTCGGCGCCGAAGATGTCGATGAGCTGGAAGAACTTCTCCGACACGAGCGCCTTGATGGGCGCGGTGTAGTAGCTGCGGCGGCCCTGGGCGAGCGCGGTGAAGTGCGCGCCGACGGCCACGAGGCTCTTCCCGGACCCGGTCGGCGTCGACAGGATGACGTTCGCCCCGGAGACGACCTCGATCACCGCCTCCTCCTGCGCCGGGTACAGCTCGAGGCCCCGTTCGGCCGTCCAGGTGGAGAAGGCTTCGAAGAGCGCGTCGGGGTCGGGGTCCGCAGGCAGGAGGTCGGTGAGAGTCATCAGGCCCCCATCGTCTCATCCGCTCAGCGCAAAGTCGGCAGGGGCGATCGCATCGCGAGTGCGAAACCCGTAGGCTTCGCGGTACCGCGCATGGACTGGAGCATACTTCCGGTCTCGCGCGCACACGGGCGGTAATCCGGAGGGCTTAGGAATGGCACAGGACATCATCCCGATCGAACTCGGGCTGCCGCAGGGCGACGTCGTCACCCTGTGGGCCCCGCGCTGGCGGGAAGACGGCGAGGAGTGGGAAGCGTTCCTCGGCGACGAGGACGACCTGTACGCCTTCCCCGACGCCGCTCACCTGGCCGCTTTCGTCCGCACGTCCGAGCGGCACGACCTGCTCGACCACCCGGCCTGGGACGCGGTGCCGTCGCTGAACGTGCCCGAGCTGATCCCGGACGAGGACCACACGTACGACCTCGTCGGCGTCCCGGAGCTCGTGGCCGAGGAGCCGGACGTCTGGCACATCGCGGAGCTGGCGGAGATCGTCGGCATCGTGCGGTCGCTCGCCGACGTGTGCGACCTCGAGGAGGTCCACGAGATCCTGGACTCGACCGAGGGCTTCTCGCTGCTCGACCAGGGCACGCTGCCGTTCACCGGGAGCGTCGGGGTGCAGGTGTGGAACGACCTGTCCGAGACGGTGTCGCAGAAGTGGGACACCGTGCTCGACGCGATCGACGGCCTGGTGACCCAGCCGGAGGTCGACGAGAAGGTGCTGGAGCAGACGGCCGAGGAGCTGGCGGCGTTCCACGAGGAGTCCGCGGAGGCCGAGGCCGGCGCCGAGGGCGAAGAGGACCTCGAGGCGCTGTCCTCGGAGGACGACTCGGACGACGAGGACGAGGACGAGGGCCCGGTCGGCTTCTGGGCCGAGGTCGGCATCGACCCGATCAAGATCATCACGTCCGGCGCGGAGTACTACACGCTGCGCTGCTACCTCGACGACGCCCCGGTGTTCCTGGGCAGCGAGGGCGAGATCGACGTGTTCACGTCCCCGGGCGCGCTGGCCCGCGCCCTCGCCGACGGCAAGGACCTGGCCGACACCGACCTCGCCGAGGTGTCCACGTGGGACGAGGTGCTGGCGAAGGCGACGGCGGGCGAACTCGAGATCGAGGTCGACCCGGAGAACACGTACGTGCTGACGGGCCTGGACGCGGACATCGCGGAGGGCCCGGAGGCGCTCGACCCGACCCAGCTGGAGCTGGCGGTCGAGCTGATCACGGACGCGGCTGAGTGGGCGGACGACGACTCGGCGGAGACGGCGCTGGCCTCGAACGAGAGCCTGGGCTGGCTGGTGTCGTTCGTCCTGCGCCCGGACCCGGACCGCCTGGAGCCGTCGGCGCCGTTCGACACCGAGCAGAGCGCGTGGCGGAAGCTCGTGGAGACGTTCGAGAACCGCCTGACGGTGGCTTGAGGGTTTCACGTCCCGAAGGCCGCCTCCCGCGCTTGGGGAGGCGGCCTTCGCCGTGTCGTCCACAGGGTGGGCCTGATGTGGACAGCTTGGGCCGCACTTCGTTCGATGAACGGTTTCCGTCGTGGGCGGCCGATACGCTGGACCCGGGGGGCGCCCCCGCGGGCCGGGTGAAAGTTTCAGCTCGTCGGCCTGGTCGCCGGCTCGCGAACCTGGGCCGTCGGCTCGCGCATCCGGAGGGTCGGCTCGCTCACCTGGACCGTCCGCTCGCGCACCCGAGCGGTCGGCTCGCGCACCGGGCAGTCGCCTCACGCACCCAGACGGTCGGCTCGCGGGCTTAGTGCGGCATCACGCGTGATCCGGCAGGCATCACGCGTGATTGGCGGGGCATCACGCGTGACTGGCGGGGCATCACGCGTGATTGAGCGGGCATCACGGCTCGGGGTGTTCTGCGCGGACCGGGACCACCAGTACCGCCAGGGCCGGGAACACCGCTGCCACGCAGAAGGCCAGTGCGTACCTGCTGTCGCCGATCACCAACCCCAGCAGCGGCGGTGTCAGGGAGGCCGCGACGTTCTGGGCCGTGTTCTGCGTGCCCATCGCGCGGCCCGACCACGCCAGGCCGGCCAGCTCGGCCGAGGCCGTGAAGCCGAGGCCGTTGTCCGCGACCGTGATGATCCCCGCCAACGCGAGCGCCAGCAGCACCAGCCACGGCCAAGAGGCGTCGCCCAAAGCGACCAACAGCATCACCAGGCAGCTCAAGACAGCCAGCTGCCGCATCGGGCGCAGGCGGCTGCCGACCCGGTCGGACCACCAGCCCGACCCCAGCCGGCCCAAGGCCCCCAGCACCTGGACCGCCGCCAGGTACCAGCCCGCCGCCAGTGCGCTCCAGTGCTGCACCGCCACCAGGTACACCGGCGCGAACGCCGACACCGCGAACTGCGGCACCACCAGCAGCGCGCTCGCCCCGTGCACCCGCCACAGCGTCGCGTGCCGGTACGGCGACGGTGGCTTGTCCCCCGAAGCCGGCCGCGACGGGCGCGGTGGGTCCGTCACCAGCCACGCCACCAGCAGCGCCACGGCGATCGCCAGCCCCGCCGGCAGCAGCACCGCCGCCCGGAAGCCGTAGTGCGCCGCCAACGGCGGCAACCCCAGCGCCGCGACGCCGACGCCGAGCGGCTGGGCCGTCTGGCGGATGCCCATCGCCACGCCCCGCTCGGACTTCGCGAACCAGCCCATCACGACGCGACCGCTCGCCGCGTTCACCGAGGCCGTGCAAGCGCCGGCCGTCAAAAACACCCCAAAGAGGAGCCCGACCGGGTGAGTTCCTATCCCGGCGTACACCAGGAGTAACCCCGAGGCGCCCAGGCCGAGGGCCATGATGACGCGCTCTCCGTAACGGTCCGCAGCCGCGCCCCACACGATCAGGGTGAACAACAGCCCGATGCTGGGCGCTGCGACGACCGTGCCGGCCTCGGCCAGCGTCAGCCCCTCGGCGGCCCGCATGGCCGGGACCAGGAACGGGATGCCGTAGAGGAAGGAACAGCTCGCCGTCTGCGCCGCGAGGCCGAGCGCGAGGATGAGCCACCGCCGCGAACTCGCCTGCACCTGCTCACCCGCACCGCCCGCGACCTGCGCCATCTTCGCCACCGTCTCAAAATATGAGAAGTTATTCCTACATGGTGAACGATAGTTGGCACAGCTAAGGACCGCAACCAGGTTGCGGTCCGAAGCGGGGAGGGTCAGGCCAGGGCGGCGTACCCCGGCTTGATGACGTCGTCGATGAGCGAGATCCGGGCGTCGAAATCGATGAAGGCGGATTTCATCGCGTTGATCGTGAACCAGCGGAAGTCGTCGATACCATAGCCGAAGGTCTCGTGCAGCGCGGCGAATTCGCTGGTCATCGTGCATCCGCTCATCAGCCGGTTGTCCGTGTTCACGGTCACCCGGAACCGCAGCTTGGCGAGCAGGCCGATCGGGTGCTCGGCGATCGAGCCGACCGTGCCTGTTTGGACGTTCGACGTCGGGCAGATCTCCAGGGGGATGCGGCGGTCGCGGACGTAGGCGGCCAACCGTCCAAGGTGGACCGTGCCGTCCGCGTCGGTCTTGATGTCCTCGGCGATGCGCACGCCGTGTCCCAGCCGCTCGGCGCCGCAGTGCTGAATCGCTTCCCAAATGGACGGCAAACCGAAGGCTTCTCCCGCGTGAATGGTGAAGTGCGCATTGTTCTGCCGCAGATATTCGAACGCGTCGAGATTGCGGGTCGGCGGGAATCCGTCCTCGGGTCCGGCGATGTCGAACCCGGCGACGCCGGCGTCCCGGTAGCGGACGGCGAGGTTCGCGATCTCGAGCGCCCGGGCGTGCTGGCGCATCGCGCAGAGCAACGTCCCGATGCGGATGCTGCCGCCGTTCGCGGCCACGCGCCGGGTGCCCTCCGTGAACCCCGCCTGGACAGCCTCAACCACCGCATCGAGTGACAGACCGCGTTCGACGAACAACTCCGGTGCGTAGCGCACCTCGGCGTAGACGACGCCGTCGGCGGCCAGGTCTTCGACCGCTTCCGCGGCGACCCTGACCAGCGCTTCCTCCGTTTGCATCACCCCGCAGGTGTGCGCGAACGTCTCGAGGTAGGAAACGAGTGAGCCGGAGTCGGCCGCTCGGCGGAACCAGCTGCCCAGCTCGGCCGGGTCGGTGGTGGACAGACCGGCATAACCGGTCGCGTCGGCGAGCTCGGCGACGGTGGCCGGGCGCAGGCCGCCGTCGAGGTGGTCGTGCAGCAGCACCTTGGGTGCGCGGCGGAGTGTCTCGATGGGCAGAACAGGGCTTTCGTCAGGCATCCCCCAACGGTAACCTCGTTGTCATTCCCCTACATGGCCGTAACTCTCAGGCTCGGGCTAACCCTCAGCGTCGAGGATCATGTGCCGAATCGGCCATCCGGGGGCAGCCTCCGCAATAGCCTCTTCACGGGGGCCATACAGACAGCAATTTTTGCAATCGATAAGCTTCGTGGCACGTCCCTCCATTTCCCCGCCGACGAAGGACACACAGCAGTGACCACTGACAACCACATTGCCGCCCCGTCCTTCGACCGGATGCGCAACATGCTGGTGCGCGCGGCCGAAGTGCGTGAGAGCGAGCAGCAGCAGATCTTCGACGCGCTCGACGACATCTACGCCCGCCTCGCGCCGGTGGACTCGCTGGGCGCGGTCCGCAAGCGGCTGTCCGAGATGCCCGACCGCACCGAGGTCAGCGTCCTGGCCGAGCGCCTCGACGAGACGATGTCCCGCCTCGAAGCCCAGGACAACGCGCTCGCCGCGCTGACCCGCGCCGTCGAGAGCATCGTCGACAAGCTCGCCAAGCCCTTCGCGCAGCTCGACGGCCGTCTCGACGGCGTCGCCGCGCGCTTCGAAGGCGTCGCCGGCCGGATGGACGGGCTCGAGGACAAGCTCCAGAACATCCACCGCCGGCTCGACGAGCTGGGCGGCCACCTCGACAAGCAGGACGCGAAGCTCGACTCGCTGCCGCAGTCGGTGCACGGCCCGGTCCGCGAGCGGATCGAGCAGGCCGAGTCGACGCTGCGCGACCGGGTCGACCACGCCGACCACGAGCTGCGCGGCAAGGTCGACGAGCTCAGCCGCGTCACGCAGGAGCGGGTCGGCGAGCTGGGCCGCACGACGCACGAGCGGATCGACGCCAACACCGAGGCGCTCAAGGTCGCGCTGACCGAGACCGGCGAGATGATCGACGCGTCCGACCGGCTGGAGAACCTGGGCAACCGGCTCGAGACGGTCACCACCCGCCTCGACGACCTGGCCTCCCGCCTCGACAAGGTGGAGGACGGCTTCCTCTCCGGCATCGGCGACCTCGACGGCGCGCTCAAGGCGGGGCTGTCGAAGGTCGAGGGCACGCTGTCGAAGCAGCCGGACACCGACTCGGTGGACACGCTGGTCCGCAGGAGCAACGACGAGAGCGTCCGCCGCATCGGCGGCCAGCTCGACGAGGCGATGGCGACGTTCGCGGAGCTGATGCTCGGCGGCGGCCCGGCGGTCCAGCAGATCGCCCCGCCCCCGCCGGCCCCGCGCCAGCCGCGCCGCAGCTCCCGCAACGGCCGCGCCCCGAAGCCGGCCGACGCCAAGGCCAAGCCGGGCGAAGGCTCGGAAGAAGCCACGGAGTAAGCAGGCCACATGAGAAGGCCCCCGCCGGGATCCGGCGGGGGCTTCTTCATGCTCGCAGGGGGAAGGCGGGCCTCCGCCCCCCGTCTTCCAGCTTACCGAGCACCACCGACAGTTCCGGGTGGCTCGGCTTCGATCACCGCGGGAAGCAGCCGACGGATTCACTCGATCGAGTGATCATCTTCGCGATGATCATCACAGGCGAGCTAGCCGCGGATCGTCTCCACGACGATCGGGCCCGGCTCAGGTGCCGAGTCAGCGATCGTGAAGCCGCCTTCGAGCGCCGCCAGGGCTGCGGGGACCGCGTCGGGCGTGTCCGTGTGCAGCTCCAGGAGCGGGTCACCGGCCGAGACCCGGTCGCCCGGCTTCGCCAGGCACAGGATGCCCGCCGCCGGCTGGACCGGGTCCTCCTTGCGGGCTCGGCCCGCGCCCAGCCGCCACGCCGCGACACCCACCGCGTACGCGTCCAGCGAAGCCAGCACGCCGGAAGAAGGCGCCTCGACGACGTGAACGTGCGAAGGCGTGGGCAAAGCAGCCGAAGGGTCGCCGCCCTGGGCTGAGATCATCCGGCACCAGACCTCGTACGCCTCGCCCGAAGCCAGCACCGCCGCCGGGTCCACGTCGAGACCGGCGAGAGCCAGCATCTCCCGCGCCAACGCGAGAGTCAGCGCCACCACGTCCGACGGCCCGCCGCCCTTCAGCACGTCGACCGACTCCGCGACCTCGACCGCGTTGCCGACCGCCCGGCCCAGCGGCACGTTCATGTCGGTCAGCAACGCCGTCGTCGGGACGCCGTGGTCGGCACCGATCGACGTCAACGCACCAGCCAGCGAACGCGCCTGCTCCAGCGACTTCATGAACGCGCCCGACCCGAACTTCACGTCCAGGACCAGCCCGGACGCCCCCTCGGCGATCTTCTTGCTCATGATCGAGCTGGCGATCAGCGGGATCGATTCCACGGTCGAGGTGACGTCCCGCAGCGCGTACAGCTTCTTGTCCGCCGGTGCCAGCCCGGACGTCGCCGCGCAGACCACCGCGCCGACGTCCTCCAGCTGCGCCTGAATCTCCGAAGTGGACAGTGCGGCCCGCCAGCCGGGGATCGACTCCAGCTTGTCGAGGGTCCCGCCCGTGTGGCCGAGCCCGCGCCCGGACAGCTGCGGCACGGCCGCGCCGCACGCCGCCACCAGCGGCGCCAGCGGCAGCGTGATCTTGTCGCCGACCCCGCCCGTCGAGTGCTTGTCCACCGTCGGCCGGGAGACCGAAAGCGACAGCCGCTCCCCCGACGCGATCATCGCGTGCGTCCACCGGGAGATCTCCGCCGGCGACATCCCGCGCAGGAAGATCGCCATCGCCAGCGCCGACATCTGCTCCTCGGCGACGTCACCGCGGGTGTACGCGTCGATGACCCAGTCGATCTGCTCGTCGGAAAGCACACCGCCGTCCCGCTTCGTGCGGATGACGTCGACCGCCGCGAACGCGCTCACGGGAGGTCGTCCGGGCCGAAGGCGTCCGGGAGGACGTCCGACATCGGCAGGATCCCGCTCGGCGTGTCCACCAGGCACGAAGATCCGCCCAGCTCGAACAGGATCTGCCGGCAGCGCCCGCACGGCATCAGCAGGTCACCGGCACCGGACCGGCAGGCCACGGCGACCAGGCGACCGCCGCCGGACAGCCGCAGCTGCCCGGCCATCGTGCACTCCGCGCACAACCCGAGCCCGTAGGACGCGTTCTCGACGTTGCACCCGGTCACGACCCGGCCGTCGTCGACGATCCCGGCCACCCCGACGTGCAGGCCCGAGTAAGGCGCGTACGCATGGGAAGCCGCTTCGATCGCCTGAGAACGCAGCGCGTCCCAGTCCACAGTGGACGTCATCAGTCCTCACCCCGCCGGTACGGCTGCCCGTCGGCCTTCGGCGGCCGCAGCCGCTGCGAAGCCACGGCCAGCACGATCAGCGTCACGAAGTGCGCGGTGTACGGGATCAGGTCCGACGGCAGCGTGTCGTTGGCCCAGTAGATCGCGTACAGAATGCCGGCGCCGACGACGCCGAGCCCCGCCGCGATCCACTGGCGACGGAACAGCTGCACGATGACGATCACGGCGACCAGGATCACCGCGCCGTACAGCAGCGCGAGCACCGCTTCGCCGCCGCCGGCGAGCTGCAGGCCGTCCGCGTAGCCGAACAGCGCCGCGCCGCCGAGCAGGCCGCCCGGGCGCCAGTTGCCGAAGATCATCGCCGCGAGGCCGATGTACCCGCGGCCGTTCGTCTGGTTCTCCAGGTAGTCCGCGCCGCCGCGCAGCAGCACCAGCGAAGCGCCACCCATGCCGGCGAACGCGCCGGAGATGATCACGGCGACGTACTTGTGCAGGTAGACGTTGACGCCGAGCGACTCCGCGGCCACCGGGTTCTCGCCGCAGGAGCGCAGCCGCAGGCCGAAGCGCGTCTTCCACAGCACCCAGAAGCTCACCGGCACCAGGATGATCGCGATCATCGTCAGCGGCGCCACCTCGGTGACCAGCCCGCGCAGGATGCCGGCGACGTCGGAGATCCCGACGCGCTGCTGCTTCTCCAGGTCGCCCAGCCAGTCCGAAAGGAACGTCGCCGAGTAGGTGTCGAACTTCGGCACCGGCGGCGACTGCCGCGGGTTGCCGGAGATCGGCGCGAAGATCAGGTTCGCCAGGTACTTCGTGACACCCAGGCCGAGCAGGTTGATCGCGACACCGGAGACGATGTGGTTGACGTTGAACGTCACCGTCGCCACCGCGTGCAGCAGCCCGCCCAGCGCGCCGAACAGCAGCGCGGCCAGCAGGCCGGACCACACGCCGCCGTAGTACGAACCCCAGGCGGCGCCCCAGGTCCCGAGGATCATCATGCCCTCGAGCCCGATGTTCACCACGCCCGCGCGCTCGGCCCAGAGGCCGCCCAGCGCGCACAGCAGGATCGGCAGGGCCAGGCGCAACGCCGTCGACGCCGTGTTCGACGACGTCAGCGCGGCGACGCCGGTGGAGTAGGACGCCGTCGAGATGACGGCGATGGCGATCACGGCCCAGATGACCCCGCGGAGCCAGCCGGGGATCCGGCCGCGGCGGCGCCGCACCGGCGTGGCCGGGGCGGACTCGAGAGCGACGTCGGTGCTCACACCGCACCCCCTTCGGCGACCGAGGAACCCTTGCCGCCGGCGAGGGCGCGCCCGACTCTGCGTTGTTCGGCCGCGAGGTCGGCCCGGCGCACGACTTCGTACGCCACGACGACCGACAGCACGATGATGCCCTGCATGATCGTCGCGATCTCCTTGGACACGTTGATCTGCTCCAGCGACACCGCGGAGGTGTCGAGGAACGCCCACAGCAGCGCGCCGAGCGCGATGCCGCCGGGGTGGTTGCGGCCGAGCAGCGCGACGGCGATGCCGGTGAAGCCGTACATCTGGGTCGCGGTGATGCCGTAGCTGTAGTCGCGGCCGAGCAGTTCCGGCATGGCGACCAGGCCGGCGACGCCACCGGAGAGCAGCATCGCGATCAGCGTCATCTTCTTGGCGCTGACGCCACCCGCGGCCGCGGCGGTGGTGGACTCGCCGGACGCCTTGAGCTCGAAGCCGAACCGGGTGCGGTTGAGCATGAACCAGTAGGCCCCGCCGATGAGCGCGGCGATGACGACGAACCCGAACAGCGTGCCCGAGCCGAGCGGGATGCCCGGGATCCGGCCGGACGGCTCGATCACCCTGGTGCCGATGTTGTTGCCGCGCTGCACGCCGAACTGGTCGGCGTTGATGAGGAACGCGATGATGCCGGCGACGATCGCGTTGAGCATGATCGTCGAGATGACCTCGCTGACCCCGCGCGTCACCTTGAGGATCGCCGGGACCGCCGCGTAGGCCATGCCCGCCACGACCGCGACCACCAGGATCGCGATGACGTGGATGACCGGCGGCAGCTTCATGGCGCCGCCGGCGATGGCGGCGACGACGGCGGCGAACCGGTACTGGCCTTCGACACCGATGTTGAACAGGTTCATCTGGAAGCCGATGGCCACCGCGAGCCCGGACAGGTAGTACACGGTCGCCAGGTTCACCGTGTCGACCGCGGTCGAGCCCTTGAACATCTGGCCGATCATCGTGCCGTACGCCTGCAGCGGGTCGGCCCCGGAAATGATGAGCGCGATCGCCGACAGCAGCACGGCGAAGACGATCGCCAGCAGCGGCGGCAGCAGTTTCGTGCGCCAGGAGGTCATTCTTCGTCACCCTCTCCCGCGCCGGTCATCGCGGAGCCCAGTTCCTGCGGCGTCACGGTGGCGGGGTCGGCCTCGCTCACGAGGCGCCCGCGCAGCATGACCCGGATCGTGTCGGACAGGCCGATCAGCTCGTCGAGGTCGGCGGAGATCAGCAGCACCGCGAGCCCGGCGGCGCGGGCCTGGCGGATCTGCTCCCAGATCAGCGCCTGCGCGCCGACGTCCACACCGCGTGTCGGGTGCGAGGCCACCAGCAGCACCGGGTTGCCGGACAGCTCGCGCCCGACGATCAGCTTCTGCTGGTTGCCGCCCGAGAGCGCCGCGGCCGGGACGTCGATGCCCGGCGTCCGGACGTCGTAGTCGCGGACGATCCGCTCGGTGTCGGCGCGGGCGCCGGCGATGTCGAGCAGCTGGCCCTTCGAGACCGGTTCGCGGGTCTGGTAGCCGAGGATCCGGTTGACCCACAACGGTTGCGTGAGCAGCAGGCTGTGCCGGGTGCGGTCTTCGGCGATGTAGCCGATGCCGGCTTCGCGCCGCGCCAGCGTGCCCGCCTTGGTGAGGTCCCGGGCTTTGCCCTCGGCGTCCACGAGTTCGATCGTGCCGCCGGACGGCTTGCGCATGCCCATGATCGTCTCGACGAGCTCGGTCTGGCCGTTGCCCTCGACGCCGGCGATGCCGAGCACCTCGCCCGCGCGCACGGTGAACGTGACGTCGTCGAGCGCGTTGCGGTCCGAACCCTCGGCGCCCAGCGTCAGCCCGGACAGGCGCAGCACGTCCCGGTCGGTGACGGTGGACTCGCGGGTCTCCGGGCTGGGCAGCTCGGACCCGACCATCATCTCCGCGAGCTGGCGGGAGGTGATGGTCTTCGGGTCGGCGGTGCCGACGGTGGTGCCGCGCCGGATCACCGTGACGGTGTCGGCGATCGCGCGGACCTCGTCGAGCTTGTGCGAGATGAAGAGGAACGTGTAGCCGCCGGCCTTCATCTCCCGCACGGTCGCGAAGAGCGCGTCGACCTCCTGCGGGACCAGCACCGCGGTGGGCTCGTCCAGGATGATGATCTTCGCCCCGCGGTAGAGCACCTTGACGATCTCGACGCGCTGACGGTCGGCGACGCCGAGCTCCTCCAGCAGCGTCTCCGGCTTGGCGTGCAGGCCGGTCCGCTCGGCGAGCTCGGCCAGCCGCGCGCGGGCGGCCCGGCCGATGCCGTGCAGGCCCTCGGCGCCGAGGAAGACGTTCTCGCCGACGGTGAGGTTGTCGGCGAGCATGAAGTGCTGGTGCACCATGCCGATGCCGGCGCGGATGGCGTCCTGCGGGTTGCGCAGTTTCACCTCTTCGCCGTTGATCGCGATGGTGCCCTCGTCCGGCGGCTGCATGCCGTACAGGATCTTCATCAGGGTGGACTTGCCGGCGCCGTTCTCGCCACAGATGGCGTGCACCTCGCCGGCGGCGACGGTGAGGTTGACGTCGGAGTTGGCCACCACGCCGGGAAAGCGCTTGGTGATCCCGGTCAGCTGGACGGCGGGGACGCCCCGGTCGGGGACGGCCTCGGCCGGGGCCTCGGCTGTGCTCATGGGCGGGAGAATTCCATATCTCTGGAACGCGTGAGGGGCCCGGAGGGAAAATCCCTCCGAGCCCCGGCACACGTTGAGCTAGGTGAGGCTTATTCCACCGTCGCCCGGCGCAAGCCAGCTTAGGCAGTTACCTGCAGCTAGTCGCGCCGGGCTAGCCAGAATAAGCCTCACTTCTGCGGCTTGTCCGAAACGGTGATCGCGCCCGAGATGATCTGGGCCTTGTAGCCGTCGAGGACGTCCTTGATGTCGTCGACCTTGCCGCCGGAGGTGGCGTAGCCGACGCCGTCGACCTTGAGGTCGAACCGCTTCGGCAGGGTCGTCAGGTCACCCTTGGCGACGGCCTGGATGTAGTCGAACACCGCGACGTCGACGCGCTTGAGCATGGACGTGATGATGACGTCCTTGTCGGCCGCGACGGTCTTCTGGTTGTACTGGTCGGAGTCGACGCCGATGGCCAGCGCGTTCCCGGCCTTCGCGGCGTCGAACACGCCCTTACCCGAGGCGCCCGCGGCGTGGTAGATGACGTCCGCGCCCTTGGCGATCTCGGCCGCGGCCTTCGCGTTGCCCTTCGGCGGGTCCTGGAACCCGGAGAAGTCACCGGCCGGGGTCAGGTACTCGTCCTCGATCTTGATCTTGGACGAAACCGTCTTCGCGCCCTGCAGGAAGCCGGCCTCGAACTTCTGGATCAGCGGGGTGTTGACACCGCCGACGAAGCCGACGTGGCAGCTCTTGCTCTTGTACGCGGCGGCGACGCCGGCCAGGAACGAGCCCTGCTCCTCGGCGAAGACCAGCGGCGTCACGTTCGGCAGCGTGATCGAGTCGTCGTCGACGATCGCGAACTTGGTGTTCGGGTACTTGGCGGCGACGGCCTTGACCGCGTCGGCGTAGGCGAAGCCGACCGCGACGATCGGGTTCAGGCCCTGCGAAGCCATCTGGTCGAGGCGCTGCTGCTTGGCCGACTCGGCCTCGCTCGCGGACGCGGTGCTCTCGTTCACCGTCGTCACGCCGAGGTCGGACTTGGCCTTGTCGGTGCCCGCGGCGGCGGCGTCGTTGAACGACGCGTCACCCCGGCCGCCGACGTCGAAGGCCAGGCCGATCTTCAGCTTGCTGCCGTCGACCTTGCCACCGGCCGCGGCCGTGCTGCTCGACGCGGCAGGCGCCGCGGGCGGCTTCTGCGCGGTGACGCAGTCGGAACCGCCCGACGAGGCCGCGGTGTTGTTCGAGCTGTTACCACCGCCGGAATCCTTGGCGCACCCGGCCAGGGTCAGCACCCCGGCCATGGCCACGGCGGCCAGCGCGGTTCCACGCATGCGACGCAACGTGTTTCTCCCTCCCCGCTGATCCAGCGGATGGTCAAGGGCACGGCCCGGCCCTACTGCCGGGTCGACCGCCAGACCGTACCCGGCGGACAGGAATGCGCCATAGGAAAGGCACGCTACGTAACACAAACGTTTACTCACGAGTCGCACGCGCGACGAATCGGACACCGAACGTGATCATCCGAACGGCGCAGCCGCGGGGCGAAAACCGGCCCTCGGCGGCCGCCACCAGGGCGTTCCGTGCCCCGATGGCGGCCCGCAGAGGCCATTCGGGCTACTCAGGGGCAGGTCGACGCCCCGGCGGGGGCAACGCAGAGGCGCGCCGCGAATCCGCCGTTCGCGGCCACCGGAACGGTGAGGACACCGCCGGATGTCACGCGCTGTGTCGTGACCTGAAGCTGCCCGTCGGCGCCGTCGCCGTGGATTTCGGCGAGCCAATCACCCGGTGGGAGGAAATCGAGCGGCGCGTCGAGCCGCGTCGCCGGCCCCGCCGCCAGCGCTCCGACGTACCACTGCGCGCCACTGCGGCGGGCGATCACCGCGAGCTTCCCGGGGTCGCCGGCCAGCAGCCGCGTGTCGTCCCACGCCGTCGGAATGCCCTTGAGCAGCCGCTCGGCGACGGGGTGGGCGTCGTAACTCGCCACGCTGTCCGCGAAGTGCTGGACGCCGGATTCGAACAGCACCGACAGCGCGAGCTCGCCGCCGTCGCTGGTCGGCCGGACGCCGGTGAAGGTCACCGGCGTGAAGTCCATCGAGCCGGACAGGTTCCGCGTGAACGGCAGCGTCAGGTAGTGCTCGATCGGGAACGGCACGCGCCCCGGCTTCGGCTTCGTGCCCTCGGCGCCCTTCACCGCCTCGACGCTCATCACGTTCGGCCAGGTCCGCTGGATGCCCCGCGGGATCGGCGCGCCGTGGAAGTTCACCATCAGGTGGTACTTCGCGGCCGCCGCGAGCACCGCGTCGTACCAGCGGGTGCGGTCCTGCCGTTCGGACTCGACGAAGTCGATCTTCAGCCCGGCCACGCCCCAGTCGGCGTACTGCTTGAAGTTCTTCTCCCGCTCGCTGTCGGTGTCGGTGATCTTCGCGTCGGCCCAGAGCCAGATGCCGATGCCGCGTTGCTTGGCGTAGGCGACCAGGTCGGGCACCCAGGCGGCGTTCCAGCCCGAGTCGACGAGGTTGTACGCCCAACCCTCCTTCGCCGCGAGGTCGACGTACTCCTCCTGCAGCGCGAGATCGCCGGTGCCCTCCGACCACCACGACCACGCCCCCGCGCCGGGCTTGATCCACGAGGTGTCGGTGATCATCGACGGGCTCGCGAGGTCGGTGGAGAGGTCGGACTGCGTCACGGTGGCGAGGTCGCCGGCGATCATCGCCCGCCACGGCGTGGCCAGGGGTCCCTTCGCGACTTCCGCCGGGTCGCCGAGGGTGAGCTGGAAGCGGTGCTGCGGGGTGAGCGTCAGCCGGGAGCCCGCGTAGCTGCCGTTCAGGTCGGATTCGAGGACCGACAGCCAGGTGTCACCGACGTGGAACAGCGCCGGGTAGCCGTACTCGACCGGGTCCTGCTGCGCGACCGGCTTGTGGACGTGGATGCTCTCGTAGTCGCTGCGGCCGTTGTCGAACGGCAGCAGGAAGGAGTCGGCGGTCTGCGGGACGGCGAACTCCGACGCCTCGCGCACCACCGTCACCCACTTCGGGGTGTCGAAGACGTACCGGTAGGCGACGCCGTCGCGGGAGACCCGGAACACGACGGCGAACGCGCCACCGGGCCCCTTGACCTCCAGCGTGGTTTCGGCGGCGTCGTAGGTGTGCCGCAAACGTTTGCCGGTGGTGGTCGTGTACTCGTCGTGGATCGGACGCTGGCTGAACCCGGTGACATTCAGCCCCTGGGTGAGGTCGCCGTTCGCCGTCTCGACGCCGAGCGCGGACGGCTCGAGCACCGTCGTCGCGCCGCGGGTGACCGACAGCGTGAGCCTGCCCCGGTCCAGCGCGATGTGCGCGGCCGGCGTGGGCGCCAGGGACGTCCCGGGCGCGGTGAGTGTCCAGGACGTCACCG
The DNA here is from genome assembly GCF_040682815.1 of Amycolatopsis sp. NPDC051102. NCBI lineage: Bacteria > Bacillati > Actinomycetota > Actinomycetes > Pseudonocardiales > Pseudonocardiaceae > Amycolatopsis > Amycolatopsis sp. NPDC051102. Next base: position 147,792 of record NZ_JBFBBT010000015.1, read on the forward strand.
GCGCGGGCTGCCCGGCGGCCGGCAACCCGACCAGCGCCACCCCGACGGCCAAGGCGGCCGCCGTTCCCATGCGCTTCTTCATGCGAAGTCCCTTCAGACGCAAGTCAGCCGGGCGGCGGCCCAGTCGCTGCGGTCGTAGGAGTTGCCGTCGCCGCCGTCGGTGACGACCAGCCGCAGGTACTGCGCCCCGTGCAGGTCCGCGGCGAGCGGCGTCGCCGGGTCCTGCCAGGTGCGGACCCCCGTCGAGGCGGCCTTCGCGCCGTCCGCGTAGACCTCGAACGTCGCCGAGCCCTGCTTGTTCGTCGCCTCGCGCTCGTCGTCGACACCGACGTCCGCGGTGAACGCCGTGCAGCGGCCGCCCAGGTAGAAGACGACCTCGCTGGGCGCGTGCGCCCCGAGGCCCTTCGGGTAGACGACGCCGTTGATGGTCAGCGGCTTGCCGTCGCCGGCCGGGATGCTGCCGTTGGACATGTCCCGCTCGACCGGGCCATAGCCGTTCTTCTCCGCCGCCCAGCGCAGGTCGCTGGCCCACGCGGGCGCCGTGGGCGGCGCGGCCGGCACGGTCACCTGCTGGTCACCGGACCAGGTGACCTGCCCGAACCCGAGCGCGCGGTAGGTGACGCCGCCGTGCAGCACCGCCGACGTGCCCTCGGTGCCGGCGGGCGGGGTCACCCGCCAGCGGCCGGTGGCGCTCTCGCCGGTCCCGAGCACGACCTTCCGCGGCCGGGCCACCTGCTCGACCCGCCAGCCCGCGGGCGCGGTCAGCGTGACGCGCGGGTCGAACACCGGGACGCGGGCCTCGTCGGTCGCGGACACCGTGACCTCGAACGGCTTCCCGGCGGGCGTGATCTCGCCCGGGACGCCCGGCACCGACGTGACGACCTCGACACCGGTGCTCACCAGCGGCGCGTTCCGCCACCACGAGCCGCCCGCGTGCACCCGGTAGACGACGGTCTCGTGCGGCGGGACGACCGCGGAGATCCGGCCCGCCGTCTGCAGGTCGCGGTGCGCCCAGAGGTCGCGGGCGGTGTACCCGGCGGCCTGCGGCAGCCCGGCCGCGGCCGCGGTGGTGCCGATCGTGGCGGACGACGTCGTCTCGTTGAACAACGCGACCGCCACGTCGCCGTCGGCCAGTGGCTTGGCGAAGACCCAGTGTCCGTCCTGGTTGGACAGCACGCGCGCCTGGACACCGCGGCGGTCCTGGTCGAGCGCGATGACCTCGGCGTTGCGCAGGACGTCGAAGTTCGCCGGCGACACCTTGCGCAGGTCGGCGCCGATGAGCAGCGGGGCGGCCATCATCGCCCACAGCGAGAAGTGCGAGCGGTACTCCGCGGTCGTCATCCCGCCGTTGCCGACCTCGAGCATGTCGGGATCGTTCCAGTGCCCCGGCCCGGCGTACGGCGCCAGCGGCGCGTTCGCCTTGAGGATCTGGACCATCTTGGCCCAGTTGTCCTTGATGTCGCCGGTGGTCCGCCAGAGGTGCCCGACGTCGCCACCCCACGTCCACGGCTTGTTCTCGCCCCACTCGCAGAGCGAGTACACGATCGGGCGACCCGTCTTCTTCAGCGCGTCGCGCATCTTCGTGTAGCGCTCAACGGCGGGACGGCCCTGGTTGTTGCAGTTGTCGTACTTGAGGTAGTCGACGCCCCAGTCCGCGAACGTCTGCGCGTCGACGTCCTCGTGGTCGAGCGCGCCGGGCTGGGTCTTGGCGCAGGTCAGCGTGCCGGCGCTGGTGTAGAGGCCGAACTTCAGGCCCTTCGCGTGCACGTAGTCGGCCAGTGCCTTGATGCCGCTCGGGAACCGGGCCTTGTTCGCCTGCATGTGCCCGCCGGCGTCGCGCTCCGGCTCGGCCCAGCAGTCGTCGACGTTGACGTACTCGTAGCCGGCCGCCTTGAGTCCTTTGTCGACGAAGATGTCGGCGGTGTCGCGGATGATCTGCTCGTCCACGGCGCAGCCCGTGGTGTTCCAGTTGTTGAAGCCCATCGGGGGCGTCAGCGCCAGTCCGTCGGGCAGTGCCTGCGCGGGCGTGACCGACACCACGGGCAGCAGGGCCGCGACGGCGATCACCAGGCCGAGTCGTCGCACCAGAACGTCACCCCATCGTGAGAGATCCGATGTTTGCCCGAGCGACGCTAGGGACGACGTGGCAGATGGTCAATAACCGTCGGAGTCCACCAGCCGTTCGGCGTAGCGCATCAGATATCAGATCTTTCAGAGGTCCGATGACCGGTCAGCGGGACGATCAAAGCCGTCGGGCCGCCGAGTGCGCTGCACCACACCGCCGGGTGGCGGTGCGGGAGTACCGGTGTCTGGTCCATCACAGAGGGGAACCCGGAGGTGAGCCGCGTTCCGGGTGCGGGTCTAGCATCCGATTCATCCAGGCTCGATGACGTTGACTTCGGCATAGCCGCCGCTCCGGCAGCGACTGCGGACCTCACCGGCCACCGGGCGCACAGTCAGACGTTGGAGGCCGTTCACCGATGTCCACCACGGCGAGCACTGCCACAGCGGCAGGGGCGAGCGATCGGGCGGGTGCCTCACGCCGGCAGGGGACCTTCTACCGGGGCGACCCCGGCATGTGGTCCTGGGTGCTGCACCGCATCACCGGCGTGCTCACATTCTTCTTCCTGTTCGTGCACGTGCTCGACACCGCGCTGGTGCGCGTGTCGCCGAACACCTACGACCAGGTCATCGAGACCTACAAGACGCCGATCGTGAACCTCCTGGAGGTCGGCCTGGTCGGCGCGGTGCTGTTCCACGCGCTGAACGGCATCCGCGTCATGCTGGTCGACTTCTGGTCGAAGGGCCCGAAGCTGCAGAAGGCGATGCTGTGGGTCATCGGCGTCGTCTGGGTCGTCGTGATGGTCCCCGGTGCCTTCTTCATGCTGAAGCGCACCGTCGAAACGCTCTTCGGGGGTAACTGACATGGCCGACCTCGCCCTCGCGAACCCGCGCGCGCCGAAGCGTCCCGCCGCCCGCCGGAGCAACTTCGAGCTCTACAGCTGGCTGTTCATGCGGATCTCCGGGCTCGTCCTGGTCATCCTGGTGCTCGGCCACCTGCTGATCATGAACATCCTCGACGGCGGTGTGCACCGGATCAACTGGGGCTTCGTCGCCGGCCGCTGGGCCTCGCCGTTCTGGCAGTTCTGGGACCTGCTGATGCTGTGGCTCGCCGAGATCCACGGCGGCAACGGGCTGCGCACGATCATCGACGACTACGCCCGCAAGGACAGCACGCGGTTCTGGCTGAAGATCCTGCTGTACGTCTCGATGGTGCTGATCCTGGCCGTCGGCACGATGGTGATCTTCACGTTCGACCCGAACATGCCCGCGAACTGAAGCCACGGAGACTTTTCCCATGCAGTTCCACAAGTACGACGTGGTGATCGTCGGCGCCGGTGGCGCCGGCATGCGCGCGGCCATCGAGTCCGGCCAGCGCGCCCGCACCGCGGTCCTCACCAAGCTCTACCCGACCCGGTCCCACACCGGCGCGGCCCAGGGCGGCATGTGCGCCGCGCTGGCGAACGTCGAAGAGGACAACTGGGAGTGGCACACCTTCGACACGGTCAAGGGCGGCGACTACCTCGTCGACCAGGACGCCGCGGAGATCATGGCCAAGGAGGCCATCGACGCGGTACTCGACCTGGAGAAGATGGGCCTGCCGTTCAACCGGACGCCGGAAGGCAAGATCGACCAGCGCCGGTTCGGCGGGCACACGCGTGACCACGGCAAGGCCGCGGTCCGCCGCGCCTGCTACGCCGCCGACCGCACCGGTCACATGATCCTGCAGACGCTGTACCAAAACTGCGTCAAGTACGGCACGGAGTTCTTCAACGAGTTCTACGTGCTCGACCTGATCCTGTCCGAGGACGAGAGCGGCAACCCGGTCGCCTCCGGCGTCGTCGCCTACGAGCTGGCCACCGGCGAGCTGCACGTCTTCCAGGCGAAGTCGATCGTGTTCGCCACCGGCGGCGCGGGCAAGATCTTCAAGACGACGTCGAACGCGCACACCCTCACCGGTGACGGCCTCGGCATCATCTTCCGCAAGGGCCTCCCGCTGGAGGACATGGAGTTCTTCCAGTTCCACCCGACCGGCCTCGCGGGCCTGGGGATTCTCATTTCCGAAGCCGTCCGCGGCGAGGGCGGGATCCTGCGCAACGCCTCCGGCGAGCGGTTCATGGAGCGCTACGCCCCGACCATCAAGGACCTCGCGCCGCGCGACATCGTGGCGCGCTCGATGGTGCAGGAAGTGCTGCAGGGCCGCGGGTGCGGCCCGAACAAGGACTACGTCGTCCTCGACGTCACGCACCTGCCGGTCGAGGTCCTCGAGACGAAGCTGCCGGACATCACCGAGTTCTCCCGGACCTACCTGGGTGTCGACCCGGTGAAGGAGCCGGTGCCGGTGTTCCCGACCTGCCACTACGTGATGGGCGGGATCCCGACCAACGTCCACGGCGAAGCGTTGCGGGACAACGAGAACGTCATCCCCGGCCTGTACGCGGCGGGCGAGGTGGCGTGCGTGTCCGTGCACGGTTCGAACCGCCTGGGCACGAATTCCCTGCTCGACATCAACGTGTTCGGCCGCCGCGCCGGCATCGCCGCCGCGGAGTACGCGCTGGCGCACGACCACGTCGAGCTGCCGGAGAACCCGACCCAGCTGGTCGAGGAGCAGCTCGCGGGCCTGCTGTCGGAGCACGGCGACGAGCGCGTCGCCGACATCCGCAAGGAAATGCAGCAGACGATGGACTCGCACGCATCGGTGTACCGGACCGAGGACACGCTGAAGCAGGCGCTGACCGACGTCCAGGCACTGAAGGAGCGGTACCAGCGGATCACCGTGTCGGACAAGGGCAAGCGGTACAACACCGACCTGCTCGAGGCCGTCGAGCTGGGCTTCCTGCTGGAGCTGGCCGAGGTCCTGGTGGTGGGCGCGCTGGCGCGCAAGGAGTCCCGCGGCGGCCACGCCCGCGAGGACTACCCGACCCGCGACGACACGAACTTCATGCGGCACACCATGGCCTACAAGCAGGGCTCGGGTCTGTCGTCCGACATCCGGCTGGACTACAAGCCGGTCACCTTCACCCGCTACGAGCCGATGGAGCGGAAGTACTGATGACTAGCGTTGCTGAAGCTCCTGCCTCTTCCGCTTCGGACGAGCACACGCCGATCACGGTCACGCTGAAGATCCTCCGCTTCAACCCGGAGGTGGACAGCGAGCCGCACTGGGAGTCCTACGACGTCCCGGCCCAGCGCACCGACCGGCTGCTGAACCTGCTGTTCTACGTCAAGGACTACATCGACGGGACGTTCTCGTTCCGCCGCTCGTGCGCGCACGGCGTGTGCGGCTCCGACGCGATGCAGATCAACGGCATCAACCGCCTGGCTTGCAAGGTCCTGATGAAGGACCTGCTGGCGAAGGACGGCAAGCAGACCACGATCACGATCGCCCCGATCAAGGGCCTGACGACGTTGAAGGACCTCTACGTCGACATGGACCCGTTCTTCGAGGCATACCGCGCGATCAAGCCGTACCTGATCACGTACGGCAACGAGCCCACGCGCGAGCGCATCCAGTCCCAGGCCGACCGGGATCGTTTCGACGACACGACGAAGTGCATCCTGTGCGCTTGCTGCACGTCATCGTGCCCGGTGTACTGGAACGACGGGTCTTACTTCGGCCCGGCGGCGATCGTCAACGCCCACCGGTTCATCTTCGACTCCCGGGATGAGGGAGCGGAGGAGCGGTTGGACATCCTCAACGACGGCGAGGGTGTTTGGCGCTGCCGGACGACGTTCAACTGCACGGACGCCTGCCCGCGTGGAATCCAGGTGACCAAGGCGATCCAGGAAGTGAAGCGCGCGCTGCTGTTCAAGCGCGTTTGAGTTGTTCGCGAAAAGCCCTCCGGCGAGTTATGCCGGAGGGCCTTTTCGTTGTGAGCAGCCCCCGATTTCCACGCTACCGGAGGACACCGACAAAAACCGGCGGCCGGCAGCGGGAGGCGACCAACGACGTCACCAGACCTCCCCCGCCCCTCATCCCAGCCGCTTTTCAGTCGACGGTCGGGTTTGTCAAGGCACGCTTTCCCGCCTTGACAAACCCGAGCGGCGACTGACACTCCCACCGGAGGGGCGGGGGAGGTCGGACCCGCTGCCTGGCCGCGGCAGAGAATTCTGCCGCGGCAAAAGACAAAAGCATGTCCTCGCCGGACGGGCAGGCTCTGGGATGACCCCCTCTTGCGTGCCCATCTCTCGTTTTCGACGTGGGCCGCTGGGTGGTCATCCCGTCGCCTGATTGAGGCCTATCACTTTGAGCCAGGCCCGCAAGCTTGCGCTGTCTTCTCGCGTTGGCCTCTATGTTGCGGGCCTGGCTCAAAGTGATTTGACGGCCTCAGGCGACGGGATGACCACCCTGCTCCTTTATTGGGGTGGGGTCAGCGGACCGCGTCCAGTGCGTTGACCAGGCCGTGGCCGTAGTACGAGTTGTTCTTCGCCGGGCCCGTGCACTCCGCTTCCGTTGCCGTGCACTTCACCACGTCCGCCTCGCCCTCCAGGATGCGGGACAACGCCCATGGCGGGATCCCGCGGAAGCGCGATGCCAGCAGGGCCGCGACCCCGGCCACGTGCGGGGATGCCATCGATGTCCCGCACTTCGAGCCGTACTGGCCGCCGAACACCGTTGATGACAGCGGGCACGCCGGGCCCGCTCCCTCTGGTGGTGTCTGGTCGAAGTCGCCGCCTGGGGCCGTTACGTCGATTTCGCCGTAGTTGCTGAACGATGACTTTGTGCCCGCGTAGCCCACCGATGACACGTTCAGCACTCCGTCGATCGACTTCGGGAGGATGCCGCACGATGCGTCCACCGGGTGGGGGCGGTTCGGGTCCGTTGTCTGCTTCGTCGTGTCGAAGCCCGAGTTGCCCGCCGCGGCCACGTTCAGCACTCCGTGGTGAGTTGAGAACTCGATTGCCCGGCGGACCGCTTCGTACGCCGCCGCGTCTCCTGCCTCGTGCGAGCAGAAGAACATGCCCGGGTCGATGTAGTAGCTGTTGTTCGTCACCGGGAAGCCGTGCTTCGCCGCCCAGACGAAGCCGCACACCGCTGACTCCGGGAAGATGTAGCCGGCGTCGTTGACCACCTTCACCGAGGCCAGGCGTACGCCCGGGGCGATGCCCGTGAAGCCCGCCGCCGGGTCCTTGCCCGCGATCGTGCCCGCCACGTGCGTGCCGTGGTCCGATGTCGTCGGGGCCCAGGATGCCGGGGTCGGGTCCGGTGCGCCCGTCACGCAGCCCGCCGACGAGCGGGCGTCGACCGCGTTGCGGAGTGCCGGGTGCGTTGCGTCGATGCCCGAGTCGAGCACGCCGACCGTCACCGACCGGCTGCCCTGGTAGATCTTGTTGGCCTCCGGTGCGTGGATCGCCTTCATGTCCCACTGCTGCGCCGACAGGTCACCCTCGGCCGCCGTCGAACGCGTGTCCTCCAGCGTCTTCACCGCGCCGAGGGAACGAGCCGCCGCGCCGGACGTTGCCGCCACGTCCTTGCCGCCCGAGTAGGCCCGGTAGACGCCGATCTTCTGCTGGAAGTCCGCGTTGCGCGAGCTGGCGATCGCGACGCCGATCTCGGCGTAGTACGCGACCTTCGTGCCGCACTTGGCCGCCAGTTCCCGGTCGACGGCCGAAGCCCCGGTGCCCGGCTGGTAGGTCACGACGTAGGTGTACGGCGTGCTCGTCGTGTCGCAGGCGACCGGTGCGGCCTCGGCCGCCGGTGCCGCGACGAACAGGCCGCCGCCCACGGCCAGCACGAGCGGGGCCGCCATTCGGCGTATACGGGACATTCCACCTCCAGGGTCAGTGGCGTCAACCTAAACCGGCCCCGGAGGCCGCGCCACCGACCAAAGTCAGGAGGCGCCGACCCGCGAAGAAGCACGCACGCCCCGCCAGCCCAGCACGCCGATGGCCGTGCCGAGCAGGAACGAGACGACGGTCAGCACGGCGTGCACGACGAAGTACGCCGTCGGGGAGCCGTCGGGGGTCCAGGACCGGTCGCTGTCCCACAGGTTCTTGGCGAAGGTGATCCAGATGATCCACGACCACACACCGAAGGCCAGCAGGAACAGCGAGGTGCCTCGCGAAATGCGCATGCCCCTGAGTATGCGACGCGGGCCCCGGCGCTAGATTGCGTGGGTGCACTCCGTTGTCTCCCGGTCGCTCAAGGTCTTCACGACGACGCTCGCCGCCGCCCTCCTGGCCCTGAGCACGCCCGCCCTCGCGGCCGCGGCGCAGCCGGGCCAGTGCGCGAACCACCAGGCCCCGCCGCCGCCGGTCGACACGTCCGAGAAGCCCGCGCCGGGCAAGCAGGCCCCGCCGCCGCTGGCCGTGCCCGCCGTCCCGGTCGGCGGCCCGCGGATGGCCGAGTGCGGCCTGGTCACCCCGGACGGCGCCCTCAACCCGCCGGACGGCAACACCGCGGCGTCGTGGGTGGTGCAGGACCTCGACAGCGGCGCCATCGTCGCGGCCAAGGACCCGCACGCCCGGCAGCGGCCCGCGTCGCTGATCAAGACGCTGCTCGCGCTGCTCGTCGTCACCCAGCTGCAGCCGCAGCAGCCGATCGTCGCGACGAAGGAGGACGCCGAGCAGGAGTGCACCTGCGTCGGCCTCGCCGCCGGCGGCCAGTACACCGTCGACCAGCTGCTGCACGGCCTGCTGATGCACTCGGGCAACGACGTCGCGCACGCGTTCGCCACGGCGCTCGGCGGGGTGGACGCCACGGTGGCGAAGATGAACGCGCTGGCCGCGAAGATCGGCGCGCTCGACACGCGCGCCGCGACGCCGTCGGGCCTGGACGGGCCGGGCATGTCGACGTCGGCCTACGACCTCAGCCTGATCTTCCACTACGCGATGAAGCAGCCGGAGTTCGCGAGCGTCGTCGCGACGAAGAACTTCGAGATCCCCGCGGCCGGCGGCAAGCCTGCCATCCCGATCTTCAACGACAACAAGCTGCTCGGCGTCTACCCCGGTTTCCTCGGCGGCAAGACCGGCTTCACCGACGACGCCCGCCACACCTACGTCGGCGCGGCCCAGCGGAAGGGCAAGCGGCTCGCGGTCGTCATGCTGCGCGCCGAGCAGAAGCCGACCAAGGTGGTCGACCAGGCGGCGAAGCTGCTCGACTACGGCTTCGCGCTGGAGGACGACCGTGCGACGCCGGTCGGCCAGATCACCTACCAGGCGCCGGCCGCGACGCCGGAGAACGGCGAACCGTCCGTGCTCGCCGACGGCGGCACCGGCAACGGCAACGGCGGCACGTCCGCGGCCGCCGCGGCCAAGGACGACCCGTTCGGCGTCACCGGCTGGATCATCACGCTGGTGGTGTTCCTGATCATCGTCGGCGGCTTCGTGGTCGGCCACCAGCGCAAGAAGGCCCTGCGCTAGCGGAACCCGGGACCCGGCTCCGGCGTCACCCGGCCGGTGGTGATCTCCCCGCCGCAGTGCCGGCAGGTGACGACGACGTCGGCGAGCTCGCCGCAGTCCTTGTGCCGCAGCCGGATCGGCGGCCCTTCGGGACCGGCGAGGTGCTTGTCGCCCCACTGCATGAGTGTCACGACGGCGCCGAAGAGGTCGCGCCCGGTCCGGGTCAGCACGTACTCGGGCACCGGATCGACCCGTTCGAGCACGCCGGCGTCGACGAGTGTCTTGAGCCGGGCGGACAACGTCGGGCGCGGGATCGACAGGTTGCGCGCGAACTCGCCGTAGCGGCGGACGCCGAAGAACGACTCCCGCAGGATGAGCAGGCTCCACCGCTCGCCGACCAGGTCCAGGGCGCGGCCGACCGAGTCCGCGGTGAACCGGTGCGCCAGGTCGTTCACAGCTGCTCCGTGCGGGCGGGGACCCCCAGCAGCAGCTTGCCGGACAGCTCGTAGCTGGCCGGGTTCACCTGGAAGTGGGCGGTCGCCGTGTGCGCGTCGCGGAACCGCCGCTGCAGCGGTGAGGTCTCGTAGATCGCCGCGCCGCCGCCCAGGTCGTACATGCTTTCGGCGACCTTCGCGGCCGTGCGCGTGACGTGCGTGGCAGCCAGCCGGAGGCCGAGCTTGAGCGCGTCCGGCACCGGCTCGGTGCCCTGCGCGGCCTGCCAGGCGTCGTCGATGCTCGTGTAGAAGAGCAGCCGCGCCGCACGCAGGGCGGCTTCGGCCTCCGCGACGGCGGCCTGGGTCTGGGACCGCTCGGCCAGCGACCGGCTGGAGCCGAGCGGCTTGCGTGTCGAGGCGAGCTCGACGAGGTCGTCGATCGCGCCGCGGGCGTTGCCCAGCGCGGCCGCCGCGACCGAGAGCGCGAAGAACCCGAAGAGCGGAAACCGGTGCAGCGCAACGGCTTCCGGCGGCGGACCGCCCATGACGGAGAAGACGCGGTGTTCGGGGACGAACAGCTCGTCGGCGACGCAGTCGTGGCTGCCGGTGCCGCGCAGGCCGTTGGTGTGCCAGGTGTCGAGCACCTCGATCTCGGCTTTCGGCAGCGCCGCGACGTAAAGGGCGCTTTCGTGCACGAAGCCGGCGAAGAGCCAGTCCGCGTGCGGGATGCCGCTGCAGAAGGCCCAGCGGCCGGTCACGACGTACCCGCCGTCGACCTTGCGCCCGGTGCCGCGCGGCGCCCAGACACCGGCGGCGACCGTGCGCGGGTCGCCGAACACCTCGTCGGCGCACTTCCGCGGCGCGTAGGCGGACAGCAAGCTGCTCGTCACGGCGATCGAGACGCACCACCCGGCCGACGCGTCCCCGCGCGCGACCGTCTCGGCGGTCTCGAGGCTGACGGCGGGCGGCGCTTCGGGGCCGCCGAGGTAGCCGGGGACGCCGGTGCGGAACAGCTGCGCGTCGGTGAGCATCGTGACGAGCTCCGCGGGCAGCGCGCGTTCGCGTTCGGTGACCGGGGCAAGGGTCTTGGCGAGGGCGGCACACTCGCGGGCGGCGTCCAGCAGCACGAAACCCTCCGGTTCAGAATTCTTACCGGTTCAGTTTCTTTACTGGTCTCCCCGGTGTCAAGACCGGCGGCGCCCCAGCCAGGCGAGCAACGCACCGGCGCTGAACGCACCGGCGACGGCCCCGAAACCGGGTCCGCGCTGCACGGTGACCTGCTGCTCGAGCCGCACCGGCGGCGGGGGCGCGACGACCTTGCGCTCGTTCTCCGCCGCCGTCGCGGTCCACGCCGTGACGAGCAGGAGGAAGCGCGAGACGAGGTTGGCGAACACCAGCAACCCGATGACCGGCCCGAACAGCGCGAACGCGGGCGATTTCGTCACGCTGGCGAGGTAGACGGTGGCCGCCTGCTGCAGGATGACGAACCCGACGGAGGCGAACACGGCCCCCTTCACGGCACTGCGCAGCGCGACGCGCTCGCGCGGCAGGCGGGCGATCACCCAGAGGAAGACGAGGGTGTTGGCGGCCAGGCCGAGCACGATCGTCGCCACCCGGAGCAGGAAGTTCGCCCAGGCGGCCTGGTCGAGGCCGACCAGCTTGAGCAGGAAGTGCCCCACCCCGCCGCCGATCGCGGTCAGCGCGAACGACACGACGAGCGCGACGCCGAGCCCGACCAGCGCGACGAGGTCCTTGGCCGTCTGCTTGAGGAACGGCTGCGCCTGCTTCTCCTGCCCCCACTGCGCGGTGAGCGCGTCGCGGAGGTTGGCCATCCAGCCGATCCCGGAGTAGAGGGCGATGAGCAGACCGAAGATCCCGATCCCGCTGCCGGACTTGAGCGCGGCGTCGACGATGCCGGTCACCAAGGTCTGCAGGCCACCCGGCACCGAGTGCTGGATGTTGTCGCGGATCTGCCGGATGATGTCCGGGTCGTTGTTGACGACCAGCCCGACCACGGCGAAGGCGACCATCAGGATCGGGATGACCGACAGCACGCTGAAGTACGTGATGGCGGCGGCGTAGTGGTTGCCGTACCGCTCGGTGAAGGCGTCGTTGGCCCGGATCAGGTGGTCGAGCCACGGGTACTTCCGCTTCAGCCGCGGAAGCAGCTTTTCCTTCTCTTCGTTCGCCACCGTGAAACGCTAACCACGGGGTGTGCACCCCGCAACGCGAGCGGCTCACGTGAGGGAGGCGGTCACCGCACCGGCGGCAGGAACCCGATCCGCTGGTAGGTCCTGGCCAGCGTCTTCGACGCCACCTCGCGCGCGCGTTCGGCACCCGCGGCGAGCACCTTGTCCAGCTCCGCCGCGTCGTCCAAATAGGACTTGGCGCGGGCCTGGATCGGGGTGACCCACTCGACGAACACCTCGCCGAGGTCCTTCTTCAGGTCGCCGTAACCCTTGCCCTCGTACGCGGCCTCGAGGTCTGCGATCGTGCGGTCGGTCAGTGCCGAGTAGATCGTCAGCAGGTTCGACACGCCCGCCTTGTTCTCGGCGTCGAACCGGACCTCGCGCCCGGTGTCGGTGACCGCCGAGCGGATCTTCTTCGCCGAGCGCTTCGGGTCCTCGAGCAGCTCGATGATGCCGTTGACGTTCGAGGCCGACTTGCTCATCTTGGCCGTCGGTTCCTGCAGGTCGTAGATCTTCGCCGTGTCCTTGATGATGTACGGCTCGGGCACCACGAACGTCTTGCCCAGCCGGTTGTTGAAGCGCTGCGCGAGGTCGCGCGTCAGCTCGAGGTGCTGGCGCTGGTCCTCGCCGACCGGGACGGCGTCGGCCTGGTAGAGCAGGATGTCCGCGGCCTGCAGGACCGGGTAGGTGAACAGGCCGACGCTGGAGCGGTCGGAGCCCTGCTTCGCGGACTTGTCCTTGAACTGCGTCATCCGGCCGGCCTCGCCGAAGCCGGTCTGGCACTCGAGAACCCAGCTCAGCTGGGCGTGCTCCGGGACGTGGCTCTGCACGAACAGGGCGCTGCGCTGCGGGTCGATGCCGATGGCGAGCAGCTGCGCGGCCGAGACGCGGGTGCGCTGGCGCAGCACCTTCGGGTCCTGCTCGACGGTGATCGCGTGCAGGTCGACTACGGAGTAGAACGTCTCGTGCGTGTCCTGCAGCTTCACCCACTGGCGCAGCGCGCCGAGGTAGTTGCCGAGGTGGAACGAGTCGGCGGTCGGCTGGATCCCGGACAGGACCCGCGGGCGGCGCTCTGCTGCGACGGTCTGCTCTTCGGACACGTCAGGATTCTTCCAGGCCGGGCCGGCCGGCGGGCGGCGAGGGCCCTCAGGCGTGCGGACGCGGGGTGAGGAACGGCCGGGTCGGCGAGGCTTCGGGCTCCCCGAGGACGGCTTCGGCCATCGCGGTCACCGGGTCCTTCTCTTCCGGCAGGGCCGGGGCGGCTTCGGCGACCCGCGCCTTGCGGCGCTGGCGCAGCACACCGAGCGTCATGCCGACGATGCCGAGCGCAACGGCAACCAGCCCGACGGGGCCGAGCAGGCCGAAGGTCTCCGAGTTGGTGTCGGCCCGCGCGGTCGTCGTGACCGCGGCGAACGCGCTGCCGCCGCCGGCCAGGAGCAGGCCGGCCGGGACGAGCGCGAAGACCGCGGCCGCGCGGAAACCGCGCAGCATGGACCGCAACAGGGTTCGACCTGGGTTGCGCACCGGAGTGCCTCCCGCGAGTGACGAGCGAAACGCTCACCCATCCGAGTGAGACGCTGCATGCTACTGGTCAAAAAACTACCGAGCGTGTCAAGACGTGCCGAAACTGATCAACTCGGAAGCGAGGGTAGCGCTCAACCGGTAATACGCTCCGGGCGCCCCCAAAGTTCACTTTGATCACCCTTCTGGGTGGATCTGCTACTACGCGGAGTAGAGCGTGACCGGAGAGTGCCCGATCGGGTGTCACCTGTTGGCCTCTTAGGGGACAGCTCCGATCGCGGCGGGCGGTTTCACCGGATAGTGGCTGTCTACGCCTCGGGGAGTAGCCCGGGGGAAGTCGATGTCGTAGGTGGCGGTGACGGGGGCGTGGTCGGACCACCGCTGGTCATAGGCGGCGGCCCGTTCGACGACGACGTCGACGACCTTCTCGGCGAGGCCCGGGGTCGCGAGCTGGCAGTCGATGCGCCAGCCGGAGTCGTTGTCGAAGGCCTGCCCGCGGTAGGACCACCAGGTGTAGGGCCCGGGGCCCTCGGGGTCGAGGCGGCGCTGGACGTCGGTGAAGCCGGCTTCGGTGTAGACGCGGCCGAGCCAGGCGCGTTCCTCGGGCAGGAAGCCGGAGTTCTTCCGGTTGCCCCGCCAGTTCTTCAGGTCGACGGTGTCATAGGCGATGTTCCAGTCCCCGACGACAACGGCTTCCCGCCCACCGGCGGCGGCCTTGGCCCGGAGTTCGACGAGGTAGGGCAGGAAGGCGGCCATGAAGCGTTCTTTTTCGTCCTGCCGTTCGGTACCGACATCACCGCTGGGCAGGTACAGGCTGGCGACGACGACGTTCGGCAGGTGGACCTCGAGGTACCGCCCGGAGTCTTCGAACTCGGGTTCCCCGAAGCCGACCCGAACTTCCTCAGGCTCAACGCGGCTGTAGACGGCAACGCCGTTACGCCCCTTGACGACGGAGGGGGCGTGGACGGAGAACCACCCGTGGGGCTGGACGACGGAGGCAGGAAGCTGACTGGCTTCGGCGCGCACCTCTTGACAGGCAACGACATCGGCGTCGGTGGAGGCGAGCCATTCGACAAAGCCCTTTTTGGCGGCGGCACGGAGCCCGTTGACGTTCACGGTGGAGACGGTCAGCACGTGCTGCACGCTACCGGCCAGGGTCGTGCTCGGCGGCCATCGGGGCTGGCGGGAGCGGCGGCTGGGGCGACCACGGGGCGGTGCGGGCGGTGGCTCGGGGCGGGGCGGTGCTCGGGGCGGCGCGGCGCGGTGGCGCTACCGCGGTGGTTCGGAGCGGCGCGGTGGCTCGGGCGGCGCTGCCGCGGTGGTGGTGAACCGCCACGGTGGCTCGATGGCGGTCGCCGCGTAACCCCCGGGCGGCGACGGCGGCCGCAGCCCAGTACTGCCCGCCGGCAGCGCTCACGGCCGCCGGTGCTCGCCGCGGTGGTGGCGGAAACTCGCGCCGGGGGGGGCCGTCGGTGTTCTGCCAGACTGCCGCTCATGGGCGAATCGGTGAGCCGGCTGACGGTGCTCGGCAGTTGCGGCGCCTGGCCGGAGCCCGGCCGAGCCTGCGCCGGATTCCTGTTGACGCACAACGGCTTCCGCGTCGTGCTCGACCTCGGCTACGGGGCCGCCTCGCGGTTGTTCACCCACTGCCGTGACCGGTTGCCCGATGCCGTGGTCGTGACGCACGAGCACCCGGACCACTGCGCCGACGTCAGCGCGCTTGGACGGGCCTGGCACTACACCGTCCAGGCCGGCGCACCCTCGACGAGGCTGCCGCTGCACTGCACGCCCGGCACGGTCGGCCGGCTCGAGGCGATGGAGCCACGCCCGCATCCGGAGACGCTGTTCGAGCTGCACGACCTCGCCGACCCGGCCGACATCGGACCGTTTCGCCTGACGCCGTACCCACTGCCGCACCACCAGCCGAACTTCGGCGTGCGTCTGAGCGCACCCGGGCTGACAGTCGCCTACACGGGTGACACGGGACCGTCCCCGCTCCTGGCGGAGCTGGGCCGCGACGCGGACCTGTTCATCTGCGACGCCACCCTCCGCACCCCACCACCGGAGGGCGAACCCCGCTACCTGATGACGGCCGCGGAGGCGGGCCACTGGGCAGCCGAGGCCGGAGCCAGCCGCCTCCTGTTGACCCACTTCTGGCCAGGCACCGACCGAACGGCAGCAGCCAACGAAGCCCGCACGGAGTTCGGCGGCGAGGTGCTGGTCGCCGAAGAGGATCTCGTCCTCGACCTCTGACCGGCTCTGACCTCGGCCGCGGCTCAGGCTCCCCAGCCCGAGCACCACCCCAGCCACCCATCGGTCCCAGAGGAATCTCAGCCCCGCACTCCGACCCCCGTCCGAGCACGGTCCCCAGCCTCAACCCCAAGCAGCCCGCGAGACTCCCCCTGGAGACCCCGCGGACCCGCCGACAGCGAGCCCTGCCGCATTCAGTTGTCGCCCGCCCCCGGATGCTCACCTCCTCCCGGCGACCCACGTCGCCACCTGCGGTTTTCAACCTGAGCAAGTTCTAGCACCCACCACCGACAAAAACGGGACGTCGTCGTCGAGCTGCTGATGCCGCCTTCTACTGGCGCGCCGCCGCGAAGCGTGGTCCGAAACGCGCCAGGACACGGCCTTCGGCGTCGTGACGCGCGCGGCCGGTCGAAACAGAAATCAACAAGCGGAGCCGGCGACAGGCTGGGTGAACGCTGCGGCCACCCACTTGTCGTCGGCCACCTTCCGGAAGCCGTTCTGGATGCCCGGCATCGCGTCGAACTGGGCGTCGCGCAGGTACTTGCCGACGATCTTGGCGTTGCCGTCCGCCGACTCGCGGGCGTTCAGGACGTCCGCGGTCACCGTCACCTTGCAGCCGGTCGCCGAAGCGCCCGAAGCCTGCTTGCCCGTGTTCATGGCGTACACGATGACGACCAGGACGAGCGCGCCCAAGATGAGCAAAGTCTTCTTCGACATGCCTTCCTCCAACCCACGAGGCCCGTCCCCACGCCAAGGGTAGGCAATCCTTTACCCGGACGGACAGCTCCGGACGCAGCAACCACCCGGTGGCGCCAGTCAAGGTCCCCCGAAGTGACGCACAGTGCACGAAAGAAACCCCCTCCCCGGTGAACCGGGAAGGGGGTCTCCGAAAGGCCCGAACTCAGCCCTGGGCGATCTTCTTCGCCAGGTTGTCGTCCAGCGTCGCGAGGAACTCCTCGGTCGTCTGCCACGGCTGGTCCTTGCTGATGAGCAGCGCGAGGTCCTTCGTCATCTGGCCGCTCTCGACGGTCTCGACGACGACCTGCTCCAGCGTGTTCGCGAAGCCGATCAGCTCCTGGTTGCCGTCCAGCTTGCCGCGGTGCTCGAGGCCGCGCGTCCAGGCGTAGATCGACGCGATCGGGTTCGTCGAGGTCGGCTTGCCCTGCTGGTGCTGGCGGTAGTGCCGGGTGACCGTGCCGTGCGCGGCCTCGGCCTCGACGGTCCGGCCGTCCGGGGTGCGCAGCACCGACGTCATCAGGCCCAGCGAGCCGAAGCCCTGCGCGACCGTGTCGGACTGGACGTCACCGTCGTAGTTCTTGCACGCCCAGACGTAGCCGCCCTCCCACTTCATCGCCGCGGCGACCATGTCGTCGATCAGGCGGTGCTCGTAGGAGATGCCCTTGGCGTCGAAGTCGGCCTTGAACTCGTTCTGGAAGATCTCCTCGAACACGTCCTTGAACTGGCCGTCGTAGGCCTTGAGGATCGTGTTCTTGGTGGAGAGGTAGACCGGCAGGCCGCGGTCGAGGCCGTACTGCAGCGACGCGCGCGCGAAGTCCTCGATCGACTTCTTGAAGTTGTACATCCCCATGGCGACGCCGCCGCCCTCGGGGAACTGCGCGACCTGGAACTCCATCGGCTCGGAGCCGTCGTCCGGGGTGTAGGTCACGGTCAGCTTGCCCGGGCCGGGGACCTTGAAGTTGGTCGCCTTGTACTGGTCGCCGTGCGCGTGGCGGCCGATGATGATCGGCTTCGTCCACGTCGGCACCAGCCGCGGGATGTTCTGGATGACGATCGGCTCGCGGAAGATCACGCCGCCGAGGATGTTGCGGATCGTCCCGTTCGGGGACAGCCACATCTTCTTGAGGCCGAACTCCTCGACGCGCGCCTCGTCCGGGGTGATCGTGGCGCACTTGACGCCGACGCCGTGCTTCTTGATGGCGTTCGCGGAGTCGATCGTGACCTGGTCGTCGGTGCGGTCCCGCTCCTCGATGCCCAGGTCGTAGTAGTCCAGGTTCACGTCCAGGTACGGGTGGATCAGCTTGTCCTTGATGAACTGCCAGATAATGCGGGTCATCTCATCGCCGTCGAGTTCGACGACGGTGCCCTGGACCTTGATCTTGGCCATGAGCAGCGGTGCTCCTTCCGCGGATCTTCGCGTTACTTCGATACGTCTCGCCGGTAGCGGTACAAGCGTACTGCTTGACCGAGCTGGATGGTTCCAGTAGTGGTCGGCATCAAGTCTCCACCCGCGGTTTGTGGCACGGATCACCGGGCGGGAACGCCGCCCGACCCCCGCGATCCGACCGCTCGCCGAGCGGCTGTCGCGTGCGCGGGTGAACCAGGGCACGATGCCACCCGTGAATCCAGGCGAGAGGTGAGGCCCATGTCGACCCATCGGTACGCCGACTACGAAGTCGACTACGAGAACGACTACGAGGAGCCGGACGAACCCGCCGACCTGTTCGACGAGCGGCCCCGCCGGGGCGCCGCGCACGTGGTCAGCGCGCTCGGCGGCCTCGTGCTCACCCCGGTCGCCCTCGGCCTGCTGAGCTGGGGTGGCCTGCGCCAGCAGCAGCTGGTCCAGGCCACCCTGAGCACCAACCGCGACGCCCTCGGCATCGCGCTGCTGGCCGGCGGGGCCATCCTGCTGCTGGTCGTCGCCGCGCTCGGCGCGCTGTCGGCGACCGGCCCGATCCTCGGCGGGCTCAT
This sequence comes from Amycolatopsis sp. NPDC051102, assembly GCF_040682815.1. NCBI lineage: Bacteria > Bacillati > Actinomycetota > Actinomycetes > Pseudonocardiales > Pseudonocardiaceae > Amycolatopsis > Amycolatopsis sp. NPDC051102. Next base: position 166,297 of record NZ_JBFBBT010000015.1, read on the forward strand.
CTACGGCGTGCTGCCCGGCGTCGCCGCGATGGCCGTGCCCGAGTGGGGCTTCCGGCTGGTCAACCTGATGCCGAAGAGCGACATCGCGTACGGCGTCATGGACTTCCTCTTCATCGGCGGCCTGCTCGGCGTGGGCTTCCTGCTGGTCGGCAGCGGACTGGCCAACGCGCTGGTCCGGCGGCGGCGCGAGGGGTGACGCACGCCGGTGGCATCATCGGCGGATGGGACTGTTCACCGTCTCCGAAGCACGCGACGAACTGACGCGCCTGCGGCCGGTCCTCGACGAACTGGTCCGCGTCCGCGCCGACGCGGCCGAGCTCGCGGCGTCGCTGCGCCCGGGCGGCCGGGCCACGGAGCTGGGCGGACTGCCCGAGTGGAAGGCCGCGCAGGCCCGCCTCGACGACCTGATGACGACGGTGCAGCGCACCGGCGCCGAGCTCAAGGGGTTCGCGCCGCTGCTGATCGGCTTCCCGGCCGAACTCGACGGCACCGACGTGCTCCTGTGCTGGCTCGAAGGCGACCACGAGCTGGGCTGGTACCACCGCACCGACCTCGGTTTCGCGGGTCGCCGCCCGCTGAAAACCCCTGGCGCTGCTGGCTAGGTTGGGCTGGTGAGCGACGAATCCCGGGCCGCCTTCTTCGACGGCACAGCCGAGCACTACGACGACGACACGTTCCACGCCTCCGTGGCGGAAGCCCTGGTCGAGCCGCTGCCCGGCACGCCGGAACTCGTTCTCGACGTCGCCACCGGGACGGGCTTCGCGGCGTACGCGGCGCTACGGCTGAAGCCGGCGCGCGTGCTGGCTGTCGACCTGTCGCCGGCCATGGTCGCGCGGGCCGAGGCCAAGGCGCCCGAACAGGACCCGGACGGCCGGATCGAGTGGCGCGTCGGCCCGGCGGTGCCGATGCCGGCCGAGGACCACTCGGCCGACGTCGTCCTGTGCGCGTCTTCGCTGCACTTCCTGGGCGCCGCCGCGTTCACCGACTGGCTGCGCGTGCTGAAGCCGGGCGGCCGGCTGGCGTTCTCCGTGGTGTCCGGGGCGCGCTTCAAGCCGAGCGGGCCGTTCGCCGAGTTCGTGCCGAAGGACCTGACGTTCCCGGTCGACGAAGCCGAGGCGGCGGCGTTGGCGCACGGCTTCGCCGACGTGTCGGCGCGGACGTTCACCGTCCACGGCGGCGACCGGGTCCGGAGCGTCTTCCTGGTGCACGCGACCGCGCCGTGACGCTCAGCGGTGCAGCGACGCGCCCTTGAGGATCTTGTCGACGGCGTTCTTCGGCCCGTGCACCGCCAGCCCGGCCAGGGCCAGCTTCTCCCCCGGCACCGCACGCACCGCCGCCCGGTTGTCGGCGTCGTTGCCGGTGTGGAACAGCTCGTCGGTGAAGATCGAAAACCGCAGCCCGCGGCCGAGCGCGCGTGTGTGGGCCGCGGTCAGGACGTCCGCGGTGCCCGAGAACACCATCACCGGCTGGCCGAACATCGGCAGGTACTGCGTGCCGTCGGCGTCGGCGTAGGGCTCGCCCATCAGCTCGGGGGTCACGTGGGCGATCCCGCTCACCAGGAACGCGGTGACGTTCAGCCGCTGCCAGGACGCCAGGTCGTCGCGGAGCAGGACGGCGATCTTCGTGTCGAAGGAACTCATGCCGGTCACGATCGTCCCGGCCCAGCGTCGGCGTCTTGTACGTTCTTGACATGGCGCACGTCGAAGCCTGGCGGCCGGCGGTCCCCGGGATCGCCGAGGTCTTCCACGCGCGCTTCACCACGCACGCCTACCCGCTCCACACGCACGACACGTGGACGCTGCTGATCGTCGACGACGGCGTCATCCGCTACGACCTCGACCGCCACCACCACGGCGCGCTCGGCCCGGCGGTGACGCTGCTGCCGCCGAACGTCGCCCACGACGGGCGGGCCGCGACCAGCCACGGCTTCCGCAAGCGCGTGCTCTACCTGGACACGTCGGTGCTGGGCGAGGACCTCGTCGGCGCGGCGGTCGACCGGCCCAGCGTCGCCGACGGCATCCTGCGCACCCGGATCCACCAGCTCCACGAGTCGCTCACCGAGCCGGGCGACGCGCTCGAGGCCGAGAGCCGGCTCGTGCTGGTGGCCGACCGCCTGCGCACCCACCTGGGCCGCCCGGCGTCCCACGAGCCGAAGCGCGGCCTCGCCGACGACCTGCGGGACCTCCTCGACGCCCACCTGCCGGAAGCGCTGACGCTCGCCGAAGCGGGCAAGACGCTCGGCGCGCACCCGGCGTACCTGGTCCGCTGCTTCGGAGCACGGTTCGGCCTGCCCCCGCACCGCTACCTGACGGGCCGCCGCGTCGACCGCGCCCGCCGCCTGCTGCTCGACGGCGCCCCGGCCGCCGACGTGGCGGCCGCGGCCGGCTTCACCGACCAGGCCCACCTGACCAGGCACTTCAAGCGGTACCTCGGCACGACGCCGTCGCGCTACCCGAAAACCCGGTGACGGCGTCGTTACGATCCGGATATGGGGTTCTTCGCCAGGATCGGCGGCCTGCGGTTCGCGGTCACCGTCCTCACCGGCATGACGGCGCTCCAGATGGCGCTGATCGCGTTCGGCAACATCACCGACTTCGGCACGAACCAGGCGTTCGTCCAGCACGTGCTGGCGATGGACACGACATTCAGGTCCCCGAACACGATGTGGCGCGCGATCACCAGCACGGGCGTGCAGAACGCGGCGTACGTGGTGATCATCGCGTGGGAGACGCTGACGGCGCTGGTGCTGATCGCGGCGTTCGTGGCATGGCTGCGCGGGAGTCCGTGGGGCGGGCGGCTTTCGACACTCGGCTGGGTGATGTGGGTGCTGCTGTTCGGCGTCGGCTTCATCGCCATCGGCGGCGAGTGGTTCCAGATGTGGCAGTCGGACAAGTGGAACGGGCTCCAGCCGGCGCTGCAGAACTTCCTGATCGCCATGGCGGCCCTGGTCATCGCCCACCTGCCGGCGAAGGAGCGCACGTAGGAAGACGGGCCGTTGTGTCAAGATGACGGCATGCTGCGCGAACTGCACCTCACCGGTGACCCGGCGGCCGACAAGCTGCTGAACGACGACCCGTTCGCCCTGCTCGTCGGCATGCTCCTGGACCAGCAGTACCCGATGGAGCACGCCTTCGCCGGCCCGCGGAAGATCGCGGACCGGATGGACGGCTTCTCGCTGGCGAAGATCGCCGCCACGGACGTCGAGACGTTCGTCGAGATGTGTGTGGTGCCGCCGGCGATCCACCGCTACGGCGGTTCGATGGCCCGCCGCGTCCACGCGCTCGCGCAGCACATCATCGAGAACTACGACGGCCGCACGGAAGGCATCTGGCTCGACGGGCGCCCGAAACCCGACGGCGCCGAAGTCCTGAAGCGGCTGAAGGCGCTGCCCGGATTCGGGGAGCAGAAGGCCAAGATCTTCCTGGCGCTGCTGGGAAAGCAGCGCGGCGTCCAGCCGAAGGGCTGGCGCGAAGTGGCCGGCGCGTACGGCGACCGCAGCTCGCGCCGGTCGATCGCCGACGTCACCAGTGCCGAGACCCTCGCCGAGGTCCGCGCATTCAAGAAGGCCGCCAAGGCCGCCGCGAAAGCGGGCTAACGCACCCACACGCGCAGCGGCCCGAGCGGCTGCGCGCCGTGGTCGAGGGCGACCCGCAGCGCGTCGCCGTGTTCGTAGCCGACCACCGGCAGTCCCGGGAACGCCGACGCCACCGCCGCCACCGCGCCCGGCCAGTGCTCGTCCGGACCCACGAAGTTCGACAGCCCCACGACGTCGTCGCCCCGGTGCGCGACCACCTCCGCCGAGCCGCGGGACAACACCGCCACGGACGGGTCGGCCGGGTAGGCGTGCTCGGTGACGCGCCGCCAGCCCGGTTCCGGGACACCCGGACCGCAGGCGATCCACGTCGCCTCGAACAACACCGAGAACCCCGGCAGGTCCAGCGTCGCGAAGCTGTCCTTCACCGAGCAGCCCGCAGAACCGTCGACGAACGGGAGGACGTCGGCCGCCGTCGCGGCGGGGTCGAGCGTCACCGCGTCCGGGTAGAACGCCGGCGTGCGGGACGCCGAAGTCCACGCGCGCGGGCCCCAGCGGCCGCCGCCGCCGACCAGCGCGCACCACGCCGCGTTCTCCGCCACCGCCGCCCGACCGTCCACTTCGGAAACCTTGCCACGCCACCCGATCGCCGGGCTACCAGCACTCCCGGCCCGCTCCTACCCTGGACACGGAGGTGAAGCCCATGCACGCAGGAGTAGGAGACGAGATCCAGGTGCACGGCCGGACGGTCGGGTCGGCCGAGCAGCGCGGCGAGATCCTCGAAGTCCGCGGACCCGACGGCGCCCCGCCCTATCTGGTGCGGTTCGCCGACGGGCACGAGGGGCTCGTCTACCCCGGGCCCGACTGCGAAGTCCAGACGCACGCCGACTAACCGACGGCGACCGGTTCCCGAGGCTCGCGGACCCGCCCCCACGCCGAGCCCACCAGCAGCAGGGCCACGAGGGTCAGCGCGGCCGCGACCTCGGGCAGCAGCAGCGGCCCGCCCGAAGCGAGCACCGCTCCCCCGACGACGCCGGACAGGCCGACGCCGAGGTAGATCGCCGACGCGTTGAGCGAGAGCACCAGCCCGGCGTGCCCCGGTGACAGCTCGATCAGGCGGTGCTGCACCGGCGGGTTGAACGACCACGTCGCCAGCCCCCACACGAACAGCGAGATCCCGGCCGCGACCGGCGTCACGGTCGTCAGGGGCAGCAGCGCCATCACCGCGGTGATGGCCACGGTGACCACCAGCAGCGGCGCCCGCGAGCCCCAGCGGTCGGTCGCCCGGCCGCCCGCGAAGTTCCCGATCGCACCGCCGACCCCGTAGCAGAAGAGCAGCACCGTGACCGTCGTGCCGTGCACGCCGGCCGTCGCGGCCAGCAGCGGTGACACGAACGTGTAGACCATGAACGCGGCCAGGCAGGCGAGCACCGTCGTGGCCAGCATGACGAGCACCCGCGGGTCGCGGCCGGCTGCGAACCGCTCGGCGAGGCCCACCCGTGGCGGCGCGGCGACGGTGGGCAGCGCGAACCGCACGGCGACCGCGCTCGCCAGCGAGAACGCGGCGACCAGCGCGAACGCCGTCCGGTAGCCGAGGTGCTGCGAGATGAGGCTGCCGAGCGGGACGCCGAAGATGAGCGCGACCGTCAGCCCGCCGAACACCATCGCGACGGCGCGGCCCCGGCGTTCGGGAGCGGTCAGTTCGGCCGCCACGGCGCTCGCCGCGGGCGTGAACACCGCGGCGCCGACCGCGGTCACCACGCGGGCCACCAGGAGCGAGCCGTAGCCGGGCGCGAGCGCGGCGAAGAGGTTGCCGGCGCCGGTGACGGCGAGCGCCGCGACCAGCAGCGTCCGGCGTTCCCAGGTGCCGGTGGCGGCGGCGAACAGCGGCGAGCCGATCGCGTACGCGATGGCGAAGGCGGTCACGAGCTGCGCCGCGGCCGTCGCCGAGACGTGCAGCTCACCGGTCAGCGCGGGCAGCAGCCCGGCGACGATGTAGCCGCTGGTCCCGACGCCGAAGGCGCCGAACGCGAGGACGGAGATCCTCGAAGGAGCAGGTGCGGACATGAGCTGAGCCCCCAGGAAAGCGGGATTGGTTCGACGAACGTCGTAGTTCGACAGTCACCGTACTACGCCGCCGCCATAATTTCGACCGGCGTCGTACAATGGGCCCATGACCAAGACCGACACCCTGCCCCCGATCGCCCACCCGGCCCGGGAGGAGATCACCGTCGAAGGCGTGCTCCGCGCCCTCGCCGACCCGGTGCGGCTGGCCATCGTCCGGCAGCTCGCGGCCACCGGGCAGGAGATCGCGTGCGGCGGGCTCACCGTCCCGGTGACCAAGTCCACACTCACCCACCACCTGGGCATCCTGCGCCAGGCCGGCGTCGTGGCCGGCCGCCAGGAAGGCACGACCAGGTTCAACTCGTTGCGCCGCAACGATCTCGACGCGCTGTTCCCGGGTCTGCTGGACGGCGTTCTGGCCGCTCCGCGCTGATCACCGCGTTACGGTGTGGATCGTCACCCGATATCGGGATGACAACCGGCCCCCTCGCTTGTTGGACTAGGGCGTAGGCAGCTCACGGCGCTGGGGCCGATTGGCTGCCTCTCTTTATGCCCGCCTACTGAACCGATCCAGAGATCGGCTCGGTAATCGTTTACCCACCCTGGAAGGAGTGCCGTGCCCGTCGCGCTGCTCGCGCTCGCCATCGGAGCTTTCGGCATCGGGACCACCGAGTTCGTCATGATGGGCGTGCTGCCCCAGGCGGCCGCCGACTTCGGCGTCGACATCCCGACCGCCGGCCACTTGATCTCCGCCTACGCCCTCGGCGTCGTCGTCGGCGCCCCCTTGCTCACCGCGGTCGCCGTCCGGCTGCCGCGCAAGACCATGCTGCTGGCCATGATGGGCCTGTTCACGCTGGGTAACGCCCTCTTCGCGCTGTCACCCAACCAGGAGTTCGGCATCGCGTTCCGGTTCCTGGCCGGGCTGCCGCACGGCGCGTTCTTCGGCGCCGGCGCCGTGGTCGCCTCCAGCCTCGTCGGCCAGGGCCAGCGCGCCAAGGCCGTGTCGCTGATGTTCCTCGGCCTGACCCTGGCGAACGTCATCGGCGTGCCGCTGGGCACGCTGCTCGGCCAGCAGGTCGGCTGGCGCGCCACCTTCGCCGTCGTCGCCGTGATCGGCCTGGTGGCCATCGCGGCCATCGCGAAGCTCGTCCCGCACCAGGGCAAGCCCGCCGCGGAGGCGTCGCTGCGCAACGAGCTCGGCGCGTTCAAGCGGCCGCAGGTGCACCTGGCGCTGGCGATCGTCACGTTCGGGCTGGGCGGCGTGTTCGCCTGCCTGTCGTACATCACGCCGATGCTGACCGACGTCGCCGGCTACTCGCCGTCGAACGTCACCCTGCTGCTGTCCCTGGCCGGCGTCGGCATGACGATCGGCAACCTGCTCGGCGGCCGGCTGGCCGACCGCGCGCTGATGCCAAGCCTCTACATCGCTCTGCTGGCGCTGGCGTCGGTGCTGGGCATCTTCACGATCACCGCCCAGGGCAAGGTGGGCGCGGCGATCACGATCTTCTTCGTCGGCGTCGCCGGGTTCATGATCGGCCCGATGATGCAGGCGCGGATCATGGAGAAGGCAGGCGGCACGCCGTCCCTGGTGTCGGCCGCAGTCCAGTCCGCGTTCAACATCGCGAACTCGATCGGGGCCTACCTCGGCGGCCTGGTGATCGCGGGCGGCCTCGGCCTGGTCGCCCCCAACTGGGTCGGCGCCCTGCTCGCCGTCTTCGGACTGACGCTCGCCGTCGTGTCCGGCACACTCGACCGGCGGGAAGCGAAAGCCGAACAGCGCGAACTCGTCCTCGCGTCCTAAGAGGAGCTGAACGGGCCGCCGATGATCGTCAGGGCGACGTACAGCACCGCCGCCGCCAGGGCGGTGAACGTCACCACGTCGACGAGCTTGCCGCGGATCGCCAGCAAGCCCGCCCTGGCCGTCGGCAGGGCCGCCCGCAGGACCGCGGCGAGGAGGAGCGCGGCGCCGATCAGCGCCGCGCCCTCCCGCCAGTGGTACTGGAAGATCCGCAGCGCCGCGACGGCCACCACCAGCAGCACCGCCGCGAACGGCAGCTGGGTGAACCGGGACGGCCGGTGACCGGTCACCTCCCGCCGGTCCTCCGTCATCGTCATCGGCCCGCGACCGAGCGCTCCGCCGCTTCGACGACGTTGCTCACCAGCATTGCCCGGGTCATCGGGCCGACCCCGCCCGGGTTCGGCGAAATCCAGCCCGCGACCTCGGCGACTCCCGGGTGGACGTCGCCGGTCAGCTTGCCGTCCACATGGGACACGCCGACGTCGAGCACCGCCGCGCCCGGGGCCACCATGTCCGGCGTGATGATCCCCGGCACCCCCGCCGCGGCGATCACGATGTCCGCGCGGCGGACCTCGCCGGCCAGGTCGCGGGTGCCGGTGTGGCACAGCGTGACGGTGGCGTTCTCGCTGCGGCGGGTCAGCAGCAGGCCCAGCGTCCGGCCGACCGTGATGCCGCGGCCGACCACCGTGACGCGGGCGCCGTTCAGCTCGACGCCGTGGCGCTTGAGCAGCTCGATGATCCCGTACGGCGTGCACGGCAGCGCCCCCCGCTGGCCCAGCACGAGCCGGCCGAGGCTCACCGGCGCGAGGCCGTCGGCGTCCTTCTCCGGGTCGATGCGCTCGAGGACGCGGTTCGCGTCGAGGTGCTTCGGCAGCGGCAGCTGGACGATGTAGCCGTGGCAGGCCGGGTCGGCGTTCAGCTCGTCGATGACGGCTTCGAGCTTCTCCTGGGTGATGTCGGCCGGCAGGTCGCGGCGGATCGAGTTGACCCCGATCTTGCCGCTGTCGGCGTGCTTCATCCGCACGTACGAGTGCGACCCCGGGTCGTCGCCGACCAGGACGGTGCCCAGCCCCGGCGTCACCCCCTTCGCGGCCAGGGCCGCGACGCGCGGCTCGAGCTCCGCGAAAATGGCGTTCTTGGTGGCCTTGCCGTCGAGAATCTTCGCCGTCACGGGCCCCATTCTGGCAAAGCGACCCCCGCGCGTCGCTTCCAGGCGCGGCTGGTCGCAGCCCGTAGACTGATCGCTACCCCACACGGTCCAATCGCGACGGTTCCCGCGATCAAGCTGTGACCTACCGCACGTCGCATCTCCCGAGGTCAGGCCCTGTGCCACCGGGTGAGCGAGCGGCAAAACCCACATGCGGGGTGCACTCGCGCGCGCGAGCAGTCAAAATGTCCCCGTGGCACAACCGACGACGCAGCTGAACGCGACCGAGCAGGACACCCTGGTCAAGCAGATCGGACTTGCCCTGCTCCGTGCTGCCCCGCGCGACTGGCGCAAGGTCACCGCGGAGTACCGAGCCGTCGGGAGGTACCACGAGCTGACCGGCGAGATCGTCACCGAGGACGGCACGGTGCACGAGTGGCTCGCGACGCACGACATCGCGACCCTGTTCGGCAGGCTCCGGGGCGGCATGTACCGCGACGGCCGCGGAACGTGGTTCAACGCGCGCTACCAGCTCGACCACCCGTCCAGCTACAACCTCGAGTACAACCGCGACGAACCGGTGTGGAACCTCGCGCCGCCGCCGCAGGCCTATTCCGACGAGCTGCGGATGTTCCCGCGCACCGAGGAGAACGTCCCCGAATGGCTGATCCGGCGGATGTCCGGGCTCGGCCCGGAGCAGCCGGGGCCGCACTTCCGGATCGCCCGGATCTTCGACACCGTCGGCCCGGCCGGCCGGCCGGTCATCAACCGCCCCGACCTCGAGGTCGAGGAGCAGGACAGGCTGCTGGAGTACCTGGAGCACGCGCCGCTGGTGGTGCCCGAGCGCGGCTACGACATCGACCGGCTGGCCGCGGCGCCGGAGGCCACCGTCCCGGTCGCCTTCCACAGCGACGGCCAGTGGATCTGGCCCGCCGCCGTCAACTTCTACCTGCACAAGTACGGCGTTTCGCCCGAACCCGACCTGGTCGAGCACGTCCGCGCGGTCGGCTTCAAGCTGCCGCCGGTCGACGAGCCGACGCTGCAGGCCGCCGCCGGGTACCTGACCCGGGGCAGCCAGCCCCCGCCGCAGCAGCAGCGCCCCGCCGGACCGCCGCCGCAGGGGCCGCCGCTCCAGCAGGGCCCGCCGCCTCAGGGACCGCCGCCGCAGGGGCCCCCGCCGATGCCGCCGCAGCAGCAGGCGCCCGTGGGGCCGCCGCCCGGCGCCGCGCCCGTCGCGCCGCCGATGCCGCCGCAGCAGCACCAGGAACCGTCCGCGCCGGTCGAACAGCCGCTCGCTGCGCACGCGCCTGCCGAGCCGGAGGCGCCCGCCGAAGAGCACGAGTACGCCGAAGACGGCTACGACCAGGAGTTCGACGACCGCTTCGCCGAGGAAGACGAGCACTACGGCGAAGAGGGCTACGACCAGGCCGAGCACGCACCGGGGTCGAACGGCACGTCACCCGAACCGGGCCGGGTGCCCGACCTCGAGGAGACCGCGGAATACGTCCCCGATCAGCCGATCGGGCACGAGCAGGAGGCACCGCACGACGGCGAGCCCTTCCCGCGCCGCGACGACGAGCACGCCGCGTTCCAGCCGCCGCAGGACGAGCAGTTCCAGTCCGGCCGGCACGACGAGGAGCCGGCCGCCCAGCACGACGACGAACCGGCGCACGCCGCGTTCGACGCCGGCCAGGACGACGAGCCGTCCCACGCCTTCCCGGCCGGCCGTCCGGCGCACGAGGACGACCACGGCTTCGAGCCGCAGCACGAGGACGACCCGGCGCACGCGTTCCAGGCGCCGGGGCTCGACGACGCTCCGCAGGCCTTCCAGCCGCCGCGGCACGACGAAGAGCCGTCCCACGCGTTCCAGCCGCCGCAGCACGAGGACGCGCCTGCGCAGGCGTTCCAGCCGCCGGGGCAGCCGCAGCGGCACGACGACGAGCCGTCGCTCGTCTTCCAGCCGCCCGGCCAGCCGCAGCGGCACGACGAGGCCTTCCAGCCGCCGCGGCGGAGCGAGCAGCCCGCGTTCGACCCCGGGCCGCCGACCATGATCACCCAGCCCGACGTCCCCGGCGTGCTGCCCGTCCCGGAGCCGCCGTCGCCCCAGCCCGCCGCCCAGGCCGAGCCGCCCGCACCGCCGCGTCCGGGCCGCCGGGCGCTGCGCCGCGAGACGCCGGACCACCCGGTGCTCGCCGGCCTGCAGGCCAAGCTGGACGAGCTCGACGTCCCCGAAAGCGGCTACAAGCTGGGCGAACCCGCCGAACACGGGTGGAGCGTCGAAGAGGTCGAGGACGGCTGGCGCGTCGGCTGGTACGACGGCAAGCTCAGCAACCCCGCGGTGTTCGGCGACGCCGAGGACGCGGCCGCGTTCATGCTCGGCAAGCTGCTGCTCAACCCGGAGGGCCACGTGCCCGCCGAGGAGCAGCCCGAGCCCGAACCGGAGCCCGAGCCCGAGCCGGAACCGGCGCCGCAGCGGGTCGTCGCCACGCTCTCGCCCGAGGTCGCGACCGGCTCGTACCCCGTCCGCAAGCCCGAGCCGCCGGTGCCGCCGCAGGAACAGACGGCGTTCACCAGCGCCGAGGAGCTGTTCGGCGACCTCGAGGACGACGAGCCGCCGGCGCCCCCGCGCCCGCCCGCGCCGCCCGCCCCGGTCCCGGCCGGACCGCCGCCGGTGGACCGGCAGCAGGCCGGCCCGCCGCCGCCCGCCGCGCCGGCGCCGCTCCGGCGTGAGCCGCCGCAGCAGGCGCCGACCGTCCTGGCCCCGGCGCCGCCGACGCAGGGAGCCCCGGCCCGCCCGGCCGTCAACGGCGGTGGTGGCGGTGGCCAGCAGCAGTGGCCGATCTCGCCGATGTCAGGTGAGCCGCCGCTGACGCTGTTCCGCGGCAAGGAGCTGCGCGAGCTGCCCGCGGGCAGCGAGCTGGACCGCTTCGGCGGCCCGAACGGCAACCTGACGTACGCGGCGGGCACGCCGTTCGCCGAGCGGTCGCTGGTGCCGGAGTGGGTCAACCGCCCGTACCACGTCTACCGGGTGCAGCGGCCGCTGGAGACGCTGGCCGGCGTCGCGATCCCGTGGTTCAACCAGCCGGGCGGCGGGTCGGCCTACCTGCTGCCGGCGTCGATCGAGGAACTGCTGGCCGAGGGCGACCTGATCGAACTCGACCCGGGTGAACCCCCGATCGACTGAAATTTCCGCGAAAGGCCCCGGCAGCGCGCTGCCGGGGCCTTCGCCGGTTCAGCGGATGACGAGCCCGTGCGCGGCGGCGAAGGCGATGGCCGTCTCGACGTCGACCTCGGCGCCCCGAAGGTCGGCCTGCACCAGGGCGTTCGCGTCGAGGCGTGCGCCGCGCAGGTCGGCGCCTTCGAGCTTCGCGCCCTGCAGGCGGGCGCCGGTCAGGTCGCTGCCCCGCAGGTCGGCGCCGGTGAGGTCGGCCTCGGTCAGGTTGGCCTCGCGCAGCCGGAGTCCGGACAGCCCGAGCCGGCGCAGCCGCGCCTTCGCGAACGACGCCAGGGACAGGTCGCACTCGGTGAGCGCGATCCCGCCGAAGCCGCTGTCGGTGAACGACGTCCCCAGCAGCGAGCACGCGGTCCAGCGGCTCTCGGCGAGCACGGTCCGGTCGAAGGTGCACGAGCGGAACGCCGAGGCGTCGTGCCGCGAGCGCGACAAGTCGGCCCGGCTGAACACGCAGTCGTCGAAGGTGCAGCCCCGGGTCCGCAGCCCGCTCAGGTCCGCCCCGGTGAAGTCGCAGCCGGTGAACCGCCGCTTTTCCCACCACTGCCCGGACAACACCGCTTCGCGGTAGTCCTCCCCCGTCTCCAGCACGGCCCCAGGGTGCCACACCCGCGGCCGGCGCTTCACACCCTGGACGTACTTTCTCCAGCCGCGTCTGGATCCACCGGGTGACCTCGGTGGCGCCGGCTTCGAGCGCCCGCCGAGCGGTCCCGACCGCTGCATACTGGGCGGATGGGAGTTCCGCTGCGGCCGGTGGCGGCGCGGTCGGTGTACCGCGAAGTCGCGCCGCCGCCCGCGCTCACGGACGTCCTCGCCTGCGGCTGGCACGGGAACACCGGCTGGGCGCGGCCGTTGCGGGTCCTCCCCGACGGCTGCGCGGACCTCGTCTGGGACGGCACCGCGCTCACGGTCGTCGTCACCGTCGGCGCGCCCCTGCGGCTCTGGGTTCCCGCGTCCGCGTCGCGGGTCGGCGTGCGGCTGCGCTGCGGTGCCGCGGCCGCCGTGCTCGGCACGTCCATACCGGACTTGCCCGCCGTGACCGGGCTCCGCGACCTCTGGGGCGCCGACGCCCGTCGCGCCGAAGACGTCCTGGCGACCACCCTCGATCCCCAGGCACAGCGCGGAATCCTCGAAATGCTCGTCGCCCGGCGGCGCGCGGCACCGGACCAGCGGGTGCTGGCCGCCGTGCGTGCCCTCCGTGCGGCCACCCGCACCGCCGACGTCGCCGAGGCCGCCGGGATCAGCGAACGCGCGCTGCGGCGGCACTTCCGCCACGCCGTCGGCGCCGGGCCGAAGCAACTGCACCGCGTCCGCCGGTTCCAGCGGTTCCTGCGTCTCCTGGAGCCACTCGCGGCCGGCCGGGCGTCGCTGGCCGGCGTGGCCGCCGGGCTCGGGTACGCCGACCAGTCCCACCTCGGCCGCGAATGCCGCCGGCTGTCCGGCTCCTCCCCCGCCGAGCTGGTGCGGGTGGCCGAAAAGTTCCAGACGTCCGCCCCGCCCGCGCGCCACGATCGGCCGCATGTTCCGAGTCACGATCGCGGTGCGCGCTGACGACATCGACGCCAACGGCCACGTCCGCGGCCCGGCCTACCTCGCCTACGCCGACCACGCGCGCTGGGTGTGCGTGCACGCCGCCGGCGTCGACCCGGCCGAGCTGGCCGCCCGCCGGATCGGCCCGGTGAACCTGGAGACGACCGTGCGGTTCCACCGGGAACTGCGCCCGCACGGCGAAGTCGGCGTCAGCTGCGAATTCCACTGGGGCACCGGCAAGACGTCCCGGGTGACGCAGGAGTTCCACGCGCCGGACGGCATGCTGGTCGCCGAGGTGGCCAGCGTGTCCGGCCTGCTCGACCTCGACCGGCGGCGGCTGCTGCCCGATCCCGGGGCGTACTGGCGGGAACTGGCGGCCCGCCCCGAGCTGCTCGGCCTCGGCCCGAAAACCGCGTGAGTTCCCCGGTACGGCTCTCTACGGTGGCGGGATGCCCGACGAGCACTACACCGATGCCGGCCTCGCCTCGCTGTACGACGTGATGAACCCGCGCGAGAGCGGCGGCGACTTCGCGTTCTACCTGCCGATGATCATGGCCGCGGAGTCCGTGCTGGACGTCGGGTGCGGCACCGGCTCCCTGCTGCACTGGGCGCGCGAGTCCGGCCACGAAGGACGGCTCGTCGGGCTCGATCCCGCGGAGGGCATGCTCGTCCAGGCCCGCCGCCGGGACGACATCGAGTGGGTGCACGGCGATTTGTCGACCGCGTCCTGGGACGGCGAGTTCGAGTTCGCGGTGATGACCGGGCACGCGTTCCAGGTGCTGCTGACCGACGACGAGCTGCGCACGGCGTTCTCGGCGGTCCGGCGGGCCCTGAAGCCCGGCGGCCGGTTCGGTTTCGAGACGCGCAACCCGGCCGCCCGCAGCTGGGAGCGCTGGACCCCTTCGCACGTCTGGGAAGCCGGCGACGTCCGCTCGTGGAACGACGCCGGGCCGTTCGAGAACGGGTACGTCAGCTTCAAGACGACGTACGAAAGCCCGAGCTGGGACGCGCCGCGGTACAGCGAAAGCACCCTGCGTTTCCTCGACGTCCCCTCGCTGAACCGGTTCGTCGAAGAAGCCGGGCTCGTCGTCGACGAGCAGTACGGCTACTGGGACCGCACGCCGGTGACCGACGCGAGTCCCGAGATCGTCACGATCGTGCGGCGCCCCCTCACCTGAAGTCCCGCGACTTCGCCTTGATCCGCATCGGCAGCGCTTCGACGCGGTCGGCGAGGACGCTGACCACGCCGTCGGCCTTCTCCACCACCCCGCGGATCAGCAGCGCCGAGCTGGCGCGGGCGACCCGGTGGTAGCGCTGCCACAGGCCGAGCGTGCAGATCACGTTGACCATCCCCGTTTCGTCCTCGATGTTGAGGAAGGTGACCCCGCCCGCGGTGGCGGGCCGCTGCCGGTGCGTGACCGCGCCGCCGACCAGCACGCGCGCGCCGTCGTCGAGGTCGGCCAGGCCGCTCGCCGGGACGACGCCGAGCTCGTCGAGCCGGTCGCGGATGAACTCCGTCGGGTAGCTGCCCGGCGAGACGCCGGTCGCCCAGACGTCCGCCGCCGCGACGTCGAGACCGTCCATCCCCGGCAGCACCGGCGCCTGCGTACCGACCAGGCCGGGCAGCTTCTCCGGGCGCTCCCCGGCGACCGCCCCCGCCGTCCACAGCGCCTGACGTCGGTCGCCGCCAAAGCCGGCGAACGCGCCGGCCGTGGCCAGCGCCTCGATCTGCGGCGTGGTCAGCCGCACCCGGCGGGCGACGTCGGCCATGTCGGAGTATTCGCCGTTCTCCTGCCGCTCGGCCACGATCCGCTTCGCGAGGTCTTTCCCGATCTTCCGCACGGTGCTCAGCCCGGTGCGCACGTCGTGGAACTTCCCGGTGCCCGCCTCCAGGGTGGCGTGCGGCAGGCTGCGGTTGACGTCGGGGCCGTGCACGGTGACGCCGTGGCGGCGTGCGTCGGCGACCAGGGACTGCGGCGAGTAGAACCCCATCGGCTGCGCGCGCAGCAGGCCCGCCAGGAACGCGTCCGGGTGGTAGAACTTGAAGTGGGCGCTGGAAAAGACCAGGTGCGCGAAGCTCAGCGCGTGGCTCTCCGGGAAGCCGAAGTTCGCGAACGCCTTGAGCTTGCCGAAGATCTTCTGCGCGAGTTCGGCTTCGACGCCGTTCGCGGCGGCGCCCTCGAGGAACCGCTGCCGCAGCCGGTCCATCTTCCGGTCCGACCGCTTCGACCCCATCGCGTGCCGCAGCTGGTCGGCCTCCGCCGCGGTGAAGTTCGCGACGTCCAGCGCGATCTGCATCATCTGCTCCTGGAACAGCGGCACGCCCTTGGTCTTGTGCAGCGCCTTCTCCAGCAGCGGGTGGTCGTAGGTCCACTTCTCGCGGCCCTGCTTGCGGCGGATGTACGGGTGCACCGAGCCGCCCTGGATCGGGCCGGGCCGGATCAGCGCGACCTCGACGGCGAGGTCGTAGAACTCGCGCGGCTGCAGCCGCGGCAGCGTCGCCAGCTGGGCGCGGCTCTCCACCTGGAAGACGCCGATCGCGTCGGCGCGGCACAGCATGTCGTAGATCTTCTCGTCGGCGAGGTCGAGCTCGGCGAGGTCGACCTTTTCGCCCTTGTACTCCTCGACCAGGTCGATCATGTAGTGCAGCGCCGACAGCATGCCCAGGCCGAGCAGGTCGAACTTGACCAGCCCGGCGGCGGCGCAGTCCTCCTTCTCCCACTGGATGACGCTGCGGTCGGCCATCCGCGCCCACTCGACCGGCACGACCTGGCTGACCGGCTCGGCGCACATGACCATTCCGCCGGAGTGGATTCCTAGGTGCCGCGGGAAGTCCTCGAGCGCGAAGGCGAGCTGCACGACTTCGTCCGGGATGTCGTGGTCGTGGTCCTTTTCGGTGCTGCGCAGCGAACCCCAGCGGTCGATCTGCTTGCTCCAGGCGTCCTGCTGCCCGGGCGAGTAGCCCAGCGCCCGCGCGGCGTCGCGGACGGCGGAGCGGGCGCGGTAGGTGATCACGTTCGCGACCTGGGCGGTTCTCAGCCGGCCGTGTTTGCGGAAGACGTACTGTATGGCCTCTTCGCGGCGGTCGGACTCGATGTCGAGGTCGATGTCGGGGTAGCCGTCGCGGTCCGGGGCGAGGAAGCGCTCGAAGAGCAGTTCGTAGGCGACGGAGTCGACCTTCGTGATGCCGAGCGCGTAGCAGACGGCGGAGTTCGCGGCCGAGCCGCGGCCCTGGCAGAGGATGTCGTTCCGGCGGCAGAACGTCACGATGTCCCAGACGATCAGGAAGTAGCCGGGGAACCCGAGTTCCTCGATGATGGCGAGCTCGTGCTCGATCTGCTCGTTCGCCTTTGCTTCGTGGGGCTTGCCCTTGAAGCGCTCCTCGGCGCCTATTTTCGTCAGCTCGCGCAGGTACGTCGTCTCGGTGTAGCCCTCCGGGACGTCGAACGGCGGCAGCTCGGGGGCGATCAGCTTCAGCGGGAACGCGCATTCCATCCCGAGCAGGGCACTGCGCCGGACGGCGCCGGGGTACCGCCGGAACAGGACGTCCATTTCGGCCCCGCTGCGCAGGAACGCCGTCCCGGCGGCGGGCAGCCACCCTTCCAGTTCGTCGATCCCCCGCCGCGCCCGGATCGCGGCGAGCGCGTCGGCCAGCGGCGCGCGTTCGGGCCGGGCGTAGTGGGCGGCGGTGGTGGCGACGGTCGGCAGGCCCAGGTCCCGCGCAATTTCGGTCAGGACGTCGTTGTGGGTGCTGTCCAGCGGCTGGCGGTGGTCGGTGAGTTCGACGTAGACGTTGTCGCGCCCGAAGCGGTCGACCAGTTCGCCGAGCTTCTCGGCGGCGGCCGCCGGGCCGTGCGCGACGAGGGCCGAGCGCACCGCGCCCTTGCGGCAGCCCGTCAGCACCACGCACTGCCCGGCGACCTCCTCGGCGACCGCACCGAGGTCGTAGCTGGGCCGCCCCTTTTCGGCGTCCCGGTGGATCTGGCCGGCGGTGATGGCGCGGCAGAGGGCCCGGTAGCCCTGATCGCCGCGGGCGAGCAGCAGGAGGTGCTCGCCTTCGGGGTCGGGAACGCCGTTCTGCGGGCTCTGCAGCCCGAAGCTGAGTTCGGTGCCGAAGACGGTGTTGACCCCGAGTTCCCGCGCGGCCTCGGCGAACCGCACGACGCCGTACATGCCGTCGTGATCGGTGAGGGCGATGGCGTCGAGCTGGAGACGCGCGGCCTCTTCGACGAGCTCTTCGGGGTGGCTGGCGCCGTCGAGGAAGCTGAAGTTGGAGTGGCAGTGGAGTTCGGCGTAGGGGACGCGGACGGCCTCGCCCCCGTCGTCGTTGCCGCGCGCGGGAAGGTCACCGGGTCTTTGGTAGCCCTCGCGGCGCCGTCCCCAGGCGGGACTGTCGCCGTGGTCGCCGGGCGGGAGGCCGCCGGCGAGGGTGCGGGCGAGGTCCTTCCAGCGGACGGGTGGGTTGTTCCAGCCCATTCAGTGGCTCCTGGGCTCGTCTTGCTGTTGCTGTTGCTGTTGTTGTTGTTGCTGCTGCTGCTGTTCGGCTTCGCGGCGGCGGCGGTGCCAGTTGGTCGGGTGGTTCCAGCGGGACCTCGCTTCGGCTTCGGTCATGGAGGTGGCGTCCGGCGCCTGAGCGCGGCGATCCACGTTCGACGGGTGGTTCCGGCGAGAGCGTGCCTCGGCCTCGCTCATCCGGCACCCGTTCTCGCGTGACGGGCGCGGAACCGGCAGCACGATCACCGGGCAGACCCAGTCGTCGTCCTCGGCGGGCACCTCAGGCAGATAGCCACGGACCGTCCATCGTTCGCCTGGGTCCGGTGCTCCAGCCGCCAGCTCCGGCGCCCCAGCCGCGGGCTCCGGCGCTCCGGACGCCGGGAGCCGATCGCGCGCTTCAGTAGCCGGCGCCGGCGCTTCGGTCGCCGGGAGCCGGTTGTGCGCTTCGGTAACCGGCGCCGGCGCTCCGGCCGCTGGAAGCCGGTCGTGCGCCGCCCGCGCGCCGGGCTCCGGAACCTCCCGCAGCCACTCGCGTTCCTCCGCGGCCCGGCGCGGGGTGGCCCCCGGCTCGGCGCGCAGCCAGTTTCGCAGCCGTTGTGCGTAGTCCTCGTCCATGCTCAGTCGTACACTCCCTCGACCGTCCACAGTGGATTTTCCGTGCCCGCGCAGTGCACCAGCACCGCCTCGGGTGGCTCGTCTCCCTCGCCGGCCAGGACCAGCTGCAGCCGCGCCCGCGGAGGGCCCGGCCGCCGCCGGTCGGCCGCCAGCGGCCACGGGCCCGCCCAGGCCACGACCTCCCGGCCCGCGGCGCCCGCGATGCTGAGCCGCCGCGGGGGCGACGTCACCTGGTCGCGGGCCGTGATCCCGACGGCCCGGCCGCCGTCGTCGAAGACCTGCGCCGGCACCGGGCGGTCGAGGACCGTCGCGGGGGACGGGGACGGCAGCCGTCCCGGCCAGGTCGCGTCCGGCGGGGTCGTCCGCTCGCGCGGGTCGCCCCACGGCACCAGCCGGACCCGGCCGGCGGGATCGCGGCCGCCGTCGAGCACCGGCGTCACCACGCCTTCGGGTCCGAGCAGGCCCTGGACCCGCACGAACGCGCGGGCGGCACGCTCGTCGTCCTCGCCGGAACGGCCGTCGCGCCACAGGTCGAGCTGCAGCGAGCGGCCTTCGACGATCTCCTCCGGCTCCAGCCGCAGCCGCACCACACCCGACGTCGGGCGCTGCCCCGGCGCGGCGCGCAGCCAGCCTTCGAACTGCCAGCGCACGCGATCGGCGACGCCGGCCGGCGTCAACGGTTCAGCGCACCGCCACGCCCGGCCGAGGTGTTCACCGTCCTCGGTGACGGCGTAGATGCCGAGCCGGGTGCAGGCGAGCCCGTGCCCGGCGAGGGCCGCGCAGAACCGCGTCGCCAGGCCCTTGGCGAGGAACGCCGCGACGTCGACCCGTTCGACAACGGGGTCGAACTCCTCACTGAGCCTCAGTTCCGACGGCGGGCGGCGACGCAGCGGCGGCCGTTCGGAGCGGCCGCGAGCCAGCCGGTGGGCGAGCAGACCGGCGGTCCCGAACCGGTTGGCGACATCGCGTTCGGGCAGGTCGGCGAAGGCACCGAGCGTCTTGAGCCCGAGCCGGCGCAGCAGGTCGACGAGTTCGGCGCGATCGGCCCCGGCCTGGTCGAGCTCGGTGACGGGCAGCGGCGCGAGAAACTCGGCAACCCGCCCGGGTTCGACGAAAGTCCCAAGCCGCGCGGCGAGCGTCGCGGCGAAGAGCCCCTCGGCAATGCCGACCTGACACTCGACGCCGGCAGCGGCAGCGACCTCGTCGAGAAGCCGCTCGACGAGCGCGTGTTCCCCGCCGAAGTAGCCGGAGGCACCGGCAACGGGCACGGCAACGAGGCCGGGCCGCACAACCTCGACACCGACAACGAGCCCTTCGACGGCACGGGCGACGCTCTCGAAGAGCCTCGCATCCCGGCCGTCATCAGCGGCGAAAACGGCCAGCTCCGGACAGTTCGACTGCGCCTCCCGCCGCCGCAACCCCCGCCGGACGCCACCCCGCCGCGCGGCAGCGTTGCAGGCAACAACCCGGTTGGCACTGAAGACGGCCAGAGGTTGGGTGACGGCGACGCCGCCAGCGGCCGCGGCGGAGACGGCAGGCCAGTCCGGGCACCACAGGACGAGCATCCGGGCCGGGGTGTCGGGGGTGTGGCGCTGGGTCGGGACGGTCACGCGACCTCCCGCGGCAGAGGCCGCCACGCGTACCGGGACGGTCGGCTCGCGTACCTGGACGGTCGGTTCTCGCACCCTGGCGGTCGGCTCACGTGACTGGAGAGGCCACACGCGTGACCAGAGGGCCAACACACGTGACTGGAGGGGTCACACGCCTGATTGGAGGGGCAACACACGCACGCGACCGATCGGTTCGCGCACCCGAAGGGGCCGTTCGCGCACCCGGACGGTCGGCTTGCGCACCCAGGCCGTCGGCCCGCGCACCCAGACCGTCGGCTCGCGCACCTGGAGAGTCGGCTTGCGTACCTGGACCGTCGGCTGGGGTGGGTGTTGGGTCGGACTGTCCCTTGTGGACTTACTTCGGTCATGCGGTCGCCTCGCGGAGCGACGGGGCTGGGCGGGCCTGGGTGATGTGGCCGTCCGAGTCCGGCAGGGCTAGCGAAGCCGAGACCGGGCGGGCCGCCGCGCCACGGCCGTGGACCCGCACCGAGACCCGGCGCGAGCGCAGGTGGCCGTAGCCGTCCGACGCTCCCGACCACGGCTCGCGGCGGCACGACAGCTCCACGTCCGCGCCCGGCCATGGGCCGGCCGACAGCAGGACCGCGCCTCGATGCCGGGCCCGGGCCGACAGCCGCCGCGCCACCGCCGGCTGGATCGTCTCCGAATGGACCGCCACCAGGTCGACGCCGTCCAGGAGCGCCGCGACCACCGCCGGGAGCTCCGTGCCCGGCCGGGGGACCAGCGCCACCCGGGCGAGGTCCACGCCGTACTCGGCCGCCGCCGCCAGCCCCAGCGACGGCAGACCGACCACGGCCGCCCACGAACCAGCGCTCGTGGGCGAGGCGAGCAGCGCGAGCAGCAACGACGTGCCCCCGTGGACCGCCACCGTGCTCCCGCGCCGGAGCCCGGCACCCGGCAGCAGCCCGGCCAGCGCCGGGACGACCGGGAGCACCCTTCCCGTCGCCCTGGCCCGCTCAGCCTGGGCCGCCACCCGGCTCGCCGTGCTGACCCCGGGCAGGGCCGCCAGCCGGGCCACCGGCGGCTCCACCACAGCAGTCACCGCACGCACCTCCCCACCACGGACTGGGCCGGCGGCCGGGCCTCTCCCAAAACACGACCGACGACTCTGGTTCGCCGCGGGGAAGGCGGCGGCGTTCATGTCGAACACGTGTTCGACATGAACAAGTCAACCGCGAACCGCAGGAGGTGTCAAGTCACCCGATAGCGGGGCGCGGCGGTGCATCGAGCGAATCCAGCAACGCCCGAGCGCACGGCGGAGCGGGGTCACCCCGCCACCGTAATGAAGTTGCCCCGGCCCGGGCCGGTCACTAGACAGACGGCGTGCAGCTCACCGACGCCCGCCCCGAAGACGCCCCGGAACTGCTGGTCCTGCAACGCTGCTGCTGGGTCCAGGAAGCTCTCCTCAACGACACCCTCGACATCCCCGCGCTGCACGAAACCCTCGAAGACGTGCGCGACTGGACGAAGACGTGGTCGGCTTGGGTGCTGCGGCAGGACCACCGGCTGATCGGGGCCGTGCGCGCCCGGCTGGACGGGGACTGCTGGGAGGTCGGCAGGCTGATGGTCGCGCCGGACCTCGCCGGGCGCGGGCTCGGGCGGCGGCTGCTCGCCCACGCCGAAGCGCAGGCGCCCGCCGAAGCCCGCCGGTTCGCGCTGTTCACCGGGGCGCGCAGCGCGCGCAACATCGCGCTGTACCAGCGGGCCGGCTACCGGCTCACCGAGCCGCCCGCGGCCGGCGGCCACATCCGGGGCGCGGTGTACCTGGAAAAGGACGTCACGCTGCGCGAAACATCCGGTCCGGCCGCCTGACGCTGCGGCGTCGGCTAGATTGCCCCGTGGACTTGGGGGTGACGATGACCGAACCGCGGAGACGGCCGATCCTGTGGGTCGCCGGCGCGCTGGTCGCGGCCGGTGCGGTGCTCGCCGTCGTGCTGACCGCCGGCGGCGGGGTGCCCGGCGCCACGGCCGCGGCCCCGGGGCCGACGACCATCGGCGCGGAGTGGCGCTCGTTCCGCGCCGACGTCACCGGAATCCGCCCCGGTCCCGACGAGCACAGCCTGTTCGTGCAGGTCGCGCTGCCCGGCAAGGACCCCGGCTGCGTCCGCGAGCCGCGGATCGAGCAGCTCGTGGAGGCGAAGACCGACATCCGCGCCGACGTCGTCTACTCGACCCGGCCCGCGGCGGGCGGCTGCCAGGACAAGGTCCCCGCGGAACTGCGGCTGACGACGACGGCCCCGGTCGCGGACCGGACGGTGATCCTCAACTCCGACACCGGCAACGCCTGGCACAAGCTCGGCGCCGGCTGGGGCCACTGCGACCGCCAGGGCACCTGCGCCGCACCCGCCGACCACTGTGACCCGGCGTGGATCGGCGCGGCGGTGTCCGCCGCGGGCGCCGAGAGCGCGGGCACCACCCGCGCCTGCGACCCGGGCTGGCTGCTCGTCGACCTCCTGGTGCGCCAGACCGAACCGCCGTCGCGCACCGCGTTCCGCTGGAGCGACACGGGCTGGACGTCGTTCGCGCAGACCCGCTCGGCCGGCTGCGCGGACATCCTGGCGGCCGACCGGAAGTTCCCGGCCGCGCTCTGCAAGGCGCTGCCCGCGCCCGCCTAACCCAGCTTCTTGACGATCTCGGCGCCGACCGCCTGCACGGCGGCATCGGTCTCCTCCTGCGGCATCGGCGAGTTCGAGAAGAACCCCTTGTCCCAGCCGGACACTTCGAGGATCACGACGGTCGTGCCCTTGAGGACGTGCAGTTCGGATCCGCTGAAGGCGCTGTCGGTGGCCAGCCGGACCAGCACCGCCTTGTCGCCGATGCCACGCACGGCCGTCGGCGGGAGCGCCGGCGCCTTCGGCGTGAACATGTCGTTCGCCTGCTCGCGCGCGCTGTTCCCGGAGTACCGCGTGATCTGGACGTGCATGGTGGCGTCGCGGACGTTCTCGTCCGGCCCCGGCTTCCAGCTGCAGCCCTGCTGCTTGATGCCCGGCAGGTCCTGGGTGCCCTGGCCGGCCAGGACGAAGCTCGGGAAGCCCGCCTTCTCCAGCACCGGCGCCGGCACCTGGCACTCGGCGGGCACCGGCGACGACGACGGCACCGCGCCGGTGCTCGCGAAGTAGTCCCCCGCGATGATGCCCAGCGGGATGCCCGCGCCGAGGAGCACGACCACGACACCGACGATGCCGAGGATCAGCCCGGTCCGCTTCTTCTTCGGCGGCGGCACCGGCGCGCCGTACCCGGCGGGCGGGTACCCCGGCGGCGGGTAGCCGGGCGGCGGATATCCGGGCTGCTGCGGATAGCCCTGCTGCTGCGGGTAGCCCGGCTGCGGCGGATACCCGGGCTGCGGCGGATACCCGGGCTGCTGCTGCGGATAGCCCGGGTACCCCTGCTGACCTTGGCCGTACGGCGGTTGCTGCATCGAGCCCTCCCTCTCGAAGCGAAGCGCGGGTCAGTGCGCGAAGTGGCGCGTCCCCGTCAGGTACATCGTGACGCCCGCCTTCTCCGCGGCCGCGATGACCTCGGCGTCACGGACCGAGCCGCCGGGCTGCACGATCGCCCGGACCCCGGCCTCGACCAGCACCTCCAGGCCGTCCGGGAACGGGAAGAACGCGTCCGACGCGCCGACCGAGCCCTTGGCGCGGTCGCCCGCCCTGGCCACCGCGAGCCGCGACGAGTCGACCCGGTTGACCTGGCCCATGCCGACGCCGATGGTCGCGCCGTCGGCGGCCAGCAGGATCGCGTTCGACTTGACCGCGCGCAGCGAGCGCCACGCGAACTCGAGGTCGCGCAGGGTCTGCTCGTCGGCCGGGCTGCCGGTGGCCAGCGTCCACGCGGCCGGGTCGTCGCCCGGGGCGTCGATCGCGTCGGCGGTCTGCAGCAGGACGCCGCCGGAGATCGGGCGGAACTCGATCGGCGACGCCGGGGCCGCGGGCAGCTTCAGCAGGCGGATGTTCTTCTTGCGCTGCAGGATTTCGAGGGCTTCGGGGTCGAAGTCCGGGGCCAGCACGACCTCGGTGAAGACCTCGGCGATCTGCTCGGCGGCCTCGCGGCTGACCGGCCGGTTCGTCGCGATGACGCCGCCGTAGGCCGAAACCGGGTCGCACGCATGGGCTTTGCGGTGCGCCTCGGCGATGTCGGTCCCGATCGCGATGCCGCACGGGTTGGCGTGCTTGATGATCGCGACGGCGGGCTCGGTGAAGTCGAACGCGGCGCGGCGGGCGGCGTCGGTGTCGACGTAGTTGTTGTAGGACATGGCCTTGCCGTGCAGCTGCTCGGCGTGCGCGAGCCCCGGCCGGTCGCTCTTGTACAGCGCGGCCTTCTGGTGCGGGTTCTCGCCGTAGCGCAGGACGTCGGCGCGTTCCCAGGTGGCGCCGAGGAAGTCCGGGAAGCCGGCGTCGGCAGCGTCCTCGTCGGGGGCGTACGCGCTGGCGAACCACGACGCGACGGCCGTGTCGTACGCCGCCGTGTGCGCGTACGCCTGGGCCGCGAGCCGCTTGCGGTCCTCGAACTCGAAGCCGCCCGCGGCGACGCGCTCGAGCACCCAGCCGTAGCGGGCCGGGTCGACGACGACCGCGACGCTGCCGTGGTTCTTCGCCGCCGCGCGGACCATCGCCGGGCCGCCGATGTCGATGTTCTCGACGCAGTCCTCGGGGCTCGCGCCGGACGCGACGGTCTGGGCGAACGGGTACAGGTTCACCACGAGCAGGTCGAACGCCGCGATGTCCAGCTTGCGCAGCTGCTCGACGTGGTCCGGGTTGCCCTGGTCGGCCAGCAGGCCGGCGTGCACGTGCGGATGCAGCGTCTTGACGCGGCCGTCGAGCGACTCGGGGAAGCCGGTGACCTGCTCGACCGGCGTGACCGGGACCCCGGCGTCGGCGATGGCCTTCGCCGTGCCGCCGGTGGAGACGATCTCGACGCCGGCCGCGTGCAGGCCGGTCGCGAGGTCCAGGAGGCCCGCCTTGTCCGAGACGCCGATCAGCGCCCGGCGGACCGGGCGCCGTCCCAGGTCAGTGCTCACGAAATGTCACCTTTCGTCCGTCCACGGTGCAGCCACCGCGGCCGAGTCGCTCGATCGTTTCCACCAGCAGCCTGCGTTCGACGGCCTTGATCCGTTCGTGCAGGACGTTTTCGTCGTCGTCGCTCTCCACGACGACCGCCTCCTGGGCGATGATCGGCCCGGTGTCGACGCCGGCGTCGGCGAAGTGCACGGTCGAGCCGGTCACCTTGACCCCGGCTTCGAGGGCGTCGCGGACCGCGTGCATGCCCGGGAACGACGGCAGCAGCGCGGGGTGCGTGTTGATCACCGTGAAGCGGCCGAGGAACTGCTCGCCGAGGATCTTCATGAACCCGGCGGAGACGACCAGGTCGGGCCGGTACGCCGCGACGGCCTCGGTCAGCGCCTTGTCCCACGCGGCGCGGTCGGGGTGGTCGGCGACGCGGACGGTGAACGCCGGGATGCTCAGCCGCTCGGCGCGGGTGAGGGCTTCGATGCCGGTGCGGTCGGCGCCGACGGCGACGACCTTGGCCGGGAAGCCGGACCGCCCGGTGGCGTCCAGCACCGCCTGCAGGAGGGTGCCGGAGCCCGACGCGAGCACGACGAGCTTCACCGGAGTGGGCAGGTCCAACCGTTGAGACAGAGCGGGCTCCTTGCCGCGGGCGGTGCGCAGCCGGGCGCACGGCGCTTCACCAGGTCAAGTCAACCCTAACGGTCGCCCTCGCCCGGCTCGACGTCGCCGCAGGTCTCGGTGCCTCCGGTCACAGCGTCGCCGGGTTCGAAGACGTCCTCGGCCGGTTCTTCGAGGCCGAGTTCGGCGTCGGCTTCGGCTTCGAACTCGGCGTCCTCGGCGAAAATTTCCTCTTGGGCCGCTTCGAGCTCCTCGACGGCTTCGGACGCTTCTTCGGTGTCGACCTCGTCGGCGTCCTGGAACGCCTCGTTGTCTTCGAGCGCTTCAGGCGGCGGCGCGGGCGGCTCGTGCTCCCCCGCGAAGAACGCGACGAACCCACCCGGGATGACGATCCAGCAGAAGGCGACCACGGAAGCGACGCCGACCGGCACGCTCACCGGGTCGAACGGGCCGTCGCCGAGCCGTCCCCCGGCCAGCGTGCCCAGCACGACGCAGCCGAGCGCGACGACGGCACCGGCGACCGCGACCGCGCGGATGCGCTGCGCGGGCTCGGCGTCGGCCTTGCGCAGCGTCCAACCCGCCAGTGCGCCGGCCGCCGCGGGCAGCACCAGCAGCGCCGGCCACCAGCCGGCGTGGTGCTCGGGCAGGCCGCCGAGCAGCGGGACACCGGGCACGGCGCCACCTCGGTAGCCGAACATGCCGACGTCCAGGTCCCCGATCGAGAACCCGGGCCCGGCGACGAACGACAGCGCCGCGGCGACGGCGTTCGGCAGGTACAGCACCGAAAGCAGGAAGAGCCCGAAGCTGGTGCCGAAGCCGGGCTCGTAGACGTCGGACACCGTCTTCCAGGACACCGCGGTCGCGACGGTGAACACGGCCGCACCGCAGGCCACCAGGACGGCCAGGCCCAGCGCGCCGGTCCGCAGCCCGCGCAGGGCCAGCGGGTCGAGGCGCTCGGCGACGACGTCCGGCAGCCCGCACGACCGGACGACGCCCGCGCCCGACGCCGCCCCGGCGAGCAGGCCGGGCACGACGAAGGCGGCCACCGGGTTCGCGGTCACCGGTGATCCCTGCGCGCAGAGCGCCACGACGAGCCCGGCCACCGCGTGCGCGCCGGCGATCGTGACCAGCACCGGCAGCGCCTCGCGGAACGACCGGCTGCCGAGGCGCCGGGCCGCGCCGGACGCCGTCCGCGCGGCCAGCACGACCGCGCCGAGTGTCGGCAGCAGCGGCAGCATCCCGAGTGGGTGACCCCCGATGGCGATCCGCACCTGGTGCGCGGCGAGCCAGCCGGGTCCGGCGGCCAGCAGCACCCCGGTGTCGGAGAAGACGGCCCGGCCGGCCGTGAGCGTGAGCAGGGCCAGCACGGCCGCGACCGCGGTGTAGCCGGTGATCAGCGGGCCGATGGCCGCGGCGAGCAACACCCGCACCCGCGCGGGCCGGGAGGGTGCGACGCCGGGTCCGGGGTCGCTCACCGGCTCTTCGGGGGCGTCGGTGAGCAGGTCCATGGTGGGCACCCTGACATCCGGGCTGCTCCGTCCGGGTGAGGCACGCCGCCCGCGGGCGGCGTGATCAACCGAACCCCACCCGGACGGGTCACCCCCGGACGCAAAACACCCGCTGTGACACAGAGGGTCACAGCGGGTGTCGGCGGCGAGGTCAGCTGGACTTGCCGAAGCCGCCGGGCGGGGTGCCCGGGTTCTCCGGCGGCGCCTGCTGGAAGAACTGGCCCTGCTGCGGCGCGTACGTCGTGGCCTGCTGCCCCGGCGGCGGCGTGGTCGACGGCGGGTTCGGCGAGCCGTACTGGCCCGGCTGCGAGAACGGCGCCGACGGCTCGCCGGTGGCGGCGACCGGGCCCGGCCCGTGCCCCGGCTGGCCGAACTGCTGACCGGGCTGGCCGTACTGCTGCTGACCCGGCTGGCCGTACTGGCCGCCGTAGG
This sequence comes from Amycolatopsis sp. NPDC051102, assembly GCF_040682815.1. Taxonomy (NCBI): domain Bacteria; kingdom Bacillati; phylum Actinomycetota; class Actinomycetes; order Pseudonocardiales; family Pseudonocardiaceae; genus Amycolatopsis; species Amycolatopsis sp. NPDC051102. The sequence continues at coordinate 193,898 of NZ_JBFBBT010000015.1, forward strand.
ACGGCGCGGCGGGCTTCGGCGACGGCGGCTTGATGACGCCGTGCTCGATCAGCAGCGCGCCGACCGCGACGATCATCTGCAGGATGCCGAGGATCAGGATGACGGTGACGATGCCCGGCGTCGTGGGCAGCGCGACCAGCGCGTCCAGGGCACCGAGCGCGCCGAGGACGCTGAACAGCGCCGCGAACGGCAGCGTCTTCGGGCCCTTCGGCAGCACGTGCAGCCCGGCGAGCAGACCCGCACCCAGCAGGAACGTCGTCGCGAGGCCGACGTCGGCGTTGTCGGAGAAGCCCAGGAAGTACTGCACGAGGCCGAAGACGGCAACGACCAGGGCGAGCAGCATCGGCAGGTTCTGCGGCAGGCCCGCGGCGCCGGAGGGCGCCTGGTGCGAGTGCGGCTGCTGCGCCGGGAAGCCGCTGGACGGCGGTCCGGGGGGCTGCTGGCCGCCACCCTGCTGGGGGTAGCCAGGCCCACCGCTGGGGAAGGTCATCGGATGCACTCCTGTCGGTTCGACCGGCACTCCGGGCGCGCGGGCGCCCGGGGAAAGACGAGGCGGCTTGTGTGCGCAGAACGCTAGCGCACTCGAAGGCCACCAGCCCACCAGACGCGTGAATACCTCGCGCGGTTTCATGTCGAAACGAGGAAAGGCCGGGCACCTCGCGGGTGCCCGGCCTCACCAGGAGCAATGCGTCAACCTCAGCCGAGGTTGTTGTACAGCTCACGCGCGAGGACGGCGGTCTCGCTCGGGGTCTTGCCGACCTTGACGCCGGCGGCCTCGAGGGCCTCCTTCTTCGCGGCGGCCGTGCCGGAGGAGCCCGACACGATGGCGCCCGCGTGGCCCATGGTCTTGCCCTCGGGCGCGGTGAAGCCCGCGACGTAACCGACGACCGGCTTCGTCACGTTCTCCTTGATGTAGGCCGCGGCGCGCTCTTCGGCGTCGCCGCCGATCTCGCCGATCATCACGATGACCTTGGTCTCCGGGTCCGCCTCGAACGCCTCGAGGGCGTCGATGTGCGTGGTGCCGATGATCGGGTCACCGCCGATGCCGACCGCGGTCGAGAAGCCGATGTCCCGCAGCTCGTACATCATCTGGTAGGTCAGCGTGCCGGACTTCGACACGAGGCCGATGTGGCCCGCGCCGGAGATGTCGGCCGGGATGATGCCGGCGTTCGACTTGCCCGGGCTGATCACGCCGGGGCAGTTCGGGCCGATGATCCGGGTCTTGTTCCCCTTGGCGACCGCGTGCGCCCAGAAGTAGGCCGAGTCGTGCACCGGGATGCCCTCGGTGATGACCACGGCGAGCGGGATCTCGGCGTCGATCGCCTCGAGCACCGCGTCCTTGGCGAACTTCGGCGGCACGAAGATGACCGACACGTCGGCGCCGGTCTCCTTCATGGCCTCCTCGACCGTGCCGAACACGGTGAGGTCCTTGCCCTCGATGGTGACGGTCTGGCCGGCCTTGCGGGCGTTGACGCCGCCCACGATGTTCGTGCCGGACTTCAGCATCTTGGTGGCGTGCTTCATGCCCTCGGAGCCGGTGAGCCCCTGGACGATGACCTTGCTGTTCTCGTTGAGGAAGATCGACATCTCACGCACCTGCCGCGGCGAGCTCGGCAGCCTTGTCGGCCGCGTTGTCCATTGTGTCCACCACGGTGACCAGCGGGTGGTTCGCGTCGGCCAGGATCTTGCGACCCTCCACGACGTTGTTGCCGTCCAAGCGGACGACCAGCGGCTTGCTGGCCTCGTCGCCCAGGATCTTCAGGGCCTCGACGATGCCGGTCGCCACCGCGTCGCAGGCGGTGATGCCGCCGAAGACGTTGACGAAGACGCTCTTCACGTCGGTGTCGTTGAGGATGACGTCCAGCCCGGCCGCCATGACCTCGGCCGAAGCGCCGCCGCCGATGTCGAGGAAGTTCGCCGGCTTCACGCCGCCGTGCTTCTCGCCCGCGTACGCCACGACGTCCAAAGTGGACATCACGAGGCCCGCGCCGTTGCCGATGATGCCGACCTGGCCGTCGAGCTTGACGTAGTTGAGGTTCTTGGCCTTGGCCTTCGCCTCGAGCGGGTTCTCCGCTTCCTTGTCCACCAGGGCCTCGTGGCCCGGCTGGCGGAAGTCCGCGTTCTCGTCGAGGGTGACCTTGCCGTCGAGGGCGATGATCTTGTCCTGCGGGTCGCGGACCAGCGGGTTGACCTCGACCAGGGTGGCGTCCTCGGAGACGAAGGTCTCCCAGAGCTTCACCACGACGTCGGCGGCCTCGTCGATGATCTCGGCCGGGAAGTTGCCGGCCTTCAGGATCTCGAGCGCCTTCGCCTTGTCGACCCCGGCGATCGCGTCGACCGGGATCTTCGCGAGCGCGTCGGGACGCTCGACCGCGAGCTGCTCGATCTCCATGCCGCCCTCGGAGGACGCCATCGCCAGGAACGTGCGGTTCGCGCGGTCCAGCAGGAAGGAGAAGTAGTACTCGGACGCGATGTCCGAGGCTTCGGCCACGAGCACGCGACGCGTGATGTGGCCCTTGATGTCGAGGCCGAGGATGGCTTCCGCCTTCTCCTTCGCCTCGTCCGGCGTCTGGGCCAGCTTGACGCCGCCCGCCTTCCCACGGCCGCCGACCTTCACCTGCGCCTTGACGACGACCTGGTTACCGATCTGCTCCGCGGCGGCCTTGGCTTCTTCGGGGGTGCTAGCCACCGAGCCCGGCAGAACCGGTACTCCGTGGGCGGCGAAGAGATCCCTCGCCTGGTACTCGTAGAGGTCCACTACTCCAGTCTCCTGACGACACGCCACTGCAGGTGGTCCGCGACCGGACCGCGCTGTCGGACCAGTCGAGGTTAGCGACCTGCGCAGACGCAGGGCACTCCGCACCTGGTGAAGTCGGTCACCGTACGCGGTCAGACGGTGCTTCAGCGGTGTGAGACCGCCCACCGGAGAGCTCTGCCAGCGTTTCCGCGGCCGTCTCGGCGGTGAAGAGGCGGACGTCGCCGAGGGCGCGCTCGAGGTCTTCGGGCGGCGCGGCGCCGAGCACGCCGACCGCGTCCGGGTCCTCCTGTTCGGCGGTGCGGAGGATCTGTTCGGCGGTGTCCAGCGGGCCGGCGTGGACGACCTCCACGCCGTCGTCGCGCAGCCGCCGGGCCAGCGAAACGGCGGCCGGGTCGGCCCGGGTGAACTCGACGAGCAGCACCCGCGGCCGCTCACGCCCCACGACGTCCTCCGGCGGCCGCCATGCCGGCCGCGACGAGCAACGCGGCCGTGGCGGCGAGGGCGAGCCAGAACCCGGTGGCCGGGCTCGCGCCGCCGAGCGTGCCGCCGACGAGCGGCAGTTCGGCGGCGTGCAGACCGGTCAGCAGGGCAGCGCCGGCGAGGAGGGCGGCGGCCGGCTTCGGCCGGGACCGCGTCGCGAGCGCGGCCGCCCCGACGACGACCACCGCGGCGGTCAGCAGGCCCCACGACGGAGTGTCGAAATTGGACCAGAGGCCGGGGGCGACGTAGCCGGGAAGAGCGAAGACGGGCAACCCGATCGCGGCGACGGCCAGCACGGCACCGGCCACGACGAGGGTGAGGTTCCTGGTGTCGGGCGGGGTGCCGTCCCCGGCGTCCTCCCGTTCGACGACCCCGGTCCCGGCGGCGGCGAGGGCGGCCAGGACGGCGAGCACGAGCGCGGCGAACGTCCAGGCGGCGCCGGCCCCGAGGTCGTAGCCGAAGACGGGAGCGGCGGCGCCCCCGAAGCCGGCGAGGTTGCCGGCCTGGGTGGCGGTGAGCGCGGTGTTGAGGACGGCGGTGCCGGCCAGGACGATCCCGGCCCAGGCAACCCCGAGCACGGGCCGCGCGACGGCGGCGGCCGCCGGGAGCAGCACACCGGCGGCGGGAACGGCGAGCACGAGCGCGGCGACGAGGAGGAACCAGCGCGCGGGGCTGTCGGCGGCGGCACTGACCGGCGCGGCGGCGCCCGGGTTCAGCGCGGTGACGGCGACCTGGGGCGCAAAGGCCCCGATGACGGCGGCGAGCGCGGTGGCCAGGCCGAGCAGGCCGGTGGTGAGCCGCCACCAGAAGAGGCCGGGCAGTTTCGTGCCGCCGGCCAGGTCGTGCTCGGGCTTTTCGGTGCCTTCGGCGCTTTCGGTGAGCCGCGTGCCGGCGAGCCCAGCGACGCTGGCTGTCGCGACGAGAGCGAGCAGGGGCCCCCAGGTGACGTGCAGGTCATCCCGGAGGAGCCCGGCGAGCACGGGCGGCAGGGCAACACCGAAGGCCGCGGCGGCCAGCCCGCCGAGCGCACCGCGGGCGACGAGTTCGGAAGGAGCGGCCAGCGCGACAACGGCGGCCAGCGGCAACGCGGCGGCGAGCAGCAGGTAACCGCCGAGGGCGGGCCACGGCCCTTCGAAGGCGGCCCGGGCGAGCAGGAAGCCGTTGTCGGACTGGACGGGAGCGGTGAGCAGCCCGACGGAGGCGGCGACGGCGAGCAGCGGAGCGAGCAGCCGCCACCGCCGCCGTTCGGGTTCGTCGTGGCTGCGGACGGCCCGCCAGGCGAGCACACCGGCGACGAGGGTGAGCAGGTGCCCGCCGACGAGCAGCCAGAACCCGGCACCGACGGCGGAGCTGCCGAGGAACCGGTCGGGCAGGTAGAGCTCGGGCCGGATGGTGAGCGGGCCGTTGACGGCGAACTGGAGGTCGAGCACGAGCCGGCCGGGGGCGAGGGCGGCGAGGCCGAGGAGGAGGCCCCCGCCGAGGGCGGGTTTCCCTGTGGAAGCGAGCCAGACGGCGACGGCGATGGGCGCGAGGGCAAGGAGGGCGAGCCAGGGCCAGCTGGTGAAGCCGGGGCCGGCGGCCGGGGAGACGGGGACGATCGCGCCGGCAGTGAGGGCGAGGGCGCCTACGACGGCCAGGGTGAGTGCGGGGGTGAGGGGGCGGGTTTCGGTGTCTTCGGCCCAGGTTGCGGTGCCGGCGAGAGGCTCGGGGGCCGGTGCGGTCTGACCAGCGCCGGAGGGGTTCGAGGCGGGCTCACCCGAACTTGCCGCGGAGGCTCGTGCGCTGCGGCGATCGCCGGGGGCAGGCTCGGACCGCTCTCGGGAACCAGCCGCGGACACTCGCGAGGCATCCGCCGTACTGCCGGCGGCCGGCTCGGGGCGGGGCTGGTCCGGGGCGTTCTGCGCGGCCTGACCGGGGCTGGAGCTCGGCGTGGGACTGGCCGCTCCGGCCGGGTCTTCCGCGGGACCGGGGGCGCTTCCGGTGGGGGGCTCTGAGCGTGGGGGCATATTGCCCGCGACGCTAGCAAGTTCGGGCCGTGCCGGAGCCGTCGACGGGGCGCGAGTCGTCGAAACCGCTTCAACCCTCCCCCGCAATCCGTTATTCCCGCCGTGACCGTCGCCGGGGGCGTCTCCGGGCCCTCGGCGGACCTTCACCAGCCCTCGACGCTGTAAGGCAAGTCACACCGAACGCCGTAAACCCCCCCTAACTTTGGGTGATTTACACAGGTGAGCGCGCTGCAGACTCCACCCGATCGGCCGACGCGGAGGGCACGTCTTGCCGACAGCGGTACCCCTTCGTTACTGTCCCGGGGTCCCCATTACAGTCAGGTCACGAAGTAGGACACCGAGCAAACCGCCCCCGAGGTTGGCTCACCGGGTTCCCCCGCCCGCAGTCCTCGACCCGGCTCCCCGACGATGGAAGGCCCTGTCTTGGCTTCACACCGCTCCCCCGGCGGCCAAGCTCCTTCCCCGGCATTGAAGGACGCACTGGAAGGTGCGGTCGTTCGTGTCCGGGGTGCGCACCGCATCGCCCCGCCCTCTTCGGCCCTTCGCGGCCGTGTCGTGGTTGCCGCCGTTGCGGCTGGTGCGTTCGCCGCCGCCGCTGCGGGCTCGACCCTCAAGACGGTCACCGATTCCGACGCCGCCTTCACCCCCCTGGCCAACAGCCAGGACGCCAGCGCTTCGCTGACCGCGGGAGGTGCGGGCTCCGGGGGTGCCCCGGAACTCCTGCCGACCGGCCACACCGTCGACGCCTCCGCCGAAGCCGCGAAGCTCGCTGACAGCGCTTCTGTCACGCAGGCCCGCGAGCAGCGCGAAGCCGACGCCGCCAAGAAGGCCGCCGAAGAAGCCTCTCGCCCCAAGACCTGCCTGCCCGCGCACGGCACCTTCACCTCGGGCTTCGGTGCCCGGTGGGGCACGAGCCACCTCGGCATCGACATCGCCAACGCCATCGGCACCCCGATCTACGCCGCCTCCGACGGCACCGTGATCGAGGCCGGCCCCGCCAGCGGTTTCGGCCTCTGGGTCCGGGTGCAGCTCGACGACGGCACGATCCAGGTCTACGGCCACATGAACAGCTTCTCCGTCAAGGAGGGCCAGAAGGTCAAGTGCGGCCAGCAGATCGCCGAGATCGGCAATCGCGGCCAGAGCACCGGCCCGCACCTGCACTTCGAGGTGTGGCAGAACGGCACCAAGAAGATCGACCCGCGGCCCTGGCTCGCCGCGCGCGGCATCGTCATCTGATCCACCAACCGGCGCCACCAGCGGAAACCCGGCCGTAGCCTCAAGGCCGGCCGGGACGCAGCGGGCAGCCCCCACCGGCGAAGAGCGCTGAACGCACGCGCTCCGCCGAGCCGCTGACGAGCTGGAACCGGTCACAAGATCATGGGTGGCCGCTGCGGGCCAAACACAAACACCCGCATCGGGTGACCTTTCGCTTCCCGGTGAACGCCGCTGGGAAGCGACGGCCGAGCCCGGCAAGCCCGAAGCCGTCCTGAGCCGCAGCAAGAACTGCCGGACACCCAGAACCGTGCCGAGGCCACAAAGAGCCGTCCACAGGCCGCTCAGCGCCCGCAACCGGTTATCGCAGCCCGCCCGGCAACCGCCGGATGAAGTAGGCCACCGCGACCTGCCACACCGTGCACAGCTCCCCGGGCCGGCGCACCGGCAGCCAGCCCCAGGGCGCGCCTCCCCCTGCGCCCCCCGCGGAGCGGACACGCGCGACGCTCCGAGCTCTGGTCGTCCAGCGGCGTCCCCGGCCGCAGGTGACACAACGCCCGTCCGCGCCGAGTTCGTGCTGCCTGAGCAGCGCTCGCCAGGCGGCGGCCAGCCGGCACGCCTCCGCTCCCGCATGCGGAGGAATTCCCGAAGCCCCCGAAGGCTCCCGACCCCGATCCGGAACCGTCGTCTCCAAGACTCCCCGCAGGTAGTTTCGTACCCCTTCGGCCAGCAGGCCAAACAGCACCGCGTCCACACCACTCTACCCCCTCCGTCGAACTTGTGTTCGATTACGGGGTCAGTTCTACCGGGTGGGTACGACGATTCCGGCGGCGATCGCCGGGATCGCCGCCGGATTCACTCGACCGGGTTGCTTAGAGCTTCACCATCGGAACGCTGCCGATGAGCATCAAGCGGACCTTGCCCGCCGCGCCGAAGTCGATCGTGGCCGTCGCGCGCGGGCCGACGCCGTCGCAGGAGATGACCGTGCCGAGGCCGTACTTGTCGTGACTGACGCGGTCGCCGACGTCCAGCTTCAGCGCCACCGTGTCCTTCCAGCCCTTGCCGAACGACGGCGTGCCCGAAGAGGACGGCGACGACGTCCGGCGGCCGCCCCAGGTGGTCGCCGCCCGCGGCGTGCCGCGCGAGCCGGAGCCGAACGAGCCGAAGCCGCTGCTGGACGGCTCCAGCCGCCGCCAGTCGACCAGGTCCGGCGGCAGCTCGTCGAGGAACCGCGAAGCCGGGTTCATCGACGGCTGGCCCCACGCCGAGCGCGTGATCGCGCGCGAGACGTACAGCCGCTTCCTGGCCCGCGTGATCGCGACGTACGCGAGCCGCCGCTCCTCCGCCAGCTCCGTCGGGTCGCCCAGCGCCCGCATGTGCGGGAAGACGCCGTCCTCCCAGCCGGTGCAGAACACCACCGGGTACTCCAGGCCCTTCGCGGTGTGCACGGTCATCAGCGTGACCACGCCCGCGCCGCCGTCGCCTTCCTCACCGCCGTCGGGCGAGGGCACCGAGTCGGCGTCCGCGACCAGCGACACGCGCTCGAGGAACGCCGGCAGCGAACCCGGCGCCGGCACCCCGGGCTCCACGACCAGTTCGGCGTTCTCGTCCGCGACGACCTCGGCGGTGATCTCGGTGAACTCCCGCGCCACCGTGACGAGCTCGTCCAGGTTCTCCACGCGCGTGTGGTCCTGCGGGTCGTCCGACTCCTCGAGCTCGACGCGGTAGCCGGTCTTCTCCAGCACCGCTTCCAGCACGTCGTGGACCTCGGCGCCCTCCGAAATCAGCACGCCCAGCTCGTCGAGCAGCGCCACGAACCCGCCGATCGCCTTGACCGAGCGCGGGTTCAGCAGCGGCACCTTGCCTTCGACGGCGTCCCGCAGCGCCTGCGCGAAGGAGATCCGCTCGCGCTCGGCGTGCGTCGCCACGACGGCTTCCGCGCGGTCGCCGATGCCGCGCTTGGGCACGTTCAGCACGCGCCGCAGGCTGACCGTGTCCTCCGGGTTCGCCAGCACGCGCAGGTACGCGATCATGTCGCGGACTTCGCGCCGCTCGTAGAACCGCACGCCGCCGACGACCTTGTACGGCAGGCCGAGCCGGATGAAGATCTCTTCGAAGACGCGGGACTGGTTGTTGGTGCGGTAGAAGACGGCGACGTCGGAGTAGTCGGCTTCGCCCTTCTCCGCCAGCGCGTCGATTTCGCCCGCGACGAACGCGGCTTCGTCGTGGTCGTTGTCCGCGACGTAGCCGACGATCTTCTCGCCGTCGCCCGAATCCGTCCACAGCCGCTTCGCGCGGCGGTTCGGGTTCCGCTCGATGACGGCGTTGGCCGCGGACAGGATCGTCTGCGTGGACCGGTAGTTCTGCTCCAGCAGGATGGTGTGCGCGTTCGGGAAGTCCCGCTCGAACTCCTCGATGTTGCGGATCGTCGCGCCGCGGAAGGCGTAGATCGACTGGTCCGCGTCACCCACGACAACCAGCTCGGCCGGCTCGACACCCGACTCGTTCGGCGCCGTCCCGGCCAGCTCGCGGACCAGCGTGTACTGCGCGTGGTTCGTGTCCTGGTATTCGTCGACGAGCACGTGGCGGAACCGCCGCCGGTAGTACTCGGCGACGTCCGGGAACGCCTGCAGCAGCGAAACCGTGCGCATGATGAGGTCGTCGAAGTCGAAGGCGTTGGCCTGGTTCAGCCGTCGCTGGTACTCGCCGTAGACCTCGGCGACGCGGCGCTCGAGGTCGTTGCCCGCGTTCGCCGCCGCCGTCTCCGGGTCGGTGAGCTCGTTCTTCAGGTTCGAGATGTGCACGGCGAGCGTGCGCGCGGCGTACCGCTTCGGGTCGATGTCGAGATCCCGCGCAACCAAGGTGATCAGCCGCTTGGTGTCGTCGGAGTCGTAGATGGAGAAGCTCGACGACATGTCCAGCGTTTTGGCTTCGCGGCGCAGGATCCGCACGCACATCGAGTGGAACGTCGACACCCACATCGCGTTCGCGCGGCGCCCGACGAGGGCGGCGACGCGCTCGCGCATCTCGGCGGCGGCCTTGTTGGTGAACGTGATCGCCATGATTTCGCCCGGGTGCACGCGGCGTTGCCCGAGCAGGTAGGCGATCCGGCGGGTCAGCACCCGTGTCTTGCCCGAGCCGGCACCCGCCACCACCAGCAGCGGGCCACCGGCGTGGGTGACGGCTTCGCGCTGGGCGGGGTTGAGGTCGTCGAGCAGCTCGGCCTGCCCGCCGGCGGCGGGCTTGCGCACAGGGGTCGCGGCGGGGAGATCGAAGAGGGTGTCCATCGTGCGTCCACGCTACCCCGGGCGGCCCGGGGTCCGGCACAGTCGTCGCGCGTGTTCGGCCGTGGCCGGGTGCGGTGCGGTGAACGGCTCCCGAGGGCAGGGCCGGGTGGTCACGGGGAACGCGGCCGGCGGCTTGGCTGCCGGGCTTCGGCGCCGGACGCACGCGGCGCCGGGCCTACCGCGGCAGGCGTACCGGCAGGTGTCGCCTCGTGCCCGACGCGCGGCGGTCCCCGCGCGCGGAGCATCGACGGACATGGAAGACATCCACCCCGCCCGCATCCGGGCCGCCGACGCCGATCGTGAACGCGTCGCCACCGCCGTCCAGACCGCCGGTTCCGAAGGCCGGCTCACCCTCGAAGAGGTCGAAGAGCGCCTCACCCACGTCTACGCCGCCCGGTTCACCGACGAACTCACCGTGCTCACCGCCGACCTGCCGCGGCCGGCGCCGCCGGGGCCCGGGTTCCCGCTCGGCCGCGACGCGCTGCGGCGGCATCCCGCGCTGCGGCTGCACCTCGCCGTGGTGGTGGCGATCGCGGCCGTGGCGATCGTCCGGTGGGTCGTGCTCGGCGGCGGGTTATTCTGGCCGGCGTTCCCGATGTTCTGGCTCGCCGTGAGCCTCTTCGTTCATGCTCGGGTGCGCGCGTTCCGGGAGCGGGCCGGTTCCGCTGTGCCATACTGACCGTGTGCGGCACCACGCAGAGCGATTTTTTTACGGGACCCGGACTCCGGCTCCCGTGATCGCGTAGTGCCCGAACCGCCATCACGCCAGCCCCGGAGTCCACGGACCCGGGGCTGTCGCCGTCCCTGGGACCGGGTCCGGGCTTCGAGAAAGAGGTCCCGATGAACGCACACGCGACGAACGCCGACGGCCAGCCCGCCGAAAACACCCCGGCCGGCGACGACATCGCGGCGCTGCGCGAGGAGATCGACTGGCTGGACAAGGAGATCCTGCGGCTGGTGAAACGCCGGGTCGAGGTGTCCAAGACGATCGGCGCCGCGCGGATGGCCGCCGGCGGCACGCGCATCGTCTACAACCGGGAGATGGACGTGCTCGCGCGCTACCGCGAGCTCGGCCCCGAAGGCCGCCAGCTGGCCATGGCGCTGCTGAACCTGGGCCGCGGGCGGCTCGGCCGGTAACGGTTGCCCGAATTCCGGGTCTTCCCCGAGGCAGCCGCGGCCCCGGTGCGGGCAGACTGGGGTCATGGACTGGCTCGTGAACCTCATCGCCGTCATCGTCGCGCTCGCGAGCGTGCTGGCCGCGCTGGGCCATGTGGGGTATCTGGCGCTGCTGAACAACGCCGCGGGTAAGCGTGCCGGCGGCGCTCCGGTCGCGCAGTACGTCCGCAGCCGGTGGGCCGTTGCCGGGGGTACCACCGCGGCTTCGCTGTTCGCCTGGTTGCTCACCGCCGGCGGGCCGGCGCTGGACATCTTCGCGATCCTCGTCGCCGCCGGTAGCGGCGTGGTGGCGACGAAGGCGCTGCAGTCCACGCGGGACCGTTACCGCACGGGAGGCTGAAGAGCCTGATCAGGGCCGATGTCGCTGCGTGAAACTTCGCAGCGTGACCATCGCCCGTTCGGTCGCGCCCGACCGAGTGAAACCTCTGCAACTTGCAGGTTTGGGGGCGACTTTCGCCGCCGGATGCTCCTAGGGTTGACGCCGTGAGGACCCTTGCGTCTGGGTCGGGCAACGCCCGCAGGACGCGCGGGGGCACTGGCCCCGCGCGCCCACTGTTGCGTGCGCGTGCATTTGCGCAGGATTCCGAACGAGATTCCGCGCGTGAGGGTGCTCCGTTCAGGTCGCCCGGCCGCCGGATGGCGTCAGGAGTGCACGGCCGGGTGGTCGAGCCCACATGAGCCACGGCACGGAGTTCCACGGACGCGCCACCGCGCCCGCGCATCCCGGACGGCACCGCCGCGGCGGCGCGGAGAGCTGGACGCCGCCGCTGCCGCAGCACCGCCCCGTGCGCCACCACGCGGCGGGCCGGATGGCCGATCCGGCGGTGGGTGGAGTGCCCCCGCAACAGGCCGTCCAGCGCCACGGTGGTGGTGCGGTGGCTGATCCCGGGGGCTCGCCGGTGCAGGACTACGCCGTGCGCCACGGCGGGGACATGACGGCCGATCCCGCGATGTCCGGGTCACTCCCGCAGCCGTATGCCGCACGCCGCCCCGGCGGCCCGATGCCGGCCGATCCCGCTTACTCCGTGCGCTACGCCGGCGAGGCAGCGGCCGATCCGGTGATGTCCGGGTCGCTCCCACGGCCCTACGCCACGCGACGCCCGGCGCCGGCCGACCCGGTGATGTCCGGATCACTCCCGCAGCCATCTGTCACGCGACGCCCGGCGCCGGCCGACCCGGCGATGTCCGGATCACTCCCGCAGCCGTACGCCACGCGACGCACCGCCGGCCCGATGCCTGCCGACCGCGCGATGTCCGGGTCCCTCCCGCTCGGCCACCCCCTGCAGCCCCGCCCCGCCGGGCCGGCCGCGGCCGACCCGCCGATCTCCGGCTGCCTCCCGCTGCCCCAGCCGTCGCTCCCGCAGCCGCGGGACGGGCGGCCGCTCTTCCCGGCCGCGCACGGCAGCCTCCCCCTCGACGTCTTCGAAGACGACGATGCCTTCGAAGACGACGAGCCCGACTTCACCTCCGCCGACGCGGCGCCCACCGAGTCGCCGGCCGACCGGGCCGCCCGCCGCACCCGCGTATCGCTGGCCTCCCCCGCTCCGCGCGGGGTCGATGTCGACGAAGACGACGCCCGCATCTACTCCGCTCCGCCCATCGACGGGCTCGGCGGCTTCACCATCGGGTCCGTGCCCGCGTCCGTCACCCCGCCGAAGACCTGGCGGAAGGCCGCCTGGTTCGCCACCGGTGCCTCCGGGGCCGTCGTCGTCGGGCTGCTGTGCGCCGGGTCCTTCCTCGTCGGGAAACCGCCCGTCGACCAAGCCGTGCAGGGCTCGTGGCCCGGCTACCAGGGCGTGCCGACCGTCGCCGATCCCACCTCGGGGCAGCGGCCGCCCACCGAGGGCGGTTCCGCGGCCGGGCCGGAAACCGCCGCCCCGCCGGAACACTCCACCGAGAAGACCAGTGGCGGCGGGGCCGGACCGGTCGACGGTGCCGCGCCACCGCCGGCCGAGCGGACCGACGCGCCGTCCACCGTGACGACCGGGCCCGCCACCGTCGACCGGACGCCGCGGAAGCCGCCCGTCACGCCCGCGCAGCGGGAAACCCCGGTGAAACCGCCGTGGTGGTACTCCTTCCCGCCGGACGCCCAGACCATGGGGGACAACTCGGAGAAGTTCTTCAACACCGTCACCACCGACCCCGCCACGGCGTCCTCGGTGACCACCGGCGACCTGCACGACCAGGGCCCGCAGGCCCTCGCCCGGCGGTACGCGGGCATCGCGTACTTCGAAGTCAAGAAGGTCAGCATCGACCAGCAGCGCGGCGTCACCGTCAACACCGTCGAAGTCACCCACACGGACGGGACGAAGACGGTCGAGGAGCGCACACTGACCTTCGGCGACGGCGACAAGATCACGGCTGACGGTCAGTAGCCAAACCTGCACGTGCGGTTCGCCCGTTCCGATGCACGTGCGGTGCGCCGAGCGGTTATGCCTGGTCCGGGTGGGTGACATAAGCTGCCGCTCGTCGTATCGCGACGGCATTCCGGCGACAGAGCCTGGTGATCGCCGCCCGCACAGGGTTACCTGACGACAGCGGATCCGGAACCGGCCACGAACCGGCCAACCGGACCAACGGCACCCGGCCGAACGGCGGGTGGCCGTCCCCGGAAACCCAGAGCGAGGACTTTCGTGCTTGACCGGCAGCGCACCCGGCGTGACTCACCCCACGCCGTCCGCGTCGAGGACATCATCCCGGCCGAGATCCTGGACGGTGTCGCCGACGCCGACCGCGACCACCTGGCGCAGGTCGTCCGCGACCCGCAACGGTTCGTGGCACGGCGCACCGAGCCGGCCCGGGAGCCGGAGCAGACCGACGATGCCGGGGAGCCGGAAAGCCGCCTCGCCCGCCGCGCGAAGCTGACCGGGCTCGTCGCCGCGGGTGCGCTCGTCGCCGGCGCCGTGGTCGCCGCGCCGATGCTGACCAGCTCGCACCGCGCCGTGTCTTCCGGCGGCCAGTCCACGCCCGCCGGGTTCACCGGCGCCGCCGAGCTCGGCGGCCTCGCCGTGCCGCAGCGCCAGGCCGGCGGTGGCGCACCGGAGCAGCACGGGACGACGAACCCGGACACGCAGCCCGCGGACACGCCGGCCACCGATCGGACGGTCAACGGCACCCCGCGGGCCCAGGCGGCGCCCGCACCGGCCACGTCGATCCCGGACACCGCGGCCGACGCGCGCAGCGCGAGCCGCAAGATCCAGGCGGTCAAGGACTTCTACGCCGCCATCGCGCGGAACTCGGCTGGCGCGCTGGCGCTGCTGAGCCCGTCGCTGGCCGGCGGCTCGGCGGGCGAGCTGGTCCGCACCTGGAGCTCGATGGACGCCATCGACGTCCAGGAGGCCGACACGCAGATCAAGCCGGACGGCTCGATCCTCGCGGTCGCCACGCTGCACCGGCCGGACGGCGCCCTGGTGCGCGTCACCCAGCTGTTCCGGGTCGCCGACACCGGCGGGCTGATCACCGAAGCCGAGCTCGTCTCGGCCCAGTACATGTAGCCCTCGGCGATCACTCCTTCACCCGTGGTTCAAGTGCCCGTACCGGATTCGTGTGCGCAGAGTGAGCGCCTAGCCTTGTCACGGGCCGGTCTCCGTGAAGCCGGCACGCAGCCCACGACATGTGCATACGCTCCAGCGAAGCGGCGTACAGGTGGCCGCGTCACCAGGCACCTATCCTCACGCCCTGGTGAAGTCGGAGCCCAAAGGGAGGTCGCGTGAGCGACGAGGGTCGTCTGGTCGCCGATCGATACCGCATCGTCGGCCGGATCGGCACGGGCGCGATGGGGGCCGTCTGGCAGGCGCACGACGAGGTCCTGGGCCGCACCGTGGCCATCAAGCAGCTCCTCCTCCAGCCGCACCTGGACGAGCACGACGCCGAGGACGCCCGGCAGCGGACGATGCGCGAGGGCCGGATCGCGGCCCGGCTGCACCACCCCAACGCGATCTCGGTGTTCGACGTCGTCACCGACGACAACGGGCAGCCGTGCCTGATCATGGAGTACCTCAACTCCACCAGCCTGGCCGCCGTGCTGCAGGAACGCCGCACGCTGCCGCCGACCGAGGTGGCGCGCATCGGCGCCCAGGTCGCCGCGGCGCTGCGCGAGGCGCACGCGGTCGGCATCGTGCACCGCGACATCAAGCCGGGCAACATCCTGCTCGGCGCCAACGGCGTCGTGAAGATCACCGACTTCGGCATCTCCCGCGCCAAGGACGACGTCACGGTCACCAAGACCGGGATGATCGCCGGCACGCCCGCCTACCTGGCCCCCGAGGTCGCCATCGGCGGCGAGCCGGGGCCGGAGTCCGACGTCTTCTCCCTCGGTTCGACGCTGTACGCGGCGTGCGAGGGCCAGCCGCCGTTCGGGCTGTCGGAGAACACGCTGAGCCTGCTGCACGCGGTCGCGGCCGGGCAGATCAACCCGCCGCGCCAGTCCGGGCCGCTGGCCAGCGTGCTGGCCGTGCTGCTGCACCCGGACGTCCAGCACCGGCCGACCGCCGAAGAGTGCGAGGAGCTGCTCGCGGCCGTCGCGCGCGGTGAGACGCCGCTCGGCGGCCCGGCGGACGAGACGATGATGGCGCCGTCCGCCGGCGTTCTCGGGGCGGCCGCCGTCGCCGACCCGAACGCCACCCAGATGTTCGACGAGATCCCCGCGGGCCACTCGGGCACGCTGCTCGGCGGCGGCGCCCCGACGCAGGCGGTGCCGTACTACGACGAGGACGACTACCCGGAGGCCACCGGCTACCCGGAGAACGACTACGACGGGTACGGCCACTACCGCGAGGACGACCACCACGCGGCCGGAGGCGTGCCGCCCGGGCTGGCCGCGACGCGCGCCGTGCCGGTCCCGCCGCACGAGCAGGGCGGGTACGAGGACGACTACGACGATTACGACGACGAGCCCGCCCCGCCGCCCCCGGCGCGGTCGCGCCCGCAGATGAGCCCGGTCGACGAGGACGAGGGCAAGCCCGGCGCGTGGAAGCGCCCGGCGATCATCGGCGGCGTCGTGGTCGTGGGCCTGGTCGCGCTCGTCGTGTGGCTGCTGAGCCCGAACAACCCGGAAGCGCCGGCCACGCAGATCTCCAGCACCAAGCCGTCGCCCGCCGCGACGTCGGAGACGCCGACGCCCACGGAGGACACGTCCTTCAGCACGGCCGACGTGCCGCCGCCGGTGACGGAGGCGACCTCGTCGTCGAAGAAGGCGACGACCTCGCGGAGCTCCGAACCGCCGACGACCTCGTCCCAGAAGACGACGACGCCGACGAAGCCCTCGACTTCTGACACGCCGACGCCCTCCGATACCCCCACATCGCCGCCGCCCACCTCCTCCACGCCGTGACCCGAGGTCAGTCTTGAGTTCTGAAGGAACCATCGTCGGCGGCCGGTTCCGGCTGGACCAGCCGATCGGCCGCGGCCGCGCCGGCATCGTGTGGCTGGCGTTCGACACGCGGCTGTTCCGGACCGTCGCGATGAAGCGGATGTACCTGCCGGTCGGCGCGGGCGAGCGCGCCGAGCAGGCGCGCGCGGCCGCCATGCAGGAGGGCAAGGACGCGGCCCGGATCGAGCACCCGTGCGCGATCAAGGTGTTCGACGTCCTGCCCGACGGCCAGGACGTCTGGCTGGTGATGGAGTACATCCCGTCGCGCAGCATGGCGACGTTCCTCGCCGAACACGGCCGGCTGACCCCCGACCAGGCGGCGCAGCTCGGCATCCAGCTCGGCAACGCCCTGACGGCCATCCACTCGGCCGGGTTCGTGCACCGCACCCTCGAGCCGGGCACCGTGCTCCTGGCCGACGACGGCGGCGTGAAGCTCACCGACATCGGGATCAGCGGCGGCGGGCCCCACGCGGCGTACGTCGCGCCCGAGGTCGCGCGGGGGCTGCCGCCCACGCCGGCCGCGGACGTCTTCTCCCTCGGCGCGACGCTCTACACCTCCGTGGAGGGCGTGCCGCCGTTCGGGGACGACGGCCAGTCGTCCGAACGCCCGCCGCAGAACTCCGGTGTCCTCACCGAGGCGCTGCGCAAGATGCTCCGCACGGACCCGACGACCCGGCCGACGATGGCGGACACCGTCCGGTCCCTGAAGGCGATCACCGAAGGCCGCGAAACGGCGTTCATCCCGCCGACCGCGCCCGGGATCCCGCCGCCCCCGCCGCCGCCCTTCAACCCGGGTCTGGCGGCCGCGGGGCCGCCGATGCCGCCGTCGGGACCGCAGTTCCAGCAGTCGATGCCGGTCGCCGCGCCCGGCTTCTCCGCGGCGGAAGAGACGCAGCGGATGCAGCCGGTGCCGGCGCCGACGCAGTACGTGCCGCGGCCCGCGCCGGGCGCCCAGCCGCAGGCCGCGGCGTGGAACCTGCCGGTGTCGAAGAAGACGCTGGTCACCGTGGCCGCGATCCTCGCGGCCGTGCTGGTCGGCATCCTCGTCACGGAGCTGTTCTTCGTCTAGGCGACCTTGGCGGTCGCCGCGCGCATGGCTTCCAGCAGCGTGCGGACCGCCGGGTGGCCCCACGCCCGGGACGCCACCGCGGCGTGGATCGCGCGGACGGGCTCCGGGTGGCGGATCCGGCGGACGACCACGCCGGGGTGCTGCGCGCCGAGCCCCAGTTCGGGGATGAGGCCGACCCCGATGCCGGCGGCCACGAAGCCCTGCGCCGTCTGGTAGTCCTCGGACTCGACCACGATGTTCGGGGCGAAGCCGGCGGACGCGCAGGCGCCCTGCAGGATGTCGCGGCAGACGCCGGGCAGGCCGTCGACGCCGACCCAGGGCTCCTCGGCGAACTCCGTCAGGTCCAGCACGCGCTTGCGGGCCAGCGGGTGTGCCTTCGGCAGCACGGCCCGGTACGGGTCGTCGAGCAGGTGCACCAGCTCGACGCCCTTGCCCGGCGGGGTCTTGCGCGGGAAGACGGTGATCGCGACGTCGGCGTCGCCCGATTCGACGTCCAGGATCGGGTCGTCGAGTTCGACCAGCTTGAGGTCGAGGTGCACGCCGGGGTGCTCGCGGCGGACCGCGGCGATGGCCGGCGGGACGAGCGACGCGCCCGCCGTCGCGAAGTAGCGGATCGCGACGCGGCCGGTGCGGCCCTCCTTGAGCTCGGTCAACGCGGCCTCGGCCTTGGCGAGTTCGGCGCTGAGCGTCTCGGCGTGCTCGGACAGCAGCGCGCCCGCCGGCGTCGGGCGGACGCCGCGGCCGACGCGTTCGAGCAGCTCGGTGCCGGCTTCGCGTTCGAGCGTGGACAGCTGCTGGCTGATCGCGGACGGCGTGTAGCCGAGGTTGCGGGCCGCGGCGGTGATCGACCCGCTGGTGATCACGGCGCGGAGGACCTGCATGCGGCGGACGTCGAGCATGCCCTGATCGTACAGCTCAGCTTAAGTGTTCCTGCAGTTAATTTCGCTTGTCCTTACGTCTGCTCCGGGCGAAGCTGACGCTGGAATCGAAGGAGGACTGGGGTGGGCGAAACGAAGACCCTGCTCAGGATCGCCGCGCTGGCGCTCATGTGGGGCTCGAGTTTCTTCTGGATCAAGCTGGGGCTGGGGATGTTCTCGCCGGTCCAGCTCGTGCTGGCGCGGCTCGTGCTCGGCGCGGCCATGCTGCTGGTGCTGTGCCGGCTGCAGCGGGCGCGGCTGCCGCGCGAACGCCGGATGTGGGGACACCTGGCCGTCGCGGCGTTCTTCCACAACGCGCTGCCGTTCCTGCTGTTCGCGATCGGCGAGACGACGGTCGATTCGGGGATCACCGGCGTGCTGAACTCGACGACGCCGCTGTGGGTGCTGCTCGCGGCGCCGCTGATGGGGACGTCGGCGCGGATGACCGGGGCACGGCTGGCCGGGCTGGTCGTCGGCCTCGGCGGCATCTTGCTGATCTTCGCGCCGTGGCAGGCGTCGGGGCTGCTGAGCTGGGGCGCGCTGGCGTGCCTCGCGGCCGCGGCCAGCTACGGCTTCGCGTTCGTCTACGAGGGCAAGTACCTGTCGGACTCCTCGTTGTCGCCGTACGCGACTTCGGCGGGTCAGATGCTGCTGGCCAGCGGGATGCTGCTGCTGGCCCTGCCGGTGGGCGGGTTCACCCCGGTGCACGTCTCCGTGGGGCCGCTGCTCGCCATCCTGGTGCTGGGCATCGGGTCGACGGGCATCGCGTTCGCGCTGAACTACCAGCTGCTGGCGAGCGAAGGCGCGGTGGCCGCGTCCGTGGTCGGCTACCTGCTGCCGGTGGTGTCCGTGCTGCTCGGCGCGGTGTTCCTGGGCGAGCAGCTGCACCTGCGGGTGATCGCGGGCATGGTCGTCGTGCTCGGCGGGGTCGCGTTGACGCGGCTGCCGAAGCGCGTGCCGGCGGCGGCGGCGCTCGAACGCGTCTGACACCCGATCGTGTGTTGACACGGAACTCGGGCCGCCCGGACCATGGCCGGGATCGGACTTCGTGGCCTGAGGGGGAACCGTGCGCCATTCGAGAAGCAAGGTCGGCACCTCGGCACGGAACCCACAGGGAACGTCGGCACGCGGCGAACTGCCGAGCTCGACGGTTCCTCCCGCAGCCGCCGCCGCGTTGCGGCTACAAGGGACCGCCGGCAACCAGGTCGTGTCGAGGCTCATTGCGTGCACCCGGCCGACTGACGCGTGTGGGGCCGGCAACCTCCCGGTCCAGCGCACACTGTCATGGCACGGCAGGACGGTGGCGGCCTACGAGGATCTCCCCGAGAACGACCGGAACCAGATCACGAAAGAGACCGGTCGAGAGTACGGCATGTTCGTGCAGCCGGTCATCGAGGCGATGATCGACGACAATGTCCTCCACAAGGTGTCCGTCCCGCTGCTCGCGAAGGAGATCCCCGAGATCGCCCAGCTCTACCTCGCGAACAACCCGTCCAAGCTCACGTCGGACGATCCCAGAACCAGAATCGCCCGTCGGCTCCTGGAAAACGACAAGCAGGTTGCCAAACTGAAATCGAAACTCGGGAAAACGTCACGTGCCGACTTGGTCCCCGGACGCAACCTCCGCGAATTCAACGAGTTTCTGGACGCCAATCCGGCATTCGTCGACTACCTGATCAAGGCCAATATCAGGATCATTTTCAGTTCTTCGCAGGCCAAGGGCATCGGCGGCCTTTACACGCACGCGGACAAGACGGTGCATCTCGAAAGCGAAGTAAAAGACGCGAGTCCGGGCGTCTTCCTCCGTCTGTTGCTGCACGAGATGGGGCACGCCTCGTTCCAGCAGGTGCTGATGACCACCACTCCGGGCGCCCTGAACCAGGACGAGCAGGCGTTCCGCGACGCTTGGGCGGTGCTACGCCGGAACGACGGGCAGTATCTGCTCGGACTCGATCTGGGTCAGAGCAGAGGACCGGTTGCGCGGAAGAAGTACCAGGCGAACGACTTCGTGGAGTTCTGCGCCGAGAACTTCATGCACCGAGTGACCGCACCGGACCTGCTGAACCAGCACCTGATCGCGATCAACAAGCCGGGCAATCACGTCCCTCAGGACGTCAGGGACGCGTGGCGTGACGCGATCGCGATCCTGGACAAGTACGCGCGGCTGCTCCTGCGCTGACCCGCCCGACGCGCTCGGCTCGGGACGGCTCCTAGACGAGGCGGCGGTCGGAGGCCCAGCGGGAGAGCTCGTAGCGGTTCGACAGCTGGGTCTTCCGCAGGACGCTCGACACGTGCGTCTCGACTGTCTTCACCGAGATGAACAGCTCCGACGCGATCTCCTTGTAGGCGTACCCGCGGGCCAGCAGCCGCAGGACGTCGCGCTCGCGCGGGGTCAGCAGGTCGAGCTCGGGGTCGTTGATCGGGGCCGAGCCGGGCCGGTCGGCGAACGCGTCCAGCACGAACCCGGCCAGCCGCGGCGAGAACACCGCGTCGCCGTCGGCGACCCGGACCACCGCGCGGACCAGCTCCTTCGAGGAGATCGTCTTCGTGACGTACCCGCGCGCGCCGGCGCGGATGACCGCGATGACGTCCTCGGCGGCGTCGGATACCGAGAGGGCCAGGAACACGACGTCCGGCAGCTCGGGCCGGACGCGGCGCAGCACCTCGGCGCCGCCGCCGTCGGGCATGTGCACGTCGAGCAGCACGACCTGCGGCTTCGTGCGGGCGATCCCGGCGACCGCCTCGGCGACCGAACCGGCCTCGCCGACGACGCGGACCTCGTCGGTGATCGAGTCGAGCTCGGTGCGGACCCCCGCGCGGAACAGCGCGTGGTCGTCGACGAGGAACACCTTGACCGGTTCACGCTGGCTGTCCGTCACGTCGTCGAGCATAGCCGCCTCACGCCGCTCCCTTGCCCGCTTTCACCGGCATGGCGAGCTGCACCTCGGTGCCCTCCCCCGGCGCGGTCCGGACCTTGCAGGTACCGCCGTGGCGGGTCATCCGGCCGCGGATCGAGTCGGCGAGCCCGTGGCGGTCGTCCGGGACGAGGTCGGGGTCGAAGCCCTTGCCGCGGTCGCGGACGAAGACGGTGACCGACGTCGGCTCGACCTCGGCGTAGACGCTGACCTCGTCGACCCCGGCGTGCTTGGCGGCGTTGACGATGGCCTCGCGGGCGGCCTGGACCAGCGCGGCCAGCGATTCGTCCAGCTCGGCGTCCCCGACGACGACCTGGCCGACCGAGATGGCGAAGGTGTCTTCGACCTCACCGCAGGCCGTGGCGAGCGCTTCGGACAGCCGGCCCAGCGCTTCCACGGGCTTCTCCGAGGGCTTCCCGTAGCCGTTGGGGCCGTAGAGCCAGCCGCGCAGCTCGCGCTCCTGGCTGCGGGCCAGCCGCGCGACCTCGCGGGGCTGCTCGCTCTGCTTCTGGATCAGCGCGAGCGTCTGCAGGACGGAGTCGTGCAGGTGGGCGGCGATCTCGGCGCGTTCGTCGGTGCGGATGCGAGCCTTGCGCTCGTCGGAGAGGTCCCGGACCAGCCGCAGCCAGAACGGCACGGTCAGCACGGCCACCCCGATCAGCGTCGCGAGGACCGCGATCAGCGCGAACTGAACCTGGTCGAGGGTGCCGCTGCGCAGCACGACGACGGTGATGCCGGTGATCACCAGCGCCACGCCGGCGATGATCCGGATGGCGGCCGACCAGCCGCCCCCACCGAGCAGGGCACCCGCGAAGCCGTCCTTCGCCCCGGCCCGCCAGCGGCGGCGCTGCGACTCGTCGGCCTCCCGCCAGACGACCGCGAGACCGATCATGGCGACGGCCAGCGGCACGGCGACCCAGCCGCTGATGAACCCGGTGAGCGTTCCGCTGGCGACGGCGAGCCCCACGCCCAGTGCGATCAGGCCGAACGCCTGCTGGCGTTCCTTCGGCTTCGGCGCCTCCGCGGCTTCTTCGGACTGCTGCTGGACGAACACCCAGAGGAGGCCGTACGCGAGCAGCCCGGCGCCGTTGAGCGCGGCGAGCAGCGCGAACGCCGTCCGCACCCAGAGGACCGGCACGCCGAGGTGATCGGCGAGCCCCCCGGCGACCCCGGCGATGGCCCGCCCGGACCGGCGCCGGAACATCTTGGGCCTGCTCGGGTCCGCGGGGATGATCGCCTGCTCGGCGGTGACGTGGTCGAGGGACTCCTGCACGCCGTCCATGGTCACACGCACGCGGATGCGGTTCCATCCGGGAAATCCCTGATCCAGGGAGCCGGCACCGCGGTCAGTGCCAGGGAGCCGGCCCGGTGCGGCCGGCCCAGGCGGCGAGACCGGCGCCATCGAGCAGCCGGATGCCGTGGTGGGCGGCGTACTGCCGCGCCTGCTTCGTGAACGCGGAAGTGGTCACCACGGCGGCGACGCGTGCGCCGTGCACGTGGTAGCGAGCGATCTCCTGGACCGGGCGACCTCGAGCTGCCACGTCCGCTGGGCTTCGCGGGCTCGCTTCCGCTGCCACAGCACGGACCCGTAGATCGCCGCACCGAGCACCAAGGTCCCCCCGACGAGCGAAGCGACCGGATGTGCCGCGACGAACCGCACGATCAGCACCACCACGCCGACCGTGGCGATCCCCTGTTACGCCGACCCCTCCGGGAAACCTCAGGGACCATCCCGGATGTCCCGCCGACCTCGGTGCCGCATGCTTCTCGGTATGAGTGGTACGAGCGAGAAGCCGGGGGTCCTGAACGGCTTCGAGGAGACCGTCAAGGACTTCTGGGCCAGCCGGCCGCGGCGGCCGCATGCCGGGCGGAAGGTGGCCGGGGTGGCCGCCGCCATCGGGTACCGGTACGGCGTCGATCCCGTTGTCGTGCGGATCGCCCTTGTCGTCACGACGATCTTCGGCGGCTTCGGCGTTCCCTTCTACCTGCTGGGGTGGCTGTTCTTCCCCGGGGAGAGCGACGAGGTGTCCGGCTTCGAGAGCCTCATCGGGCGCGGCCGGTCGTCGGTGTCGCCCGCCTTCGCCGTCGTGCTGCTCGTGCTCACCGTCGTCAGCACCGGGGGGTCGATCACCGGCTCCTGGTTCGACGGCGGGGGCCTCATCAGCTGTGCGCTCATCGCCGCCGCGCTCTACCTGCTGCACCGCAGCCGCGGACACCTGAACCGGCCCGCGCCCGTCGCGGCGCGGACGTCCTACCCGGCCTTCACCGGAAACGGAGCCTTCACCATGACCGAGACCGCCGAGGCGCCGTCGCCGGCCCGGGGCTGGGATCCCCTCGCCGCCGACCCGGCCGGCTGGGACCTGCCCGACGCGCCGCCCGCCCCGGAACCGCCGCCCATGCCGCCACCGCGGCTGTCGCACCACGGGTTGCAGCGTGGTCCGCGGTCGAAGGTCGGCTCGGCCACCTTCGCCCT
The DNA here is from genome assembly GCF_040682815.1 of Amycolatopsis sp. NPDC051102. Classification (NCBI taxonomy): domain Bacteria; kingdom Bacillati; phylum Actinomycetota; class Actinomycetes; order Pseudonocardiales; family Pseudonocardiaceae; genus Amycolatopsis; species Amycolatopsis sp. NPDC051102. The sequence continues at coordinate 217,562 of NZ_JBFBBT010000015.1, forward strand.
CGCCGTGGTGACCGCCGGCGGCGCGGTGCTGGCCGGCCTCAACGGTGCCGCCTGGTTCGACGCGCAGCACATCGTCGGCCTGGTGCTCGGCGTGGTCGGGATCGGCCTGGTCGCCGGCGCGTTCGCCGGGGGCGGGCGCGGCCTGATCGGGCTCGCCGTGCCGCTCGCGATCGTCGGCATGGTCCTCACGACGGCACCGTTCCACGACTTCGACGTCCGCGGCGGCGTCGGCGACATCCGGGAGACGCCGCAGGCCTCGACCGAGGTGAAGCCGCTCTACCAGCACGCGGCGGGCGACATCCGGCTCGACCTGACCGAGCTGCCCGAAGGAGCGCCGTACGTGACGAGCGTGTCCAACGGCGCCGGCAACACCACGGTGATCGTGCCGGCGAACGCGGACGTCACCTTCGACTGCCGCACCGGGGCGGGCGAGGCGTCCTGCTTCGGCCACTCGAGCGACGGCGTCAGCCAGCCCTCGCTGAGCGGCACGGACAACGGCCCCGACGGCGTCGGCGGCCAGAAGATCACCCTGCACGTGTCGAACAGTGTGGGCGACGTGGAGGTGCGGCGTGACTGACCAGAACCCTTACGCCTACGACAACCCGGCCGACACCCAGCCCGCCCGGCGCGGCGGTGTGGACGCCTTCACCCTGATCGTCGGCGTCGCGACGCTGCTGGTGTCGGCGTACGTCCTCTCGGACGGCGCGAGCTGGCTGCCCTCGTTCGACTTCCGCTGGGTGATCGCCGGCGGCGCGGTCTTCGTGGGGCTGCTGCTCCTCGGCGCGTCGTTCGGCAACAAGCGCCGCCGCTGACGCACCGGAACTCTCGAGGCCCCGGATCCCACGCCGGGGCCTCGAGACCTGGCTACGGGAAGCTCACTCCCACTCGATCGTGCCCGGCGGCTTGGACGTCACGTCCAGCACCACCCGGTTGACCTCCGCCACCTCGTTGGTGATGCGCGTGGAGATCCGCTCCAGGACCTCATAGGGCAGGCGCGTCCAGTCCGCGGTCATCGCGTCCTCCGACGACACCGGCCGCAGCACCACCGGGTGCCCGTACGTCCGGCCGTCGCCCTGGACGCCGACGCTGCGGACGTCCGCCAGCAGCACCACCGGGCACTGCCAGATGTCGCGGTCCAGCCCGGCCGCCGTCAGCTCCTCGCGGGCGATCAGGTCCGCCGCCCGCAGCGTGTCGAGACGCTGCTGGTCGACCGCGCCGATGATGCGGATGCCCAGGCCGGGGCCGGGGAACGGCTGGCGGTGCACGATCGTCTCGGGCAGCCCCAGCTCCAGGCCGACCCGGCGCACCTCGTCCTTGAACAGCAGCCGCAGCGGCTCGACCAGCTCGAACTGCAGGTCGTCCGGCAGGCCGCCGACGTTGTGGTGGCTCTTGATGTTCGCCGTGCCCTCGCCGCCGCCGGACTCGACGACGTCCGGGTACAGCGTCCCCTGGACCAGGAACTTGTAGTCGCCCTGGGCCTTCAGGTCGCGCTCGGCCTGCTCGAACACGCGGATGAACTCGCGCCCGATGATCTTGCGCTTCTGCTCCGGGTCGGTGACGCCGGCCAGCGCGTCGAGGAAGCGTTCCCGCGCGTCGATGGTGATGAGGTTGACCCCGGTGGCGGAGACGAAGTCCTGCTCGACCTGGGTGCGTTCCCCCGCGCGCAGCAGGCCGTGGTCGACGAACACACACGTCAGCCGGTCGCCGATGGCGCGCTGGACCAGCGCCGCCGCGACGGCGGAGTCGACGCCGCCGGACAGGCCGCAGATCGCGCGGCCGTCGCCGATCTGGTCGCTGATCCGCCGGACCTGTTCCTCCACGATCGACGACGTCGTCCACTGCGGCTCGATCCCGGCGATGTCGCGCAGGAACCGGCGCAGCACCTCCTGGCCGTGCGGCGAGTGCGCGACCTCCGGGTGGTACTGGACGCCGGCGAAGCGGCGTTCGACGTCCTCGAAGCCGGCGACCGCGGCGCCGTCGGAAGACGCCGTGACGACCGAGCCCTCCGGGGCCTTGGTGACGCTGTCGTTGTGGCTCATCCACGCGGGCTGGTGCGCGGGCAGGCCGGCGTGCAGGACGCCGCCGTCGCCGGTGACGCGGACCTCGGTGCGGCCGAACTCGCGCACGCCGGTCGGCTCGACGACCCCGCCGAGCGCGCTGGCCAGCAGCTGGTGGCCGTAGCAGATGCCGAACATCGGCACGCCCGCTTCGGTGAGCTTCGGGTCCATGCCCGGCGCGCCTTCGGCGTACACGCTCGAAGGACCGCCGGAAAGGATGATGGCCGCGGGGTTCTTCGCGAGGATCTCTTCGGTGGACGCGCTGTGCGGGACGACCTCCGAGTAGATCTGTGCCTCGCGGACGCGCCGGGCGATCAGCTGCGCGTACTGCGCCCCGAAGTCCACGACGAGAACCGGACCGGTGGGACTGGGCACCTGGCGACCTCCTGGCAACGGTGGGTTTCGGCCTCCATCGTCCCAGGTGGGCCGGGTCACCCGGGATTCAGGGCCGGTGCTGTCCTGGATCGGGCCTACCGTGCGGAGCATGGCCGTGAACTGGACGAAGGAACTGACCGACCAGCTCGACTTCCACTGGAAGGCGCTGGTCCGCCCGAAGCTCGAGGGGCTCACCGACGAGGAGTACCGGTGGGAGCCGGTGGCGGGCTGCTGGACCGTCCGCCCGCGGAAGTCGGACGACGAACCGGGCTCGGGCCCGTTCACGATCGACTGGGCCTATCCCGAGCCGACGCCACCGCCGGTCACGACGATCGCCTGGCGGCTCGGCCACATCCTGGTCGGCGTGCTGGGCGCGCGGATCGGGTCGCACTTCGGCGGCGAGCCGGTCGGCTACGAGAACTACCCCTACCCGGGGACCGCCGCCAAAGCCCTCGCCGAGCTCGACAAGTTCTACGCGCAGTGGGTCGCCGGGGTGCAGTCACTGGACGAGGCGGGCTTGGCGCGGCCGTGCGGGCCGGCGGAGGGGCCGTACGCGAAGTACCCGATGGCGACCCTGGTGCTGCACATCCACCGGGAGCTGATCCACCACTGCGCCGAGGTCCTCCTGCTGCGCGACCTCTACCGCAGCCGGGGGGTGGGTGGGGGGGTCGCTGGTGAACAACGAAAAA
>NZ_JBFBBT010000016.1:0-124787 GCF_040682815.1 Amycolatopsis sp. NPDC051102
CGTCGGTCAAGACCTGCTCACGCATCCTGCAATGCTGGAACATCCGACCCTGCAACCGAAGCCGACACGCCAGCTCATTCTGAACTGACCTCTTACTGCGTCCTGGTCGCCGAGACCGATCCGCGGCCCTCCGATGTCTTCGGCGGCTACGCCTGCGACTACACCGCGCCGGACGCCGCGGGCCTGCTGAAGAAGCACGCAGACCACGAGGCCCGCACCGACGACCTGGACGACTTCGAGGACCGGATGTCCGAGCTCCTGGCGGTGGACTGGGTGACGAAGGCGCTGGGGCCGGCCCCGCGTCCCATCGAATCCGTGCGGATGGCGGCGCTGCTGGCCGAGCATGCGCGAGGGCGAAACACCCGGGTCGACGTCGAGCGGGAAGCCACCCTGGGCGTGTCCTTCCAGGTTGCGGAATGGTTCGCCGGTATCGAGGCCATGCCTTCGGGGGAAGACCGCGACGAGGCCCTGCGGTTAGCCGCGTTTCGGATCGCCTTGGCGGTGCTGAACAAGTCGCCGTACCACATCGTCGCGGAGGCGGCCGGACGGCTGGCCGGCCGTCTCATCGCGGCGACCGGAGCCACCGGAGTCCGGCGGACATCCCTGTTCACCGACGACCAGGACCATCGCCTCCCGGCCCTGCGGGCGAAGCTGATCCTCGGGTCTACCGCCTTCGGTCAGGAGCTGGTTCCAATGCACCTGCTGATCTTCCACGATGAGCGGTACCCGAGTGCGGTGCTCAACCACGTCTGGGACAAGCACCACCGCATGCGGGTAGCCATCACCTGGTGGCTGACCAAGCTCAGCAAAGATCCCCGGCACCTAGTGTGGGTTCGCGCCGCCCAGGCCACCGGGTACCTCTGCGGTCGCGACTTCGCCTACGGGTACACCAAGATGATCGCCTCCAGCGCCACCACCACCCCTACGAAGAAAAACTCTTGGCAGCGCCGTATGTCGGCGGCCATCGCGCTGGATCAGGCGGCCCAGAACGACGCCCTCCGGCCGGCGATCCGGCGGATGCTGCACCACTGGTGCCGGTCCCATAGTTACGCGGCGCGCTGGACGGCCGCCGCCGCACAGGGTTTCACCCTCGGCGGACGCTACATCACGGAAACGCTGAACGAGCTGCGCATCATCGGGACCCCGGCGGAACGGCCGACGGTCGGGGGCTTCGACGAGAGCCTCGTCTGGGCCGCCGGCTTCAGCATCGCCAAACTGCTGGCGTTCGGCGAAATCGACCCGGTGCTCGACCATCTCGGCCGGTGGATTCGGAGCGAGCGCAGCAGCCTCCGCCGGCTCGCGCTGAACGCAATCGACCAGCTGACCGATCTCTACGGGTTCGAACTCGACTACCTGCACATCTCCCTCGGCAACGAAGGGCCCGAGCTTCCGTCCGCGGCGCAGAAGTGGCCGTTGCTGCTCACCCTGCAGTGGCAGCAGCCCGAGCTCACCGAGCCGATCGCCGACCTGCTCCGGCAGTCGCTGCGAGCCCGGATCGGCGGGTACACGGCGAAGAACCTGCTCGGCAAGTGGATCCGCATCACCGAACACGATGACGAATGCCTCGAAACGCTGGCCCGGTTCCTCCCCTACGTCGTCGACACCGAAAGCGACCGGCTCCGGCTGAAGCACCTGATCGACCGGCTCCAGGCGGACTGGGCCGATCCGCTGCGGCCCGCGGTCGCGGCCCGGTTGATCGACGCCGTGCACGCCCGACAAGAAAGGTATCTGCCGGCATGAGTGACGAGAAGAAGCCCGACGAACCTCCGCAGCCGCCGCCCGCGCCGGACCCGAACTGGCGCGAAGACGCGAAACAGGAAGAGACGACGGAGGAGGAGGTCCGGACCGTCGAGCCGTCCAGCTGCCGGCCGGTCCTCGGCGCGTACCGGGTCGGCCGGCTGGACTTCCTCGTCCGGCGGGCGCCGGCGCGGCCGTGGACGGCCACGGTCTTCGTGCACAAGAACGGGGCCATGACCACCTTCCGGGACGGCAAGCAGCCGAGTGTGCTGCAGATGCTGTGGGGCGGCTTCCGCAGCCAGTACGACGTGGACCTGTCGTTGCGCCGCCTGACCTTGGGTGTCACGTTGCCGAGTGCCGGGGACGCCTTCGTCTTCCGGGCGGCCGTCGACGTGCAGTGGCGGGTCGTCGACCCGGAACGGGTGGTGCGCGGCGGCATCACCGACGTCCGGCCGATCCTCGTGCCGCAGCTGCTCGAAGGGCTGCGGCAGGAGACGCGGTCGCTGCAGATCGGCGACGTCGTCTCCGCGGAAAAGGCGGCGGCCGAGCGCTTCCGGCCGGGGTGGCTCGAGGCGGAGCACGGGCTGTGGACGAAGGTGCTCGTGCGCCTGCGCATGGACAAGCAGGCCGAGCACAACCTGCGGCTCGCCTCCGAGGTGCAGGCGTTCAAAACGCTCATCGAGGGCGGCGACATCGACCAGTTCGCGCTCCAGCTGGCACAGAACCCGCAGCAGGTGGCGCCGGTCGTCGAGGCGCTCGTCAAGGAACGCGACACCCACCGCAAGCAGGTGTTCGACTTCGTCAACAACCTGCTCGAGTCCGACGCGCTGGACCGCTGGCAGATCGACGACCAGGTCCGGGTCACGCTGGAGTGGCTCAAGGTGTCGATCAACCGGGTGATCTCGGGGACCGACGAGGCGCGCCAGCTCACGTTCACCGGGACACCGCCGCCGCCAGGGGGCCGGGACAACGGCGTGTCGCCGGGCGGCTGAAACGTTTCAGATCATGATAGGCTCACGGCCTCTCAGCGAGGGGGTTCCGTGGTCGGCATCAAGGACGTCGCGAAACGGGCCGGCGTCTCGATCGGCACGGTGTCCAATGTGGTCAACCGGCCGCACGTGGTCGCGGCGGCCACCCGCAGCCGCGTGCTGTCGGTGATCGAGGAGCTGGGGTACGTCCGCGACGAGTCGGCGCGGCAGCTGCGCGCGGGCCGCAGCCGCGTGCTGGGCCTGCTCGTGCTCGATCTCGGCAACCCGTTCTTCGTCGACGTCGCCCGCGGTGCCGAGCAGGCCGCGCACGCCGAGGGCCTCAACATCGTCACCTGCAACAGCAGCCAGCGGTCCGAGCTGGAGGCGTCGTACCTCGCGATGTTCGCCGAGCAGCGGGTCCGCGGCGTGCTGCTGAGCCCCGTGGCGACGTCCGGCGAAGCGCTGCGGACCTTCCGGCGCACCGGCACGCCGTACGTCTTCGTCGACCGCAAGGTCCCGGCGTCGGAGGGGAGTTCGGTGTCGGTCGACGACGTCGCCGGCGGCACCCTCGCCGGCCGGCACCTGCTGGAGACCGGCCACCGGCGGATCGCGTTCGTCAACGGCCCCGCCATCCTCGCCCAGTGCCGCGACCGCGAGCAGGGCCTCCGCGCCGCGCTGGCCGGCTCGGCGGCGGAGCTGACGGTGCTGGAGGCGATCGGCCTCGACGTCACCTCCGGCCGCGACGCCGGCGCGCGCCTGCTCGGCACGAGCCCCCGCCCGACGGCGGTGTTCTGCGCGAACGACCTGCTGGCACTGGGCGTGCTGCAGGCGATGGTCGGCGCGGGTGTCCGCGTCCCGGAGGAGATGGCGATCGTCGGCTACGACGACATCGAGTTCGCGGGCGCGGCGGCGGTCCCGCTGACGTCGGTCCGCCAGCCCGCCCGCCGCCTCGGCCGCACGGCGGCGGAACTGCTCCTGGCCGAGACGTCGGACACGAAACCGGAACGGCAGGCCGTGGTGTTCACCCCGGAGCTGGTCGTCCGCGAATCGACCCGGGTGCGCCGCTGACGGCTCAGGCCCTGGCGAACAGCTTGCCTTCGGAGGTCCGCAGGCAGAACTGGCTGCCGGCGGACAGCACGACCTCGCCACCGGGGGCCTGCTTGTCGTCGGCCACTGCTTTGGGGCACCCGGCGCTCGCCTGCGCGGCGCCGGTCGAAGCGGGCGGGGCACCGTGCCCGGGCGCGGTGGCTGTGACGGTCACCGTCCGGGGCGGGGCATCGGCCACGCCCTGCTCGTTGCCGACCTTGCAGGCCGCGAACACCCCGGCGATCAACGCGGCGATGACCGTGGCAAGGGCGGTGATCAGCGTTCCGCGGCGGGTGATGCGCGCCGCCTGGGCCGTCGGATCGACCGGCTTTCGTCGCTTCGCAACTTCTTCCCTTCGGAGTAAGGCCGCCACACCGGGCGAGCCACGGGTGATGAGGCTCGGATTCGCTCCGGAGCGTTACGGGGGCGCTCCGGAACTTCTGGCCTCCACCCGCCGGTAAATCGGTTGGGATCCACCGGCCGGTTCGGCAAGCTCGGGATCATGGCGTCCAGGTGGGTGCGGCTGCAGGCCGTCGCGGTGTCCGGTTCGTCCGCCGAAGGCCTGCTCCTGGCCGCGATCCCGCTGCTGGCCGTGTCCGTGACCACCGATCCGCGCGAGGTGTCGCTGATCAACGTCGTCGGGGAAGCGCCGTGGCTGCTGCTGTCCCTGTTCGCCGGGGTGCTCATCGACCGGGTGCGCCGGACCGCCGTGCTGGCCTGGGCCTACGCCGTGCTGGCCGGGGCCGCCGTGGTGCTCGCCGCCGTCGCCTCCGCCGAAGTGCTCAGCCTGCCCGTGCTGCTGGTGGTCGCCTTCGTCATCACCTCGGCGCGGGTGCTCGGGGACGGCGCCAGCGGTGCGCTCGTCCCGGAACTGGTCGGACCGGATCAGCTCGCCCACGCCAACGCGCGGCTCACGGTGATCGACCAGGGGGTCGTACGGTTCGTCGTGCCGCCGCTGACCGGGTTCCTGATCGCGGTGGGTGCCGGGGCACCGGCCTGGCTGGCCGCCGCCTGTGCGCTGCTCGCAATGCTGCTCGCCCGCCGGATCCCGTCGCAGTCGGTCGTGGCGGCGACGACGCACCCGCTGCGCGACCTCTCCGGCGGGTTGCGGCACCTGGTGCGGACGCCGCTGCTGCGGTCGATCACGATCAACGTCGCCCTCGGCTCCTTCGCCGCCAGCGCCGGCAACGCGATGTTCGTGCTCTACGCGACGCAGGTCCTGCACGTCGGCCCGGTCGGCTACGGGCTGCTGCTGGCCTGCCTCGCCGTCGGCTGGGTCGCGTCGTCGTTCGTGGTGCAGCGGGTGGTGGACCGGCTCGGCTACTCGTGGTCGATGCGGTTCGCGCAGAGCTTCGGCGTGGTGACGCAGCTGCTGATCGCGGTCGTCCCGCCGTGGCCGCCGCTGGTGGGCGTGGTGCTGGTGTCCCTGACGGCGACCGTGCTCATCTGGAACGTCTGCTCGCAGTCCAGCCGCCAGCGCTTCACGCCGGCGCCGCTGCTGGGCCGGGTCCTCACCAGCCACCGGGCGCTGGCCTGGGGCCTGACCCCGCTGGGTGCGCTGACCGGCGGCCTGGTCGCGGCGCACTGGGGCCTGCGCGCGGTCTGGGTGCTGGGCGCGGGCATCCAGGCCGTCAGCTCGGTGCTGGTCTGGTTCACCCTGTCGCCCGCGGCCTTCCGGCGCGCCGAAGAGGCCGCCGCGGCCCGCGTCTGACCGCTGAAGCCGGGTGGTGTGCCGGGTCGGGGCACCGGCACACCACCCGGACGTCCTACCCGCCCAGGGCCAGCGCCACCGCGCCCAGCAGCGCCGCGTCCTGGTCGAAGCGGGCCGCCACCAGCCGGGGCGGGAACGGCACCGCGTGCGCCAGGCGGTCCGCCAGCGCCGGGAGCAGCACGTCCGCCGAGCGCACCAGGCCGCCGCCGACGGCGATGCGCTGCGGGTCGAGCGCGATCGCCAGGTTGGCCACGTGCATCGACAGCTCGTCGAGCGCCGCCGTCACCAGCTCCTTCGCCTCGACGTTCTCCTTGGCCAGCGCGAACAGTTCCCCGGCGGTGACCGGGCGGCCGAGCAGATCACTCGCCCGGCCGCCCAGCCCACGCCCACCGACGGCTTCCTCGAGCGGCGCCGCTCCGCTCGCGAAACCCTCGGTGTCCTGCGGCGAGAGCAGGTTGTACCCGATCTCGCCGGCAGCTCCGTTGGCGCCGGTCAGCACCCGGCCGCCGATCAGCACCGCCGCGGCGATGCCGGTGCCCAGGGAGAGGAACACCGCCGGGTCCGCGCCCTCCAGCGCGCCCCAGCGCCATTCCGCCAGCGCCGCCGCCTTCGCGTCCGTGCCCACCGCGATCGACACACCGGGGAACTCCGCGGCCACCAGCTCGGCCAGGTGCAGCTGTTCCCAGCCCGGCACGTTCGGCGCGAGCAGGATGCGGTCCGGCAGCACGATCCCCGGGCTCACGACGCCGATGCACGCGGGCACCGCACCCTCGTCGGCCAGGAGGGCCCTGGCCGCGGCGAGCGCGCGCACCACCACCTGCTCGGCCCCCGCCTGCGCGTCGGTGTCCAGCCGGCGCGTCGCCAGCAGGGTGCCGTCGCGGCCGGCGAGCCCCAGCGCCACCTTCGTGCCGCCGAAGTCGATCCCGAGAATCCGTTCCTCTGTCACGCGTGCGTCCCTCCCGTCCCCCGCACCACGACCCGGCCGGTGTTGAAGCCGTCGACGCTGATCACCGGAGCCGCCCCGCGCAGGTCGGCCGCCTGGTAGGTGACGGTCAGCGTCTGCGACTGGCCCGGCCACAGCGTGATGTCGTTGTCGTCCCAGGTCGCGTTCGCGAGCTGGTTGTCCCCCGGCGCCTCGCGGCCGTCCGGCGTCCCGCGGCGGACGTCGGCCCGCAGGAAGAACGCCGCGCCCGGCGTCTTCGAGGTGTTGGTGACGGTCACCGTGGTCACCAGGCCGGCACCGCTCGGGCACGTCGAGGCCACCACGCCGATCTGCGACTTCGGCAAGGTCTGCAGCGCCTGCAGGTTGCTGTACTGCGACAGCGTCGCCTGCGGGTTGCCGAGCGTCTTGGCCCAGTCGACGACGTCCTTCTGCGTCGACAGCCAGTAGACGTTGCGGTCCACGACCTTCCCGCCCTGCTTCACCTGCAGTTCGACGAAGTAGGCCTGCGCCGGGGCGGGCGCCTTGGTCTCGGCCGGCACCTTCGGCTTCAGCACTCCGGTGCGCACGCCCTGGCTGCCCAGCGAAAGCCCGGACGCGGTCTGGTCGTCCAGGACCTTGCCCGCCGTGTCGATGACGCGCGCCTGCACCGAGAGCCCGGACTGCGTGGTGGCGCCGAGGTTGTCCAGCGTCACGGATCCGTTGTCGTAGCCGTAGAGCGCGTGCAGCGGCTTGTTGGCCTTCTTGGCCCCGAAGAACGCGCCGGCCTGGTCGCCGTCGTCGTTGTAGAGCGACCACAGCAGCGTCGGCCAGCCCTTGTTCAGCTGCCAGTAGACGACGCCGGTCGACGGGTTGTCCTTGTCCGTCGAGTGGTGCAGGAACGCCTCGAACTGCGAGCGGGTGTTCTCGTAGTTCGCGATGTTCGCCAGGTCCACATAGGACTTGAGCGAGGTCCACTTCCCGTACCGCTGCAGTATGGACTGGTCCAGCGTGTACAGCGTGCCGAACGCGTAACCGCCGTGGTCCGGCTCGAAGTTCGCGTGGTACTGGTTGTACGCCGGGTCCTGCCACAGCTTCGCCTGCTCGGCGGGCGAGAGGAACCGCTTGATCGAGTCGAGCGTCGGCACCGTGTGCCCGGCGCTCTGCTCGCTCGCGAAGCCCCACGCGCCGCCGGCGTTGGTGCGGCTGTCGTCGGAAGCGTCGAAGTGCGAGCTGTCGTACCAGTACGACGGCGGCACCCAGTCGTACGGGCCTTCCTTCTCGCCCGAATTGCCCAGCGTCGGCGTGCTCTTGTACTCCGCCGAGGCGATCACCGGGACCTGGAAGTCCTCCTGCTCGAAGGCGGTGAGGACGGCGTGCTCCTGGTTCGGGAACGGCTCGTTGTCGCTCCAGCCGTAGTTGAACACGCTGGGGTGGTTGCGTTCGCGCTGCGCGATGCTCACCGACGAGTCGTGGATGATCCGCAGGTCGCGCTCGCCCAGCTGCTCGGCGGTGTCCGGCTGCCAGGCGTCACAGCAGAGGAAGCCGCCGATGACCAGCAGGCCGGCGCGGTCGGCCTGGTCGTAGAAGTCCTGCGGCATGTCGTGGCCTTCGAGGCGGACGCCGGACAGGCCCAGGTTCTTGATCAGCGCGATCTGGTGCGCGGTGTCGGCGGAGTCGTAGCGCAGGAACAGGTCCGGCGCGAAGCCGCCGCCGCGGAACACGAAGTCCCTGCCGTTGATCGTGAACTGCCGTGCGCCTTCCGGCAGCGCCGCCGACTTCCCGACCAGGCGGGAGGTCACCGTGCGGATGCCGAAGGTGCTCTTCGACGACGTCGACAGCACGCCGTCCTGCGAGACCGCGGTGCTCAGCGTGTACAGCGGCTGGTCACCCATCGAGTACGGCCACCACACCTGCGGCTTGGCGATCCGCACCGGCGCGAAGGTGATGGTCCGCTTGGTGTTCGCCGGGATCGTCACGCGCTGCTTGACGACGATCGGCGCGCCCGACGGCGGGGTGATCGTCGCGGCGACGTCGCCGGTCCGCGGCGCGGCCGCGTCGTTGGTGACGTCCACCTTCACCGTCAGCTTCGAGCTGGACAGGTCGGCCGCGTTGTCCTGCACGACGTGCGCGTTGTCGCCGGTGAGGGCGTCGGAGACCTGCAGGGTCGGCGGGAACTGGATGCCGGTGTCGTTGTCCGGCGGGATCTGGCTCCAGTCGACCTGGTCCAGGGTGTACATCTTCAGCGGGTTGTTCGGGTAGACCTTGATCGCCAGGGTGTTGCGCCCCGGCTTCACCAGCTTCGAGACGTCGAAGGTGTGCCCGGCGAACGCGCCGCTGACGACGTCCTTCGTGGCGACGAGCGTGCCGTTCACCCAGACGTCGCCCTCGCCGACGATGCCGGGGATGGTCAGCTTCGCGTGCTGCCCCGGCCGGATGTCCGGGGTGAAGTCGGTGCGGTACCACCACGGGTCGGAGAACGGCTTCGTGACGACCGGGCCGAGCTTGTCCACGTACCCGAAGCACTTGCGCATGTTGTCCGAGTAGAAGACGTCCGGGCACTTGCCGTTCTGCACCAGGGCGTTGATCTCGGTGCCGGGCGCGCCGGCGTCGTCCGGCTTCACCGGCAGCCAGCCGCGGGTGGCGTACCCGGGCGTGGAGACCTTCTCGCCGCCGTCCTTGACCTGCGCGGTGGTGAGGACCTGCCAGCCCTGCAGGCCGACCGTGCTGAACCCGTGCGGCTTCGCGACGGCGTGGGTGTCCTGCGCGGCGGCGGGCCCGGCCACGCTGACCACGCCGGGGACGAGGAGCAGCGCGGCGAAGACCGCGAGGTTCCGGGTCATGCCTGAACCCCTTCCGGTTCGGTGGCGAACGCTTCCTTGATCTCCTTGGGCCCGAACGGCCAGGTGTGCTCGGCCTTGGCGTAGCCGAGGTAGGCGAGCGCGCCGATGGCGATCCAGCCGAGCGACAGCCAGATGGACAGCCAGTCGGCCGATTTGTAGATGTAGACCCAGCCGACGAGCGCGATGATCGTCGGCACCGGGTAGAGCCACTGCCGGTACGGCCGCCGCAGGTTGGGCTGCCGGCGGCGGAGCACGACGATCGCGGCGACCTGGGCCAGCGACTGGATGAGGACCAGGGTCGCGACCGCTGCGTTGATCACCTCGGTCAGGGTGAACAGCGAGCCGACGATCGTGATGGCGCCCATGGCGAGCACGCCCGCGGTGGGCAGGTGCAGCTTCGGGTGCAGCTTGCCGAACACCGGCAGGAACACCTTGTCGCGCGCGGCTTCGAACGGCACGCGCGAGCCGCCGAGCAGCCCGGCGAAGACGGACGCGATCGCCGCGATCACGATCAGCACGGTGATCGACTTGGCGACGCCGGTGCCCCAGACCTGTTCCAGCACCGAGGACGCGACCGACTTGGCCGTCTTCAGCTGCTCCAGCGGGATCGAGCCGAGCACGCCGACCTGCAGCAGGAAGTACAGGCCCATGATGCCGAGGATCGAGAAGATGATCGAGCGGGGCAGTGTGCGGCCCGGCTCCCGCACTTCGCCGCCGAGGTAGGCGGAGGTGTTGTAGCCGAGGTAGTCGTAGATGGCGATGATCAGGCCGGCGCCGAGGCCGGTCCAGAACGCGCCTTGGCCACCGAAGCTGAACGCGCCCGGCGTGAAGGCGAACGCCTGGGCCGCGCTGAAGTGCGAGAACGCCGCGACGATCGTGGTCAGCACGGCGACGAGCATGACCACGAACAGCACCGTCGTGAGTTTGGAGATCTGGCCGATCTTCCGGAACAGCGCCAGGATGATCAGCAGCGTGATGCCGACGCCGATGATCTTGCCCAGCGGGGTCGTGCCCGCGTCGTCGGTGACACCGGGGATCAGGTAACCGAGGTACTGGACGAGCCCGATGATGCCGGTCGACATGATCAGCGGGATGAACAGCACCGCGCTCCACACGAACAGGAACGGCATCAGGCGTCCGGTGCGGTACTGGAACGCTTCGCGCAGGTAGAGGTACGTGCCGCCGGCGCCCGGCATGGCGGCGCCGAGTTCGGCCCAGATGAGCCCGTCGGCCAGCGCGACGATCGCCCCGATGATCCAGCCGAACATCGCCTGCGGGCCGCCCATGGTGGCGACCATCGTGGGGATCGTGACGAACGGGCCGATCCCGCACATCTGGGTCATGTTGATCGCGGTGGCCTGCAGCGGGCCGATCCGGCGCTCAAGGGCGGGCGGTTCCCCGGATCGAGTGGGTGAACTCACGACGTGCCTCCGGCTAGTAGTTAGTAAAGTTTCTTAACATAGAACGCGCGGGGTCGAAAGGGTTCCGCCGGTAAAGTTGCGGCAACTCAGGAGGACGTGTGGGGCAAAACGGGCCACCGGTCGGAACCCCGGCGCACATGCGGGCGCTGAACCAGCGGGTCGTCCTCGACCGGCTGCGGCGCCAGGGCGAAGCAACCCGGCCGCAGATCGCGGCCGGCACCGGGCTGTCGAAACCCACGGTGGGCCAGGCGCTGCTGGACCTCGAACAGCACGGGCTGGTCCGGACCACCGGGCGCAGCCTGGCGGGGCCCGGCCGCGCGGCGGTGGTCTACCAGGCCGCGCCGGACGCCGGGCACGTCGTCGGCGTCGACATCGGCCGGCGCGTGATCCGCGTGGCCGTGGCGGATCTCGAAGGCAGCATCGTCGCGCGGCTCGACGAGCCCAACCGGTGCCGGTCGGCGAGCGCGCTGGTCCGCACGGTGAGCGGATCCGTCGAACGCGCGGTGGCTTCGGCCGGGCTCAGGCCGCACGAGGTCGTGTCGACGGTGGTGGGCACGCCGGGCGTCCCCGACCCGGCGACCGGCACGGTGCACCGCGCGCCCAACCTGCCAGGCTGGGAACGCCGCGGGGTACTGCACGAGCTGGCGTCGGCGCTGGCGCTGGCGGGCTCGGACGTCGTGGTGGAGAACGACGCGAACCTGTGCGCGGTGGGCGAGCACGCCCTCGGCGCGGCGCTCGGCGTCGACGTGCTGGTGTGCCTGACGGTCGGCACCGGGATCGGCATGGGCCTGCTGGTGGAGGGCAGGCTGTTTCGCGGCGCCCACGGCGCGGCGGGCGAGATCGCGGACCTGCCGTACGGCCCGATGCCCTCCGGAGCGGCTCCCCGCCGCCCGGGCCCGGTGGAGTCGGCGGCGGCGGGCCAGGCGGTGGTCGACGCGGCCCGGGCCGCGGGACTGACGAAGGCGAAGTCGGCGAAGGACGTGTTCCGCCTGGCCCGCGCGGGCGACGAGCGGGCGTTGCGGGTGGTCGAGGAGGAAGCGGAGAAGCTGGCGTACGTGGTCTCGGCGGTGACGGCGGTCCTGGACCCGCGCCTGATCGTGCTGGGCGGCGGAATCGGCGGGAACACGGACCTCCTGGCCGCCCCGATGCGACGCGCCCTGGCGGCGACGATCCCGGCGGTCCCGGACATCGTGGCCGGCCAGCTGGGCGAGGACGCGGTCCTCGCGGGAGCGATCGCCACGGCCCTGGGCACGGCCCGGGACCTGGTGTTCGACCGCCGCGGCCTGCGCCACGCAGCGGCCGGCACCTGAGCGGCGGCAACCGAGCCGGCTGTCGTGACCGGTAAGGCGGGTTAGAACGCGCCTTACCACTCACGA
The DNA here is from genome assembly GCF_040682815.1 of Amycolatopsis sp. NPDC051102. Lineage (NCBI taxonomy): Bacteria > Bacillati > Actinomycetota > Actinomycetes > Pseudonocardiales > Pseudonocardiaceae > Amycolatopsis > Amycolatopsis sp. NPDC051102. The sequence goes on from NZ_JBFBBT010000016.1 coordinate 12,062, forward strand.
CGACTCGCAGCGGCCACGCCCGGCAGGGTGGAGCGGACGCGCGGTGCCCGGCGCCGGCGCGGCCGGAGCGAACGGGTCCACGGCACCCGCCGCGGCTCGGCGCGGTCCGGCCGGCGCCCGCTAGTCCGAGGGGCCCCGCAGGGTCAGCACCACCCGCAGGACGTACTCGACCGCCGTGCGGAAGGCCGGGCCGCGCAGCTCGCCGCGGTCCGCCAGGTTGCGGGAGGCGAACTCCAGCTCCCGTTCCGCGCCGCCCCGGCGGACCACCAGTGCCGCGATCTCCTCGAAGTCGAGCTCCGGGTGGTCGAGGCGGATCAGCGAGAACTCGATGATCAGTTCTTCCGCCGTCACGTGCGCCCCTTTCCGCTTCCTCCAGCTTACCCGTGACCGGCCTCACCAGCGTTACTGTACCGTCCAGACGGTATAGTAACCGGCATGATCACCACGCAGCCCGCCTCCGTCCGGCCGTTGAGCCCGCGCCGCCGCTGGGCTGCGCTGGGCGTGCTCGTCGGGGCCGTCCTCCTGCTCGCGATCGACGGCACCGTGCTCTACCTCGCCGTGCCGTCGCTCACCCGGGAGCTCGCGCCGACCGCCACCGAGATCCTGTGGATCGGCGACGTCTACTCCCTCGCCCTCGCCGGCCTGCTCGTCACCGCCGGGAACCTCGCCGACCGGTTCGGGCGCAAGAAGGTGCTGCTGCTCGGCACCGCCGCCTTCGGGCTGGCCTCAGTGCTCGCCGCCTTCTCCCCCACCGCCGGCGTGCTGATCCTCGCGCGGCTGCTGCTCGGCGTCGCCGGGGCGACGATCATGCCGTCGACGCTGTCGCTGATCCGGACGCTCTTCGCCGACCCGCGCGAGCGGACCCGCGCCATCGCGATCTGGTCGGCCGGGTCCGGCGGCGGGATCGCGCTGGGCCCGCTCGTCGGCGGGGTGCTGCTGGAGCACTACTGGTGGGGCTCGGTGTTCCTGATCAACGTGCCGGTCGTCGTGGTCTTCCTGATCGCGGGCGCGTGGCTGCTGCCCGAATCGCGCGATCCGGCGCCGGGCCGGTTCGACCTGCTCTCGGCCGGGCTTTCGCTCGCCGCGATCGTGCCGCTGGTCTACGCGGTCAAGCACGCCGTGAGCGCCGGCCTCGACGCGCAGGTCGCCGTCGCGGCCGGGATCGGGGCGGTCTCGGGTGTCCTGTTCCTCCGGCGGCAGCGGCGGGCGGAGACTCCGCTGATCGACGTCACGCTGTTCCGCAACGGCGCCTTCAGCGGCGCTGTCCTCGCCAACTTCATCGCCGTCTTCGCCCTGATGGGGCTGCTGTTCTTCTTCTCGCAGTACCTGCAGCTCGTCCGCGGCTTCTCGCCGCTGCAGGCCGGGTTCGCGGAAATGCCGGCGACGCTCGCCTCGATCGTCGTCGTGGCCGCCGTCGGCGTGGTCGTCGCCCGGCTCGGGCGGGGCCGCGCCGTCGCGGCCGGGCTCGCCGTGGCCGCCGCCGGGCTCGCGCTCGTCGCCCTCGCCGAACAGGCGGCGCAGTACTGGTGGCTGGGCCTGACCCTGGTGCCGGTCGGGCTCGGCGTCGGGCTGGCGCTGACGCTGACCGTCGACTCGGTGCTGTCGGCCGTCCCGCGGGACAAGGCCGGTTCGGCATCGGCGATCTCCGAGACCGCCTACGAACTCGGGGCGGCGCTGGGCATCGCGATCCTCGGCTCGGTCGTCACCCTGGTCTACCGCGCCTTCCTGCCGGCGGGACCGCTCCCCGCCGAGGTCCGCGACTCCCTCGCCGGCGCGGTGCTCGCCGGCGACCCGGGGATCGTCCAGGCCGCCCAGGAGGCCTTCACCGGCGCCATGCAGGTGACGGCGCTCGTGGCGGCCGCGGTCACCGCCGTCGCCGCGGTCATCGCCTGGCGTACCATTCCGTCCGGAAAGGACTGACATGCCGCGCAAAGCCGGGCGCAGCCCGGAGGAAACCCGCCGGGCGCTGCTCGACGCCGCCGCGAGGGTGATCCGCACCCGGGGGATCTCGGCGTCGCTCGACGACATCGCCCGCGAAGCCGGCGTGTCGAAAGGCGGGCTGCTCTACCACTTCCCCGCCAAGGACGCGCTCGTGCGCACGCTCGCGCAGGACATCCTGGACGCCTTCCGCACCGAGGTGCAGGCGGCGCTCGACCCGGCCGACACCGCACCGGGACGGCTGACGCGCGCCTACGTCCGGGCGTCGCTGGACACGTCGCAGGACGAGGCGGCCATCCGCGAGAACATCGCCCTGATCGCCCAGCTGATGTCGATCCCGGAGGTCGCCGAGCTCGCCCGCGCGGACGCCGGGCAGTGGGAGCGCGAACTCCACGACGACGGCCTGCCCGGTGACGTCGTGACCCTGGTGGTCGCCGCGGCCGACGGCGCGAGCACGGCCCCGCTGTGGGGCGTCGGCATCGACGTGGCGGCCGCGCGGCGGCTCGAACAGCAGCTGCTCGCCCTGACGCGGGCCGGATGACGTCGCAGCCGGTTGTCAACCCGTCGGAAGTGTTGGTAAATCACCACTTGCCGACCCTACGTTAGTCGGCTCCCGCCGTCGCGACATCCGGGTAAATTTTCGACAGCGCGCGCAAATCCGGCAAATCCCCGTCCCCACGAGGAGTCTTCCGATGTCGAGGAAGTTCGCCCTGGCCGGCGCCGTCGCGCTCGCCCTGACCATGACCCCGCTCGCCGCGGGGACCGCGTCGGCGGCCACCGACCAGGAGGCCGCGGTCACCACGGTCTACTACAGCACCGCCAGCGCACCGTCGTTCCGCTCGGTGATCAACGCCGGTGCCGCCAACTGGAACAACAGCGTCACCAACGTCCGGTTGGTCGAGCGCAACTCCGGTGCGAGCCTGCGCTACACCGAGGGCAACGACCCCCGCGGGTCCTACGCCTCGACCAACGGGCACGGCAGCGGCACCATCTTCATCGACTACACCCAGGCCCGCCAGTACAACCCGACCCGCATCGCGGCGCACGAGACCGGGCACGCCCTCGGGCTGCCCGACCACTACTCGGGCCCGTGCTCGGAGCTGATGTCGGGTGGCGGCCCCGGCCCGTCCTGCACCAACGCCTACCCGAACGCGACCGAGCGTTCGCGGGTGAACCAGCTGTGGGCCAACGGCCTGGTCGCCACCAGCGACCAGCGCGTCTTCCAGACGGTCTACGGCTACTGATCGGTCCGCGCGCCGGTGGCCCCCGGGTCACCGGCGCGCGCCGGGCCGTCTTCGGCCACGACGTCTTCGGCGAGCTGCCAGCCGCCGCGGCGGCGCAGGACCACCCCGTAGTACGCCGCCGCCAGCACGATGACGGCCGCCGTGACGAGCAGGCTCGGCCGGCCCACCGCCGGGTCCAGCAGGTTCTGGTACACCACGAACACCAGCACGGCCAGCGCGAGCAGCGGCGGCACCGGGAACCACGGCATCCGGTACTTCGCGTGCGCCGTCGCGCCCGTGCGGCGGCCGTTGACGGCGCCGAGGCACAGCGCCGCGTACACCACCACGATCGACGTGCTGGTGACCACGAGCAGCAGTTCCGGGTCGACGAAGCAGAGCAGCGCCGCGACGATCCCGGTGCCGGCCGTGGCCACCCACGGCGTCCCGAAGCGCGGGTGGACCACCGCCAGCGCCCGGTTGACCGCACCCGGCCAGGCGCGGTCGCGGCCGCTGCTGAACACCAGCCGGGAACTGATCAGCACGATCGCCAGCACGGCGTTCACGATCGCCAGCGCCACCGCGAGGCTGAGCACCGTGTCCAGCGTGCCGCCGCCGCGGGCGGAAACGAACTCCGACAGCATGTTCTCCGCGCCGAACAGCCGGCCGAGGTCGGGCGCACCCACCAGGACCGCCGTCACCGGGACGAGTTCGGCGACCACGGTGATGGCCAGGGCGAGCAGGATCGCGCGCGCGATGCCGCGGGGCGCGTCCTGGGTCTCCTCGCCGAAGTAGACCGCCGAGCCGTAGCCGTTGTAGGCGAACATCGCCACGGCGACCGCGATCGCGATGGCGCCGACGCTCGCCGGGCCGCCGTCCGCGGCCACCGGGTGGACCAGCAGGTCGGTGAGCGGCCGGGCCGGGTGCAGCAGGCCGAGCGCGCTCACCACGACCAGCGCGAGGATCTCGATCGCCAGGAAGATCCCGGTGACCCAGGCGTTCAGCTTGATGTCGAACACGCCGACCACGGCGGCCAGCACGCACGTCGCCGCGGCGACCGCCGGGCCGGGCAGGCCCGGCCACAGCACCCCCAGGTAGGTGCCGACGCCCAGGGCGATCACGGCCACGATCAGCACCTGCGTGATGATCATCAGGCCGAGCACGGCGAAGCCGGGCAGCCGGCCGAGGGTGCGCGCGACGATCGCGTACTCGCCGCCGGCCACCGGGAACGCCGAGGCGAGCTCCGCGTAGACGAACGCCATGAAGACGCCGACGACCGCGGCGGCCGCGAAGCTCAGGAACGCGCCGGTGCCGGCGCCGGTGAGCACCCCCGGCGCGATGATGAACACCGACGACGCGGGACTGATCGCCGACAGCGTGATGAGCAGGGTGCCGACGGTCCGCAGGCCGCGGCGGAGCGCAGGGGTGGTCACGATCGGGCCTCCAGTTCTTTGAAGCTCCTTCGATAAACCAGGTGACCACGGATCAAAGGCCCGTCGAGCACGGAAGTCAAGTACTTGCTTTTCTCGAAGATCCTTCGAAGAATGCTCGGCATGGCACGACCGAGCAGGGCCCCCGAGCGGCGGGCCGAGCTGATCGCGGTGGCCCGGCGCGCCGTCGTCGAGCGCGGGGTCCTCAACCTGAAGCTGCGGGACATCGCCGACGGCGCAGGGCTGTCGTCGGGTTCGGTGCTCTACTACTTCCCCACCCTGGGCGAGCTGCTGCAGGAGGTGCAGCGCGAAGCCGTCGAACGCTTCTGCACCCAGCGGGAGGAGGCCGCCCGCGGCGGCACCCCGGCCGAGCGGCTGCTCGCCACCATCCGCAGCGGGCTGCCGACCGGCCCGGACGACGAACTGTGCGTGCTGCTCTACGAACTCGGCACGATCGCCCGCCGCGACCCCGCCTACGCCGCCCGGCACATCGCGCTGTACGAGCGGCAGGTGCGGATCTACACCGGGATCCTCGAGGCCGGCGCCGCGACCGGCGAGTTCACCCTGACCGCCGACGCGGTCGCGATCGCCCGGAACCTCGTGGCCCTCGAAGACGGCTACGGCCTGCACCTCACCCAGGCCGTGCCAACGCTGGAGCCGGCCACCGCCGAAGCGATGCTGCTGTCCTACGCCCGCACCGCCTGCACCCTGGAGGACCCGTCATGACCCGTGCCCGCGACCTGGGCATCGCGCTGCCCGGCCGGCCCGGCACGCACAACGCGCTCACCGACGTGCCCGGCGTCGAAGTCGGGTACACGACGCTCACCGAGGGCGAGTCGGTGCGCACCGGCGTCACCGCGATCCTCCCCCGCGGCCGCGAGGGCTTCGCCGTGCCGTGCGCCGCCGGGACGTCTTCGCTCAACGGCAACGGCGAGATGACCGGCACGGCGTGGCTCGCCGAGACCGGGTCGCTGACCCTGCCGGTGCTGATCACCAACACCCACGCCGTGGGGCCGTGCCACCGCGGCGTCATCGACTGGGTGGTGCGCGAGCGCCCCGACGTGGCGGCGGAGTGGCTGCTGCCCGTGGTCGCCGAGACGTGGGACGGGTACCTCAACGACATCAACGCCTCGACAGTCCACAGTGGACACGCGGTGGCGGCGATCGACGCCGCCCGGCCGGGTCCGGTCGCCGAGGGTTCGGTCGGCGGCGGCACCGGGATGACCTGCTACGGCTTCAAGGGCGGCACCGGCACGGCGTCCCGGATCGTCGCCCACGGCTCCGACGAGTACACCGTGGGCGTGCTGGTGCAGGCCAACTTCGGCAGCCGCCGCGAGCTCACCGTCGCCGGTGACGCCGTGGGCGCCCGGCTCGCGGCGGACAACCCGATGGAGGACTGGGCGGCGGCCCCGGCCGGCGCGGGCTCGGTGATCGTCGTCGTGGGCACGGACGCGCCCCTGCTGCCGGGCCAGTGCACGGCGCTCGCCCGCCGCGTCCCGCTGGGCCTCGCCCGCACGGGCACGACGGGCTCGCACTTCTCCGGCGACCTCTTCCTCGCCTTCAGCACGGCGAACCCGGGCGCGCTGACCAGCACGTTCCCCCGCACCGCCGAGGCCGCGTACGAGAGCCTGCGGTTCGTCCCGTGGGGCCGCATCGACCCGTTCTTCGAGGCGGTGGTGCAGGCGGTGGAAGAAGCGGTGCTCAACGCCCTGGTGGCCGGCCGCGAGACGACCGGCCACCGGGGCCGCCGGGTCCCCGGGCTACCGCTGCCCCCCTGGCTCGGCTGACGCTCCCGCCGGCCGCACGCGATAGGTCAGGTGCGTGACCGACCTGGCCGCTCGCGACTCCACCTGCTCGACGTCCAGGGGCGGGACGCCGTCGAACAGCCGCGTGCCGGCGCCGAGCACGAGCGGCACGACGTGCAGCCGCATCTCGTCGATCAGGCCGGCGGCGAGGTACTGGTTGACGGTGGTCGCGCCGCCGTGGACGGAGATGTCACCGTCGCCGGCGGCGTCGCGTGCGCGTTCCATCGCGGCTTCGATCCCGTCGGTGACGAAGTGGAACGTGGTGCCGCCGTCCATCGGCTGCGGATCGCGCGGGTGGTGGGTGAGCACGAAGACCGGGGCGTGGTAGGGCGGGTTGTCGCCCCACCACCCCTTCCACGGCCGGTCCCACTCGCCACGCACCGGGCCGAACATGTTGCGCCCCATGATGAACGCCTTCGCCGTCATCATCCGGGCGAACTCGTCCGGGTGCTCCGCGGGACCTTCGGCGAACCAGGCGTGCAGCTTGTCACCCCAGCCGTCGCCACCGTCGTCACCGAACGGCCGCTGCTCGGTCTGGCCGAGCCCGGCCGAGTACCCGTCGACCGAGATCGTGAGATCGCAGGTCACCTTGCCCTTGCCTGTGGTCATGCCCCCAGCATGGAGCAGCCGCCGTATGCCGTCCATGCCAGGCCGGCCCGTCAGCCGACCACGATGCGGTCGAGGTCCGGCGCCCAGCCGGACGGATTGCCGAGCCGGATCGTGTTCGCGCCCGCGGCGAGCGTCAGCGACACCTGCACCGAGCCGACCGTGTCCCAGCCGCCCGTGCTCGGCGTGGCGACCGAGATCGCGGCACCGCCGTTGACGCTGATCGTCAGGGAACGGGCCTCACCGGAGGCGTAATAGATCGTCACCGGATGCGCGCCCGCGGTCGCGTTGACGCCGCTGAACTGCAGGTAATTCGCCGAACCGCCGCCCACGTAACCGACCAGAGCGCCACCCGAAGCACCGGACGAACTCCGCACCGCGGCCTGACCGGCCAGAGTGGCCGCCTCCGCCTCGTACGACGTCCCGGCCGGCGGCGTGCTTCCCATCCGCCAGTACACCGTGTACCGCTGGTGGTGCGTGGCGTAGAACGGCTGCAGGGTGACCGCGCCCGTGCTCGCCGTCCCGGTGAACCGCAGCGGGTTCGCGGGATCCTGGGTCAGGGTGCCCGGCTGCAACGTCGGCAGCGCGCTCAGGTTCGTCGAGCCGTACTGGCCCGCGAGCACGATCGCGCCGTACTTCACCGCGCCGACACCCGGGTCGTCGTTGGCCCGCGGGAACGTCAGCGACGCCGGGAGCGACACGTCGACCACGTCGCCGGCCGCCCACGTCCGGTCGATCGTGAAGTACGACCCCGGTGCCGGACTGCCCTGCGCGACGCCGTTGACCTTCACCACCGCGGCCGAAGTCCAGCGAGGGATCCGGATCTTCAGCGCGATGTGCCCGGACCCGCCGATCGTCAGCTTCGTCCCGGACGACGCCGGGAACGCCGTGTCCTGCCGGACGGTGATCCCGCGGCCCGGCCAGGTCAGCACCGACGCCACGAACAGGTTGACGTACAGCGTCTCACCGGCGAAGAAGTAGATGCTGTCGGCGAACTTCGTCTGCGACTCCATGCCGGTGCCGTGGTCGCAGGTGAAGTCGTCGTAGTCGTTGGCGTAGGTCTTGATGCCGCCCGCGCGCATCGGCGTGTAGTACGTGACGAACCCGTGGCTCGAATTCGGATCCTGTTCGCCGAGGATCTGGTTGAACAGCGCGAGCTCGTAGTAGTCCATGTACTCGGGCGCCGGGTCGGTGAAGAACAGCTGCCGGGTCAGCTTGAGCATGTTGTAGGTGTTGCAGACTTCGCACGTGGTGTCCGACAGCTGGCTCGCGATGGCGTCGGGCGTCTGGAAGTACTCACCGTCGGAGTTGCCGCCGATCACGTACGTGTGGTGGTCGAGCACGATCCGCCAGAAGTTGACCGCGATGTCGCGGTAGCGGGTCGTGCCCGTGGCGTGGTACTCGCGGATCGCGCCGAGGATCTTCGGGATCTGGGTGTTGGCGTGGAACCCCGCGAGCCGGTCCTGGTTCGCCGCGAGCGGGTCGAGGATCTGGGCGTGGTCGAACCGCTGGGCCGTGGTGAGGTGGTTCGCGTCGCCGGTCACCTGGTAGAGGTTCGTCAGGACCTCGGGCATCCCGCCGAACTCCGTGCGCAGGGCAGCCTGCATCTGCGTGGTGGACAGCGGATCCGTGCGGGCCTTCGTCCAGGCCGCCTTGCGCAGCAGGACGTCGAGGGCCTGCTGGTTGCCCGCGAGGAGGTACTGGTCGAGCAGTCCGGCCATGATCTTGTGCAGCGTGTAGTAGGGCGCCCAGACCGACTGGCCGCTCTCCAGCCGGTCGAAGAAGTTCTCCGGGAACGCCGAGAGGTAGCCGGGGTGGAAGCCGCGTCCCGGCGACGCGGCCTGGCACGCGGCGAGCGCGCTGACCAGGTAGTCGCCCTTGGTCTTGTACGTGGTGTCGCCGGTGTTGGCGTACGCCTGGGCCAGCCCGGACAGCAGGTGCCCCGTCGAGTGCCCGCGCAGTTCCGTGGTGGGGCTTTCCCAGCCGCCGCAGGGCTGGGCCGAGCTGACGAGCCCGGCGTTGAGCCGGAACGTGTGCAGCAGGCGGTCGGGGTCGACGAACCGGAAGTAGGCCAGCTGCCGGTTCGTGTTGTCGAGGAACGGCCCGGCCTGCAGCCGCACCGCGCCCAGCGGGAACGGGAAGACCGAGACGCCGATGTCGGGCCGGGTCGCCGCGGCGGCGGGGCCGGCCAGCGACGGGGCCAGGGCGGCGCTCGCGGAGAGGGCGCCCACGGCCTTGAGCAGCAGGCGGCGGTCGAAGGTGGGTTCGCGCATCATCGAGCCTTTCGCTGGGGCGGGGTGCGCCGCCCGCGCGGCGCACCCCGGGGAGGTTCAGCTCGCGAGGGTGATGGTCACCGTGGTCGCGCTCGCGGTGACCGTGTGCGTGGCGGCGTCGTAGCTGCCGCCGCTGACGGAGTTCACGCCGGTGGAGAGGAACACCGGCAGCTGGATGAGGACCGCGCCGCCGGGCAGCGTGCCCGACGTCGTCACCGTGACGACGCGGGCGCCGCTCGAGCCGCTCACCGCGAGGGAGACCCCGTAGGTGGACCGGCTGCCCGAGGCCACGTCGTAGGTGCTGGTCAGGTTGCCGACGGAGACCGTCTGGCCGGGCGTGACCCAGGCGTTCGGCACACCGCGGCCGATGTAGAGCGGCCGCGTGAACGTGTACGGCCCGGAACCGCTCGACGCCAGTCCTTCGGCCACCAGCGACTCCAGCAGGCCCTGCTGCTGCCCGGCGATCGGCCACGCGTACGGGCACGCGCCGAACTGCGGGCCGGCGTGGCTGCCGATCCACGGGTTCGCCGGGCTCGGCCCGCTGCCGTTGGCCTCCCACCACGCGTTCGGGCCGCCGGTGGTGGTCTTGAGCTGCCAGGCGTAGCTGGTGATCGGCAGGTCGCGGTAGTTGTTCGAGTAGAGCCCGTCGGAGGAGTACGACGTGTTGTACGCCGTCGAGTACCCGTTGAACGCCCCGAACGTCGGGAACGGGTAGCCGTTGGCCGACAGCCGGTTGAAGCCCCACTGGTACATCCGGTCGATCTGGCCGGGGTCGCCCATGATGCCGGTCAGCGTGCCGCCGGACAGCAGCGTCGACCACTGGTTCTGCCCGACCCAGCCGGGTGAGGCCCAGTTGGCGTCGTTGAAGGTGCTGCAGCGGTTGGCGCTGTTGGGCTTGTCGACCTCACAGGGCAGGTAGCTGAAGCCGTTCGCGGACTGGTTGCGGCCCACGACGGTGTTCAACGCGGTCAGCAGCGAGGTGTAGGCGGTGTTCGCCCACGTCGCTTCGGCGGTCTGGCCGATCTTGGTCGCGATGTACTTGTAGGACGCCAGCATCTGCAACGCCGAGAAGTTGCTGAACAGCCAGCGCCCGGTGGAGTCGTTGTCGAAGTTGGTCTGCAACGTCCCGTCCGAGGCGAGCTGGGCGGGGTACTTCACCCGGGCGATGGTGCGGAGGCTGGGTCCCCAGGAGCCGGTGTCGTTGAAGTACTGGCTGACGAACGTAGTGTCGTTCGTCTTCGCCAGGTACGTCGCCCACGCACCCATCGTCTTCCAGACGCCGTCCCAGTACCAGTTGGCGCCCACCTCGTCCCAGTTGTCCTGCTGAGCGATCCGCGCGGTGAGCAGCAGGTTCCGCGCGTCCCGGAAGTCGCCGGTCTCGAACTTGGCCGTCAGCTCGCCGGGGACGTCGTGGTTGAGGATCCAGTTGTAGTTGTTCGCGCCGGAGAACTGCGCCTTGCCGACCTGCATGATCAGGTTGTAGATCGTGCCGGCCTTGTACGCGTTGGCCATCGCCGTGCCCGGGTTCGCCAGGCCGCCGGTGTTGGGCAGATTCGTGTTCGGCAGGCTGAAGGTGTTCGTCTCGGCCAGCCGCGAGTTCCAGTACGCCGTCATCTGGCCGTAGGCGGTGTCGAAGTTCGGCGCGTTCGACGACAGCGTGGAGCCGGTCGGCAGGGCGACGCCACTGCCGAAGTTGTCCACCGCCACCACGAAGTCGTGGTTGCTGGTCTGCCCGGCCGCCACGGTGTCCAATGAGGACGAAGTGAGCCGGACGAGACCCGGGCCGGAACCACCCGGCGGAACCGTCACCGGGCCGGAACCGTTGTTCTTGATCGAGACCCGTGTGTAGACGAGCATGACCGCGGAACCGTTGATGGTGACCTTGTCGGCGAAGTTCTTGATGGTGATCCCGACGTTGCCGGCGGTCCGGGACGTCGTCATCGCCGGCAGGTAGCCGTTGTCCTCGGTCCACTGCACCGACTGCGCGCCCGGATTGCCGCCGTAGGTGTAGGCGCTGAACGAGTACATGCCAGCGCAGAGGCCGTTGTACGTCGTGTTCACGCCGCGGGCGAAGAACGACCCGGACAGGTAGCTGAAGACCGGCCAGTAGTTGCCGTCCCAGCCGATCGCCGTCGTGTTCTGGAAGCCCTGGCCGTACGGGTCGTCCGGCGTCTGGAAGTTCGTGCCGTACGACCGCGGCAGCCCGGAGTTCTTGCACGCGTTCGGCGCGAGGTTCGGGATGCCCTGGTAGGTGTCGGACGTGCCGGGCGTGTACCCCGGCACCCGCCAAGCGCTCGCGCTCGAACACGGCAGCTGGACGAGCGCGCCGCCCGCCGGGGTGATGCACTTGCCCGAGCTGACCGCCACGACGTTGAACGTGGTGGTTCCGGCCGGCTGCAGCCGGAACTGCTGGTTGCTTTCCCCGTGGCAGGCGTACTGGATCACCGCGGCGTTGTCCGCGGTGGACGCGCCGTAGATGTCGACGCAGCTGCCCGAGGTGAACGTGCCGATGGTGTAGGCGTCCCCCGAGACGGGGGTGAACGTGTACGACTGCGCGGCACCGGAGGTGCAGGCCGTCTGGGTGAGCTGGACGGCGCTGTCGCCGTTGGGGACGGTGGCGCACTGGCCACTCGCGGAGTTGACCATCGTGCTGGTGAACGTGGCCGCGGCGCGGGCCGGGGCCACCACGGCCATGCCGGCCACGAGGGTGGCGGCGGTGAGCAATACCGGACGTCTCATCGGGTTCTCCCGTTCAGAAGAGGAAGGAGCCGTACGGGCCGTTGAAGATCGCGGTCTTCTGACTCTGGCTGAAGTGCGTGTTCGGGTAGTCGTAGAACGACGCCGACATCGGCGTCCCGTCCGTCGAGGTCGAGTCGGGCAGGCCGAACGCGTGGCCGAGTTCGTGCACCATGCCGCCGTACCAGCGGTTCATCGGGCCGTTGAGGCCGGCCGCGCCGTCGGCGTCGTGCTGGCAGAGGATCACCCAGCCGTTGCCGCCACCGCCGCCCGCGCCGTCGCCCTCGGCGATGACCTCGCCGACGTTGATCCACCGGCTGTCCCCGTCCCGGACGCCGAACCGGCGCACCAGCTCCTGCTGCATGTTGAACACGGCCCACCAGTAGCGCTCGCCGCCGTTGGGCGTGTTCTCGTACCAGCTCTTCACGTGCTCGCCGGTGACGACCTGGACGACGGGTTCGTTGAGCCGGAAGGTCTTGCCCAGCTCCTGCCGGTAGTACCGCTGCGCTTCCCGCACCACGTTCGCGATGCCGTCCGGGTAGCGCTGGTCGTAGGGCACGTCGGACGGCCGCAGCAGCCACACCCGCACGGTCTTCTCCGGCGGGGTCTGCGGGTCGCCGCCGGACTGGTAGCCGGGCAGCCGCCACACGGCGGCCGGGCCGCAGGCCATCTGCACGAGCACGCCGTTTACCGGGGTGACGCACTTACCCGAACTGACAGAAACCAGACTGAAAGCGCTTTCTGTAGGCTCGAGACGGAACTGCTGGTTCGTTCCGGAGTGGCAGGCGTACTGGATCACCGCGGCGTTGTCCGCGGTGGACGCACCGGAGATGTCCACGCAGCTGCCGGCGGTGAAGGTGCTGAGGGTGTAGACGTCCCCGGACACCGGGGTGAAGCGGAACGACTGCCCGGCGCCGGAGTCGCAGCTCGCCTGGGTCAGCTGGACGGCGCTGCCGCCGTTGGGCACGGTGGCGCACTGACCGCTCGAGGAGCTGACCACGGTGCTGGTGAACGCGGTCGCGGCCAGCGCGCTGCTCGCGGACAGCACCGACAGCAGGCCGGCCACCAGGCAGAGCACCACGGAAACAGCCAGCCGCGGCACGCCGCGGTGGGGCCGAAATACCACAGGACGCGTCATCGGGTCCTCGCAATCTTCGGTTTTGTTAGCGTTAACAGTGACGGCCGGGTGCGCTCCCGTGCTCGTGAGTGGCAAGGCGGGTGCCAACCCGCCTTACCCCTCACGACCGTCAGGTGAGGGCGAGCGGGAGCCAGACCCGCATCGGGCCGGGCGCCCGGTTGCCCCAAAGGAAGTACGGGATCGCGGTCAGCTCGAACGGCTCACCGGCAGCGGTGGCGCCGGTGCCGTACAGCTCGCCCGACGCGGGAGTCTCGACGCTGCCGCGCGCGATGAGGGTCACCGGCACGTCCGGCAGCGATCCGGCCGCGAACGCCGTCGCCGGGTCGATCCGCACGTCCTCCAGCGTGACGCCGCCGGGCAGGTCGGCCTGCTCCACGCAGTAGACGAGCGGCCCGCGCGTCACCGCGACGCAGCCGCGCACGGCGTCGATCCGCGGGTGCGGCCGGACGATCCGGGCGGGCATCGGCAGTTCGAGCGTCACCGTCGCCCCGCCCGTCCAGTCGCGCCGCACCTCGGCGTACCCGTCGCGGACCTCGGCGGGCGCGCCGTCGACCAGGGCGCCCTCGGCCCAGGCGGGGATCCGCAGGGCCAGCATGAGCGGCGCCCGGGTGGTCACGGTCAGCTCGACCCGGCCGTCCCACGGGTACTCGGTGCGGGTTTCGACGCGGACGTCCACACCGTCCACAGTGGTCTGGATGGTCCCGGCGGCGTAGAGGTGGACCTGCAGGCCGCCGGCGTCGGCGGTGGCCACGTAGCCCGACAGCGACGCGACGAGCCGGGCGAGGTTCGGCGGGCAGCAGGCGCACGAGTACCACGGCAGACGCTGCGAAGGCGCGTCCTCGTGCGAACCGTCGTGGCCGGTGCGCAGGTGCAGCGGGTTGGAGTAGAAGAAGTGCGTGCCGTCGACGGCGGTCGACCCGGCGATCGCGTTGTACAGCGCGCGTTCCATCTCGTCGGCGTAGCGGCTCTCGCCGGTGGCCAGCAGCATCCGCCAGTTCCACTGGAAGCTCGCGATCGCGGCGCAGGTCTCGCCGTAGGCCCGGTCGGGCGGCAGCTCGTACGGGTCGCCGAACGCCTCGTCGCGGTGGCGGGAACCCTGCGCGCCGGTGAGGTAGGTCTTCGCGCCGAACGCGTCGGCCCACAGCCGGCGGGCCGCCGCCAGCAGCGAGTCGTCCCGGGTCTCGACGGCGACGTCCACCACCCCGGCGAGCAGGTAGAGCTGCCGGACGACGTGCCCGGCGACCTCGTCCGCCGTCCGGACCGGCTCGTGGTCCTGCAGGTACCGCGAGCCGAACCGCTCGCCGTCGAGCAGGCCGCGCCCGCGCAGGTCGACGAACCGCAGGGCCAGGTCCAGGTACGGCCGGTGGCCGGTCACCCGGTACAGCTCCACCAGCGCCGTCTCGATCTCGGGGTGCCCGTCGACGTCGTCGACCTCCCCGAACCGCTCCACGATCAGGTCGGCGAAGCGCCGGGCGACGGTGACGAGCTGGGCGCCCACGCCGGCCCGCGCGGCGGCGACGGCGGCCTGGATCAGGTGCCCCGCGCAGTACAGCTCGTGGCTCCAGTGCAGTTCCCGCCACTTCAGCTCCGGCTTGTCGGCGGTGAAGTAGGAGTTCAGATAGCCGTCGTCCTCCTGGGCCTTGGCCACCAGCGCGGCGGTCGTGTCGAGGAAGGCGCGCAGCTCGGCGTCACCCGGGTCCCGGCCGAGCTGCCAGGCGGCGGCTTCGAGGGTCTTGTAGACGTCGGAGTCGGCGAACCACATGTTCCGGTGCTCGCCGTCGACCTCGCCGGTGACGCGCCGGAGGTTGTCCAGCGCGCCCGCCGCGTCGAGCTGCTCGACGCAGTGCGGCAGCGTCCGGCTCGCGTTGCGCGCCTGCCAGTCGCCGAGGAGGCTGCCCGGGGCGAAGGCGGCCGCGCCGAGGAAGAGCGGCCGCAGCGCCGATCTCGCGGCGGCCGTGGGGTGGACGGGCCCGAGGATCCGTTCGGTCATCGAGGTGCTCCTGTCAGCCGTTGGGTGTCTCAGCCCTTGAGGGCTCCCGAGGTGAAGCCGCGGACGTAGTACCGCTGCAGGACGAGGAAGACCGCCACGCACGGCAGGGCGGAGACCACCACTCCCGCTTGCAGGGCCCCGAAGTCGACCGAGCCGAGGCTGCCCGACTGGAGGTTGAACAGCGCGACCGGCAGGGTGAACTTCTCACCGTCGGTGAGGAAGATCAGCGGGGCGACGAACTCGTTCCACGCCGCCAGGAACGAAAACAGCGCGACGGTGACGACGCCGGGCAGCACCCCGCGCAGCAACACCCGCCGCAGCGCGCCGCCGACCGAGCAGCCGTCGATCAGCGCGGCCTCCTCCAGCTCCACCGGCAGCGCTTCGAAGGAGTTGCGCATCATGAACAGGCCGAACGGCAGCTGCAGCACGGCCAGCACCAGACCCAGGCCGAGCAGCGAGTTCTGCAGGCCGAGCCAGCCGAGCAGGATGTAGAGCGGCACCAGGATCGTCGTGTACGGCACCATCAGGATGGCCAGCGTGACCAGGAACAGCAGGGTGCGCCCGGGGAAGGCGAGCCGGGCCATCGCGTACCCGCCGAGCGTCGTCGCCACCACCGTCACGCTCACCGCCACCAGCGCGACGACGCTCGTGTTGAGCAGGTAGGTGCCGAGACCGCTGCCGTACTCGGCGAGCCGCCGGTAGTTGTCGGTCCCGGAGTCACCGGCCTCCCGCCCGGTCAGCGACGAGTACAGCGTCCACAGCAGCGGCAGCAGGAACAACACGGCCAGGGCGGCACCGGTGACGTGCAGGCCCGCGGCCCGGAGCCGGTTCACTTCCCCTCCCGGCGGATCAGCCGCAGCTGGGCGGCGTTGAGGACGATCAGCACGGCGAGCGTCGCCACCGAAACCGCGGCCGCGCGCCCGAGGTCCTGGGACAGGAACGCCTCGCGGTAGATGTCGATGACGACCGTGGCGGTGTCGTGCCGGCCGCCGGTGAGGATGAAGAACTGGTCGAACGCCAGCAGCGACCCGGTCAGCGACAGCACCATCGCCAGGGCCAGCGTCGGCCGCAGCAGCGGCAGCGTCACCCGCCACAGGATCTGCCACCGGTTCGCGCCGTCGATGCGGGCGGCTTCGTACAGCGCCGGGTCGATGCCCTGCAGGCCGGTCATCAGGATCAGCATGTAGAACCCGGCGAACCGCCAGGTGATCATCCCGGCCGTCGAGCCGAGCGCGCTGCCGCCGGAGCCGAGCCAGTCCACCCGGCCCAGCCCGAGGAAGCCCACCAGGTGGTTCAGCGCCGACGAATCGGTGTTGAACAGGCCGTAGAACAGCAGGCTCGTCGACGCGAGCCCGACCGCGCTCGGCAGGAAGAAGACCGTGCGGGCGAAGCCGGTGCCGCGCCGCTCGTGCTGCACCAGCAGCGCCAGCCCGAACGCCACGAGACTGAGCACGACGGTCGTGACCAGCGTGTACTTCAGCGTGAACCAGACCGCCCGTAGGAAGAGCGGGTCGCTCAGCGCGTCGTAGTTCTTGACGCCGTCGGGGTAGGACGCGCCGACCAGCGGCCAGTGGCTGACCGACATCCACAGCATCAGCCCGAGCGGGATGACGAAGAAGACGGCGACCAGCACGGCCATCGGGGCTGCGTAGGCGATCCCGAGCCGGCGCCGCCCGCGGGCGATCGAACCGCGGCGGCGGGGTGCCGGCGCCGGTTTCGCCGGCGCCGGCACCCGCGGGGACAGGAGGGAGACCATGGTCAGCTGCCGCCGGAAAGCGATTCGGTGACGGCCGCGTTGTGCTGCTTCAGGGTCGATCCGACGTCGCCGCCGCCGAAGACCGCGTCGATCACCGTCGACGTCCACGGCCCGTTCGTGTCGTTGAACGTCTTGCCGAAGTTGACCGAGATCGGCGTCTGGCCCTGGCTCGCTAGCCGGTTGAACACCCCGAGCCGGGGATCCTGCTCGGCGTAGGTGTTGTCGGCGAGATCGGACCGGACGGTGATGTTCTTGCTCTTCGCGACGACGTCGACCTGCGCCTGGTCGGACAGCGTCCAGGCGATGAAGTCCCACGCGGCCGCGGCGTGCGTGCTGTTGCTGCCGATGCCGAGCACGTCACCGCCGACGAACGACGAGCTGCCGCCGGCCAGTCCCGGGATCGGGGCGACGCCGACCTGCAGGTTCGGGCCTTCCTTCATGCCCTGCAACGCGGTCGCGCCCATCGGCTGGATGCCGATCTTGCCGTCGAGGAAGGACTGCGTCCAGGTGGGCCCGGACTCGTTCTTCGCCGACGCCGGGACGACGCCGTCGGTGTAGAGCTGCCGGAGCCAGGAATAGACCTTCGCCGCCTGGGGGCTGTCGAGCGTGGCCGCCGTGCCCTGTTCGTCGAGCACCGTGCCGCCCGAAGCCCAGATCATCGGCCAGCTGGTGAACAGCTGGCAGCCCGGGCAGGCGCCGCCGAAGAAGTAGCCCTTGGTGTCCCCGCCGAGCGCGGCGATCTTGCGCGCGTCGGCGGCGATTTCGTCCAAAGTAGACGGTGGCTTCGCCGGGTCGAGACCGGCCTTGGTGAACAGGACCTTGTTGTAGAACACCGCGGACAGGTCGATGTCGTGCGGCACCGCGTAGTGCTTGCCCCCGGCGGTGGCCGCCTTCATGTGCGCCGCGGCGAGGCTGCCGCTGAACGGCAGCTGCGTCACGCGGGCGGTGAGGTCGAGGAACAGGCCCTTGGCCGCGTAGTTGGGCGCGTAGACGACGTCGGCCGCGAGCAGGTCCGGCAGCTGCTTCGCGCCCGCGGCGGTGCCGACCTTCTGCTGGTAGGAGTCGGCCGGGAAGACCGTCAGCTTGACCTTGTTCTTGTGGCTCGCGTTGTAGGCGTCGATCAGCGTCTGGCTGAAGGTGGCCGTCGGCGAGCGGGTCCACATGGTGATCGTGGTGCCGTCGTCCACGCTCGCGGTGTCCCCCGCCGCCGCCCCCGGCGGGCCGCTTTGGCAGGCCGCGAGGACGAGCACGCCGGCGACGGCGGCCGTGGCACGCCCCCACCGTGCCCTGGATCGGATGTGCGAAGTCATCGACTCTCTCCTATCGGGAGGCCGCCGCCTGCGGTGTCGGAGAAGCAGCCGGGAAAGTTTCAGAAACCGGTTGCCGACTCAAGCTAGGGCGGTTCCGGCACCCCGTCAAGGGCCGTTTGCCGTAGTAGCACCCGGGTCACCTTGGGTCCCGGCGACGTCGGAGGTACTGTGCCACCATGCCCCCGCGGAAACTTTCGGAAACTCCCGGCGCGCCCGCCAAGCCGGCCACGATCAGCGAGGTCGCCCTGCTGGCCGGCGTCTCGGTCGGCACGGCGTCGAAGGCGCTCAACGGCCGCGGGTCGCTGCGCGCGGAAACCCGGCAGCGGGTGCTGTCCGCGGCCGAGCAGCTGGGGTTCCAGCCCAACCGGGCGGCGGTGACCCTCAACTCCGGGCGCACCTACACCGTCGGCATGATCACCACCGACACGATCGGCCGGTTCAGCATCCCGCTGATGATGGGCGCCGAGGACGCCCTCGGCGCCGGCGAGATGTCGGTGTTCCTCTGCGACGCCCGCGACGACCCGATCCGCGAGCAGTACTACCTGCGCACCCTGCTGTCCCGCCGGGTCGACGGCATCATCGTGACCGGCCGCCGGACCCAGGCGCGCCCGCCCATCGGGGCGGACCTGCCGATCCCCGTCGTCTACGCCTTCATCAGCTCGGCCGACCCGCA
This sequence comes from Amycolatopsis sp. NPDC051102, assembly GCF_040682815.1. Lineage (NCBI taxonomy): Bacteria > Bacillati > Actinomycetota > Actinomycetes > Pseudonocardiales > Pseudonocardiaceae > Amycolatopsis > Amycolatopsis sp. NPDC051102. The sequence continues at coordinate 30,937 of NZ_JBFBBT010000016.1, forward strand.
CGACTGTTCCGTCGTGCCGGACGAGGCGGGCGGCGCGCGCAAAGCCGTCGAGCACCTCCTGGCCACCGGACGGCGCCGGATCGCCCACATCACCGGCCCCGAGCGGCACCACTCGGCGACCGTCCGCGCGTCCGCGGCCGCCGGACGGCTCGCCGAAGCCGGGCTCGACCCGGCCGGCGCGCCGATGTTCGGCGAGTGGAGCGAGGCGTGGGGCCGGCAGGCGGTGCGGATGCTGCTGGGCTCCGAGACCCCCTTCGACGCGGTGTTCTGCGGCAGCGACCAGATCGCCCGCGGTGCCGCGGACGCGCTGCAGGCGGCCGGCCGCCGCGTGCCCGGCGACGTCGCGCTGGTCGGCTTCGACAACTGGGACGTCATGGCCCTGGGCTGCCAGCCGCCGCTGACGAGCGTCGACATGGAACTGGAGGCGCTCGGCCGGACCGCCGCCGGGATGCTGCTGGCGGCGATCAACGGCGAGCCCTCCCCCGGCCGGCACACCCGGCCGTGCCGGCTGGTGATCCGGGATTCGACGGCCTAGCGCCGGGTCCACTGCTGGTTGGTGCCGCCGCCGCAGGTCCAGAGGATGATCTTCGTGCCGTTCGCGGTGGCCGCGCCGCTCGCGTCCAGGCAGAGTCCGGACACCGCGTCGGTGATGGTGCCGTTCGCGTTGAGCGCCCACTGCGGGTTGCGCCGGCCGTTGCAGTCCCAGACGACCACGGCGGTGCCGTTCGCCGTGCCGCTGTTGTAGGCGTCGAGGCACTTGGTGCCGTTGACGACGAGCTGCCCGCGGGCCGGCACCGTCCCGAGGGGACACCCGCCACCTGGACGCCGTCGCTGCCGGGCAGCGGCAGGATCGACAGTTCACGGCGAGGGTGGCGGTCTGCGCGGCGGTCGCGCTGTAGGCGAAGGTCGCGACGGCGAGCCCGGTCGCGGCCGCGGTGACGCCGGTGAACCGGGCGCCGCCGGCCGGGCGGCTTCAAGGGGCGGGACTTGGTGGACTAGCTTACTAGCATGCTAGCCTCGGCGCGTGGGCGATGACGACGTCAAGCAGTTCAACGTGTACCTGCCGATCGGCCTGATCCGGCAGGTCAAGCACCGGGCCATCGAGACCGAGCGGTCGCTCTCGGCGCTCGTCGCCGACGCGCTGCGCGCCTACCTCGAAACCGAACCCGAAGAGGAGCACTGACATGACGACCGAAGGCGTCGAGGCGATCTACCTCGAGACCCACAACTGGGGCAAGGCGGCCAAGTTCTTCCAGGCGCTGGGCTACGAGCTCGAGTTCGCGACCGACCACAACTCCGGGCAGCTGCGCAACGGCGACAGCCCCTGGCTGTTCATCGCCGAGGTGCCCGAGAGCCAGCAGCCGCGGACCCAGGTCGTGTTCAAGGTCCCGGACGCGGACGAGTTCCGGGCCGGCGACATCGTCGAGGTCGTCAGCCCGTTCGAAGAAACCCATTACGGGACCCGGGAAATGACCGTCCGCGACCCCGACGGGCGGACGTGGACGCTGTCGGCGCCGGGGAAGGCCTGAGGTGGCCGCGCCGGACAGCACGGCGGTGCGGACCGCCCTGTGGCGGGCGCTGCACGTCGAGGTCGATCCGCCGCCGCACGTGTTCACCGACGACCTCGGCCTGCGCCTGGCCGATCCGGGCGACGACTGGCGCGCCCGCGACGACATGGACCCGGCGACCGCCGGCCGCTACCGGGCGGGCATCGTCGCCCGGGCCCGGTTCGTCGAGGACCTGGTCGCCGAGCAGGCCGCCCGCGGCGTCGGCCAGTACGTGATCCTCGGCGCCGGGCTGGACACCTTCGCCCAGCGCCGTCCGGAGATCGCGGCGCGCATGCGTGTGTTCGAGGTCGACCAGCCCGGCCCGCAGGAATGGAAACGGGCCCGGCTGGCCGAACTCGGCCTGGGCGTCCCGGACTGGCTGCGCCTGGTGCCGGTCGACTTCGAGACGACGTCGTGGCCGGACCGGCTGGCCGACGCGGGCTTCGCGGCGGACGAGCCGGCGGTCGTCGCCTCCACCGGCGTCAGCATGTACCTCACGAAGGAAGCGAACGCGGCCACGCTGCGCCGGATCGCCGGATTCGCCGCCGGGTCCACTTTGGCCATGACGTTCCTGCTGCCGCCGGAACTGCTCGACGACGGCGAACGCGCGCGGCACCGCGTCACGGCGGAGCGGGCCCGGGAAGCGGGAACGCCGTTCGTCAGCACGTTTTCGCCCGCGGAGATCCTGGCGATGGCCCGCGAGGCCGGGTTCCGCGACGCCGTCCACGTGTCCGGGGCCGAGCTGAACGAGCGCTACTTCGCCGGCCGGGCCGACGGCCTCCGCGTCGTGCCGGGCGAGGAATTCCTCGTCGCTACGGCCGGGGCAGGTGCCCCAGGTAGGCCCGCAGCATCGTCTTGACCGGCTCCAGGAGCTCGGGCGCGCCGTCGCCGCGGAAGACCTCCTGGATCACCGCGTCCGCGGCGAGGAACGCCGTCCGGCACGCCACCGCGGCCTCGTAGTCGTCGCGCAGGAGGCGCTGCGCGACGAGCACGCGGTGCACCCCGGTGGCCATCACGCGCTTGTGCGCGCGGTCGGCCTCCCGGGTGCCGTCGGTGAGGCCCCGGCCGAGCCACAGCGCGCGGAAGCCGGGTTCCGCGCGGTACAGCCCGGCGAAGGCGTCGACGAGGAGGCCGACGGGATCGGCCCAGGTCTCCCCCGCGGCCTGCTCGGCGAAGGAGTCCATGAGGGTTTCCAAGCGGCCGAGGTAGAGCTCGGCGAGCGCCTCGGTGATGGCGTCGCGGTCGGGCAGGTACTGGTAGAGCGCGCCCACCGAGACGCCGGCCTCGGCCGCGACCCGGGTCGTCGTCAGCGCTTCGACGCCGTCCTCGGCGAGCAGGCGGTCGGCGGCGGCGAGCACCTTGGCGAGCTTCTCCCGCGAGCGCGCCTGGCGCGGCACGCGGCGCAGCCGGCTCTCCGTCATCCGCTCTCCGAACCTGAACGTGACTTTGTTTCGGGTTTATCCTAGCCTCGGCGCATGACAACGGCGAGTTCAACGCTCGACGAGGCGCGGCGGTCGGTCGCGCGGGCCTGTCAGGGGCTCGCGGGCGAGGGCCTGCTCATCGGCAGCGCGGGCAACGTGAGCGTCCGGGCCGGCGAGCACGTGGCGGTCACCGCGACCGGGGTCGTGCTGGGCCGGACCACGCCCGACGACGTCACGGTCGTCGATCTGGACGGCGCCGTGGTCGCCGGCGACCGGGCCCCGACCTCGGAACTGGAGCTGCACCTGGGGGTCTACCGGCGGTACGGCGCGGGGGCGGTGGTGCACACCCACTCGCCGCAGGCCACGGCGGTGTCGCTGGTGCTCGACGAGCTGCCCTGCGTGCACTACCAGCAGCTGGCCCTCGGCGGCGCGATCCGGGTCGCGCCGTTCGCCGTCTTCGGGTCTTCGGAGCTGGCCGCGGAAACCCTCACGGCGCTCGAGGGCAAGTCCGCCGCGCTGCTGGCCAACCACGGCGCGGTCACCCACGGCCCGACCCTCGAAGCCGCCGTCGACAACGCGCTGCTGCTGGAGTGGGCGTGCGGGCTGTACGTGCGGGCCGCGACCCTCGGCGCGCCGCGGGTCCTGGATCGCGAGCAGCAGGAAGCCGTCGTCGCCGCGGCCGTGCGCCGGGGGTACGGCCGATGACGCAGACGGTCGTCACCCTGGGGGCGCACGTGTTCGACGTGCAGGTCCGGCCGGTCGACGCGATCCCGGCGGGCCAGGGCGCGGCGCTGGTGGAGCAGATCCGCTTCGGGCCGGCCGGCACCGCCGCCGGCACCGCGGTGACGCTGGCCAAGCTGGGCGCGGCGGTCCGCACCGCGGGCGCCGTCGGCGCCGACCCGGTCGGCGACCTGCTGCTGGCGATGCTCGCCCGCCACGGCGTCGACACGTCCCTGGTGCTGCGCCGCGAGGGCGTGCAGACGTCGGCGTCGGTGCTGCCGATCCGCTCCGACGGCAGCCGGCCCGCCTTCCACGTGCCGGGCGCGAACCTCACCTACGAGCCGTCGGACGCCCCGCACGGCGAGATCGCCCGCGCGACCCATCTGCACCTGGGCGGTCCCGAGCTGATGGGCGGCGAGAAGGCGGCGCAGATCCTCGCCCCTGCGCGCGCGGCCGGCGTGGTCACCTCGGCCGATCTCCTCGCCCCCGGCGACCCCGGCGTGCTCGCGTGGCTGGCGCCGGCACTGTCCGGTTTGGACTACCTGCTGCCCAACGAAGACCAGGTGCTCGGCCTGACCGGCGCCGCCACGCTCGAAGCCGGCGCCCGGGCCCTGCTCGACCGCGGCGTCGGCTGCGTCGCGGTCACGCGGGAGGCACGCGGCGCCTTGGTGGTGACGGCGGAGGAGACCCTCGCCGTGCCGGCGTTCGCGGTCCCGGTGCTCGACACGACCGGCTGCGGCGACGCGTTTTCGGCCGGGTTCCTCCGCGGCGTGGGCCTGGGCCGGTCCGCGCGGGAGGCCGCCGTGCTCGGCTGCGCGGCGGCCGGCCTGGTGGCGCAGGGCCTCGGCAGCGACCACGGCGAGTTCGACCTGGCGGCCGCGGACGCGTTCGCCGCCGCCACGCCGATGCTCGCCTGAAAAGTCGGTCGCGCGGCCGTCCCGCGGCGGCTTATCCTTGCGCCGCGGGGAATCGCATGGAGTGGATCAGCGGTAGATCGCCCGGCTCGGGACCGGGAACGCGCGGGTTCGAATCCCGCCTCCATGTCCCCCCGCAGCTTGGAGTAGTTCAGCAGGCAGAACACCCGGCTGTCTCCGGGAAGGCGCAGGTTCGAAACCTGCCTCCAAGTCTCGTTTGCACAGGGGGAGATCCAGATGACGCAGGAGGCGTCGCCCGCGTACGCCTACGGGCAGCTCGAACGGGCACTGCGCACCGCAGCATCCACAAAGGACGCCGACGTCCGCCGTCGCGCCCGCGTCAAGGCCGGGCGGTGGCAGGAAGTGCTCGCCGGCATGGCCGACGGGACGCTGCAGGTGGGTTCGCGGACGCCGGTCGCGGACACCCCGGCGTGGGTGACCCTCGAGGTCGCGCACGGCGGGTTCGCCACCGGCCGGTACCTCGCCGAGGTCCCGCCGAGCGCGGAGGAGCTCGCCGCGGCGCCGGGCGCCGCGGACCGCGAGCGGCTGAACCTGTGGTACCTCACCGACGCCGGGCTCGCCGCCCTGCGCGCCGCGCTGGCGACCGAGTCCTACCGCGTCGAGTTCCCGGAGGACGCGGCGCTGCCGGTCGTCGCCTGGCTGCTGGAGCAGGGGCACGCCGAAGCCGCGCTCGACCTCGTGGCCGAGCTTCGGCCGCTGCTGCACCGGCTGCGCCTGGCCCCGCTGCCCGGCGCGGCCCCGCGGCCGGCGGGGGCGCTGGTGCGGCTGAGCACGGTCGGCGAGGTCCGCGAGAACCTGCGGTCGGTCACCGCCAAGCCCGCGATCGAGGCGATGCTGGAGACGCTGCGGGTGTGGCACCCGCTGTTCGACCGGCTGATCGCGCTCTGGGCGGAGACAGTCGACGGCGAGCTGCCGCGGCTGACCGCGGCGGGCGTCACCGGCGGCTGGCCGTGCCGGACCTGGCCGGACGGCTGGGCGGCCCGCCGGGCGCAGTGGCTCGCGGACTACGCGACGGCGAGCGCGCGATACACGGCGTCGACCGCCCACACGCACCCGAAGGGCAACTTCGCCCGGCTGCACCGCGCGCTGCTGGCCTGCGAGCACGACAGCGCCGCCCTGACCGGGCGCGACGTCGGCTGGATCCGCCGTGCCCTGGCCAACACGGTCACCAAGCACGGCGAGCCGGGTTCGGAGCGCCGGGCGGCGCTGCGCAGCGTGCAGGCGGCGGTGGCCGCGTGCCCGACGCACGCCGAGCTCGCGGCGGCCCTGGCCGGCCGGCTCGACGCCTTCCCGGGCGACGGCGGTCTGCCGTCACTCGAGCCGATCAGCGGCGACTTTCCCCCGCACCTGGTCGCGAAGGCGGCCCGGGCGGTGGAGGCCCCGGTCGAGGAGCTGGTCGCGCGGGGCATCATCACCTCGGGCGACGTCCTGGCGACGGTGCTGCCGCAGATCACCGCGCAGCTGGTGGCGGCGAACGTCGGGGACGAGCGGCTGGCGGCGTTGTACGCGCAGACGTACGCGGCTTTCCGCCGTCGTCGCGGGCTGCTGCTGCTCGACCTGGCGCACCAGGTCCGGTTCGAGGAGCTGCCGTGGATCGCCGCGCTGGAGCCGTTCCGGGTGCGGCGTCCGGACGCGGCCGCGGCGGCGCGGCAGACGTTGACGCAGACGGTGCTGCTGGCGCTCGGCTCGTTCCCGCACGCGATCCTGCCGAACACGCTGGTGCGCGAGCTCGGCGCGCTGGCGAAGCAGGCGGGGCGCCCGATGCCGCTGCTGGAGGAGCTGGCGGCGGACATCTTCACGGGCACGTTCACGGAGAAGTGGCGCACGGCGGCGGCGACCACCAGCCGCGTCATGGCGGGCACGCTGTACGCCCGGTACTACGACCTGCCCTCGGCGTGGCCGGAGCCACCGCGCCCGCGCTGGACCCGCGCCCTGGCCCGGCGGACGGCCGACGACTTCGCGGCGGCGTGCGTCGCCCGAGCGGGCCGCCGCCCGTGGTCGGTGGCGGGCAACGGCATGGTGATCGAGCAGAGCCAGATCCTCACGACGCACAACCTGGCGGTCCTGGTGGACACACTGGGCCTGCACGGCCGGCTGCGCTCGGCGGCCCCGGAGCTGGCCGGGCAGGCATTCGCCTGGGTGGCGCGCCGCCTGGCCGTGCGGACCGGCGACTCGTACGCGGAGTGGCAGCTGCTGAAGAACATCGCCTACGCCTGGCGGCAGGGGATCTTCTTCTTGAGCTTCTGCGAAGAGGAGGAGCAGCGGGCAGCGGTGAACCGCCTCATCGAGCTGGTGGGCCCGGCCGACCGGTTCGCCCCGGCGGTGGCGGGCCTGGCCCACGTGCTGGCGGGCGGCCGGTTCACGGAGGAGGGCTTGGTGCGAGGCGGTTCCGGACGGCGGCTCCTCGGCTGGACGGCCGGGCCGCACTGGTGCCGCTCGGAGGGGTAGCTGGCGCCCCGCTCCCGCGGTCCGAGGGCCGCGGGAGCGGGCGTTGGTCGGCGACGCGGCCCGCGGCCGCAATACTCCACCCATGCCCCGCTGGCCGGTGCCGGAAAGCGTTGCCGTACCAGGTTTCCCACCTCACGCGCGGCTACGCAACCGCGCCCCCACTCCCCTGCGCCGCACCGGCAGCCGCCCCGCCACCGCATCCTCCAGCAGGGCTCCCACCGTCTCCCGCGCGCACGCCTTGTTCGCCCCGATGCCGCCCGATGGGCCGCGCTTGATCCAGCCCGCCACGTACACCCCCGGCCGCCCGGTGACGCGGCCTGCCGAGTTGGGTACCGTTCCCGGCTCTTCGTCGAACGGCAGGCCCGGTACCGGTGCGCCGCGGAAGCCCGCCGCGCGGACCACCCGGCCCGCCTCGATCTCGACCTCGCCCGCCGCTCCGGTCGCCGTCACCGCGCGGACCTCCGTGTCGCCGCGGAACGCCGCCGGTGACGAATGGAACCGCAGGACGATACGGCGGCCGTCCGGGGGCGGGGCCGACCAGTCGACCCGCTCTCGACGCACTCCCTGCAGCCACGCCGCTTTGCCTTCCGCGTCGTCGATCGCCTGCGTGATGCGCGGGTCGTGGGTGTCCACCACCAGGGTGCCGCGGGCCGCCAGGGCCAGCAGCTCCGGGCGCGTGTACGCCGCCGTCTCCGGGCCGCGGCGGGCCAGCACCACCACCTCGCGCACCTTCGCCGACCGCAGGCGCACCAACGCTTCCGGGGCGATCGCCGTGTCCGCCAGCTGTGCCGGGTCCGCCGTCAGGATGCGGGCGACGTCGAGCGCGACGTTGCCGTTGCCCACCACGACCACCCGCTCGGCCGAGAGGTCGACGGCGTCCGGGGCGATGTCCGGGTGGCCGTTGTACCAGCCGACGACCGTCGCGGCCGGCAGGCTGCCGGGCAGGTCCTCGCCGGGGACACCCAAAGAGCGCGCCTCGGTCGCGCCGACCGCGAAGATCACCGCGTCGTGCCGGTCCGCCAGCTCGGCACCCGCCGATACGCCGAGGCGCAGGCGAAGGCGCGGGTGGTCGTGGAACCGGGCGAACGTCTCGCCGATCTTCTTCGTCGACGGGTGGTCCGGTGCGACGCCGTAGCGGATCAGGCCGCCGGCCACCGGCAGCCGGTCCACCAGCGTCACGCGGGCGTTCGTGTGCAGCAGCAGGTCCTCCACCGCGTACATCCCCGCCGGGCCGGTGCCGACGACCGCGACGTCCAGCGGCGCGAAGTCGCTCGGCAGCACCCGCGAGAACGTCGGCGGCGCCCAGCGGTGGAAGTTCGGCGCGGCCGACACCTCCGCCAGCACGTCCCGGCCCGCGTAGTACTCGGCGTTCAGCTCTTCGTACACCCGCAGCGGCCCGGTGAGGTCGCCGGCCGGGAAGATCGCGTCGACCGGGCAGGCGTCGGCGCACGCGCCGCAGTCGATGCAGGTGGCCGGGTCGATGTAGAGCATGTCCGTGCGCCCGAAGTCCGGCTCGTCCGGCGTCGGGTGGATGCAGTTGACCGGGCAGACCGACACGCAGGTCGCGTCGGCGCAGCAGGTCTGGGTGATCGCGAACGCCATGTCAGATCAGGTTCGCGCGCTTGTAGAACCACAGGGACGGCTTGGTCAGCAGGCCGGCCGAGTGCAGGAACTCCATCAGCCCGGAACAGCTCGAGCGCAGCATCGACTTGTGGTGCTCGTTCGCCTTCGCCTCGCGCCGCGCCCGCTTGCCGTCCAGGCCCGCGTTCTCGTACACCTTGGCGTTGACCATGCTGGTCACGATGAAGTACGACGCGACCGCGACGACGAAGCCGTTGATCTGGCGGCGCAGCCACCCGGCGCCGCGCAGCCGCTCGCGGGTCTCCTCGCGGGCGAACTTCATGTGCCGCGACTCTTCGACCACGTGGATGTTGTTGATGGTCCGGACGAACGGGACCACGCGCTCGTCGCGCATCCAGTCGCGCTGCATGACGTCGAGGACCTCTTCGGCGACGAGGATCGCCGCGTACGCGGCTTCGCCGGTCGCGGTGGCCTTGAAGACCCGGCCCAGCTCGACGACGAACCGGCGCGGCCGGTACGCGGGCGCGCGCAGCTTCGCCGCGCCGCGGGCGAACATGATCGAGTGGCGGCACTCGTCGGCGATCTCCGTCAGCGCCCACTGGAACGCCGGGTCGGTCGGGTCCTTGGCGTAGAAGTCGCGCAGGACCATCTGCTGCAGGATCATTTCGAACCAGATCCCGGTGCTCGCGACCGACGCCGCCTCCTGGCGGGTCAGCTCGCGCTGCTGCTCGGGTGTCATGTCCGCCCAGTAGGAGGTGCCGTAGAGCGTGCTCCACTCCGGGCTGGCGCCGTGGTAGCCGGTGTCCAGCGGCGTTTCCCAGTCGACTTCCTTGACCGGGTCGTAGGACAGCTGCTCCGACGAGTCGAGCAGCCGCCGCGCCACGGTCTCCCGGTCCGACACACCGGGTTCACTGATGCTCGTCATGACCGACCTCCTCGTCAGGTGTTACCCAAGTTCACTGTTACCAACCGTAACATATACTTCGGCGGCCGTCTGCGAGCAGTTCAGTGAACGACCGTACACTCAACGCGTGACCTCCGCTGACTCTCCGGCGGGACCCTTCGGTTCCGGCCTGCTCGGCCCGCTGGACCAGGACGTCGCCGTGCTGCGCCGGCGCGTCCAGAGCCTGCTCACGGCCGCTTTGATCGCCACCAACGTGATCGGCGCGCTGGTCGTGGTCGGGCTCGCGGCACTGCTCATGCCGGCGCCCGGGATGTCCGGCGACCTCGTCGGCGTCACCGCGGTCGCAGTACCCGTGTACGTCGTTTCGGCGGTCATCGCCGGCACGCTCTGGGGCACCCGCGGCGCCCTCCGCACGCTGCGCTGGGCCGCCGAAGGACGCCGCCCCACCGACGCCGAGCGCACCGCGAGCCTGCGCGTCCCGCTGCGCCTGACGTACGTCCAAGCGGTGCTCTGGGGCATCGCGACCCTGCTCTTCGGCGGCCTTGCGGCGCTCGTCCAGCCGGCGGTGGTGCTCACGGAGCTCCTCGTCGTCGCCTTCGCCGCCGTCGTCGTCTGCGCGATCGCCTACCTCTTCGGCGAGCTGGCCCTGCGGCCGTACGCGGCGCTGGCCCTGGCGGGCACCACGCCGCCGCGCCCGGTCACCGGCGGCGTCAACCTGCGGATGCTGCTGTTCTGGTGCCTCGGCACCGGCGTGCCGGTGGCCGGGCTGGTGGTCACCGCGGTGCTGGCCTGGGTGCGCGGCGACGTCTCCACCACGAAGCTCGCCGTGTCGGTCATCGCACTCGGCCTGGTGGTGCTGTGCTTCGGGCTGCTCGTCACGGTGTTCACCGCCCGCGCCGTGGTCAACCCGATCTCCTCGGTGCGCGACGCGCTGGACCGCGTCCGCGCCGGCGACTTCGCCGCCCGGATCCCGGTCTACGACGGCAGCGAGCTCGGCCTGCTGCAGGCCGGGTTCAACGGGATGGCCGCCGGGCTGGCCGAACGCGAACGCATGCGTGACCTCTTCGGCAGGCACGTCGGCCACGACGTCGCGGTCGAAGCCATGCGCTCGTCCGCCGAACTCGGCGGCACGGTCCGCACGGTCTCGGTGCTGTTCGTCGACCTGGTCGGGTCGACGGCGCTGGCCGCGAGCCGGCCGCCGGAGGAGGTCGTCGGCCTGCTCAACCGGTTCTTCGCGGTGGTGGTCGACGAGGTCGACCGGCACCACGGCCTGGTCAACAAGTTCGTCGGCGACGCCGCACTGGCCGTCTTCGGCGCGCCCGCGCCGCTCGACGACCACGCCACCTGCGCGCTGGCCGCCGGCCGCGCGATCGCCCGCCGCCTGGCCGCCGAAGTCCCGGACGGCCCGGCCGGCATCGGCGTGGCCACCGGGGACGCCGTCGCGGGCAACGTCGGCGACCCCCGCCGCTTCGAGTACACCGTGATCGGCGACCCGGTCAACGAAGCCGCCCGGCTCACCGAGCTGGCGAAGAACGCCCCGGGCCGGCTCCTCGCCTCGTGGACGGCGGTCGAGGCCGCCGCCGCGGAAGAAGCGGCGCACTGGACGGCCACCGAAGACGTCACCCTGCGCGGCCGCAACCGGCCCACGACGCTCGCCTCGCCGCGTCCGGGCTGAGCCGTCAGCGCCGCGGGTCGATGTGGACCTTCGGGCCCGCGCCGCCGACGCGTTCCCCGGCCAGCACCGCGCCGACCTGGTCGAGACCGACCGTCGCCGCCACCAGCGGCCGCGGGTCCACCGCTCCGCTCGCGTACGCCGCGATCGTGTCGGCCAGGCCCGGGGACGCGGACAGCACCCCGACCGCCGTGACGTCCTTCAGCACCAACGCGCGCGTGTCGAGCTCGCTGGGCCGGCCGGACAGTCCGATGTAGACGACGCGGCCGGCCGGCTCCACGAGGTCCACCGCGAGCGCGGGCGAGCCGGGTGCGCCGGTCGCGTCGACGACGGCGTCGAAGGGCAGGTCCAGCAGGGTCGTGCGGGTCCGGACGTGCGTGAACCCGAGGCTGCGGGCGAACGCACCGTCGTCCACGCCCAGCAGGTGCACCTCGGCGCCCGCCGCCCGTAGGAATAAGGCCGTGAGCAGCCCGATCGTCCCCGGGCCGAGGACCAGCGCGCGGTCGCCGGGGCCGGTGCCGGCCGCGCGGGCGGCTCGCAGCGCGTTGCCGCCCGGTTCGACCAGGGCACCCAGCACGGCGTCGACCTCGTCGGGCAGCGCGTGCAGCGACCAGGCGGGCACCGCGAGCCGCTCCGCCAGCGCGCCGGCGCGGCCGCCGCGGATGCCGACTTCCTGCCGGTTCTCGCAGGTGTGCTGGTGGCCCTTGCGGCAGCGGCGGCACGTCCGGTCGCCGAGCATGGTGTCGCCCATGACCCGCCGCCCGAGCCAGGCGGGGTCGACGCCGTCGCCGACGGCCGAGACCGTGCCCGCCCACTCGTGCCCCAGCCGCATCGGGTACGCGGCGTGCCCCTGGTGCAGGTAGGCCATTTCGCCGGTGAAGAACTCGACGTCGGTGCCGCACACCCCGGCCCGCTCGACGTCGACGACGACCTCGCCCGCGGCGGCCTGCGGGACGGGCACCTCCTGCACCGAGCACTCCCGCGGACCGGTGAGCACGAAGGCCCGCATCGTCGAAGACATGGCGGCATCCTCGCACGCGGCCGTTGCCGAACACTTGCTATTTTCTTGACAGCTGTCCATTATCGGGGCCGTGGAGACCGACTGGACGACCGAAGCGCCCGCCAAGGACCGGCGGGTGCGCCGGTCGCGCGCCGCGCTCATGCGGGCGGCGGTCGAGCTGGTGTCCGAACGCGACTCCACGGCCGTCACCGTCTCCGAGATCGCCGAGGCGGCCGACGTCAGCCGCCAGGTGCTGTACCAGCAGTTCGGCGACCGCGACGCGCTGCTGCTGGAGGCCGCGCTCGACCTCGTCCGGCGCGAGCTGCTCGCCGAGCTCGACGGCCTCGGCCACCCCGGCGGCGAACACGCGGCGCTGCTGGCACTGGGCCGGCACTTCGCCCGGTACCGGCGCTTCTACCGCGCCCTGCTGACCGGGGCGTCGGCGTTCGCCCTGAACCGGGCGCTGACCGGCCTGTTCCTGCCGGTCAACCGGCAGCACCTCGGCCGCGCCCTCGGCGGCCACCTCGACGCGGAAAGCGTCGAGGACCTGGCCACCTTCCTGACCGGCGGGGCCGGGGCGGTCGTCAACGCGTGGGTCGTCGACGGGCCGGACCCGCTCGATCCGGAGGAGTTCGCCGGCCGGCTGCTGCGGATGCACTCGGTCGTCACCACGATGATCACGAAGGAGGCCGGCCGGTGATCAGCCGTCTCGTGCAACGCCTGCTGAAGCTGCCCGCGCCGGCCACCCGGCGGCTCGTCGTCGAGCGTGACCTGCGGGTCCCGATGGCCGACGGCGTCGAACTGCTCGCCGACCGGTGGGCGCCGCGCGAAGGGCCGGACGGCCTGCCGACGGCGCTGGTGCGCACGCCCTACGGCCGCCGGGGCGCGTTCGGGGCGATCCTGGCGCGGCCGCTGGCCGAGCGCGGGTTCCAGGTGCTGATCCAGAGCACCCGCGGCGGCTTCGGCTCCGGCGGGATCTTCGATCCGCTGCGGCAGGAGCGCGAAGACGGCCTCGCGACGCTCGATTGGCTCGTGCGGCAGCCCTGGTTCGGTGACGCGATCGTGCCCGTCGGCCCCAGCTACCTCGGCTACGTGCAGTGGGCGGTGGCCGACCGGTTCCCGCCGCAGGTCAAGGCGATGATCCCGCAGGTCACCGAGTCCGGGCTGACGCTGGAGTTCCTGCGCGAGGACGGCCTTTCGCTGGAGACGCCGTTCGGCTGGGGCGTCCAGGTCGCGGTCCAGGAGCGCCGCTTCGCGTTGCTCCGGCAGCGCAGCCAGGGGAAGAAGCTGAAGCAGGCGTACGCCACGCTCCCCCTCGCCCAGGCCGACGTCGTCGCGATCGGCCACCGCTCCGGCTACATCCAGGACGTCCTCGCGCTCCCGGAAAACCACCCGCGCTGGGCGGAGATCGGCCACCGGCACCGCGTCGCGGACGTCACCGTCCCGGTCAGCTCGATCGCCGGCTGGTACGACATCTTCCTGCCGGGCCAGCTGCGCGACTTCCGCACGCTGCAGGACGCCGGCCGCCGCCCGCGGCTGACGGTCGGGCCGTGGACGCACGCCGCGCGCACCGACCTGCTCGGCAGCACGGGTGCGACGCTCCGGGAGGCCCTGGAGTTCGGGCTCGCGCACGCCCGCGGCGAGGAACCGCCGGAGCGGGCGCCGGTCCGGCTGTTCGTGATGGGCGAGGAAGCCTGGCGCGACTTCGCCTCGTGGCCGCCGGAAGGCTATGCGCCGCAACGGTTCCACTTGCAGCATGACGGCGGGCTCGCTCTCGACGTCCCGGCCGGGTCGGCGCCCGACCGCTACCGCTACGACCCGGCGGACCCGACGCCCGCGGCCGGCGGCGTGCGCATGGCCCCCGACGCGGGCCGGGTGGACAACGCGGCGCTCGAGGCCCGCGCGGACGTCCTCACCTACACCACGGCCGCGCTCGGCGAAGACGTCGAAGTCATCGGAGACGTGCACGCGGAGATCTGGTTCCGGTCGAGCCTGCGGTTCGCCGACGTCTTCGTCCGGCTCTGCGACGTCGGCCCGGACGGCCGGTCGTTCAACGTCTGCGACGGGCTCACCAGCCTCCGCGACGCCGGCGAGACGGCCGCCGTCACGGTCCGGATGTGGCCGACGGCGCACCGCTTCCGCCGCGGCCACCGCATCCGCGTCCAGGTCTCCAGCGGCGCTTTCCCGCGCTACGCCCGCAATCCCGGCACCGGCGAACCCCATGCCACCGCGGTCACGCTCCTCGCGGCGGACCAGGAAGTCCACCACGACCCTTTGCACGCGTCGGCGATCGTGCTTCCGCTACGGGCTCCCGCCGGCTAGGCAGTGCCGGACACCGGGACTTTCCGGCACTCGCACCCAAACCGAGCAGGGCGGCTAGTCCGTCCGTCCACTGAGGACTTCGAAGGCGTGGCGGCGGTGCTCCGCGAACAGGCCCAGGGCCGTCTCCCGGTCGCGGGCGCGCAGGGCCGCCGCCAGCTCACGGTGTTCGGCGGGGATGCCCGCCAGGTAGCCGTCGGTCGTGACGCCGATCCGGGTCAGCAGGAACAGGTGCACCTGTGAGCGGATGGCCTGCCAGGCTTCGCGCAGCCGCCGGTGGCCGGCGGCGGCGTAGACCGCGTCGTGGAAGTCCAGGTCGCACCGGACCATGTCGTGTTCGCCCGCCGCCCGCTCCATGCGCCGCACCACAGCGTCGATCGCGTCCAGGGCCTGGTCCGAAGCCCGGTCGACGACCAGTTCGACGGCGAGCCCGTCGAGCGCCGCCCGCAGGCTGGCGAGCTCGGCGACGTCCTCGTCGGACAGGGCGGTCACGGTGGTGCCGCGGTGCCACTCGCTGCGGACGAGACCTTCGCGTTCCAGCCGGAGCAGCGCCTCCCGCACCGGCCCGCGGCTGACGCCGAGCGCCTCCGCCAGCTCCACTTCGCGCAGCTGGCTGCCCAGGGCGTAGCCGCCGTCGAAGATCGCGTCACGAACCCGGTCGGCGACCTCGTCGGCCAGCCCCCGGCGGCGGGCGGGAACCACTCCACTCATGTCGCAATGTTAACATTGCGACAAGAGCCTCGGCGAAGGGAATCCGATGACGACCATCCCCCGCTTCCACCTGGCGATGCCGGTGGACGACCTGGCCGCCGCGCGCCGCTTCTACGGCGAAGTGCTCGGCCTCGCCCAGGGCCGGAGCGCCGAGACGTGGATCGACTGGAACCTGCACGGCCACCAGTTCGTGACGCACCTGGCCCCGGCGCGCCCGGAGCGCATCCACAACCCGGTCGACGGCCACGACGTCCCGGTGCCGCACTTCGGCCTGATCCTGCCGGTCCCGGAGTTCCACGCTCTCGCCGACCGCTTGCGCACGGCGCGCACGCGGTTCGTGATCGAGCCCTACGTCCGGTTCGAGGGGCAGCCGGGCGAGCAGTGGACCATGTTCCTGCTCGACCCGGCCGGCAACGCCCTGGAGTTCAAGGCGTTCGCCGACGACTCACAGGTCTTCGCGGTGTGAGGTGCGTTTGAGGTGGCGCACCACCTCACCCAAGCCGGTGCCGGCCCAGCCGGCCGTAGTCCCTCGAAGCCGGTGAACTGCCCGACGCCACGGGTCCGGGCGCACGAGTCCGCTCCCGCCTGAAGCCTGCGTCGCGGTGAAAGCGCTGGTCACCGCCTCGGCCGCGCACCCGATCGGGTCGCGCCTGCGCCGGCGGCACTATCCCGCTCACTTTGGGGTAATCAGAGATGACGGAGAGTGCCGAGCCTGGGAGAGCGCCATGCAGCCAGCCGACGACGACGAGCCGCCCGACGCCGTGTTGCTCGCCGCGCTTCGCGCCGGTGATCTCGAGGCCGCCGGGCTTCTCTTCCGGCGGCACGCCGAGCCGCTGCGGCGGGCCGCCGGGGCGTGGGTGCGGCAGCCCGCCGAGCGCGACGACCTGGTGGCCGAGACCTTCGCGCGGGTGCTGGCGGTGGTGCGCGCGGGCAGCGGCCCGCACGGCGATCTTCGGCCCTACCTGGTCGTGACGATGCGCCACCTGGTGTCGCGGTGGAGCAGCCAGCGCAACCGGGTGGAGCTGCGGGCCACCGTCCCCGACTCCGGTCAAGGCACCGGCGGGGCCGACGAACTGGCCCTGTACCGGTCGAACGTCCGGCTGGTGTGGTCGGCCTACTGCACGCTGCCCGGGCGGTGGCGGACCGTCCTGTGGCAGACCGCGGCCGAGGGCGGCACGCCGACGGAGGTCGCGCCGCTGCTGGGGCTGTCGCCCAACAGCGTGGCGGCGCTGGCGATGCGGGCGCGCGAGGGGCTGCGGCAGGCCTACCTGCAGGTCCAGGTGCCGGACGCGGAGGAGCCGGACTGCCGCGAACCCCGGCGGCGCATGGGGGCGTGGGTCCGCGGTGCGCTGCCGCCGCGGCGGGCGGACGCCATCGCCGGCCACATCGCCGGCTGCCGCGCGTGCCGGGCGGTCGCGCGGGGCCTGGACGAAGCGAACCGCGAGCTGCCCGGCTCGGCGGCGCGGCTCACCGGCTGAGTTCCGCGTCGCCGAAGAGCAGGGCCGTGCCGTGGGCGCGCTTGAAGTACAGGTGGGCGTCGTGCTCCCAGGTGATCGCGATGCCGCCGTGGAGCTGGATCATCTCCGCCGCCGCGTGCGCGAACGCCTCGCCGCACACGACTTTCGCGGTCAGGACGGCTTCGGCGTCGCCGTCCACGAGAGCCGCGTACAACGCCGAGCGGGCTGCTTCGACGTGGACGTGCACGTCGGCCATCCGGTGCTTCAGCGCCTGGAACGACCCGATCGCACGGCCGAACTGACGGCGTTGCTTCGTGTACTCGACCGTCAGTTCCAGCGCCCGCGCGGCCGCTCCGGTCTGCTCGGCCGCGACGGCGACCACCGCCGTGTCGTGCAGCAGACCCACCTGCGAGGCGTACCCGCCGGCGTCGAGACGCCGGGCGGGCGTCGACGCGCACTCGACGACCGCGAGCCGCCGCGTCGGGTCCAGGGTCGTCGCGCGTTCCCGGCGGACGCCGTCGAGGGGGACTTCGAACAGGCCGAAGCCGTCGTCCGTGCGGGCGACGGCGAGCAGGACGTCGGCGGTGTCGCCGTCCAGGACGTAGTGCGCCCGGCCGTCGAGTCCCGTGGCCGACGCCGTCAGGGCCGGCGTCCACCGGCCGTCGGCGCCGGACCAGGCCAGGGCGGCCACGGTCGTTCCCGCGGCGATGCCCGGCAGCAGCCGTTCGCAGGCTTCGTCGTTGCCCGTGCGCAGGAGCGCCTCGCCGCACAGGACCGCCGAGCCCAGCATCGGGGCGGGGGTCAGCGTCCGGCCGAGTTCGGCCAGCACGACGCACACCTCGGCGAGGCCGGCGCCCGCGCCGCCGTAGTGTTCCGGGATCGCCAGTGCGGCGACGCCGATCTGCTCGCAGAGCGTCGACCACAGCTTGTCGTCGTAGCCCAGCGGCGACGCCATCGCGGCCCGCACCGCCTCGGGGCCCGACCGGCGGGTGAGCAGCGCCCGCACCGCGTCCCGCAGCGCCCGGGCTTCCTCGGTGTCCAGGGGATCGGTGTCCAGGGGATCGCTCATCGCAGCACCCGCGCCCGGTGGAACGTCCCGGTCCCCCAGGCTCCGGCCAGCGCCCGCACCTTCGTCAGCCGGAGCCCGAGGTCGTGTTCGGCGGTGTAGCCGATGGCGCCGTGCACCTGCAGCGCGGTCCGCGCGGCCAAGTACGCGGCGTCGGCGGCCATGACCTTCGCCGCGGAGACGTCGCGGGGGAAGGTCTGCCCGGCCACCGCGGCGCCGTGGAGGAGCGGGCGGGCGAGTTCGAGCCGGGTGACGACGTCGGCGAGCAGGTGCTTGACCGCCTGGTACTCGCCGATGGCCCGGCCGTACTGGCGGCGCTGCCGCGCGTACGCCACCGACGTGTCCAGCAGCCACTGCCCGGCCCCGAGCAGCTGGGCCGCCACGGCCAGCACGCCGAGGTCGAACGCGCGGCCCTGCGCCGCCCGCGCGCCGGGCACCCGGAACAGCCGCCGCGGCGGATCGATCGAGCGCACCGGCTCGGTTCCGGCTCCGGTGAGTTCCGCGCCGGTGAGGTCCAGCACCACGCCCGCGACGTCGGCGTCCAGCGCCAGCGGGACTTCCGGCGGGGCGGCGACGGTGGCCAGGAGGTCGCCTTCGGCTAGGGCGGTGAGCCGGTGGCCGGTGAGCAGCGCCGGGGCGACGGCCGCCGACTCGACGAGCGGGCCCGGCACGGCGTGGTAGCCGAGGGCTTCGCAGGCGACCACCAGGTCGACCGGCGAAGCGCCGAGGCCGCCGTGGGCCTCGTCCACCAGCAGCGCGAAGACCCCGACGTCGGCGAGCGCGCGCCAGAGCTTGAGGCCGCGGTCGTGCTCCCCCGCCGCCCAGGCCCGGGCGGCGGTGGCGGTGTCCGCCCCGCCCAGCAGCTCGTGCAGCGTCGCGGCGAACTGCCGGTGCTCCGGCGAGAGCTGGAACCTCATCGGCGGGCCTCCCTCGGGAGCTTCAGCAGCCGTTCGGCGATCGTGTTCCGCTGGATCTGGTCGGTGCCGCCGTAGATCGGGCCGGCGAGGGAGAACAGGTAGCCGTCCACCCACTCCGGGTCCGTCTCCGCTGCCGGGCCCAGGACGTCGAGCGCGGTTTCGTGCAGTTCGACGTCCAGGTGCGACCAGAAGAGCTTGTTGACGCTGGACTCCGGGCCCAGCTCGCCGCCCTCCTGCAGCCGGCTCACGGTGCCGAACGTGTAGAGCTGGTACGCCCGCGCCCCGATCCAGGCGTCCGCCACCCGGTCCCTTGTGGACGGTGACTCGCCGTTGTCCCGCCAGAGATCCACCAGGCGGTCGGCCGCGGCGAGGAACCGGCCCGGGCTGCGCAAGGACAGGCCACGCTCGTTGTTCGCCGTCGTCATCGCCACTCGCCAGCCCTGACCCGGTTCG
Organism: Amycolatopsis sp. NPDC051102; assembly: GCF_040682815.1. Taxonomy (NCBI): domain Bacteria; kingdom Bacillati; phylum Actinomycetota; class Actinomycetes; order Pseudonocardiales; family Pseudonocardiaceae; genus Amycolatopsis; species Amycolatopsis sp. NPDC051102. The sequence continues at coordinate 50,088 of NZ_JBFBBT010000016.1, forward strand.
CCGATCACGTCCGTATCCGGCACGAAGACGTCGTCGAGGAAGATCTCCGCGAACCCGGGCTCGCCGTCCAGCTGCGGGATCGGCCGCACGGTGACGCCCTCGGCCCGCAAGTCGACCATGAAGTAGGTGAGGCCGTGGTGGCGTTGGGCGTCCGGGTCGGTGCGGAACAGCCCGAACGCCCGATCGGCGAAGGAAGCCCGGGAACTCCAGGTCTTCTGCCCGGACAGCAGCCAGCCGCCGTCGGTGCGGACCGCCGTGCTGCGCAACGCCGCGATATCGCTGCCGGCCTCCGGCTCCGACCACGCCTGCGCCCACACCTGTTCGCCGGTGGCCATCGCGGGCAGGATCCGGTCACGCTGCTCCGGCGTGCCGTGCGCGAACAACGTGGGCGCGAGCATGAAGATGCCGTTCTGCGACACCCTGCCCGGCGCCCCCGAGGCGTAGTACTCCTCCTCGAACAACAGCCACTGCAGCATCGACGCGTCCCGGCCGTGGTACTCGGCCGGCCACGACACGACCGACCAGCGCGCTTCCGCCAGTTCGGCCTCCCACTCGCGGTGCGCCCGGAACCCTTCCGCGGTGTCCATCGACGGCAGCGAACGGACGTGCGAGGCGAGCCAGTCCCGGGCCTCTTCGCGGAAGGCGGCGGAGGCTTCGTCGATGTCGAGGTCCATCACGTCCCCTTGTTCGCATCGCGCATCGACCGCGCGGACTGCCCGCCGAGCGAATCTTCCGACGTCTCCGCGTTGTGGGCGTGGGCCAGGTGGTGCAGCCCGAACACCGAGTCCATTCCGGACCGCAGGCCCATCAGGTCCTCGGCCTGGTTGACCGCCTTCTTCGCCAGCGCCAGCCCGAACTGCGGCATCCCCGCGATCTTCTCCGCCAGTTCGAGGGTGTGCTGCTCGAGTTCCGCGCGCGGGACGATCCGGTTGAGCATCCCCCATTCCTTCGCCTGCGCGGCGCTGAACCGCTCACCGGTGAACAGCACCTCCTTCGCCGCGCGGGGGCCGAGCACCCAGGGGTGCGCGAAGTACTCGACGCCCGGGATCCCCATCCGCACCACCGGATCGGCGAAGAACGCGTCGTCTGAAGCCACGATCAGGTCGCACACCCAGGCCAGCATCAGGCCGCCCGCGATGCACGCACCCTGCACGCTCGCGATCATCGGCTTCGGGATCTCCCGCCACCGGCGGCACATCCCGAGGTACACCTCCGACTCGCGGGCGAACCGCTGGTCACCGCCGGCCCGGTCGACGTGGTCCCACCACAGCACCGCGCGCCGGTCGAAGGTGACGTCCACGTCACGCCCCGGCGTGCCGATGTCGTGCCCCGCGGAGAAGTGCTTCCCCGCCCCGGCCAGGACGATCACCTTCACCTCGGGGTCGTCCACCGCGGCCGTGAAGGCGTCGTCGAGGGAGTAGGTCATCGCCGAGTTCTGGGCGTTGCGGTACTCCGGGCGGTTCATCGTCACCACCGCGACCGGCCCGCGCCGCTCCGAGCGGACCACCGGTTCACTCATGCCTTCTCCTCGCTCAGCAGCCGCTTCAGCACCTTGCCGGAAGCGTTGCGGGGCAGCTCGTCCAGGAACTCGACGAACCGCGGGGTCTTGTAGTTGGCCAGCCGTTCGCGGCAGAAGGCGAGCACCGCCTCCCCGGTCAGCCCGGTGCCGACGACGAACGCCTTGCCGACCTCGCCGAGCCGCTCGTCCGGGACGCCGATCACCGCGGCGTCGCGGACGCCCGCCAGTTCGGTCAGGGCGTGCTCGACCTCGGCCGGGTAGACGTTGAACCCGCCGCAGATGTACATGTCCTTGAGCCGGCCGGTGATGGTGAGGTTGCCGGCGGCGTCGAGCTCGCCGACGTCGCCGGTGTGCAGCCACCCCTGCTCGTCGACGGCCTTCGCGGTGGCTTCGGGGTCGTCGAGGTACCCGAGCATCACGTTCGGCCCGCGGAGCACGATCTCCCCCGGCGAGCCCTGGATCGCCACCTCGAAGCCCGCGGTCGCCCGGCCCGACGTGCTCGCGACGAGTTCCGCGCTGTCGCCGGGCCGGCACATCGTCACGACCACGGCTTCGGTGAGGCCGTAGGCGGTCAGGACGGTTTCGAATCCGAGCTCGGCCCGCATCCGGCGCACGAGCGAGGCGGGTACCGTGGCCGCGCCGGTCACCGCGAGCCGCAGCGACGACAGGTCGCCCTTGCGCGGCTCGTGCAGCAGGGACGTGAAGACCGTCGGCGCGCCCGGCAGCACGGAGATCCGTTCCCGCTCGATCGCCTTGAGGGCCGCGCGCACGTCGAACACCGCCTGCGGCACGATCGTCGCGCCGGTCAGCAGGCAGACCAGGATCCCGGCCTTGTAGCCGAAGCTGTGGAAGAACGGGTTGATCACCAGGTACCGGTCGCCGTCGGTGACCCGGCCGCAGTCCGCCCACGCCGCGGCGACGTCGACGGACTGGCGGTGGGCCGACAGCACACCCTTCGAGCGGCCGCTGGTGCCCGAGGTGAACAGGATGTCGCTGACGTCGTCGGGCCGCACGGCGTCCGCCCGGGCCTCGGCGTCGTCCGGCGGCACCTCCGAGGCCCGGTCCAGGAACTCGGCCCAGCCCAGTGTGCCCTCCACCGGCTGGTGGGGCTGCTCCAGCGGCACCCGGACGACGGTGCCGAGGTCCGGGAGGTCGGCGCCGGTCGCCCGGATCGCGGCGTGGCGGTCGGTGCCGAGGAAGTCCGCGGCCACGACGAGGGCCCGGGCCCGGCCGCGGACGAGCAGGTCCACGGTCTCGGTGGCGGTGAAGCGGGTGTTGACCGGGATCAGGGTGGCACCCGCGTAGAGGGCGCCCAGCGCCGCGGTGACCCAGTGGTGGGTGTTGGGCAGCGCGATCGCGACCCGGTCCCCCGCCTGGACGCCGCACGCGGCGAAGGCCCGCGCGACGGTTCGAACACGTTCCAGAAGCTGGTCGTATCCGAGCCGCACGGGCCCGTCGACCAGCGCCTCGGCGGACCCGAACTTCGCGGCGGCGTCGCGGACGACGGCCGGGATCGTGGTCTGTCCCACCACACCCTCCTCTGGACCGGCAAAGTAGAACGTGTTCTCATTACCCTAGGTGCCGGACCGGCGGGTGAGCAAGGAGGCGTGCGTGGAACCGACGCGACTGCGCCGCGAGGTCGCGGGCTGGCTCGCGGACAACCTGACCGGCGAGTTCGCGCGGCTGCGCGGCCTGGGCGGGCCGGGGCGGGAGCACGAGGAGTTCGAGCTGCGCCTGGCCTGGGAGCGGCACCTGGCCGCGGCGGGCTGGACGTGCGTGGGCTGGCCGGCCGAGCACGGCGGCCGCGGCCTGTCCCTGGCCGACCAGGTCGCCTTCCACGAGGAATACGCCGCCTCCGGTGCGCCGGCCCGGGTCAACCACATCGGTGAGCAGCTGCTCGGCCCGACGTTGATCGCCTTCGGCACCCCGGAACAGCAACAGCGGTTCCTGCCCAGGATCGTCGCCGTCGAAGAACTGTGGTGCCAGGGCTACTCCGAGCCCGGCGCCGGGTCCGACCTCGCCGCCGTCTCGACGTCGGCAGTGCTCCGCGACGGCGAGTGGGTGATCAACGGCCAGAAGATCTGGACGTCGCTGGCCCACGTGGCCGACTGGTGTTTCGTCGTCGCCAGGACCGAACCCGGCTCGCAGCGCCACCACGGCCTGTCGTACCTGCTGGTTCCCCTTCGCCAGGACGGCGTCACCATCCGGCCGATCCAGCAGCTGACCGGCACCTCCGAGTTCAACGAAGTCTTCTTCGACGACGCCCGCACCCCCGCCGGCCACGTCGTCGGCGAACCCGGTGAGGGCTGGAAGATCGCCATGGCCACCCTCGGCTTCGAACGCGGCGTCTCCACCCTCGGCCAGCAGATCGGGTTCCGCCGCGAACTCGACGACATCACCGCCGAAGCCCAGCGGCTCGGCACCTACGACGACCCGCTGCTGCGCGCCGACCTCGCCCGCGCCCGCATCGGCCTGCGCGTCCTGCGGGCCCACGCCCTGCGGACGCTCGGCCAGGCCGCCGGACCCGAAGTCGCCGTCGGGAAGCTGCTGTGGGCGCAGTGGCACCGCGGGCTGGGCGAACTGGCCATGCGGGCCCGGGGTGCGCGGTCCCTCGCCTCCGACGGCAGCGAACTGGACGAGTGGCAGCGGCTGTTCCTGTTCACCCGCGCCGACACCATCTACGGCGGCTCCGACGAAATCGAACGCACCATCATCGCCGAGCGCGTCCTCGGCCTGCCCCGGGAGGCCCGCCCGTGATCCCCCAGTACCCGCCCGGCCACGACCTGCTCGCCGGCAAAGTCGTCGTCGTCACCGCGGCCGCGGGCACCGGCATCGGGTCCGCCGTCGCGAAACGCTGTCTCGAAGAAGGCGCGAACGTCGTCATCAGTGACTGGCACGAGCGGCGCCTGAAGGAGAAGGCCGCCGAACTCGGCGACGTCCACGCCCTCCCCTGCGACGTCACCCAGGAGGACCAGGTCCAGGCCCTCGTCGACGGCGCGGTGGACCACTTCGGACGCCTCGACGTGATGATCAACAACGCCGGGCTCGGCGGCACGAAGTCCGTCCTGGACATGGCCGACGAGGAGTGGGCGAAGGTTCTCGACATCACCCTCACCGGGACCTTCCGCTGCACCCGCGCGGCCCTGCGCCAGTTCGTCGCCCAAGGCGGCGGCGGCGCGATCGTCAACAACGCCTCGGTGATCGGCTGGCGCGCCCAAGCCGGCCAAGCGCACTACGCGGCGGCGAAGGCGGGCGTGATGGCCCTGACCCGCTGCTCGGCCCTCGACGCCGCCGAGCACGGCGTCCGGATCAACGCCGTCGCCCCCAGCCTCGCCATGCACCCGTTCCTCGCCAAGGTCACCAGCGACGAACTGCTCGAAGACCTCACCAAACGCGAAGCCTTCGGCCGCGCCGCCGAGCCGTGGGAGGTCGCCAACGTCATGGTCTTCCTCGCCAGCGACTACGCGAGCTACCTCACCGGCGAAGTCGTCTCCGTCAGCAGCCAGCACCCCTAGGAGCCCCTGTGCCCGAAGCCTTCCTCCTCGACGCGGTCCGCACGCCCGTGGGGCGGCGCGGCGGCGCGCTGTCCGGGTGGCACTCCGCCGACCTGGGCGCGCACGTCATCAAGGCGGTCGTCGAACGCGCCCGGGTCGACCCCGGCTTCGTCGACGACGTCATCTTCGGCTGCACCGACACCCTCGGCCCCCAGGCCGGGAACATCGCCCGCACCGCGTGGCTGGCGGCCGGCTTCCCCGACCACGTGCCCGGCGTGACGATCGATCGGCAGTGCGGGTCGAGCCAGCAGGCCGTGCACTTCGCCGCCCAGGCCGTCATGTCCGGCACGCAGGACCTGGTGCTGGCCGGCGGTGTGCAGAACATGAGCCGGATCCCGATCAGCGCCGCGATGCTGGCCGGGCGCGAGTACGGCTTCGACGACCCGTTCTCCGGTTCGAAGGGCTGGCAGGAGCGCTACGGCAGCGTCGAGATCTCGCAGTTCCGCAGCGCCGACATGATCGCCGAGCACTGGGACATCAGCCGCGCGGCCATGGAGGAGTACGCGCTGCGCAGCCACCAGCGGGCCGTCGCCGCCATCGACGAAGGGCGGTTCGACGCGGAGATCGTCCCGGTCGAGCAGTTCCGGCACGACGAGGGGCCCCGCCGGGACACCGGCCTGGAGCGGATGCGCGGCCTGAAACCGCTGGGCGAGGGGTCGCGGCTGACGGCGGCGGTGGCCAGCCAGATCTCCGACGGCGCGAGCGCGGCCCTGCTGGCGTCCGCATCGTTCGTCGAAGAACACGGCCTGACACCCCGGGCCCGCATCCACCACCTGTCGGTGCGCGCGGCGGACCCGGTGTGGATGCTGACCGGCCCGATCCCGGCGACGGCGCACGCGCTGCGCAACGCCGGGCTCACCGTCGACGACATCGACCTGTTCGAGGTGAACGAGGCCTTCGCGAGCGTCGTCCTGGCGTGGCTGGACGAAACCGGGGCCGACCCCGACCGGGTGAACGTGAACGGGGGCGGGATCGCCCTCGGCCACCCGATCGGGGCCACCGGCACCAAGCTCCTGGCGACGCTCCTGCACGAGCTGGAGCGCCGCGGCGGGCGTTACGGGCTGCAGACGATGTGCGAAGGCGGCGGCACCGCCAACGTCACCATCATCGAACGGTTGTCGTGAGTGGTAAGGCGAGTTAGAACTCGCCTTACCACTCACGACAACCTGCGCCGATGATCAGCCGAGGGCGCGCAGCTTCGGGAGCACGTCCTCACTGAACTGGGTCAGGAACCGCTCCTGGTCGTGACCGGGGCCGTGGAAGACCAGGTGGTTCAGGCCGGCGTCCAGATACGGCTTGATCTGCGCCACGGCCTCGTCCGGGTCGGAGGCCACGATCCAGCGCTTGGCGACCTGCTCGATCGGCAGCTCGTCGGCCAGCCGTTCCATCTCCTCGGCCGAGGAGACGCTGTGCTTCTGCTCCGCCGACAGCGACAGCGGCGCCCAGAACCGGGTGTTCTCCAGCGCCTTCTCGTGGTCGCGGTCGTAGGACAGCTTGATCTCGATCGTCCGGTCGACGTCCTCGACGGTCTTCCCGGCCGCCTCCACGCCTTCCTTGACCGCCGGCATCAGCTTGTCGGTGTAGAGCTCCATGCCCTTGCCGGAGGTGCAGATGAACCCGTCACCCGCGCGGCCCGCGTACTTGGCCACCACCGGGCCACCGGCGGCGACGTACACCGGCACCGGCTGCTCCGGCCGGTCGTAGATCTTGGCGTCCACCAGCTCGTAGTAGTCGCCCTTGAAGTTGACGTTGTCGCTGGTCCACAGCTCGCGGATGAGCTTGATCGACTCGCGCAGCCGGGCGAAGCGCTCCTTGAACTCCGGCCACTCCCGCCCGGAGACGGCGATCTCGTTCAGCGCCTCGCCGGACCCGACCCCGAGGATCACGCGGCCGCCCGAGAGCAGCGACATCGTCGCGAACGCCTGGGCGATCACCGCCGGGTTGTACCGGAACGTCGGGGTCAGCACGCTCGTGCCGATCTGCACCCGCTTCGTGCGCTCGGCGACCGCCGGCATCCAGGCCAGCGCCCACGGTGCGTGGCCGCCTTCGTGCCGCCAGGGCAGGAAGTGGTCGGACACCCACACCGAGTCGAGACCGACGTCTTCGGCGCGCACGGCGTACTCGACCAGGTCCCGCGGCCCGAACTGCTCCGCCGACGCCTTGTAACCGACCTTCAACGCCACGCTCTCTCATCCTCCCGTTTGCCGGCCGAGCCGCCGCAGGATCTCACCCGCCTCGGCCACGGCGCCCTCGACGATCTGCGCCACCGTGGGCAGGTCATGGATCATGCCCACCACCTGTCCCGACGCTAGCACTCCCGCGTCCGTCCGGCCGTCGACCAGCCCCGCCCGCAACAGCATCGGGGTGTTGGCCGCCATGACCAGCTGGCTCCACGTCAGATCGTTGCCGTGCTTCATCGCAAGGCCTTCTCGCACCATCGCAACCGGGGACAGGCCGGTGATATTCCGAAAGCGCAGGGCGTTGCGGGCGGCCTGGGCCAGCCCGCGGAGCCGGCCGGTGCGTTCGAGCTTGTCGACGAGCTCGGTGCGCAGCACGCGGTGCGGCAGGCCGTCGACGCGCCGGGTGACGACGGTCCCGGTGAGTCCCTGGTCCAGGTAGAGGCGCTTGACCTCGTCGGGGACCGTGCTCTCCTTGCTGAGCAGGAACCGGGTGCCCATCGCGACGCCCGCGGCGCCGTAGGCCAGCGCGGCGGCGAGCCCGCGGCCGTCGAAGAAGCCGCCGGCCGCGACGACCGGGATGTCGACGGCGTCCAGCACCGAGGGCAGCAGCAGCGTGGTGGCCACGCCCCCGGTGTGCCCGCCGCCTTCGCCGCCCTGGACGATGACGGCGTCCGCGCCCCAGGCGGCGACCTTCTCCGCGTGCCGGGCGGCGCCGACCGACGGGATCACGACGACACCGTGGTCACGCAGCTTCGCGATCATCTCCTTCCGCGGCGCGAGCGCGAACGACGCCACCTTGACGCCCTCGCGGATGAGCAGGTCGGCGCGGTCACCGGCGTCGACGGCGTCGGCGCGCAGGTTCACGCCGAACGGCTTGTCCGTCCGCTTCTTGACCTCGGTGATGGCCGCTTCGAGCTCGCCGTAGGTCATCGTGGCGGAGGCGAGGATGCCGAGGGCGCCGGCTTCCGCGGTCGCCGAGACCAGCCGCGGCCCGGCCACCCAGCCCATCCCGGTCTGCACGACCGGGTGGTCGACGCCGGCCAGCCGGGTGAGTGCGGTCTTCACGCCGGCACTTCCTTGTCCCGCAGGCCTTTCGGGTCGACGGCCTCGCGGATGAGCCGCAGCTCGGCCGCGTCCGGTTCGCGGCTGGTCCCGGCGCCGGTGAAGTCGATGTCGAACGCCGTCGCCGCGGCGACTTCGTCGCGGGTGACGCCCGGGTGCAGCGACACCGCGCGCATCGCGTGGTCCGGGCCGCCGAAGTCGAACACCCCGAGGTTGGACACGACCCGGTGGACGTCGTGGAACTTCTGCGCCGACGGCCCGGCCTTGGCCGCGTTGTCGTAGCCGACGCCCGACACGACGTCCACCGTGTCCACGAACACCCGGGCGGAGTGCCGCGGAACCCAGTAGCTCGTGCGGTGGTTGATCGTGTTGCCCGGCGCGCCGCGCACGCCCAGCAGCTGCTTCTTCGGCCGGGCGTGGTCGCCGATGGCGGAGATGTTCTGGTTGCCGTACCGGTCGATCTGGTTGGCGCCCATGACGACGTGCCGCCGCCCGTGCGGGACGATCGTGTCCAGCATCTTGCGGAACGGCTGCCAGCCTTCGACCACGCCGTCCGGCGTCAGCAGGTACGCCTCGCCGTCGGACATCAGCAGGTCCGGCTCGAACGTCAGCCGTGCCAGTTTGGCGCCCAGCTGCGGGATCAGGCCCATCGGGCTGACCACGATCTCGCCGTCGCCGCGGAACAGCTCGGCCACCGCCACCACGGCGATCTCGGCCCGGGTCACGCTCATGCCGCCTCCGTCCCGAACTTGTCCACTTCGGACAGATAACTGCGTTCGTCCCCCGACAGGAACCGGTCCGCGAACCCGGGCCACGCGTCGAGGTCCTTCGCGCAGGCCGCGTAGTGCCGCTGGAACCGCTCGTCGCGGCCGTAGTCGGGCACCGCCGTCGTGAAGTGCGCGCCGCGCGGTGCTTCCACGACCCCGTCGACGGCTCCGCGGGTGAGCAGCAGCGACTGCACCGGCCCGGCCGCCGTCAGCTCCGCCGTCTCGACGACCTTCTCGGCCGACACGAAGCAATTGTCCGCGGCGAGGCCGAACAGCTCGTCGAAGTACGGGTCCGGGCCGAGGTACTGGGCGTTGCCGCGGGCGTCCGCGCGGTTGAGGTGCACCAGCGCCACGTCCAGGTGCTGCGCGGGGACCGCCACCAGCTCCTCGCCGTCGTCGTAGGGCGAGCGCACGGTCCGCAGTTCCGGGTTGGCGCGCATCACTTCCGAGCCCAGGCCCGCCCGCGTCGGCAGGAACGGCAGCCGCTGCATCGCCGCCGACAACGCCGTGCCGAACATGCCCTCGTCGTACTCGGTCACTTCGATCGCCCCGGTCTCCCGGGCGCGGCCGAACCACGGGTCGTACGGGATCGAATCGAGGGTGACGAACCCGAACACGACCCGTTTCACCTTCCCCGCCGCGCACAGCAGCCCGACGTCCGGGCCGCCGTAGGAAACGACGGTGAGGTCCTTCACCGGGGTGCGCAGGATCGCCCGGACCAGCGCCATCGGCTTGCGCCGCGAGCCCCAGCCGCCGATCCCGATCGTCATGCCGTCCTTCAGCTCGGCCGCCACGTCGTCGGCGGTCGTGCGCTTATCGGCCATTCAAGAACTCCTCGCGGGCTTCGTCGGACGCGCCGAGCAGGTTCAGCTCGAAGGTGAACCCCTGCTCGAACCGGTAGCTGCGGTGCACCTGCTGGGTGTCGATGCCGTTCAGCGCCTCTTTCGCCGCCCGGATGACCCGTGGGTCCTTCTTCGCGATGTCCCGGGCGACGTCCATCGCCGCCTCGTCCAGCTCCGCCCGGGGCACGACCCGGTAGACCGAGCCGTGGGTGTGCAGTTCGGCGGCGGTGATCTTGCGGGCGGTGAAGTACAGCGTGCGCATCAGGTGCTGCGGCACCAGCCGCGCCAGGTGCGTCGCCGCACCCAGCGCACCCCGCTCGACCTCCGGCACCCCGAACGTCGCGTCTTCCGAGGCGACGATCACGTCGGCGTTGCCGACCAGGCCGATGCCGCCACCGAGGCAGAAGCCGTGCACCGCCGCGACCACCGGCACCGCGCAGTCGTAGACCGCGCCGAAAGCCGCGTAACAGCCCCGGTTCGCACCGACCAGCGCGTCGTAGCCCTCGCTGCGCTGGATCTCCTTGATGTCGACGCCCGCGTTGAACCCCCGGCCTTCCGCGCGCAGCACCACGACGTGGACGTCCGGGTCGCGGCCCGCCTGCGTGAGGGCGTCGGCCAGGTCGAACCAGCCCTGCACCGGCAAGGCGTTCACCGGCGGGAAGTCGACCGTGACGAGCTCGACGTGGCCGTCGCGTTTGGTCAGGATGCCCATCAGCTCGCTCCGTACACGGGTTCGGGCTCGGGCGCGCGCTCGAGCAGGTCCTTCACCACCGGGCCGAGCTCGGCCGGGTCCCACCGCTCGCCCTTGTCCACGGCCGGGCCGTGCCGCCACGCCTGCGCCAGGGACACCTTGCCGCCCTCGACCTCGAAGACGCGGCCGGTGACGTGGGCGGACTCCTCGCTGCCCAGCCAGACGACCAGCGGCGAGACGTTCTCCGGCGCCATCGCGTCGAAGCCGGTGTCCGGCCGCGCCATCGACGCGAACACTCCTTCGGTCATCCGGGTCCGCGCGGCCGGGGCGATCGCGTTCACCGTGACGCCGTAGCGCGCGAGTTCCGCGGCCGCCACGACGGTCAGGCCGGCGATTCCGGCCTTCGCGGCCGAGTAGTTCCCCTGTCCGACGCTGCCGAGAAGCCCTGCTCCGGAGCTGGTGTTGATCACCCGCGCGCTCGGCGTCCGCCCGGCCTTCGCTTCGGCTCGCCAGTACTCGGCCGCGTGCCGCAGCGGGGCGAAATGCCCTTTGAGGTGCACGCGCACGACGGCGTCCCACTCGTCCTCGCCGAGGTTGACCAGCATCCGGTCCCGGAGGAACCCCGCGTTGTTGACCAGCACGTCCAGCCGGCCGAAGTGCTCCACCGCGGTGTCGATCAGCTCCTTCGACCCGGCCCAATCGGCCACGTCGGAGGTGTTCGCCACCGCCTGCCCGCCGACCGCCTCGACGACTTCCGCGGCCGCGTCGGCGTCCACGTCGTTCACCACCACCGACGCGCCCTCGGCCGCGAACGCCAGCGCGTGCGCCCGCCCGATCCCCCGCCCCGCGCCCGTCACGACGACCACGCGCCCCTGGCACAACCCGCTCACGAATCCTCCCGATTGACGTCCGCCGCGGCCAGGAAGGCCGGCACCTCTCCCCCGCCGTGCACCCGCAAGGTCGCTCCTGACACGTAGGAAGCCAGTGAGGAGGCCAAGAACGCAGCGCACGCCCCGATTTCCTCGGGCTCGGCCAGCCGTCCCAGCGGCACCGTCTTCCCCACCGCCTCGACCGCGGCTTCGCTGCCGTAGTGCAGGTGGGACTGCTCGGTCCGCACCATCCCGACGTCGAGGGCGTTGACCCGCACCTTCGGCGCCCACTCGACCGCGAGGCTGGCCGTGAGGTTGTCGAGCCCGGCTTTCGCGGCGCCGTAGGCGGCCGTTCCGGGCGACGGGCGGGTCCCGCTGACGCTGGAGATCATCACGATCGAGCCGCCGCCGTCCTGGCGCTGCATCACCGCGTTCGCGTGCTGCGCCACCAGCAACGGCGCGAGCAGGTTCAGCTGCACCACCTTCTCGTGCAATCGCGGCGACGCCTCCGCCGCCGGCACGTATGGCGCCCCGCCCGCGTTGTTCACCACCACGTCCAGGCGGCCGTGCCGCTCGACGATCCCGCCGATCAGAGCCGAAACCTGTTCTTCTTCGCGCACGTCGCACCGGACGAACTCCGCCTCGGTCGCGGCCTCGTGCCGCGCGCAGGTGACGACGTGCGCGCCCTGGGCCAGGAACACCGTGCTGATCCCCCTGCCCACACCCCGGACGCCACCGGTGACCAGCACCACGGCGCCGGTCAACCCGAGATCGGTCTTCACCGGCACACCACCTTCCGCCCCAAAACTAGAACATGTTCTCGCTTGGGACAAGCGGCGGCCCGCCGGGTCAGGTGGCGGTCACGCTCCGGGCGAGCGGAAGCCGGACGCCCGCAGCGCGGCCTGCATGGCGAACCGCGCGTCCGGGTCGTCGAGGCGGTCGCCGAAGACCTGCTTCAGCTGGCGCACGCGGTAGCGGACCGTCTGGGGGTGGACGGAAAGGTCCACCGCGATCTTCTCGGAGTTCCCGCCGTGCTGCAGCCACGACAGCAGGGTCTCGCCGAGCCGGCGGCGGGTGCGGTCCGGGAACTGCTCCAGCGGGGCCAGCTGCCGGAGGGCCACCTGCTCGGCCAGGGGCGCGTCGGACAGCAGCCACAGGTCGGTCAGGTGGTCGGTGCACCACGTGACGGGCGCGTCCGGGAGCGCCCCGTCCGCGACCAGCCGCAGCGCCGTGCGGGCCCAGCGCAGGGAGTGCGCCGCCGCGCCGAGGTCCACCGGCGGCCCGACCGCGACGCGCGTGCCGAGCCGGGTCAGGGTCTTGGCGTCCACCGGGGCGGGCAGCAGCAGGTACGGCTGCGGCGGATCGAGGTCGGCGAGGGCGTCGGGCCCCCACGCGGTGCCGATCGCCCGTTCGGCGGCGACCGCCACCACCTCGCGGGGCACCGCCCAGCCCGCCGCCGACGCGAGCTCGGCGAGGACCGCGTCCGGAACGGCGCCCGGGCCGGTCAAGAGCCGCAGCAGCCGCCGGCGCAGCCCGGCCCGGGTGCCCTCGATCTCCGCCCGCGCTTCGCGGTGGCCCCGGCTCGACACCCGCGCGAGCTCGTCGGCGTAGCCGAACAGCATCTCGGCCAGCTGCGCCATGACCGCCGACGAGAGCCGGTGCCGCCGGCCCAGCCGCATGATCCAGCGCCAGCCGACCCGGGTGCCCACGCGGTAGGCCGCCTGCAGGTCGTCGAGGCTCCGGCCTTCGCGCGCCTCGCCGGCGCCGAGCCGGCGGCACGTCTCGAACAGCCGCTCGCGCGAGGCTTGCGGATCTTCGACGAGGTCGACGAAGAGCGCGACGGCGCACTCGACGCCGTCCCGGGTCACGCGGCCGTAGGCGCCGTCGCCCGGCCGGGCGTAGACCGGGACCGCCCGCAGCACCTCGCGGACGATCCCGTCGGCCAGCGCCGGCAACGCCGGACGCATCAGCGCGGCGAGCTCTTTTCTCCGGAGAACCTCTTCGCCGGCGTCCCGGGGAGCCGGGACGCGTTGCCGAGCACTGTCGCGGGACACCAGGGTTCCTCCACCGGGGACGGCGATCGCAACTCCTTCGGGGGTCCGGGTGGCGGAGCCCCCGGCCCGGGGCGAAGCCCCGGATATCACGGAGCGTGCTTTACCTGACAGTAAAGCAGGGGGACCGTACAGTACACCTCCATGAGCCGGCCCAGCCCTCCTGATCGATCAAGCACGCGCCGCAGCCCGGCCGCCCGGCCCACCGACGACCAACTGCTCGACGCTGCCCGCGCGGTGTTCGCCGAACGGGGGTACGCGCAGGCCACGATGGGGCTGATCGCGGAGCGCGCCGATTCCACCAAGCCGACGCTCTACGCGCATTTCGGGGACAAAGCGGCCCTTTTCCGCGCCACCGTCAGCCGGGAAGCCGCCGCGTTGCGCGCCTGGGTGATCCAGGCGTACGAAACGACGGACCCGGCCCCGCTGGAGGACCGCGTCCGGCGGTCGGTGATGGCCATGTTCGGCTACGCGGGCGCCCACCCCGAGAGTTTCCGGCTGCTGTTCGACTCGGCCGTCGACGAGATGTCGAACGAGCGCCGCGCGCTGGCCGACACCATCGCCACGCTCGTGCTCGGCCAGATCCGCGACCACCTGACCGCCCGCGGCCGGCCGGTCGGCCCGAGCGCCGAGCTGCTCGCCGCGATGATGGTGGGCCTCGTCGGCCGGGCCGCCATGCACGTCTCCCACTCCCCCGGGCTCGACCCGATCGCCGCGGGCGAACTGGCGACCGGGTTCGTGATGGCCGCGCTGCGCGGCCTCGACCCCGCGCTGCTGGAGGTCGTCGACCGCCCGCAGCGCGCCGGGCAGTGCGTCACCTGAGCGTCCACACCGGACTCTTTGTCACCGGCCGGACAATTACCGGCCCGGATCGGAAACACCTCTTGCCGGGGTCGGCAAGCGCTGCGACGCTGCGATAACCGCAAGCGCCGTCCGCAATTCTCCGCCTGGACGGAAAGCGCTTGCCGACCCCTTTTTCCCACAACGAGGTGTGATCAGTGATGATTCGCGTCCCCCAGAACCGCCTGCTTTCCGCCGCCGCCGCGGTCGGCTTCGCCGTCGCCGGGCTCACCGTGGCGGCCGCGCCGACGGCGTCGGCCGCGCCGTGCACCGACATCGACGTGGCGGTGGCCCGCGGCACGGGCGAACCCGGCACGCTGGGCCTCATCGTCGGCGACCCGGTCTTCCAGGCCGTGCAGAACCGGCTGCGCCCGCGGTCGGTGAGCAGCTACCGCGTCGACTACCCGGCCGACCTCGGCGAGCCGGCGTCGGTGCAGCGCGGCAACACCGACCTGGTCAACCACGTGCGCTCCCAGGCCGCGGCCTGCCCGGCGCAGCGGTTCGTCCTGGCCGGCTACTCCCAGGGCGCCAACGTCGTCGACAACTCGATCGGCATCAGCAGCGACGGCGCGGTCGTCGGCGGCCCGATCGTGGCCACCATCCCGGCGGACCTGGCGCCCCGGATCGCGGCCATCGTGCTGTTCGGCAACCCGATCCGCGCGATCGGCCGCTCGGTCACCGGCACCTATTCCAGCCGTACCAAGGACTACTGCGCCCTCGGCGACCCGATCTGCCAGTTCGGCGGCACCAACATCCTGGCCCACCTCAGCTACGGCAACCAGGCGAGCGACGCGGCCGCGTTCGTCGCGAGCAAGGTCTGATCCCGGGACGGGCCGCACCGAAGATTCCCCTCGGTGCGGCCCTTCACCGGTTCCCTCAGCAGTTCGAGGGTGCGGATTCGCCGTTGAACCGCTTCACGATCCACTGGTGCGCGTCGGCGTTCCCGGCCAGGATTCCGCTGGCGTGTTCGGCGACGTAGGTCGTCCACTGCTCACGCACCCCGGCCGCGCAGTACGCCCGGTGCAGCGTCTCCGCCTGCGGGGTGTTGACGATCTCGTCGGTGCTCGCGTGGTACTGGAACACCGGCACCCGCGGCGGGTGGGCGCCCAGCTTGTTCTGCGCCAGCCGCGCCTGCCACTGCGGCGTGCCCAGCGGATTGGTCGTCGTGTAGTCGCTGATCTTCTTGAACGAATAGTTCAGCAGCAGCTCCGCCGTGCACGCGTTCTTCTTCGCGTCCGCCAGCTGCTGCCGGCCGGTGTCGTTGAGGAACGAGTCGAGCTTCAGGTCCGGGTACGCGGCGTCGAGCCCGACCGCGGCGAAGGCCAGGAACCCGAAGCCGATGTACCCGTCGAGGCCCTTGGCGACCTCGGTCAGGTCGGCCGGGACACCGCCCGCGACGACGCCGACGACGTTCAGCTCGGGCGCGTAGGCGGGCTGCTTCTCGGCCGCCCACATCGAACCGCCGCCGCCTTGGGAGTAGCCCTGGAAGATCACCTTGGCGCTCTTGGAAAGCCGGGCCGACGGAAGGTCCTGCGCCGCCCGCACCGAGTCGATCACGGCCGGCCCCATGGACTGCCCGGTGATGTAGGTGGGCACGGTCGAGGGCGAGTAGCCCTCGTAGTCGGTCACCGCGACCGCGTAGCCACTGGACAGCGAGTCGTTGATGGCGGGCTGGTCGTAGAGCGTGCCGCGTTCCATCGCCTTGGACGCGGTGCACTTGAACGCCGGGCCCTGCGTGCCGACGGCGTAGCCGACGATCGGCGCCCCGGCCGGGTCCACGCCCTTCGGCACGAGGATCGTCCCCGTCACCGCGTCCGGGTTCCCGAGCGCGTTCGTCGACAGGTACATGACCTGCCAGGCGTCGGCGTTGAGCGCGTTCAGCAGCGGCACCGCGGGCCGCCAGCGGATGACGTCACCCGGTTTCCCGGCCGGCAGCGGCGACGGCGGGGTGTAGAACGAGTCGTCGAACGGCCCGGGCAGCAGGGGTGCCGCGCCGGCGGGCGGGCTCGCCGCCGCGACGCCCAGCGCCACCAGGAAGCAGGTCAGGAGCGCCGAAACGACGGCGCGGACACGGGCGTGCTTCACCACAACCTCCATCGGGAAAGGGAATCCGCTCAGGCCGGGAGGCCGAGCGCGCCGGCCAGGACCGGCCACGACTGGTGCAGGGCCCGCTGCCAGTACGGCCAGCTGTGCGTGCCGGGCCCGTAGTAGTCGACGGTCGCCGGGATGCCGGCCGCCTGCAGCCGGTCGGTGAAACTGCGGGAGGACAGCAGCGCCGAGGGCTCCAGGACGTCGGACTGCCCCGGCGGATCCAGCGGCCCGGTCTGCCCGTTGCCGCAGGAGATGTAGAGCGCGGTGCCGCGCAGCCGGTCGACGTGGTCGTAGGGGTTGCTCGCCGACCAGATCGGCTGCATCCCGAAGGAGTCGCCCCAGAGGTTCAGGTAGTTGAAGATGCCGGCCCGGGCCAGGATGCCGATGATCCACACCGGGATCCCCGGGTAGAGCGTGTTGGGGACGCCGCTGTAGGAGGCGGCCGCGCCGAACATCCCGGGGTGCTTGAACGCGTAGGCCATCGCGCCGTAGCCGCCGATCGACAGCCCGGCGATCGCCCGCCGCGTCCCGCCGCGGTACCCGCGTTCGATGATCTGGCGGACTTCGGCGGTGTGGAAGGTGTCCCAGTCGGGAGTGTTCTTGAGGCCGAAGTTCCACCACTTCGTGTACATCCCCGCCGGGCCGTCCGTCGGCATCACGACCAGCGCGTCCTTGGCCGCGGTGAACGCCTTGACGTCGGTGAACCGGTCCCACGACTGGTAGTCGACCGGCTCGCAGCAGCCGTGCAGCAGGTACAGCACCGGCCAGGTCCGCGTGGGCTGCGCGGCCCAGCCGGCGGGCACGATCACCCGGACCATCCCGGTGGTGCCCAGTGCGGGCGAGCTGATCTGCAGGTCGGCGGTCCGGGCGTCCAGCCAGGTCTCCTGGACGACTTTCGCGCCGTCGTCGGCCACGGCCGGGCTCGCCTGGGCGGGCGTCACGCCGGCCCCGGCGACCAGCAGGACGACGGACAGCGCCAGCAGGACGATCCGCTTCATGGGGGCTCCTCAGAGGGGGATGTTTCCGTGTTTCCTGGCCGGCAGGGTCTGCCGCTTGGTGCGCAGGGTCCGCAGCGCCCGCGCCACCTGCAGGCGGGTCTGCGACGGTGTGACGACCTGGTCGACGTACCCGCGTTCGGCGGCCAGGTACGGGCCGCCGTGGCGCTTGCGGTACTCCTCGGTGAGCCGGCGGCGGGTCGCCTCCTGCTCCTCCGGCGGCAGGGCGGCCAGCTCGCGCCGGTAGAGCACGCGCACCGCGCCTTCGGCGCCCATCACCGCGATCTCCGCGGTCGGCCAGGCCATCGAGACGTCGGCGCCGAGGTGCTTGGAGCCCATCACCGCGTAGCCGCCGCCGTAGGCCTTCCGGACGACCACGGTCACCTTCGGCACGGTCGCCTCGGAATAGGCGTAGATCAGCTTGGCGCCGCGGCGGATGATCCCGCCGCGTTCCTGGTCGCGGCCCGGCAGGTAGCCGGGGACGTCGGCGAGGGTGAGCAGCGGGATGCCGAAGGCGTCGCAGAAGCGCACGAACCGCGCGGCCTTCTCCGAGGCGTCGATGTCGAGCACGCCGGCCTGGTGCCGCGGCTGGTTCGCCACGACGCCGACCGAGCGGCCCTGGATCCGGGCGAACGCGCAGATCATGTTCGGCGCGAAGGCGCTGTGCACCTCGGTGAACTCGCCGTCGTCGACCAGCGCGGCGATCAGCTCGGTCATGTCGTAGGTCTGGTTCGGCGAGTCGGGCACCAGCCGGTCGAGCTCGAGGTCGGCGGGGGTGAGCACGGGACTGGTGTCGTCGGCGTACTCGGGCCCGGCGTCGAGGTTGTTGGCGGGCAGGTAGCCGAGCAGCGTCTGCACCCACTCGACGGCGTCCTCTTCGTCGACGGCCCGGTGGTGGGCGTTGCCGGCGATCTCGCTCTGCACGGCCGCGCCGCCGAGCTCCTGCGCGGTGACGCGTTCGCCGGTGACGGCGTGCACGACGTCCGGCCCGGTGACGAACATGTGCGACGTCGCGTCGACCATCACGGTGAAGTCGGTGATCGCCGGGGCGTAGACGGCCCCGCCGGCGCACGGGCCCATGATCATCGAGATCTGCGGGATGACGCCGGAGGCGTGCGCGTTGCGGCGGCCGAGTTCGGCGTAGTACGCCAGCGAGACGACGCCTTCCTGGATCCGCGCGCCGCCGGAGTCGTTGATCCCGACGACCGGGCAGCCGATCGTCATGGCCAGGTCCATCAGCTTGAGGACCTTTTCGCCCGACGCCTCGCCCAGGCTGCCGCCGAAGACGCTGAAGTCCTGGGAGAACACACAGACCTGGCGTCCGTCGACGGTACCGTGCCCGGTGACGACGCCGTCGCCCCACGGCCGGTTGGCGTCCATCCCGAACTCGGCGCACCGGTGCCGCGCGAACTGGTCGAGCTCCACGAAGGACCCGGCGTCCAGCAGCAGGCCGATCCGCTCGCGCGCGGTCAGCTTGCCCCGGGCGTGCTGCCGGTCGACGGCCCGCTTTTCGGCGATCCGCACGGCTTCGTCCTGCCGCGCGGCGAGGTCGGCGATCCGGAACGCCGTGGTCGGGGTCAGCTCGTCCATCAGCGCACCACCGCCCCGAGCCGCTCGGCCAGCACCGCCACGTGCGGCGGGTCGATCATCGACACGTGGTCGCCCGGGACGCGCACGACTTCGAGCGCGCCGCAGTGGCCGTCCCAGCCGAGGGTGTCGTCGGTGCGCAGGTACCGCGGGTCCAGTGCGGTGGTGAGCGGGTGCGGTTCCTGCGCGCGCAGCAGCACGACGCGCCCGTCGTACCGAGCCGGCCGGTACCGCTCGGCGACCCGGGCGTCCACATAGGACTCGTACTGGTGCCGCAGGACGCCGGCGCCCATGTCCGGCACGTGTTCGGTCAGCTTGGCGAAGACCCAGCGGATCTGGGCCTCCTCGTCGAGCCTGGCCAGCTCGTCGCGGGGCACCGCGAACGGCACGCCGTAGGTCCGCGAGATGTGCTCGGCGAACCGGTCGAACCGGTCCAGCAGCAGCTCTTCCGCCGGTTTCCCCGGCGCGGGCAGCGGCAGGATGGTGTCGATCAGGAACACGACTTCGGCCCCGCCCAGCAGCCGCGCGGTCTCGTAGGCGAGGCAACCGCCGAACGACCAGCCGCCCAGCCGGTACGGCCCGTCCGGCTGGATCTCCCGGACGAGCCCGGCGTACCGGACCGCCTTGCCCTCCACGGTGTCCTCGTCGTCGAGGCGCTCGAACCCGTACACCGGCGGTCCTTCCGGGAGCGCCCGGACGAGCTCGCGGTACACGCTCGCCGTTCCGCCCGCCGGGTGGAACAGGAACACCGGTTCGCCGACGCCGTCGCGCAGCAGCCGCACCGGGCCGCCGCCGTGGCCTTCGAGTTCCGCGCGCACCAGGTCGGCCATCGCGGCGATCGTGGGTGTCGCGAACAGCCGGTCGGGGACCGCGGCGAGGTGCTCGGTGAACGCGGCCCGCAGCTGCCGGGCGCGTTCGGCGTCCCCGCCGGCGGCGAAGAAGTCCTCGTGCACGCCCGGTTCGGCGCCGCCCAGCACGGCCCGCCAGTGCCGGGCGACCCAGCGTTCGGCGGGGTCCCGCGGTCCGGTCACGACCGGCACGACCGGGGCGGCGGCCCCGAAGCCGGCCTGCTCGGCGAGGTGCCCGGCGAGTTCGGCCAGGCTGGCCCCGCGCAGGAGCAGCGGGATCGGCAGCGGCAGCCCGAAGTCGCGTTCCACCGCGCCCCGGGCCCGCATCGCCGACAGCGAGTCGAGGCCGAGCCGGGTGAGCGGCACGGTGCGGTCGACCTCGGCCAGCCCCAGCAGATCCCCGACGAGCCCGGCCAGGTGGTCGGCGATCGCGGCGCGGGCCACCTCCGGCGGCCCGCCGCGCAGCGCGGCCATACCGTCCCAAGTGGACTGTTCGGCCGGCGGCGAGAAGAGCGTGAAGAACGGCCGCTCCCCCAGCCGCGGGAAGAGTTCCAGCACGGTGCCGGAATCCACGCGGGCGACGCCGGTGGCCGCGCGGTCGCGGGCCAGCACGAAGTCCAGGGCGGCGAGCGCTTCCCCGGTGCCGAGCGGGTCGAGCACCGGGTTGGCCGAGCCGGCCGCGGCACCGGTCTCGCCCCAGGCGCCCCAGCCGATCGTCGCCGCGGGCAGGCCCCGGGCCCGGCGCCACGCGACCAGGGCGTCGGCCCACGCGTTCGCCGTGGCGTACGCGGACTGGCCCGGCGAGCCGAACAGCGCGGCCGCCGACGAGTACACCAGCCACCAGTCGAGATCGTGCCCGGCGGTCGCCTCGTGCAGCCGCCACGCGCCCAGCGCCTTCGGCCGCCAGACGGCGTCGAGCGCGCCGGCGTCGAGGCTGATCGCGGCGCCGTCGGCCAGGACGCCGGCGGCGTGCAGCACCCCGCGCAGCGGCACGCCCCCTTCGACGGCCACCGCGACCAGGGTTTCGGCCGTGCCCGGCGCGGCGATGTCGCCCGGCACCACCCGGACTTCGGCGCCCAGGTCGCCGAGCCCGGGATCGGCGGCGTGCCTGCTGTTGAGCACCAGCCGCGTCGCCCCGCGGCCGGCCAGCCACTTCGCCGCGGCGAGGCCGAGGCCGCCGAGCCCGCCGGTGATGACGTAGGCGCCGTCGCGGACCGGTTCCCGCACCGGCTCGCCGAGGTCCGGGCGAGCCAGGCGCCGTGCGTAGCGGACGCCGTCGCGCCAGGCGACCTCGTCGTCCGGCCCGTCCGCACGGATCTCGTCCCCCAGCCGATCCGCACCGCCCTCGACCAGGCTCGCCCGCAGTTCGGGGTGCTCGAACGCCAGCACGCGCACGAGCCCGCGCAGCGCAGCCACGCCGATATCGCCGTCGCCGGCCAGCCACAACCGCGGTGCCACCGGCAGCTCGGCCAGTTCGGCGACGATCCCGGTCACCGTCTCGACCAGCCGCGCGCCGCGTTCCGGGTCCGGCTCGGCCGCTCCGCCGAGCAGCGCGAGGACCGCCGTCGTGGGTTCGCCGTCGCGCAGCAGCTTCGCGAGCTCGGCGCGGTCGCCGAGCCGGGCGGTCCGGACGTCGTCGCCCGCGACCCCCCGGTCGTCGGCGGACAGCACGATCCAGCGGTGCGCCCGCTCCGGTCCGGCCGGCAGCTCGGCCGGCTGCCAGGCGGCCTCGAACAGCAGCCGCGTCGTCGCCGCGTCGCGGTACGGGCGGCAGTAGACGTCGCGGAACTCGACCAGGACGACGTCGTCGGCGTCGACGAGCTGGACGCTGCCGAGCACCCCGTCACCGGATTCGCCGAGGACGGCGTCCACCCGGACCCCGCGGCGCGGGTCACCGGCGACCACCACCTCGCCCACGCTGAGCGGCAGGTAGAGGGTGTCGGCCTCGCCGACGGCCGCGGCCAGCGCGTGCAGGCAGGCGTCGGCGAGGGCGGGGTGCAGCACGTAGGCGGGGTGGTCGGCCTCGGGCGGCGCGATCGACGCCGACGCGCGGCCGGGCGCGGCGGTCACCCGGCGCAGGCGGCGGAAGGCCGGCCCGTAGGACTGGCCCAGCTCGGCCAGCGCCCGGTAGACGTCGACCGGCTCGCCCGCGGTCTCCCCGAACGGCGCCGAAGGCGTGCCGCCGGTGCCGATCCGGGCGGTGGCGTGCCGGACCCACTGCCCTTGTGCGGTCCTGCTGTGCACGCTCAGCCCGGTCCCGCGCAAGCTCGTCGTCACCTCGGTGTGCTCGCCGAGCGGGAGGAGTTCCTGCAGCTCGAGGTCGTGCACGTGGCGGCCGGGCCCGGCGGCGAGCGCCAGTTCGAGGAAGCCGGTGGCCGGGAACACCGGCTTCCCGGCCACGGTGTGGTCGGCCAGCCACGGCAGCGCGGCGGTACCGGCGTCGCCGCGCCACAGGTGGCCGCCGCCCGGGTCCTCGATGTGCACGCCGAGCAGGGGGTGCGCCCCGCCGCCGCGGACGGTCCGGCGCGGCCAGAACCGTTCGTGCCGCCAGACGGGCCCGGGCAGCTCGACCGGCGGCGTCTGCGGGCGGGCGGCGAGCACGCCGGGCCGGCCGAGGACGTGCAGCCGGGCGAGACTGGTGAGGAACGCGGTCCGCTCGTCGACCCGGCGGCTCGCGGAGGCCAGGCCGAGCGCACCGGACTGCTCGATCGCGGCGAGGGCGACGGGGTGCGGCGAGATTTCGAGGAAGACGCCGTGCCCGTCACCGGCGGCCGCCGCGAGGGCCTGGCTGAACCGCACCGGACGGCGCAGGTTGGCCGCCCAGTAGCCGACGTCGAAGGCGGGTGTCTCCCGCGGATCTTCGAGAACGCTGCTGTAGCAGGGGATTTCCGGCAGCTGCGCGGTGAGCCCGGTGAGCGCGGCGCGGAACCGGCCGAGCACGGGTTCGACGGCGGCGGAGTGCCCGGCGCCGCCGACGGCCAGCCGCCGGGCGAGCCGCCCGAGGCGTTCGGCGTGCGCGACGACGGCTTCGACCGGCTCGGCGGCCCCGCTGATGGTGCACTGCGTCGGCGAGGCGTACACGGCGATGGTGACGTCGGGGAACTCGGCCAGTTCGGCGGCGGAGAGTTCGACGACGGCCATCGCCCCGCCACCCCGCGCATCGACTTCGGCGAGCAGCCGCGCCCGGGCGGCCATGACCTTCAGGCCGGCGGTCACGTCGAGAGCCCCGGCCACCACGGCGGCGGCCACCTCACCCATGGAGTGCCCGAGCACGGCGGCGGGCGTGACGCCGTGCGCCCGCCAGAGGGCGGCGAGGGCGAGCTGCATCCCGAAGAGGGCCAGCTGGGTCGCGGCGAGGTCGGGAAGTTCCTGGTGGAGAGCATCGCGCAGCGAGAACCCGGCTTCGGCCCGGAAGACGGGATCGAGCGCCTCGATTTCGGCGCGGAAGGCGGGCTCGGCCTCGAACAGGCGGCGGCCCATGCCGGACCATTGAGAGCCGTACCCGGAGAACACGAAGACGGGATCGGCCGGGACATCGCCGAGCTCGCGCGCCGAACCGCCGGCCGTCGCCCGAGGCGCACTCACCACGCCGATGCCGCCCGCCGCTCCCCCGGCGGTTTCCCGCCCGGCCGCAAGCTCGCGCAGCCCCTCCACCACGTCATCCCGGCTCTCGGCGACCACCGCACCGCGGACCGGCAGGTGCTCCCGCCGGTGCGCCAGCGTCGCCGCCACCGCGTCGAGGGGGGCCTCGCGCTCGGCCAGCCAGTCCGCCAGCTCCGCCGCCCGGGCCCGCAGCGCCTCCGCCGACCGGGCCGAGAGCGCGAACACCTGCGGGCCGCCCGCGCCGCCCCGCGGCGGAAACGACGCCGCCGGCCACTCCTCGAGCACGACGTGTGCGTTGGTGCCGCCGAAGCCGAACGCCGACACCCCGGCCCGTGCCGTCCCGGAATACCGGGGCCAGTCCGTGCCCGCGGCGACCACGCGCAGCCCCGTGAAGTCGATGTGCGGGTTCGGCTCGCGGAAGTGCAGGCTCGGCGGCAGCCGCCGGTGCGTCATCGCCAGCACCACCTTGAGCAGGCCGGTGATCCCGGCCGCCCCTTCTAGATGCCCCAGGTTGCTCTTCACCGACCCCAGCAGCAAGGGGCGACCGGGTTCGCGCGCCCCGAGCACCGCCGCGAGGGCCCCCGCCTCCATCGGGTCGCCCAGTGGCGTCCCGGTCCCGTGCGCCTCGACGTAGTCCACGGAGGACGGATCGACACCCGCCGCGGAGTACGCGTCGCGCAGCAGGGCCACCTGGGCGTCCGGGTTCGGGGCCGTCAGGCCGTTGGAGCGGCCGTCGGAGTTCACCGCGCTGCCGCGGATCACCGCCAGCACCCGGTCCCCCCGCGCCGCCCGCAGCGGCTTCAGCACGACGGCACCGCAGCCCTCGCCGCGGACGATCCCATCGGCGCCGGCGTCGAACGGCTTGCACCGACCGTCCGCGGCGAGCACGCCCGCCCGCTGGAACCCGGCGGTGATGCCGGGCGACAGCACCACGTTCACCCCGGCCACCAGCGCGAGCTCGCTCTCGCCACGACGCAGGCTCTGCACCGCCTGGTGCACCGCGACCAGCGACGACGAACACGCGGTGTCGAGGGTGAGGCTGGGCCCGCGCAGGTCGAGCAGGTACGACAGCCGGTTCGCGGCGATGCTCGCCGCCGCGCCCGTGCCGGACCAGACGTCGACGCCCGCGACGTCGGTCATCGTCAGGGAGCCGTACTCCGTGGCCGACATCCCGACGAACACCCCGGTGCGGCTGCCGCGCAGCCCGGACGGCGGGATCCCGGCGTGCTCCAGCGCCGCCCACACGACCTCCAGGAGGATCCGCTGCTGCGGGTCCATCGCCTCGGCCTCGCCCGGGGTAATGCCGAAGAACGCCGCGTCGAACCCGGCGACGTCGTCGAGGAACCCGCCGCGCGCGGGCACGCCGGCGAGGTCTTCGGCCGGGGCGAAGGTCTCCCAACGGCCCTCGGGGACGTCGCCGATGCCGTCGCCCCCGGCGTCGAGAAAGCGCCAGAACGCCTCCGGCGACTCGATCCCGCCCGGCAGGCGGCAGCCGAGGCCGACGATCGCGATCGGCTCCCCGTCCTCCGGCAGGGGCACATAGGACGCCGTGATGTCCACATCGGACAAGTGTTCGGCGAGCGCGGTGATCGTCGGGTACTGCCACACCAGCGTCGGGGCCAGCGGACGGCCGACGAACCGGCCGAGGTCGGCCGCCAGGCTCGTCGCGTCCCGTGAGGACAGCCCGGTTTCGTGCAGCGGCCGGTCCGGGTCGACGTCGCCGATCCGGGCGGTCAGCCAGGCGCGGATCGCCGCCGCGTCGGGGGCGCTCATCCGAGCCGCCGGGCGGTGAACGCACCGTCCAGATAGGACTGCCGGCAGCGGGCCCTGCTGATCTTGCCGCTGGAGGTGCGGGGCACCTCGCCCGGCGTCAGGAAGACGACGTCGTGCAGGCGCAGGCCGTGTCCCGTCGACACCGCCGCCCGCAGCGCCGATGTCGCCGCGGCGACGTCGGCTTCGGTGTCCTTCGCGCGTTCGAGGACGACGACCGCGGCTTCGCCGTCCCCGGCGCCGACGGCGAAGGCCGCCGCCGAGTGCGACCGGACGGCCGGGTGTTCCTCGACGGTCTGCTCGATGTCCTGCGGGTAGTGGTTGCGGCCGTCGACGACGACCAGGTCCTTCAGCCGGCCGGTGACGAACAGCTCGTCCTCGAAGACCACGCCGAGGTCGCCGGTGGCCAGCCAGCCTTCGCCGGTGTCCGGATCGAGCGGTGGCAGGCCGAAGGTCGCCGCCGACGTTTCGGGGCGTCCCCAGTAGCCGCGGCCGACGTTCGGGCCGCTGACCCGGATTTCGCCGACCTCGCCCGGCCCGGCGGGCTCGCCGGTCACCGGGTCGGCGATCCGCACCCGCTGCCCGGCCGGGCGGCCGCACGAGACGAGCGTGGTGGCGGACGCGCCGGGCACGGCCGGCACGGCGTGTCCGGCGGCGAGCCGGTCGCGGTCGAACGTGACCTGCCGGGGCGTTTTCCCCGCGTCCGTGACGGAGACCAGGACGGTCGCCTCGGCCAGGCCGTACGACGACCGGTGCACCTCCGGCCGCAGCCCGCATCCGGCGAAGGCGTCCTGGAACTTCGCGATCGTGGCCGGCAGCACCGGTTCGCTGCCGTTGATCAGCGAGACGACCCGGCTGAGCTCCAGGTAGATCTTTTCCGCGTCCGTCACGCGGGAAGCGCAGTAGGCGTAGGCGAAATTGGGGGCCGCGCTGATCGCGCCGGGGCTCGCGGACAGCGCCCGCAGCCAGCGCGCGGGTCGTTCGAGGAACGCCAGGGGGTCCATCAGGACCGACTCCAGCCCGCCGGCCATCGGCGCGCCGATGCCGAGGATCAGTCCCATGTCGTGGAACAGCGGCAGCCAGCTGACCGTCGACGTCGTCCCGCTCTCGGCACCGTAGGCCGCGCACGCCTGGCGGGCGTTGGCGAGCACGTTGCGGTGGGTCAGCACGACCCCGGCCGGCGAGCGCGTGGACCCGGACGTGTACTGCAGGTAGGCCGGGGCGTCGGGATCGGGCTCGGGCCAGTCGCGGGTGCCGGCCGGTGGCACGGTGTCGACGGCGACCACGACCGGATCGACGGCCGAACCGGCGAGGAACCCGGTGACGGCGTCCTGTTCCCCGGCCGTGGTCAGCACGACCCGCGGGCCGCAGTCGGCGAGCGCCGCGGCCAGCCGCCCCGCGTGCCCGGGCAGGCCGGGTGCGAACAGCGGCACGGCGACCAGCCCCGCCCGGAGCGCGCCGAGGAAGGCGACGACGTAGTCGGCGGACTGCCCGGCCAGCACGGCCGCGCGCGCTCCCGGACCGGCCACTTCGGACAGTCGCGCCGCGACGGCGTCGACCCGCTCGTCGAGCTGGCGCCAGGTCAGCGAGACCGCCCGGCCGTCCGCGCCGTCGCGGTGGTCCAGGTGGGTCACGGCGATCCGGTCGCCGAGCCGGCGCGCCCAGTCCCCCAGCAGGGTCGCGAACGACTCGCCGGTGACGGCGGGGGCACCGGTGACGGGAACCGGCTGGGAAATGGTTTCCATGCGTCCTCGCAGAGAGCGTTTACCGGCGCAGTGAATAGCCGCGCGCGGGCGGTTGTCAACGGATCGATCCCGGATACTCATCGGGAAACGGGTTAGGGGACAGCACGTTTGTCACGCGGCGACGAGGTGACGGCCGGCCGGTCCCGCAACACGCGGACGGCCAGCAGCGCGCCGGCGAGCGTCAGCCCGGCCGCGGTGAGCAACCCGGCGGTGTAGCCGCCGGCCAGCGCCGCCCCTTCCGGCGCACCGGAAGCCAGCCGCGCGCCCCGCACCGACGTCAGCACCGCACCGATCAGCGCGACGCCGAGCGCGCTCGACAGCTCCCTGGCCGCGGTGAGCAGCCCCGACGCGGTGCCGGAATACCGCTCCGCCACCACGTCGAGCGCGTGCGAGGTCATCGGGACGGTGAAGGCCGAGCCCGCGCCGATCAGGACCATGCCCGGCACCCGCGGCCACAGCTGCGGGACGTCGTTCACCGCGGCGAGCGCGAGCAGCCCGGCCCCGACCACCGCCAGCCCGGCCGCGACCGTCCGATGTGGACCGGCCCGGGCGGTGACCGCCGGCACCAGCGGGGTCGCGGCCACCACCGCGACCGCGACCAGCACCAGCGGCAGCCCGGCGCCGACCGGGCCGAGCCCGAGGAATTCCTGGTGCAGCAACGGCGTGAAGAAGAAGATCCCGGAGATCCCCAGTCCCCACAGCAGCTGCAGGCCGAGTGAGCCCGCGAACACGCGGTTCCCGGTCAGCGCCGCCGGGACGAGCCGCTCCCGCGCCCGCCGTTCCCGGACGGCGAACCCGGCGCCGAGCAGGACGCCCGCGGCGAGCAACGGCTGCGCGATCCGCGGTTCGGCCAGCGCGGTGGTGAGCAGCACCAGGCTCGCCGTCACCGCGGCCATCGCCAGGAGCGGCGGCGCCCGGGTGCCGCCGGTCCGGCCGGGCGGCGCGGTCGAGGGCAGCAGCACGAGCATCGCCGCCACGAACGGGAGGTTGACGAAGAAGATCCAGCCCCAGCCGAGGTATTCGCTGAGCAGCCCGCCGAGCGCCGGGCCGAGGGCCAGCGCCGCCGCGAGGCACGCCGTCCACACCGCCGCGCCGAGCGTCCGCCCCCGCGCGTCGAGGTTGGAGCGCAGCAGGCTCAGCAGGCCCGGCACCAGAAACGCGGCCGCGATGCCCTGCAGCACGCGGGCGGCGACCAGCAGCCACAGCGTCCCGGCGAGGCCGCCCGCGGCGGCTCCGGCGCCGAACGTGAGCAGCGCGGCCGTCAGTGTCCGGCGCCGGCCCCAGCGGTCCACCAGCGTGCCCGCGACCAGCAGCAACCCGGCGAACGGCAGCATGTAGCCGAGCGCGATCCACTGCATCGCCCCGAGGTCGAGCGCGAGGTCGCGGGCGATCGACGGCGCCCCGGCCGCGACGATCGTGTTGTCCAGCGTGGTGACGAACGCGCCCAAGGCGAGCACGGTCAACGTCCGCCGCCTCACCGGACGCTCCCCACCGGCTCGCGGACGGCCACGGCCCGCCGTCCCGGGAACCACCAGTTCGCCGCGCCCAGCCGGCTCATCACCGCCGGGACGAGCACGCACCGGACCACGACCGCGTCGAGCAGCACGGCGACCGTCAGCCCGACGCCCGCCTCGCGCACCACCCGGGCGTCCACGAAGGCGAACGACACGAACACCAGCGCCATGATCAGCGCGGCGGCGGTGATGGTCCGGCCGGTTGCGGCGACGCCGTCGACGATGGCCGGCCGCGTGTCGCCGTGGCGGCGCCATGCTTCCTGGATGCGGGCGATGAGGAAGACCTCGTAGTCCATCGACAACCCGAACAGCCCGGCGAACAGGAAGACGGGCAGGTACGGCTCGATCGGGCCGCCGAAGGCGAACACCACCGCGCCGGTCGTCGCGGCCGCCGTCAGCAGGTTCATCACCGCCGCCGTCAGCGGGATCAGCACGCTGCGGAACACCCAGGCGAGCAGCAGCACGGAAATCCCGACGACCGAGGCGAGGAACAGCGGCAGCCGCCCGGTGATCGCCGCCGAGAAGTCCGCGCGGGCCGCGACGACGCCGCCGACGTGCGTGCCCGGCCCGGCGATGACGTCGGCCATCACCCGCGTCGAGTTCAGCAGCGCCGTGGTGGCCGGGTCGTCCGGTGCCGTCCGCGGCACGACCGTGAGCAGCCAGCCGCCGCTCGGCAGCGTGGTGGGCGAGCCGACGTCGGCGCTCGCGAGCAGCGCTTCCCGCAGCATGCCCACCGAGGCGCCGCCGGTTCCGGTCACCAGCAGCGGGGCGTCCGCGCCCGGGCCGAAGCCCTCCGCCAGCAGGGTGGCGGCGGTCCGTGTGACGCTGCCGGGCGGGTCGAGCGCGGCGTCCGGCACACCGAGGCGCAGGCCGGTCGCCGGCAGCGCGAGCACGGCCACGACCAGCAGCGCGGCGAGGGTGTACGGGCCGGGCCGCGCGGTGACCGCACGCGCCACCCGGGCCCAGCGGCCGTCCCCGCCGTCCGGTCGCGGGCGCATCCGGCGGGCGGCCGGCCGCAGCAGCGCGGGCAGCAGGGTGAGCGCGGCGAACGCGGTCAGCAGCACCGAAACCGCGGCCGCCACCGCGATCCCGGCCAGGAACGGCAGGCCGACGGTGAACATCCCGGCCAGCGAGACGCACACCGTGACGCCGGCGAAGACCACGCTGCGGCCGGAGGTCGCCGCCGCCACGGCCAGCGCCGCCGCCGGCTCGGCGCCTTCGCCGCGGCTCTGCCGGAACCGGGTGAGCACGAACAGCGCGTAGTCGACGCCGACGCCGAGCCCGAGCAGCGCGGCGATCTCGGTGCTGATCTTCGGCACGGTCATGACGTGCGACAACAGCGTCACCGCGGCCAGGGCGCAGCCGACCGAGACGGACGCGGTGAGGATCGGCAGCAGGACGCCGGTCACCGAGCCGAAGGCCACCAGCAGCACCAGGGCCGCGGCGAGCAGGCCGATCCCGGCGTTGCCCAGGTCCGGCGCGGCGGCCGTCATCGCGGCGAGCTCGCCGGAGGCCCCCGCGGTGAGACCGGCGGCACCGCGGACGACGGCGGCGAACGCGTCGGCCGCCGGCTGCCCGAGTTCCGCGGCCGGGGCGTCGAACCGCACGGTGAGCACCGCGGTGCGCCGGTCGGCGGACACCTCGCCGGGCGGCGGGGCGACGGACACGACGTGCGGCAGGGCCGCCAGGCGGGCGGCGAGCGCGTCGAGCCGGGCGCGGCCCGGGCCGCTGTCGACCGGCCCGTCCGGCGCGCGGACGACGACCCGTTCCGCGGCACCGGTCGCGCCCAGCAGGCGCGCCGCCGCGGTGCTGTCCGCGGCGGGCAGTTCCACCGCGTCGCGGAAGGCCGCGCCGGTGTGCAGCGCGGCGGAACCGAGCCCGCCGAGTGCCACCAGCCAGAGCGCGGCGACGACGCCGGCGCGGCGGAAGCACCAGGAAACGAGCGCCCTCATCGGTGTTCTCCTCCCGCGTGCCGGTTGATCACGCTAACAACCAGCAGGGGCGGGAAGATACCGTCCCGGTTCACAAATCGGATCGCGGAAACCTTTGCCGCGATGAGTGTTCCGGCCTTTGTCGGGCAGGTGACAATTCCCGGTGCGGCCGTTGGTCCCGGGGTGACAGAACCCGATCCGGCGGCAGGGGTGGCGGTTGCCAAGTCCGTTCCCGTGTGAGTACATGGCGTCCGCGCCGACGGCGGCGCGGACTTCCCACGCGGTGCGGCAAGGGGTGTGTGCCATGACCGGGACGATCACGCAGGCGGCGATCCCGCACCCGCGGGGCACCGGCCGGGCGCGGCAGCTGTGGTGCTCGCTGCCGACGGAACTCGCCCGGCGGTTCCGCCCGCACGCCGACCCGATCGCCCGGCGGATCCTCGAAGAGGTCCAGCACGCCGTGCCGGAGTACGCCAAGCCCCTCGAAGGGGAATTCGGCAAGATGATCGTGTTGGCGATCGAGCAGGCCGTGCTCAGCTGCATCGACAGCATCGGCGATCCGGTGTCCACACCGGACACCTGGGCGAAGTTGTTCGTGGAGGTGGGAAAGCGCGTCCACCACGACGGCGGCAGCCTCAACTCCTTGCAGGCCGCCTACCGCGCGGGCGGCCGCGCGGCGTGGCGGTACGTGGCCGAACTGGGCCAGGCCCACCGCTTCCCGGCGGCCGTGCTGTGCGTCGGCGCCGAAGCCATTTTCGCCTACGTGGAGGAGATTTCGTCGTACTCGGTCGAGGGGTACACGCTGGCGCAGGCGATGGCGACGGGCACGCTCGAGCGGCGCCGCCGCCGGTTGTTCGAGCTGCTGCTCGCCACCCCGCCGTCGTCCCCGGCCACGCTGGCGACGATGGCCAAGGCCGCGCAGTGGCCGATCCCGGACCGGGTCGTCGTCGTCGCACTCGACCCGCGGGCCGGGCAGCAGCCGCCGCCGACTCCGCAGCTCGCCGGCGACGTGCTGCTCGACCTCGAAGGTCCCGAGCCGTGCCTGCTCACCCCGAACCCGGACCGCGACCTGCGCGGCCTCGAAGGCCGCCTGCCGGGCTGGCGCGCGGCGGTCGGCCCCCGGGTCCGCCCGGCCGACGCGGCGACGTCGCTGCGCTGGGCCCGCCGCACGCTCGACCTGGTCCGCCGCGGCCTGGCCGGCGACCACCCGGTCACGCACACCGCCGACCACCTGGCGACGCACTGGCTGCTCGCCGACCGGTTCCTGCTGGACGAGCTGTCGGCGAAAGCGCTCGCTCCGCTGGCCGGCCTGACGGTGAAGCAGCGGACCCGGCTGGCCGAGACGCTGCTGAGCTGGCTGGAGCACAACGGGAACACACCGGAGATCGCCCAGGCGCTGGGGATCCACCCGCAGACGGTCCGCTACCGGGTGAGCCAGCTGGGCGAGCTGTTCGGCGACCACCTCGCCGACCCGGCGAAACGGCTGGAGATCCAGATGGCGCTGTCCGCCCACCGGCTGCTGGGCACCCCGGCCGAGCGCGCTTGACCGCACGGGACACCCGACTCTAGGGTTTCCCGAAGCTGTTAGCGCTAACAGCCGGTTGGAGGAGCTGCCGATGCCCGCACCCGAACTCACCCGGGAGTTCTTCGGCCGCGCCGACGGCACGGACGTCCACCGGTACACCCTGAGCCGTCCCGGCGGCCTGACCGTGCGCATCCTCGACTACGGCGGTGTCATCCAGTCGCTGGAGGCGCCGGACCGCGCCGGCCGGCCGGGCAACGTCGTCCTCGGCTTCCCGGACCTCGCCGGGTACGTCGCCAACAACCGGCCCGGGGCGGACCGGGTCTTCCTCGGCGCGGTGATCGGCCGGTTCGCCAACCGGATCGCCGGCGGCACCTTCACCCTCGACGGCGTCCAGCACCGGGTGCCCCTCAACAACGGCAAGAACAGCCTGCACGGCGGCCCCGCCGGGTTCGACACGCGGGTCTGGTCGGCGACGGAGATCCGCGACGCCGACGGCGTGGCACTGCGGCTCACCCTGGTCAGCCCGGACGGCGACCAGGGCTACCCCGGCCGGCTCGACACCGAGGTCACCTACCGCGTCGACCACCGCGACCGGCTGCGCATCACCTACCGCGCGACCACCGACGCGCCCACGGTCGTCAACCTGACCAACCACACCTACTGGAACCTGGCCGGCGAAGGCACCGGCGACGTCCACGAGCAGTGGCTGGAGCTCGCCGCGAGCCGCTACTGCCCCACCGGCGACGACCTGATCCCGGCCGGCGCGCCTGTTCCGGTCGAGGGCACGCCGTTCGACTTCCGCCGGGCGGCCCCGATCGGCGCCCGGCTCGGCGAGCCGGACCCGCAGCTGCTGATCGGGCACGGCTACGACCACAACTGGGTGCTCGACGGCGGCTCGCCGGTCGCCGCCCGCGCGTGGGACCCGGCGTCGGGCCGGCTGCTGACCGTGCAGACGACCGAGCCGGGCCTGCAGTTCTACTCGGGCAACTACCTCACCGCCGACCTGACCGGCACGAGCGGCCGCCCGTACCACCGCGGCGCGGGCTTCGCGCTGGAGGCGCAGCACTTCCCGGACTCCCCGAACCGCCCGGACTTCCCCGGCACGGTCCTCCGGCCGGGCGAGGTCTACCACCAGGAGACGGTGTACGCCCTGGCCACGGCGGACGGGCCACCGGCGCCCTGAGCGGCCCGCGCCGATACGCTCGGCGATCATGGAAGACCTTTCCGCCGTCGCCGCCGACCTCGCGCCCACGGGCACCCTGCGCGCCGCCGTCAACCTGGGCAACCCGGTGCTCGCCCACGGCACGCCGGACGAGCCCGGCGGCGTCACCGTCGACATCGCGCGCGAAGTGGCCGCGCGGCTCGGCGTGCCGGTGGAGCTCGGCTGCTTCGACGCGGCCCGGAAGTCGTTCGAGGCGCTGACCTCGGGCGCGGCCGACCTCTGCTTCCTGGCGATCGAGCCCGCCCGCGCGGCCGAGGTGGCGTTCACCGCGCCGTACGTCCTCATCGAAGGCGTCTACGTCGTGGCGCAGGACTCGCCGTTCACGTCACCGGCCGACGTCGACCGGCCGGGCGTCCGCGTCGGCGTGAAGCAGGGCTCGGCTTACGACCTGTACCTGACGCGGACGCTGCGGCAGGCGACGATCGTGCGCGGCGAGGACGGCGTCACGGCGTTCGAGACGCAGGGACTCGAGGTCGCGGCCGGGATCCGGCAGCCGATGACCGCCTACACCGCGGCCCACCCGGGGACCCGGGTGCTCCCCGAACGTTTCATGGAGATCCGGCAGGCGGTGGGCACCACCCCGGACCGCCGTCCGGAGACGATCGCGTTCCTGCGCGAACTGGTCGAGGAGCTGAAGGCGGACGGGTTCGTCGCCGACGCCCTGCGCCGCGCGAACCAGCCGGACGCCACGGTCGCGCCGCCGGCCTGAGGGCGTCACCGGCCGGTCACGCCGTCGATCAGCTCGCGGCCGACGTCCAGGTGCCCGGCGTGCCGGGCGAAGTTCTGCAGCAGGTGGAACAGGACCCATGCGAACGTCGGGTGTTCTTCGGCGCCCCCGCGGCGGACCGTGCGGACGGCCCGGCCGTCCAGCGGGGTCACCGCGGCGAGCCGGGCGCAGTTCTCCCGCTCGGCCAGGAAGAAGGCCGTGATGTCGGCGGCGGACTCCGCCGGGGCGACGAACCACTCCTGTTCGGCGGTCTTCGGCCAGGTGAAGTCGACGTCCTCGCCGGCGAACAGGTACCGGATCCAGAAGCGTTCGGTGCAGGCGAGGTGCTTGACCATACCCAGCGGCGTCCACCCCGACGGCAGCACGCTGCGGCGGAGGTCGCGGTCGGCGAGGCCGGCGAGCTTGCGCAGCACGGCGGTGGCGTTGTGGTCGAGGTAGCCCAGCAGCAAGGCGCGCGGATCGGCCAGGATGGGCGGGGGTTCGGGAGTCTCGGCCATGATCGAAAAGCTACTGGGCGGCCGTCCGGAACGCGCGCCACGTCGGGGTGATCCGCCTCAGGTCAGCCGGGGCAGCACCTGCGTGCGCCAGGCTTCGAAGAACGCGTCCTGGTCCGGCCCGATCTGCTGGACGTACACCTCGTCGAACCCGGCGTCGGCGAACTCGCGGACGGCTTCGACGTGCCGGTCGGCGTCCGGGCCGCACGGGAACTGCTCCCGGACCATGTCCTCGGTCACCAGGCTCGCCGCGGCGGCGTAGTCGGCGGGGGTCGGCAGCGTCGAGGGCAGCTTGCCGGGCAGCAGTTCGTTGCGCCACCGCTCGTGCGCGGTGCGGACCCCTTCGGCCTCGGAGCCGGCCCAGCACACCTTCAGCCCGCCCTGCACCGGCCGGTCGCCACCGCCGGCCTCGCGGTACTTCCGGACCAGGCCGGCGTCCGGCGTGACGGTGCAGAAGCCGTCCCCGGCACGGGCGGCCAGCTCGGTGGCTTCGGGACCGAACGCGGAGACGTAGATGGGGATCGGCTCGTCGGGCAGGGTGTAGAGCCGCGCGTGGTCGACGGTGTAGTACTGCCCGCGGTGGTTGACCTCCTCGCCGCTGTGCAGGGCGCGGATGACGTCGATGGCCTCTTCGAGCATCTCGAGCCGCACCTGCGGCGGCGGCCACGCCTGCCCGGTGACGTGCTCGTTGAGCGCTTCCCCGGTCCCGACCCCGAGCACGAACCGCCCCTCGCACTGCACGGCGGCGGTGGCGGCGGCCTGCGCGATCACGGCGGGGTGCATCCGCACGATCGGACAGGTCACGGCGGTCGAGATCGGCAAGGAGGTGACTTCGCTGAGCGCCCCGATCACCGACCACACGAACGGGCTGTTCCCCTGTTCGTCGAGCCAGGGGTGGAAGTGGTCGGAAATCCACAGCCGTTCGAACCCGGCGGCCTCGGCGAGCCGGGCCTGCCGGACCAGCTCACGCGGGGAGAACTCTTCGGAGGACAGGAAGTAACCGACACTCACCATGCCCTCCGGCTACCACGGCGGTGACGGCCGAAACCCCGGGTAACTCGTTCGCGGAGGACGTGACAGTTCCAGGACAACGCCGCCCGGCCGCGCCCGGCCCGGGATGATGGCGGGGTGACGAACTCCGCTTCGGGCCGGTTCACCGGGCCGGTGCTCCAGGTCGGGACGGTACGGGGTGACGTGCACGTCGGCGCGTCCGGTCCGGTGCGCAGCCACTACCTGATCCGCGTCGAATCCCTCGCACCCCCGAGCCTGCTCGATCGCGAAGACGAACTCGCCGAGCTGGCCCGGTTCTGCACCTCCCCGGCCACCGAGGGGAGATACGCCTGGTGGCAGGCCGACGCCTGGTCGGGGAAGTCCGCGCTGCTGACCACTTTCGTGCTGAACCCGCCACCTGGGGCCCGGCTCGTCGCGTTCTTCATCACCTCGAGCCAGCCCGGCCAGAGCGATCGCCGCTCGTTCGTCGACAACGTGCTCGAACAGCTCTGCGCGGTCCGCGGCACCCCGCTTCCCCCGTCGACGGAGTCGACCCGCGAGGCCCAGCTGCGGGGCCTGCTCGCCGAGGTGGCGCAGGACTGCCGCCGCCGCGGGGAGCAGTTCGCGCTCGTCGTGGACGGCCTGGACGAGGACCTGGGCCGGGACGGCAGCCCGGACGCCCACAGCATCGCGGCCCTGCTCCCGGCGCACCCGCCGGCCGGGATGCGCGTGATCGTGTCCGGCCGCAGCAGCCCCCCGCTACCGGCCGACGTCCCCGACCACCACCCCCTGCGCGACCCGGCGGTCATCCGCCGGCTCGCCCCGTCCGAAAAGGCCCGCGCCGTGCGTGATGTGCAAGAACGCGACCTGAAACGGCTCCTCCGCGGGTCCGCGGCCGAGCAGGACATGCTGGGCCTCCTCACCGCGGCGGCCGGCGGCCTCACCACGGCCGACCTGGCCGAGCTGACCGGCACGTCGGAGTGGGAGATCGAGGACCGCCTGAGCACCGCGACGGGCCGCAGCTTCGCCCGCCGTCCGCCGGAGCGTCCCGGGCTCGCGGACGTCCACGTCCTGGCCCACGAACAGCTCCAGGCCACGGCCCGGGCGATGCTGGGCGCCCGGCTGGCGGGCTACCGGCAGCGTCTGCACGACTGGGCCGACGGTTACGCCGCCCGGGGATGGCCACC
Source organism: Amycolatopsis sp. NPDC051102 (assembly GCF_040682815.1). NCBI lineage: Bacteria > Bacillati > Actinomycetota > Actinomycetes > Pseudonocardiales > Pseudonocardiaceae > Amycolatopsis > Amycolatopsis sp. NPDC051102. The sequence continues at coordinate 86,692 of NZ_JBFBBT010000016.1, forward strand.
GGAGACGCCCGAATACCTGGTCCGGGGGTATTTCGCGGTGCTGCTGGCGGAACTGGATCTGGCGCGCATGCTGGCGTGCGCGACGGACCCGCGCCGCCACCGTCTCGCCCTGGTCCGCGTGGGCGGCGACGGTGCCGCGCTGGGCGAGATCCGGGCGACGCAGAACCTGGTCCTGGCGTCGGCGCAACCGGACCTGGTCGCGCTGGCCCGGCTCGCGGTCCACCGCGTGCACCTGCTCCGCAGCAACAGCAAGCTGCCAACGGGTTTGCCGTCGGGATGGGCCTTCCTCGGCCGGCTGGACAAGGCGGAAGCGATGATCGACGCCATCCGGCTGCCGCACGACCGCATCCGGGCCCTGATCGCCACCGCGGACGTTTGCCGCGGCGAAGGACACCCACGCCACGCGGCGAGCTTGCTGGACCGGGCGGAGGAACAAGCGGCGACGTTCAACCAGTTCTGGGGCGCTGGTCCGATCGTTTCACTTGTCAGGGCCGCCGGGCGGGCCGGCGATCACGACCGCGCAAAACGCGTGGCCGCGCTCATCGAAGACACTGCCCATCGAGCAGAAGCACTCGCGCTGCTGGCGGTTGCTGCCGCGGCGAAAGCGCCGGACCGGGCGAACGCGCTTTTGACCGAAGCCGAACAGCTGCTTGAAGGCACCGAGGCGCACGGGCGAGCTCAGGCGTGGGGCGCGATGGCCGTGGCCGCGGCCCAGTTGGATCGGCCTGCCGTGACCGAGCACTGGCTGGCGCAGGCGGAGACCGCGCTCTCGGCGGACCGCCTCGCCGGCAGGTCCACCTACCCGGGCCCGGTGGCGGCGGCCGCCGCCCAGGCCGGTGCCGACGAGCTTGCCCTGCGGCTGCTGGACACTCTGGCCGACCCGGACCTGCGTGAGGAATGGCTGGCATCGGTCATCCGGATCACGGCCAGGCGGGACAGCCACCGCGCCGAAGCCATCGCCCGGATGACGTCGGAGCCGCTGGTGCTGAGCGTCAGGCTCGCGGAGGTTGCCTGGTCGATCGGCAAGGAAGATCCGGCCACGTCGACCCGCCTGACGGCCGAAGCACTGGATATCGCCCAGGCGACGGCGGAGCCCGCCCGGCGCCGGGAAGCGCTGATCGAGATCGCTTCGGCGATCGCGGAAACCGGAGACCCGCAGCAGGCGGTGACGATCGCCCGCGAGTACGCCGAACAAGGCCGGGACGCGGGCGCGGTGTTCTCCGTGGCGGCTGCCCTCCTCCGGAACCGCAAGCCGGACGAAGGCGCCGAAGTCCTCCGCCTGACCGAGAGAGTGGCCCGCGGGACCGTCGGCGAGGACGACCAGCGCATTTCCGTGCTCTGGATCAGCACTATGGCCGACCACGGGGATTTCGACCGGGCGGAACACCAAGCCGCTCTGCTCACCGATCCCACGGCCCGAGCGTCCGCGTGGGCCGCCATCACCGAAGCCGCGGTGGCAGCCGGCGAACTCGACCGCGCCGAGCGGGCACTGTCCCAGGTGGCCGACCCGGCCCGGGAGTGGCGCCCACGGCAGGACGTGATCCGGGCTGCTCTGGCCGCCGGCCTCCCGGAACGCGCGCGGGCCGTTGCCCGGAACGCGGACCACCCCCGGGCCCGCGCGGGCGCGGTCCTGCTGGTGGCCCGGGACACGCGTGACGGGGGCCTGCTCGACGAGGCCGGGCAGCTCGTCGAGGCGCTCGCCGATCCACTCGAAACGATGAGCGGCTTACTCGGGATGATCGCGGTCACGGCGGGTTGGGGTGACCGCGCCCGCACGCACGACCTGATCGGCCGGCTCGAGGTCGTCGCCCGAGCGATCGAGGAAAACCTCGACGGCGAATCCAAAACGGTGGCCACGAAGGTACGACAGGTGCTGAAGCTGTGCTCCACCCGGATCCGGAGCCTGACCGAGGTCAGCCAGAGCGCCTCCGACACGGGAACAATTCTGCGGGACCTGCGATACGACACTCCCACCTCCGGGCTCCCCGGCCGCTTCCACGGACCTCGTACCCACGGCCTGCCACCCGAGCAAGCACTGCTGAAGGAGCTGACCGAGGGCGACTGGGCCTACGTCGTCGAAGACCTGGTCGGCCGCTGCCCCGACGCCTACCCGGCCATCATCGCCGAACTCGACGCGCTGACCACCGGCTGAGCACTCATCGCCCGCCGGTTGCCACCGTCAACGATGCGACATTGCGCCTTCTCGACGGTCGCAACGAGTGCTACGTTCCACGGAGGGGGCAGGTCGAGAAAGCGGGGCTGCGATGAGGCTCACTCCCAGCGCTCACATCGACTCGTTCTGCCGCGACCGGCTGCCGCCGGCCGAGCAGTGGCCGCGGCTCGTCTTCGATCTGCCCGAACTGCGCTACCCCGAGCGGCTCAACGCCGCGACGGTGTTGCTCGACGACACCGCCGCCCGGCTCGGCCCCGACCGGCCCTGCCTGCGCTCGCCGCACGAGACGTGGACCTACGCCGACGTCCTGGCGCGCGCCAACCGGATCGCGCACGTCCTCACGGCCGAACTCGGCGTCGTGCCCGGCAACCGCGTGCTGCTGCGCGGCAGCAACACGCCGTGGCTCGCGGCGTGCTGGCTCGGCGTCCTCAAGGCCGGGGCCGTCGCCGTCACGACGATGCCGATGCTGCGCCGCGGCGAGCTCGACAAGATCATCGAACGCGCGCGGCCCACGGTCGCCCTGTGCGACGAGCGCCTGCTCGACGAACTGCCGCCCGGGCTGCCCGTGGTGCCCTACGGCACCGAACTGGCCGGACGGTGCGCGCGCCACCCGGCGACCTTCGCCGACGTCGCGACCGCGGCCGACGACGTCGCCCTGCTCGCCTTCACCTCCGGCACCACCGGGACGCCGAAGGCCACCATGCACTTCCACCGCGACCTGCTCGCCATCGCCGACACCTTCTCCCGGCACGTGCTGCGCCCCACCGCCGACGACGTCTTCTGCGGCACCCCGCCGCTGGCCTTCACCTTCGGCCTGGGCGGACTGCTGGTGTTCCCGCTGCACGCCGGCGCGTCGGTGCTGCTGCTGGAACGCGCGACCCCCGAGGAGCTGGCGTCGGTCGTCGCCGAGCAGGCGGTGACGGTGCTGTTCACCGCGCCCACCGCCTACCGCGCGATCCTCGGCGCCGGCGACGGGCCCCTCCTGGCCGGTGTCCGCCGCGCGGTCTCGGCCGGGGAAGCGCTGCCCGCCGCCGTCGCCGAGCAGTACCGCGAGGTCGCCGGACGGCCGCTCATCGACGGCATCGGCAGCACGGAGATGCTGCACGTGTTCATCTCCGCCGCCGACGACGACGTGCGCCCCGGCCGGACCGGCAAGGTGGTGCCCGGCTTCCGCGCCGCCGTCCTGGACTTCGACGGCCGTCCGGCGCCGGACGGCACGCCCGGCCTGCTCGCGGTCCAGGGCCCCACCGGCTGCCGCTACCTGGGCGACCCCCGGCAGACCGACTACGTCCGCGACGGCTGGAACATCACGGGCGACACCTACGTCCGCGAACCCGACGGCTACTTCCGGTTCGTGGCGCGCAGCGACGACATGATCGTCTCTTCCGGTTACAACATCGCCGCTCCCGAGGTCGAAGAAGTGCTGCTGAGCCACCCGGACGTCGACGAGTGCGCGGTGGCCGGCACACCCGACCCGGACCGGGGTGCGGTCGTGACCGCCTTCGTCGTGCTGCGGCCCGGCGTCACCCCGGGCCCGGACGTCGTGCACGCCCTGCAGGAGCACGCCAAAGCCGTTGCCGCGCCGTACAAGTACCCGCGCCGGGTGCGGTTCCTGGACGCGCTGCCGCGCAACGCCAGCGGCAAGCTGCAGCGGTACCTGCTGCGCGAGCGCTGACAGGGGTGACAGGGGTGACGGGCCCGCTGCCGAGGTGGAGTGGCGGTGGACCCGTCACGTCTGTGGGGTGCCGGGGACATGCCACAAGATTAGCCGAAGATTCGAACACATGTTCACGGGCATTCGAGTGGAATCCGACTACGAAAAGTCACCACAAGCCCCGCGTTCTCCGCCACAGCAACACTTCCGAGTGACACAAAGTCCACAGTGGACACTCCGAGACCACCACATACGCACCGCCACCGGCGCCCAGGACGTCGTCACGGAGATCCACGACGACAGCACGCGGAGCCACGCCGGGACGCACGCAGCCCACGCCGTCAACGGCAAAACTCCTGACACCGCCCTGACCTGCGCCGGGGGACCATCACCCGGGCGCGCCGCCGAGGCGGTGACAGACCCCGTGACCCGACCCCATAAAGTCTTCGCGCAGCCATCCGGAGGTGAACGCCCGCGTGCCCGAGGTCGACTACTACGAGGTGCTCGGCATCCGCCGGGGCGCCACGGCGGCCGACGTCAAGACGGCCTACCGCCGGCTGGCCAAGACCATGCACCCGGACGGCGGCGGCACGGTCGGCACGTTCCGGCTGCTGCGCGAGGCCTACGACGTCCTGAGCGACCCCGTCGCGCGCGCCCGCTACGACGCCGGCGGCGCGACCGTGGTGCCCGTGCCGGTCCGGCCGCGCCCCCGGCGGCGCTTCGGCGACGAGCCCGGCTTCGTCCCCGACCTGCCCGAACTCGACGCCGAAGACCTGAGCTGGTGGCACTTCGCCGGCGAGGACACCCGGATGCGGCACGGCCGCCGCCGCGGGCCGGGGCACACGCCGGTGGTCGTCGCGGTGGCCGGGATGGTGCTCGTGCTGCTGCCCCTGGTCACCGGGGTCGGGTTCAGCACGCCGGTGCTCATCGTCTGGCTGCTGCTCACCGCCGGCACGGCGCTGCTGGTCCAGCGGCTGGCGCGCGGGTACCTGCGGGCCGCGAAGGCCCGCGAGGCGTACGCCGAGGAGTTCGGCGGCCGCACGGTGTTCGGCGCGCCGGGCACCGAACGCGACGAGCTGGCCGAGCGGCTCACGGCCGACCTGCTCGAGGGCTACCTGACCCGGCTGCCCGGCGCCCGGATCTTCCACGGCCTCGCGTGGCCCGGTTCGGTGTTCGCCGACGTGGACCACGCGGTGCTGTGCGGCAAGCGGCTGGTGCTGATCGAGTCGAAGCTGTGGCTGCCCGGCCACTACGAGACGGCCGACGACGGCCGGCTGCTGCGCAACGGCAGGCCCTTCCGCGGCGGCGGCAGCCGGCTCGCCGAAAGCCTGGCCGCGTACCGCGAGCTGCTGCCGGAGGTGGCGCTGCGCGGGGTGATGATCGTGTACCCCAGCCGCAGCGGCGACCTGACCACGGCCGATCCCGGCGAGCTGCCCGTGGCGCCGATGACGCCGGAGGAGTTCCTGCACGAGGTCGGCGCATGGCTGGCCGCCGATCCGTCCACTGTGGACCACGAGACGCTGCGCACGATGCGCGACCAGGTCGTCGGCGGAGGCGGCCGGGCCGCGTGAGGCCCCACCGCATGCGGTCCCGCGAACGGGGGACGATCCGGCTGAGCAGCCCCCGGTTTCCCACGCTACGCGGGGGTACCGACAGTTTCGGTGTCTTCCCGCAACCGGCTTCGACGGGCTCCGCGGGCAGCGAAGGCGGCCCCGGCGCGATGAGCACCGGCGGCAGCGCACCGAAGACCGGCCGGCCCGGATGACTCCCGCCGCCACCCTGGCCACCGTCCTCCTGGCCTACCTCCCGGCCGCGATCTCCCCCGGCCCCAACTTCGTCCTCATCGCGCACACCGCCGCGGCCGGCAGCCGGCGGGCCGCGGTCGCCGTCGCGCTCGGTGTCGTCGCCGCGGGTGGGTTGCTGGCCGCCGTCGCCGTGTTCGGGCTGGGTGCCCTGCTCGCGCGGGCACCGTGGCTCGCCACCGCGCTGCGGATCGGCTGCGGCGCCTACCTGGCCTGGCTCGGCGTCCGCCTGTGGCTGACCGCGAAGGCTCCCGAAACCGCTCCGCCCGACGCCCGCGGCAACGCATTCCGCCGCGGCGTCTTCAGCAACCTCACCAATCCCAAGGCCGCCGCGTTCTTCGGCAGCGTCCTCACCGCGGCGCTCCCGCCGACCGAACCCACCGCCGTCAAGGCCGCCGCGGTCGTGCTGATCGTCGCCGCCTCGGCCGGCTGGCACCTGAGCGTCGCCCTGCTGTTCTCCTCCCCCGCCACCCAGCGCTGGTACACCCGCGCGAAACCGGCCCTGAACCGCGTCGTGGGCACGATCCTCGCCGTCCTGGGCGTCACCCTGGCCACAACGCCGTGAAGGCCTCCCCGCGCGAGCGAGGAGGCCTTCACGAAACGAACCACCGGCTACCGGACGCCGCCCGACGCGCGCTGCTTCTGCGCGTGCGCGGACCGGGTGCAGACCTCGCCGACGTCGACCGTCTGGCCGCGGTCGGCGAAGACGTCCGCCACGCCGACGAGCTTGCCGTTCGGCGACGAGCACGTCAGCTGGTAGGCCTCCTTCGTGCCGTAGGTCGGCGGGGTCGGCGACGAGAACGACACGTCGCCGGTCCAGTCGTCGACCGCGTTCGGGTCGGTCTGGTCGTAGTTGACCACCACGGCCTTGTAGTCGCCGGCGGGCGGGTCGAACAGCACGGCGTGCTCGGACGTCGTGCCGCCGTTCGCCGACGAGGTGACCAGGTTGCCCGCCGCGTCGTAGACGTAGAGATCCCAGTCGGTCGTGGTGTTCTTCCAGTTGATGTTGACGCTGAACTTCCCGTTGTCGACCTTCGGCAGGCCGTCGACGTGGAAGGTGAAGCTCTCCGCCGTCGCGTCCGCCGGGTAGTTGTGGTTGATCGACGGCACGCCCGCCGGGTTGGTGACCGCGATGCCCTGCTGCGCCGGGCCCTGCGGGTCGCGCCCGTACCGGCCGGCCACGTACGGCCGCGTCGACGGGTTGACCGACCACGCGAAGCGCCCGCCGGTGGCGGTGAACTTCGAGTTCAGGTCGTCGGTGATGTAGATCGGCGGCTTGGTGGAGCCGTCGGGCTGGATCACCGGCGACGTCGGCGTCTGGAACGTCTTGTGCAGCTTGAGCTGGTAGCCCTTGGGCGCCGAACCGATCAGCGTCGAGTGCTGCTGCGGGTCGGCCGCGTTGCCCAGCATGTCCAGGAACGCCTGCCGGTTGCCGCCCTTGCCGGCCCCGGCCGCCGGGGCCAGGCCCTCGTACTCGGCCACGACGCTGTCGGCGTAGGGGCCGTGGAAGCCGTTGCCGCCGACCTCGATCGTGAAGCCCCAGCCGGCGGTGGCCCAGTACGACCAGTCCTCGGTGGTGCCGGTGGTGTCGTAGAGCGCCCAGCTCGGCTCGCTCGTGTAGCCGTTGCGCGAAGCCAGCTTGTCACCGAGGGCCTTGTACTGCGGCTCCTCCAGCGGCGGGCGGACGTCCGCCACGCCCGGCGGGCGCAGCACCAGCGCCGCGACGGTGTGCATCGTCAGCAGGTTCGTCACCTGGCGCGAGGACACGATCGAGCGCACGTTCCGCACCTCGGGCTCGCTGAACGGCGCGGACCCGCGGAAGGTGTCGCCGCTCCAGGCCACCTCGGCGCCGTTGCCGCCCCAGAAGCCCGCGTAGTTGCGGTTCGGGTCGGTGCCGCGCAGGCGCCCGCCCGGGTTCGCCTTGCAGACGCCGGTGGCGTACTGCGGCGGCGAGTCGTTGACGTTGCAGTTCTTGCGCTTCATCTCGTAGTCGAACCGGGTGAAGTCGCCCTTGGGTTCGGCCTCGCGGGAGATCTCGAAGCCGTCCGGGTTGATGATCGGCACGACGATGTTGCGCGTCTTGCTGACCAGCGACCGGATGGCGGCGTCGCGCGAGTAGCCGTTGACCAGCTCGTACGCCCACTCCATGACGTGCTCGCCGGCCGGCCACTCCCGGGCGTGGTGCACGCCCATGGTGAAGTTCACCGGCTTGCCGTCGGTCACGTTCTTGACGTCGGTGGCGATTTCGACGCCGACGACGTCCCGGCCCTCCCACGTCGATTCCGGCATGGTGAACGCCGAAACCAGGTTGGGGTTCTTGCGGGCGAGTTCCTTCATCTCGAAGTTGTACTCGTAGAGGTGCCGGTAGCTGGTGCGCCCGGACGGCAGCGCCGACGCGGCCGTCGTCGCGGCGTACTGGCGGTCGGTCTTCGCGTCCTGGACCGACTTGGCCGACAGGTCCGCCTCCACGACCTTCGACTTGAAGCCGCTGTCCTTGAGCGTCTTGCGGTCGGCGTCGCCGGCGAGGACGACCTCGACCCCGGTCGCGTCGCCCTTCTCGGTCACGTCGAGACCGAGGGCGGTCAGCTTGTTCTTGTCGGCACGGGTGGGCGTTTCGACGCGGACGAGTTCCGCGCGCTGGGCGCCCGTCGGCGTCCCCTGCGGCGTCAGCGCCAGGAAGTCGACACCGAGCTGGGCCCGGTCGGCCGGACCGCCGTACCGGCAGCCCTGGACGACGAGTTCCTGCCCCTTCTTCACAAAGCTTTCGGCGAGTTCGTGGGTGCGCAACGCCGCCGAGGCGGCGACCACCGTCCCGGTGGCCTTGTCGAAGACGGCGACGTCCCAGTCGCCCTCGGCGCCCTGCGCCGGCTTGAGCCGCGCCTGGACGAGACCGTCCACGGTGGACGTCAGCTCGCGGCGATCGGTGCCCGCGGTGCCCTTGGGCAGCACTTTCGCGAAGCACGAGCGGGGTACGGACTTGTCGGCGCGCAGAATGTTCTGCGCGGCGCCGGCGGTACCGGCCGGCAGCGCGACGAATGTTCCGGCCAGTGCGACGGCCGAAGCCAGCATCACCAGCCGTCTTGGTGAATTCCCCACAGGAAGAGACCTCCTTGACCGAGGCCGGCAGGACGGACCTACCGGTAGCGAGCGACCATAATGGAGGAATTCCGGCCGCGGTAACCGCCGTAAGTCGTACACGTTGACCAGGCTTTTTCACGAAGGGTTCAACCCCCGGTCGGCTACTGTCGGTCCATGGTCACAATCCCTGCGCGACGGGCGGTGTCCTTGGCGGGCATCGCGGCCTTGGCGGCCGGCGCGGGCCTGGTCCTGCTGCTGCAGGTCATCCCGCCGACGGACGAGATCAGCGCGACCCGGCGCACGATCAGCGAGTACGGGCTGAGCGACCACAAGTGGGTCTTCGACCTGGCGGTGGTCTTGGTCGCCCTGGGCTCGGCGGCGGGCCTGGCGGTGCTGCACCGCCAAGGGCGGCTGCCGGTCCCGGCGGCCATCTTGGGAACACTGTGGACGGTCGGCCTGCTGGTCATCGTGGCGTTCCCCAAACCGGACTGGGCAACGGTTTCCCGCGCGGACTTCGGCGGCACGCTGCACCGGATCGCGAGCGTGGTGGCGTTCGTGGCGCTGCCGCTGGCGATCCTGGTGGCGGCGCGGACGACGTTCCCGTCGTCGCCCGGACGCCGCTGGGTCGCGCGGGTGCTGGCGGTGGTGTCGCTGGGCTGGTTCGCGGTGATCCTGGGCGCGGTGGTGGTGGCCGCCGTCGAGGGCGGCCGGTGGTGGACGTTGATCCCGCTGGGGTTGGTGGAGCGCGGGATGGCGCTGACGGAACTGATCGCGCTGGCGGTGTTGCTCGCACCGGTGGGCGTAACTGAGGATGATCGGTTGGCGACCAGCCGGGAGTGAGTGGCGATAACCTACGCTGTAGGTACGCCGACCGGAGGGACTGTCATGACCGGAGCCCTGGCCTGGACGAAACCCGTTGTGCGCTGGAGTCTCGGCCACGCGCTCCCCCGGACCGTCCTGCGGCGCGAGGCCCGGCGCGGGGACCTTCAGGGACGCATGGTCGTCGACGCGGCCGAGGGGCGGGATCTCACCGGCCTGTTCGAGGAAATCCGGGCTGCCGGGCCGCTGGCGCGGACCCGCTTCGGGTGGATGACCACCACCCACGCCGCCGTGCGGGAGGTGCTCGGCAGCGACGACTTCCGGGTCGGCGTCATCGGGTACGACGGGTCCCCGCTCGGGCGGCTCGGCGAATGGGCGGCCGGGCAGCACCTGCACCCCGTGCGGCCGCCGTCGCTGCTCGCCGTCAACCCGCCCGAACACACCCGGTACCGCAAGCTCGTCACCGGAGTCTTCACCGTGCGCGCCGTCGAGCAACTGCGCGGCCGGGTGCAGGAAATCGCCGACGGCCTGCTCGACCGGCTCGATCCCGGACGGCCGCTCGACCTCGTCGAGTCCTACTGCGGCCTGCTGCCGGTGACGGTCATCAGCGAGATCCTCGGCGTGCCGCCGTCCGACCTGGGCAAGGTGCTGTCCCTGGGCGCCGCCGCCGCGCCCAGCCTCGACCTCGGGTTGGGCTGGCGGACGTTCCGCGACGTCGAAACCGCGCTGGCCGAGTTCGACGCCTGGCTCGGCGAGCACCTCGACCACCTGCGCCGGCACCCCGGCAACGACCTGTTCAGCAAGCTCGTCGCCGCCCGCGACGGCGGTGTCGGGCTCACCGAAACCGAGCTGAAGTCCACCGCCGGCCTGGTGCTGGCGGCCGGCTTCGAAACCACCGTCAACCTGCTCGGCAGCGGGATCGCCCTGCTCGCCGGCGACCCCGGGCAGCTCGCCGTGCTGCGCGAACGGCCCGAACTGTGGAGCAACGCCGTCGAGGAGGTGCTCCGCCACGACCCGCCGGTCCTGCTGACCGGGCGGCTGGCCACGCGCGCCACCGAGGTCGCCGGGGTCCCGTTGCCGCGCGGGGCGCTGGTGACCACCGTGCTGGCCGGCGCCAACCGCGACCCCGGGGTGTTCGCCGACCCGGCCGTCTTCGACGTCACGCGGGCCGGCGCGCGCGACCACGTCTCCTTCGGCGCCGGCCGCCACCACTGCCTGGGTGCCTCGCTGGCGCGCATGGAGGGCGAGATCGGGCTGCGCACGATCTTCGGCCGGTTCCCCGGCCTGCGCGTGCTGCCCGGCGCCCGCCGCCGGTCGACGCGGATCCTGCGCGGCTACGAACACCTGCCCGCGCTGCTCGCCCCGTGACAGCCCGGCGCGGGCGGCCGCCCAAGGACGCCGGGAACCTGTCGCGAGAGCTGATCCTGCGGGAAGCCCTCGCACTCGTCGACGACGAGGGCCTGGACGCGGTCAGCATGCGCAAGCTCGCGCGCCGGCTCGGCGTCGACCCGATGAGCCTGTACAACCACGTCGACGGCAAGGACGCGCTGCTCGACGGGATCGCCGAGGTCCTGCTGGCCGCGATCCCCGCGCCGCCGCCGGACGCGGACCTGCGGGAGACGATGTCCGCGCTGGCGCACGGGTTCCGCGCGGCGATGCTCGGCCACTCGCGCGCGGCGCCGCTGGTGCTCACCCGCCGGCTCGCGTCGATGACGGCGCTGGCGCCGGTGGAGGCCGTGCTCGCGCCGCTGCTGGCGGCGGGGTTCCCGCCGGACCGCGCGGTGCACGGGCTGCGGACCGTGCTGGCGTTCCTGATCGGCACGCTGATGCGCGAGGTCGAGGCCACGCCGGCCGACGGCGGCCGGCTCGCGGACCTCGAACGGGCCGGGCTGCCGGCCGTGTCCGCGGCGGCGCCGTTCCTGGCCGTGTGCGACCACGAAGCCGAGTTCGAATTCGGGTTGCGGATCCTGCTCGACGCCCTCGGCGCGATGGCCGCGCGCTAGCGGATGCGTTCGTGCAGCGCGGCCATCCGGGCGTCGAGGTCGGCCGCCGTCCGGGCCGCCGCCGCGAGCTCGCCCGCGAAGTCGGGGGGCACGCTGTCGCGGTACTTGTACGACAGCTTGTGCTCGACGGCCGCCCAGAAGTCCATGGCGATGGTGCGCAGCTGCACCTCCACCTTGACCTTTTCCACGCGGTCGGAGAGGAACACCGGGATGCGGACGATCAGGTGCAGGCTGCGGTAGCCGTTGGCCTTCGGCCGCGCGATGTAGTCCTTGGTCCGCAACAGCTCGACGTCGTCCTGCGCGGTGAGCATCCGGGCGACCTCGTGCACGTCGGAGACGAACGGGCAGACGACCCGGATCCCGGCGATGTCGTCGAGCACGTGGGCGGCGGAGACCCAGTCGCCGCCCAGGCCGCGACGGTGCACCTTCTCCTTGATCGCCTCGGGCCGCTTGACCCGGCTGGTGATGTGCTCGATCGGGTCGTGCTGGTGGACGAAGTCGAACTCCTCGCTGAGGATCCGCAGCTTCGTCATCAGCTCTTCGATGGCGAACTTGTACATCAGGAGGAACCGCGGGAGCTGCCCGGCGACGGCGAGCTCGTCGGCCGCCTCGCGCAGGGAAGCGTCCTCGGCCGCCGGGTCGGTGGTCACTGAAGCCTCGTGCTGTCGTCGGTCGTTTTCCGAGCGCCAGAGTACTGCGCTCCACCTGGTCAACGACCGGCGACGGGCCGGAGTTCCCGCCGGTCACCGGATCGGGTCGCGTTGCCGGCCCGGTCCGGGCCGGCAACGCGCGGGGATGTGCTGCTCAGCGCCCCATGGGCACGGTTCCGGCCGAGGCGGCGGTGGCGGCGACGCACTGGGCGGCGACCGCACCGGCATCCACGCCGGCCTGCTTGTTCTTGCCCTTCTTGGTGCCGTTCTGGTCGGCGGCCATGCCCTGCTGCTGCGCCGCGGCGGCGGGGTCGGCGGCCTGGGAAACGCACTTCAGGACGGCCGCGCAGTCCTCGGCGGAGAGATCGGCCGCCTTCTTGCCGGCCTTGCCGTTCTGGTCCGCCATGCCGTTCTGGGCGGCGGCTTCCTTCTTGCCGGCTTTGCCGTTCTGGTCGGCGGCCTTGTTCTTGGCGGCCATGCCGTTCTGATCGGCGGCCATCCCGTTCTGGTCGGCCATGCCCTTCTGGTCGGCCATCCCGTTCTGGTCGGCCATCCCGTTCTCGTTGGCCATGCCCTTCTGGTCGGCCATCCCGTTCTCGTTGGCCATGCCGTCCTGGTTAGCCATCCCGTTCTGGTCGGCCATGCCCTTCTGGTCCGCCATACCGTTCTGGTCGGGGGCGCCGTTCTCCTCGGCCTTGCCGTTCTGGTCGGCCATTCCGTTGGCTTCGGCCACGCCGGCGGCCTGGTCCACACACTTCTGGACCACGGCACAGGCGGCAGCGTCCTGGTCGGCAGCGTTCTGCTGACCGGCCATGCCGTTCTCGCCGGCAGCACCCTTCTTGGCCGCCGCGCCCTTCTTGGCACCCATGCCGTTCTTGGCTGCTGCGCCGTTACCGGCCGCCATGCCGTTCTCGTCAGCGGCGCCGTTCTCCGCCGCCATACCGTTCTCGTCGGCGGCGCCGTTCTCGCCAGCCATGCCGTTCTGGTCGGCCATGCCGTTCTTCTCGCCCTTGCCAGCCGCCTTCCGACCGGCCGCGCCCTGCTCGGCGGCCATCCCGCCGTCCGCCGCCGCGTCCTTGCCGTCGCCCGCCGCGTTCTGGGCCGCTGCGGCGATGGCCGCGCACTGGGCCGCCACTTCGTCCGCCTTCACCTGGCCAGCGCAGCCCGCGGCTTCGCGCCGCTGCTGGATCTGGGAAACCACCGCCTGGCGGTTGGCGATGCGGGCCGCCGACTGGGCGTCCGGGGCCGCCTGCTGGCCCGCGATGAAGCTCAGGTTGTTCTGCAACGCCGTGTCCAGACCACCGCAGCTCTCCGTCGCCGCGTTGCTCGCCGGGCCGGTCATGGCGATCGCCGCCGCGGTTGCGCCCGCGACTCCCAGCAGCGCCGCTAGTCCGATCGTCGCGGGTTTGCGGTGTCGTCCTGCCGTGCGCACGTGGGGCATCTGCCCCTCCTCTCGGTCGCCACCTCACCCAGGCACACGGCTTGTCCCGCCGAGTGGTTCACCGGAACCCCGAGAGTCCATTATGGACAGAACAGCTGCCCGAGCCGGTAGTCGACGAGAGCGAAAGCCGCTTCGGCGGTGTAAGCTCCCCCGAGTATTCCGGTCACGAGGCCGGCGGCCATCGTCGCGAGGGCGCCGGCTTCCATGGCCGCATCCAGCGCCGGGCTGACGCGGTTTGCCTGCTGCGCCAACGTGATCTGCTCCGCCAGGCCGCGCACCAGGTGCGGCAGCAACGCTTCTTCGTCCGGGTGCGGGCCGCCGCGGGTGACGTCGGCGGCGAAGTACGCGATCTGGACCGCGGCCAGCAGCCGGGTGCGCTCGTCGGAGGGCAGCACCGCGGCCAGGTACGCCCGCACCACCGCACGTTCGTCGCCGCTCTCCAGCGCGCGGCCGACCTCGGCCGCCGCCCGGGCGACGCTCAGCTCCACCACCCGCCGCCAGGCGAACCGCAGCATGTCGTCCTTGGCCGGGAAGTAGTACTGGACCAGGTTCATCGAAATCCCGGCCTCCGCGGCGACGGCACGCAGCGTCACCGCCGACACCCCACCCCGGACGACGACCCGGAACAGCGCCTCCGCGATCTCGCAGCGACGCTGCTGGTGGTCGACGCGTTTGGGCACGCGTTCACTCTGCCACAACCGGCCACGATCTGTTATCGTGCATCTGCACCATGAAAACCTGGGGAGGGAATCATGATCGGCAAGTTCAAGGACGCCCGCAGCGAAGAGCGGTACCTGGCCGCCTACGACCGGATCGCCGCCCGCTGGCCCGTGCCGGTGCGCGACCTGGACATCAGCTCGCGCTACGGGCCGACCCGCGTCCGGGCGAGCGGCGGCGAAGGACCGCCGATCGTGCTGCTGCCCGGTGCCATGGGCACGTCACTTTCGTGGTACCCGCACGTCGCGGACCTGGCCGCTCAGCACCGGGTGTACGCCGTCGACACGATCGGCGAGCCCGGGCGCTCCCGCCAGACGCGGCCGGCCACGACCGGTGACGACTGCGCGGACTGGCTGGCCGACGTCCTCGACGCCCTCGGCCACGAGAAGTTCCTGCTGGCCGGGGTGTCGCGCGGGGCATGGCTGGCGCTCACCCTGGCCGCCCGCACGCCGGACCGGATCGCGGGCGTGGTCGCCATCGAGCCGCCCGGCTTCGCGCCCATCGGGAGCGCGTTCATCTGGTGGAGCCTGCGGGAAATCGCGACCTGGTTCGACCCGCGCCCCCGCGCGGCAGTCCGGCGCATCCTGCGCCCGCTGCTGTTCGGCGGCCTGAAGTACCGCGCGCACCACCCGACGGACTACCTGTTCACCGACGACCAGCTGCGCGCGGTCACCGTCCCCGTCCGGCTCGTCCTGGCCGAACGCAGCGTGATCCACTCCGCGCGGGACGTCGAACAGCGGATCAGGGCGCTCAACCCGCTGTTCGACGTCGAAATCGTGCCGCGCACGACCCACGCCCTGCCGCTGCAGCGGCCGGAGCTGGTCACCGCGCGGATCCTGGCCGGCTAGCCGAGCTCGGCCAGCTGCGGCACCGCCGGTGCCATGCCCTCGATCCACGCGGCGGGCGAGCCGGTCGTCGGGGTGACGATCGCCGCCTGCACCCCGAGCTTCGCGTAGCCGGCCATCGAGCGGACGAACTCGTCGCGGGTTTCCGGCGTGGGACGCGGGTTGTTGGCGAGGATCGTCTTGCGGATGGTGTCGTAGTCGCGGCCGACGTCGTCGCAGTGCCGGCGCAGCACGTCCAGCTTGTGCTCGATGTCGGCCGGCGAGCTGCCGAAGAGGTTGCACGCGTCGCCGTACTGGGCGACCAGGCGCAGCGTCTTGCGTTCCCCGGAGCCGCCGATGAGCACCGGGGGCCGGCTGATCGGCTGCGGCGAGCAGAGCGTCTCCGCCAGCCGGTAGTGCTTGCCCTCGAACGGGCCGTTGTCCGCGGGGTCCCACATCTGCCGGCAGATGCGCAGCGTCTCCTCCAGCCGCTCGAACCGCTCGGCGACCGGCGGGAACGGCACGCCCATCCCCTGGTGCTCCCGCTCGAACCAGGCGGCGCCGATCCCGAGGGCGGCCCGGCCGCCCGAGAGGACGTCCAGGGTGGTGACGATCTTCGCGAGCAGCCCCGGGTGCCGGTAGGTCACCCCGGTGACGAGCAGGCCGAGCTGGATCCGGGACGTGTGTGCGGCGAGGTAGCCGAGCGTGGTGTAGCCCTCCAGCATGTTCGCTTCGGCGGGCAGGCCGGTGGGCTCGATCTGGAAGTAGTGGTCCATGAAGGACAGCCAGGTCGCCCCGGCCTCCTCCGCCACGGCTCCCACGCGGGCGAGCTCACCGGCGATGGCGGTGGTCCCGCCGTCGATGTCGAAGATGGGGAGGTGGAAACCGAGTTCCATGAAACGTGCTCCTGACTTGATCAGCGTGCTCCCACGCTAGGACCTGGAGCGCACTCCAGCGCAAGTCCTCAGTGCACGGTCGCGGCGAAGAACGCGGCGACGTCGCCGGCCGACGTCGGCCCCTCGGTCACCGGCACCCCGGCCGCGCGCAGGCGCGCCGCGAACTCGCCCGACTTCCGGCCGCCGTCGAGGAGGAACGGCGGGGCGCCCGGACCGGCGTGGGTCAGCGGGCTCGCCGCCCGGAGCGTCGCGGGCGACCGGCCGAGCGCGAGGAGGATCGACGCGCGGGTGAGCGGGTCCAGGCCCGCGAGGTCGAAGTCGGCGGGCGCCGAAACCGCGGCCACCGCGCGGACCGTGCTGTCCTGACCGGCGTACTGGCCGGTGTCCGGACCGCGCTCGACGCCGAGCAGGGACGCCAGCGTGCCGCCCGTGCCGGTGCCCCACACCGCGATCCGGGCCGGGTCGACGGCCAGCGCGGCCGCGTTGGCCTTGAGGAACCGCACCGCGCACCGGGCGTCGGCGAGCGGGGCCGGCCACGGTGCCGCCGGCGCGAGCCGGACGTCGATCGCGGCGACCGCGAAGCCGCGGGCCGTCAGCTCGTCGCGCAGCGGGCCGAAACCCGAGCCGGCGAGCGGGGCGCCGGCCTGCGTGCGGTTGCCGAAGACCAGCCCGCCGCCGTGCAGGAGCAGCACCACCGGAGCCGGCGGGCCGCCCGTCCGCCGGAAGACGTCCATCGCCAGCGGGATCCCGTCGGGCCGGCAGTACTCGACGGTGCCCGGGCCGCCGTCGAGCAGCGTCGAGGCACCGGTGCCGGTGAGGCCGGCGCCGGCCGCGACGGTGCCCGCCGCGCCGGTCACGATCACCGGCAGCAGCACCGGGAACAGCGCGATCCACGCCGAAACCCGCCGCAGCACCGACGGACCCGGGTGCGCGCGGTGCCGGGCCACGACCAGGAAGCCGGACACCGCGACGACCTGCAGCCCGGCGGCGACGCAGTCGGTGAACCCGGCCACCGTGTCCGCGGGCTGCCACGGGTCGAACCGCGTCAGCAGCCCCAGCGGCCTGCTGAGCACCCACAGGGCCAGGCCGGCGAACGCCGCGAGCGCGCCGAAGTGCGCCGTCCTGCGCGTCGGCCACCCGGTCACCGCGACGACGGCGACGAGCTCGAAAACCGCGACGGCGCCGAACAACATCGCGTACAGCTGCCAGATCCGCCAGAGCGCGGGCACCGCGACCGCCGGGATCAGTGCGCCGCCGAGCGCGGCGAAAACGGCCGTGACCAGCAGCGGACCGCGCCGCAGCGGCGGTGGCGAGGTCATCGACGGGCGGGAGGTGCCCCGCTGCCCGTCGACGACCTTCATACCGCCAGTGTCACCCCGGACCGGCAGTCTCCGCCACGGCTACTTGCGCGCCGCCGTGTAGTTCCGGAACAGCAGGTAGGTGTCGAGGATGTCGGACGAGGCGCTCTCGACCGACCGGTAGATCCCCCACTTCGGGCGGACGTAGTCGCCTTGGTCGGGGATGTTCACGTTGGTCATGCTGCCCTGCGCGGCCACGGGCGCCCCCGATCCCGTGCCGTTGCGGATGACGCACGCCGCCTTGCCCTTCGCACCGGGCGTGAACGTCCACTCGATCGTGATCCACTTGTCCCGCAGCGGCGACAGGTCCGTGGCCGCGATGCTCGGCGAACCCGAGTTGGCGTAGGCGCGCGCGTTGAGCATCTCCTTGCTGCCGCTGCGGGTCAGGTCCAGCGTCACCCACGGGCCGCCGTTGGTCGACGGCGTCTTCGTCTGGAAGATGTGGGTGAACTTGCTGGTGCCGTGCAGCGAGGCCGGGATGTACATCTCGTAGGAGATCGTCCACGTCTCGCCGTTGTGCATCTTCAGCGTGGAACCGTTCTGCACCATGCCTTTCGACTCGGTGCGCTGGCGGTCGCCGCCGCCGGTGGTGTCGCGGTCGTCCTTCCAGATGTTGAACCGGTAGTGGTCGCCTTCGACGACGACGTACTTGCGGTCGGGGTGGTGGTTGCCGCGGTCGGCCTCGATGCCCTCGAAGGCCTTCAGGCCGTCGGTGGCGGGGTCCGGGTGCCACAGCGGCGCCGCGTGGGCGGGGACGGCCGTGCCCAGCACGATCGGGACGGCGAGGACCGAGACGGCGAGCGAGCGCAGGGCCGTCCGGCGGGGGAATTCCGGCATCGTCGGTGTGTCCTTCCTGACGAGCAGTTCGGCAGGGGTGGCACATCGGTCGGCGGACGGACCCGGCAAACCGGGCTGGACATCCGATGTCTTGCGCTATGAAGTTAGAAGCCCGACCGCCTTCTGTCAACGCCCCCCCAAGTGTCGCGGTGGTTGGCCAAGAATTCATCGGACCGCTGTAGGGTTGGCGGTATGGAGAAGTTCCCCGCCGCCGACGGCTTGGAGCTCGCCTACCGCGAAGTCGGCAGCGGGCGGGCGCTGGTGCTGTACCACGGTTTCACCGGCAGCGGCCGCGATTGGCTCGGCACGGCGTCGGCGCTCGCGGACCGCGGGCACCGGGTGATCCTCCCGGACCTGCGCGGCCACGGGGCGAGCGCCACCCCGGCCGACGCGGCGGCGTACCCACCCGACGTCCTCGCCGACGACGGCTTCGCGCTCCTCGACCACCTCGGCCTCGGGGAAGAGGACTACGACCTGGGCGGGTACTCCTACGGCGGCCGGGTCGTGCTGCGGCTGCTGGCCCGCGGCGCCCGCCCGGGGCGCGCGATCGTGGCGGGCCAGGGCCTCGACGCCGTGCAGCGGGCGACGTCCCGGACCGGCACCTACCACCGCGCCCTGACCGCCCTGATCGACGGCGAACCCGTCGAACCCGGGTCGCCCGCGTACTGGATCGGGCAGGGCGGCGGGAATCCGGTGGCCCTGCGGCACGTCCTCGGCACCCACGTGCCGACGCCGGAGGTGGACCGGATCACCACCCCCACCCTGGTCCTCGTGGGCGACGAGGACGACAGCCACGCCACGGCCGGCGCCCTCGCCGCGGCCCTGCCGAACGGCCGGTTCGCCCGGGTGCCGGGCGACCACTACACGGCGATGAGCAGCCCGGAACTGACGACGGCGATGGCGGAGTTCCTGGCTCAGGCGTAACAGCCGGCCAGGGCACCGAAAGCGGCCTTCGGTTCCCACGGGACGCCGGGATACGTCTGCCCCGTCCCGTTCTCCAGCACCTTCACGACGCCCCAGCTCGCCATGTCCAGATCGACCCGCGGGTCGGCCCGGTGCACCAGCCCGTAGCAGACGAACGTGCAGGCGAACGCCGCGTCGACGCCCTCCTCCGTGAAGATTTCGACGAGTTCCCGCAGGTAGCGCGCCTGCTCCTGCTCGTCGCGGACGTACTCGCCGGTCAGCCGGAGCGGGACGTCGCCTTCGTACTCGAGGATTTCGCCGCAGCGGGCGCCCAGGTCCGCCGCGCCGCGGTACGGCGTCACGCCGAACTCCGTGATCGCGACCGGCTTGCCCGCCGCGACCAGGCTCCGGACGCCCTCGCGGTAGAGGTGCTCGACCTCCTTCGAGCGGTGCGCGTCCACCGACACGATGTCGAAGGGCGTCCAGTCGACGCGTTCCAGCGGCACCGCCGCGTAGGTGACGCGGCCGCCGAAGCGGGCGCGCACCCCCTCGACCGCGCGGGCGAGGAACTCGTTGACCCGCGCCGGCAGGCCGTCCCGCAGCTCCGGTGACGCCATGAGCTGCGCGATCCGGGCGGGGATGTCGTCGCCGGGCAGGAAACCGTGGTTGAACAGGCTCAGCTCGGCGCCGGTGACGAAGACGACCTCGGCGCCCGTCCGGCGGAGGCGTTCGGCCCGCGACGCGCCGTCGGCGAGCAGGTCGAGGATCTCCGCCGGGGTGCGGTCCCACGGGAACGGCGAGAACCACACCTCCAGCCCGAGCGCCGCGGCCTCGCCGGCGGCGAACTCGATGCGGTCCAGGTCGGTGCCGATCAGCCGGACGGCCGTGCAGTGCAGGTCGTCGCGGATGATCGTCAGCTCGCGGCGGACCAGGTCCGGGTCGAACGGGCGGTTGAACCGGCCGCCGCGCGCCAGTCCCGTGTCGTAGCCGATGCCCTTGGCTCGCATGCTGTCCTCCCAGTCGTTAAGGTACGGTCCGTACCGTACCGTAGGATGGGCCCATGGCGACACCGAAGACCCGGCGCCGGGGCACCGAACTGGCGGAGGCGATCCTGCGCGCGGCGGCGGACGAGCTCGCCGAAGCGGGCTACCCCGGCTTGACCATGGAACGGGTCGCCCAGCGCGCCGGCACCAACAAGAACGCGATCTACCGCCGCTGGCCGAACCGCGCCGCGCTCGGCGTCGCCGCCTACCGCCACCTCGCCGCGGACGCGCTCGAGCCGCCCGACACCGGCCACCTCCGCGAAGACGCGCTGGCCCTGCTGCGCGCGATCAACTGCGGCCAGACCTCGCCCGCCGCCCGGGTCCTGCGCGGGCTCCTGACCGGCGTCGGCGACGAGCCGGAGCTGCGGGAACAGCTGCACCAGCAGGCCGCCGAGGGCGGCACCAAGCCCTGGCTCGCGATCGTCGAACGAGCCGTCGCGCGCGGCGAGGCACGGCCCGGAGCCCGGCACCCCCGCGTCGCCACGGTGGCACTCGTCCTGCTGCGCAACGAATTCCTCACCCGCGGACTGACCACAGTGGACGACGCGGTGCTCGTCGAGATCGTCGACGAGGTCTACCTGCCCCTGCTGGGCGCGTAGATCGTCAGGCGCAGCGCCGGGTCCTCGGCGGCCTGGAAGGTCGCGTAGTCGAACTCTTCCGGCTCCGGCCGGTACAACGTCTTCCGGCCGGATCCGGTGTGGCCGACGTCGTGGCGGTCCCACCACGACGCCACCTCCGGGCAGCCCGCCCGCAGCCGCGCCGCCAGCTCGGTGAACGCCGGGTCGCCCGCCCACAGGTCGTGCGCGGCGCGGAACTGCGCCAGCACGTGCCGGGCCTGCGCGGACCAGCCGTCGCCGAACAGCCGCCGGGCGCGCTCGCCGAGCAGCAGCCAGACCAGGATGTTCCGGTCGGCTTCCGGGCTTGCGTCGAGGTCGCCGAAGACTTCGCCCGCCGCGCGGTTCCAGACCAGCACGTCCCAGCGGCGGCCCGTGACGTACGCGGGTTCGGCCAGGCCCTCGACGAGCCGCCGGGTCGCCTCCGGCACCCGCTCGCGGGTGAACGGCGTCCGGGCCGGGTTCAGCGCCAGCTCACGCAGGTGGGCCCGCTCGGTGGCGTCGAGCCGCAGGGCGCTCGCCAGCGCTTCGACCGTCTCCGACGACGGGCTCACCGTGCGGCCCTGTTCGAGCCGGATGTACCAGTCGACCCCGATGCCGGCCAGCTCGGCGACCTCTTCGCGGCGCAGCCCCGGCGTCCGGCGGCGGCGCCGGTCCGGCAGGCCGAGCGCGGCCGGGCGCAGCCGCTCGCGCCGGGACCGCAGGAACTCCCCCAGCCCGGCCCGCGCTGCGTCCGGCATGACGACCTCCGCGTGGCACTGTCCAATCCCAGGATGATACCAGGGCTGGTTGCTGTCTCCGGTTCGTCCGACGATCGAGATCATGAACGAGATGAAGGCCGCGATCCTCGAAGAATTCGGCAAACCGCTGTCGCTGCGCACGGTCCCCGCGCCGGTGCTGGGCACGGGCGAGGTGCTCGTCGACGTCGTGGCGGCCCCCGTGCTGCCGTACGCGGCGGAGGTGTTCCGCGGCGAACGCAACTACCTGCTGACGCTCCCGGTCGTGCCCGGCGCCGGCGCGATCGGCCGGGTACGCGAGACCGGGCCGGACGCGACCCGTCTGACCCGCGGCGACTGGGTGCTCTGCGACCCCACGATCCGGTCCCGCGACGACGCGCTGACCCCGGACATCACCCTGCAGGGCCTGAGCGCCCGCGGCGACGGCGGTCTCTTCCTGCAGCGGCACTACGGCCGCGGCGCCTACGCCGAACAGCTGCTCCTCCCGACGGAGAACGCGGTCCCGCTCGGGCCCCTCGAATCGGCCGAAGCCGCTCGCTGGGCCGCGCTCACCGTGTGCCTGGTGCCGTACGGCGGGCTGCTGGCGGCCGGGCTCCGCGCCGGGGAAACGGTGCTGGTGAGCGGCGGCGCGACCGGCCACTTCGGCAGCGCGGCCGTCGCGGTCGCGCTGGCCATGGGGGCGGCGTGCGTGGTGGCGCCGGGCCGCGACGAGGCCGCGCTGGCCGACCTGGAGCGCCGGTTCGGCGCCCGCGTCCGCACGGTGCGGCTGACCGGGGACGGCGACACCGACCGCCTGCGCCGCACCGCACCCGGCCCGATCGACGTCGTCCTCGACCTGCTGCCGCCGTCGGCGGGCCCGGCACCGGTGCGCACCGCGGCGATGGCGGTCCGCGAACAGGGCCGGATCGTGCTGATGGGCGGCGTCGGCGACGACCTCGCCGTGCCGTACCGCTGGCTGATGCGCAACAGCATCACGCTGCGCGGCCAGTGGATGCACCCGCGGACGGCGCCCGCGAGCCTGATCGCCCTGGCCCGCGCGGGCCTGCTCGACCTCGGCCAGTTCACCACCACGGAGTTCGCGCTCGACGACATCGCCGCCGCCCTCGACCACGCGGAGACGGCACCAAGGCGGTTCGCCCTCACCGTCGTCCGCCCGTGAGTACGGTCGAAGCATGACCCGCCTGGCACGCCACGACCGGATCGCCACGGCCCTCGCGGAGGCGCCCGGCGACCTTCTGGCGGCCGCCCGCCCGCTGGGCACCGGCATCGGCGGGTCGACCTGGGAACTCACCGTGGCCGGCGAGCCCGTCTTCGTCAAGCGGATCGCCCTCACCGACGTCGAGCGGCGGCACGAAGGTTCGACGGCCGACCTGTACGGCCTGCCGCCGTGGGCCCACTACGGGGTGGGTTCGGCGGGCGGCGGGGCGTGGCGCGAGCTGGCGGCCCACCGCGCGGCGAGCGACTGGGTCCACACCGGACAGTGCGAGAACTTCCCGCTGCTGCACCACTGGCGCGTCCTGCCGGGACTCCCGCGCCCCCGCGCGGACCGCGCGCCCGACATCGCGTTCTGGCACGACGACCCGGGCGTGCGGCGCCGGCTCGAAGCCCTCGACGACGCGACGGCGGACCTGGTGCTGTTCCTGGAACACATCCCGCGCACCCTCGCGCAGTGGCTCGGCGACCACCCGGCCGGGCTCGACCCGGCCCACCGCGACCTCCGCAGGATGACGGAGTTCCTGGCGGGCAAGGGCATCCAGCACTTCGACGCGCACTTCGCGAACATCCTGACCGACGGCGAGCGGCTCCACCTGACCGACTTCGGCCTGGCGGCGTTCCCGGACTTCGAGCTGTCGGACGCGGAGGCGGAGTTCCTGGCCGGCCACGCCACCCACGACCGGGCGTACGTGCTGACCCACCTGGTCAACACGATCGTCCGGCCACTCGTCCCGGAGCCGGACCACCGCATCCGGCACGCGTTCGTCCGCGAGTGCGCCGCGGGGAGCGTGGCGCCGGACCTCCCGCCGCGGACGACGGAACTGCTGAGCCGCTACGCACCGGTGGCGGCGGTCGTGAACGAGTTCTACGTGTCCCTGCACGGGGAAAGCCGCAAGACGCCCTACCCGGCCGCCGAGATCACCCGGCGGCTCGCCCAGGCCGGCTGAGCCGCGCGACCGCTCACCGTGCCACCAGGTACAGACCGCCCAGAACGGCGATGGCCGCACCGATCGCCGTCACGAGGACGGATCCGGTGGTCAGGTAGAGGGTTCCGGTGCCGATCATGATTCCCTTGATCACGTCCAGCGCGACCGTGATCCGGTTCTTCCCCGGCTGACGTGACCCGTTGGCCTTCGACGGATTGGCTCTCTTGCTCATCTCAACGGGTCCTCTCGTCCCTCGCGGCGGCCACCGGCCTCGAAAACCGCCGTAACGAATTCGGACGGCCGGTCGACTGTTCCGGTACTGTGCGTATTTCACGGTAAGGACGGCAGGACACGGAACCGCCTCACCACCCGCAGCCTTTTGTGGCCGTGCGCGGTTTCTCCCCGCCGGAGCCCGGTCGACGCTCGCCGACCGTCGCCTGGGCTTGCCCAACGTCGTCGGCCCTGGCCGCCGAAGCCGCCCGGCTTCACCACCGGAGGAACCGTGACCGACCCGTCAGGCTCGCGGCACGACGCCTCGTTCCCTCTGACGACGGAGATCGAAGCCGCCCTGCGCTGGCTGGCCACCAGACGGCACGCACAGCCGCTCGCTCTTCTGCAGCACGCCGTCGAAGACCCCGCGAGCGAGTCGGCGGTACGACTCGAGCCGCTGGTCGCGCCCACCTCCGCGCTCGGCGGGGACACACCCGAGGTGCGGGCACTCGCGGTCTGGGGCTTGATCATCCACGCGGTGAACCGCGTCGGCTCGAACGGGGAGTCGCGACGCCGGAACGCGCTCCACGCGGCTTTCCGCCTGGAGCGGCGTGCGGAGATCACCGAACCGTGGAAGTCGACGCTGGAGGGCCGGTTCAGCCAGCTGCTGGCCTTGCCTGGCGTCTTCGGTGATCCGCCTCCGACCACGACGACACCGATGCACCGCGCCTGGCGGGACGGCGTCGCGCAGAAACTGGCCCCGATGATCCGGGACCACCTCGACCGGCTCGCCGGCGATCCCGGCGGGTGGGAGCCCTACCTGGCCGTCGCCCGCGCCAGAGAAGGCGGCTTCGGTGATGAGACTCCAGCGGCCGGTGCGTGGCCGGAGGACCTGACGACCGGCTACCGCTCCCCCACCGAAGGCGCTCAGCCGGTGTTTTTGATCTTGTTCGTCACCACCGTCTTCATGCGGCGGAAGACCGCCTTCCGGCGCATCACCGAACGACTGGTGACCGCACGGCAGGACGGCGTCGACGGCTACTTCGCCCGAGCCCTCATCGGCGCCGGCTGGTCCGCCGATGATCCGTCCAATATCCCGGTGCGCCCCCTGTGGAACTGCCGCTTGGACGACCCGGTAGTCTCTCGCACTGGGGAATCGCTTGTCACCAAACTGCGATTCCCTCGGCCTTTGCTGCGGAACGAAAGTCATTTCTTCGTCTCCGAGGCAATCGATGACCACATCACGGAGGAACGGCGCTGGGTCAACGTCGAGATTGATCACCACGGCATCGCACCGGGGCGCCTTCTCCACGGGCACGTCCCCGTCTCCGGCCTGACCATCCGGATCAGGTTCGACGAGGCCGAGCTGCCCGACGCGTGCTGGTGGTATGCCGAACAATCCGAGCGACAACGACTCACTCCACCCCCTTGGGGTGACCCACGTCGGCTGCCGATCGCCGATGGCAACGTGGAGCACACCTTCACCGAGCGGTGCCATCCCCGCGACAACTACGGCGTCGCCTTCTCCTGGCCGGCTTCTTGATTCGAACAAGGGCGCCCGCGCCCAGAGAGGATTGCGATCAATCATGGACGGCAAAGGCACCAGCAGCGGCGGCGGGAACACCGGAAACTAGCCGCAAGGTCACCCAGTCCACAAAGGCCACCCCGGAAAAGCTCCGCGGTGGCCTTTGTCAATGACACGCTCACGACGGAAAGTAACTTCATTACCAGGCATCAGCCGATCGATTGATATCGATCGAGTGGCCGAACATTCGCCATGCCGGATCGCTGCCGCTGATTTGCTCCCAAACCGCCGGCAATCACCCCCGCCCGGTACCTTTCGACGACACCGTTGCCACCTCCGGGCCATCCGATGTCCGCGACACACCCAGCGGCCGCCGCGGCTTCCGCCCCGCCCGTCCGGCTCTTGACCACCGGAGCGGATCGACCTAAAGTCAGCGTACCCCGGATCGTGTTAACGTTAACATGCGCTGGTCCCCGACGCGCCCCCGAAGGAACCGACAACGATGAAGTTGTTCTCCCCGCGCCGTTTCGGCGTTGTGCTGGCCGTCGCGGCCGCACTCGTGCCCCTCGGCAGCACCGGTGCCGGTGCCGCGCCGCCCGCCGGCACCGGCAGTGATCTCCGCGCCGCCGCGAACGCCCTCTTCGTGCCCGATGTCGACGATGTGCGCGGCAATCTCACGCTGCCCACCACCGGCCCGGACGGGACGAGCGTCAGCTGGGCGTCGTCCGCTCCCTCCGTCATCACGCCGACGGGCGAGGTGACCCGGCCGCGCACCGGCGCCGCGCCCGCGAAGGTCGTTCTGACCGCGAAGGTCAGCCAGGGCCGGGAAAGCACCACGCGGAAGTTCACCGCCACCGTCGTGCCCAAGCCGGTCCAGGAACCGCTCGCCGGCTACAGCTTCTTCTACTTCACCGGCGAAGGCTCCTCCAACGGCGAGCAGATCTACTCCGCCCTCAGCCGCGGCAACGACCCGCTGAACTGGACCGAACTCAACAACGGCCAGCCGGTGCTCAAGTCGAGCCTCGGCGAACTGGGCGTGCGGGACCCGTTCATCCTGCGCTCGCCCGACGGCGACAAGTTCTACCTGCTGGCCACCGACCTGCGGATCTACGCCGGCCGGGGCTGGGATGCCGCGCAGCGGACCGGGAGCCGGTCGATCATGGTCTGGGAGTCCACCGACCTCGCGCACTGGTCGCGCCAGCGCAGCGTGCAGGTCTCGCCGCCGACCGCCGGCAACACCTGGGCGCCGGAAGCCTTCTGGGACGCCAAGCGCGGGACCTACGTCGTCTACTGGGCGTCGAAGCTCTACGCCGAGAACGACCCGAACCACACCGGTGACTCCTACAACCGGATGATGTACGCGACCACGCGCGACTTCGTCACCTTCAGCGCGCCGCAGGTGTGGATCGACCCGGGCTATTCGGTGATCGACTCGACGGTCATCAAGAACCAGGACACCTACTACCGCTTCACCAAGGACGAGCGCAACAACACCTCGTCGACGCCGTGCAGCAAGTTCATCACCGAGGAGAAGGCCACCGACCTGCTCGACCCGCACTACGGCTTCGTCGCCGACTGCATCGGCAAGGCCACCGCGACCTCACCCGGCCTGTCCGCCGGCGAAGGACCGACCGGGTTCAAGTCGAACACCGAAAACAAGTGGTACCTGTTCATCGACGAGTTCGGCGGCCGCGGCTACGTCCCGTTCGAGACCACCGACCTGAACTCCGGCAAGTGGACGATGTCGACCGGCGCGCACCTGCCCGCGTCGCCGCGGCACGGCACCGTCCTGCCGGTCACGCAGGCCGAAATGAACCGGCTGAGCGCTCCCCCGGCGCCGGTGCAGGCCGACGCGAAGGGCCTGGTCGCGCACTGGCCGCTCGACGCGAAGTCGGGCACGGTCGCGGCCGACACCACCGGCCACGGCTACGACGGCGCCCTCGCCGGCGACGTCAGCTGGAGCAACGGCGCGCTGGCCTTCGGCGGCAAGAACGGGCACGTCCAGCTGCCGGACAACCTGCTCACCGGCGCCGCCGCGGCCACCGTGTCGGCCGACGTCCTGGTCGACCCGAACCAGCAGACGCCGTACTTCCTGTGGGGCATGGGCAACACGGCGAAGGACGGGACCGGCAACGGCTACCTGTTCACCACCGGCGGCACCCCGAGCGGCGGGTTCCGCGGCGCCATCGCGACCGGCAACTGGACCACCGAACAGGCGGCCGGGGCCGGCGGGCTTCCGCGCGGGGTCTGGAAGAACGTGACCTTGACCGTCGGCGACGGCGTCGAAGTGCTGTACCTGGACGGCGTCGAAGCCGCCCGCAACACCGGCGCCACGATCAAGCCGTCGGACCTCGGCGGCGGCGTCACCGCGGCGAACTACCTCGGCCGGTCGGTCTACGCGAGCGACAAGACCCTGACCGGCAAGATGAAGGACGTGCGGCTCTACAACCGCGCGCTGTCCGGCCTGGAAGTCGCGTCGCTGCCGTCGAACAGCACCGCGATCCGGTCGGTGGAACTGGCTTCGCTCAAGACGCCGGCCGTCATCGACTCCGGGGCCGGGACGGTCGTGCTGCCCGTCACCCCGGGCACCGATCTGCGCCGGCTCGCGCCGGAGTTCGGCCTGGCGCCGGGCGCGACCATCAAGCCGGGCAACGGGAAGCCGGTGAACCTCAGCTCGCCGAAGCAGTTCACGGTCACCGGCGCGGGCGGCGAGCGTCGCGTGTGGACGGTCGAGGCGCACGAGACCCGCAGCCCGGTCCTGCCGGGGTACAACGCCGACCCGAACATCGTCGCGTTCGGCGACACCTACTACCTGTACCCGACCACCGACGGCTTCGACGGCTGGAGCGGGACGAAGTTCTCGGCCTGGTCGTCGAAGAACCTCGTCGACTGGAAGAACGAGGGGGTGATCCTCGACCTCGGCAAGGACGTCGGCTGGGCGGACAAGAACGCCTGGGCGCCGACGATCGCCAAGCACAACGGGAAGTACTACTTCTACTTCTGCGCCGAGGCCAAGATCGGCGTCGCCGTGAGCGACTCCCCGACCGGCCCGTTCGTCGACTCGGGCAAGCCGCTGATCGCCAAGAACCCCGACGGCGGCCAGGCCATCGACCCGGCGGTGTTCCTCGACCACACCGGACAGCCGTACCTGTACTGGGGCAACGGCAACGCCTACGTCGTCCCGCTGAACGACGACATGGTGTCCTACGACCCGGCGAAGATCACCCGCCTGACCGGGCTGGACGACTTCCGCGAGGGGCTGTTCATGGTGGAGCGGAAGGGCACGTACTACCTCAGCTGGTCCATCGACGACACCCGCAGCGAGGACTACCGCGTCGGCTACGCCACGGCGCCGAGCCCGGCCGGCCCGTTCACCAACCACGGCCTGATCCTGAGCAAGGACACCCACCTGGGCGTCCTCGGCACCGGGCACAGCTCGATGCTGCAGGTCCCGGGGACCGATGACTGGTACCTCGCCTACCACCGCTTCGGCATCCCGGGCGGCGACGGCACCCACCGCGAAACGACGATCGACAAGCTGACCTTCCGCCGCGACGGCACGATCGCCCCGGTCGTCCCGACGCTGGAAAGCGTGCGGCCGCAGCGCATCCCGTGGCACTGCGGGGGTGTCCGCTTCGACTGAGGGCAGTCGGGGTCACCCGACTTGATGAGACGGAGATCACGAGCGGCAGCGTTTACCCCGGCTCGACCGGGGTAAACGTCCGCCGTTCGGGTTGCTTCAGCTGCTTCCGCCTCAGGAGTCGTTTGATGACCAGCGTCCTGACCGACGGCCTCGAGAACTCCCGGCCGGTCCCCCGGCCGCGGCGCCGTCCGGTCTCCCACGACGCCCTCGCCGAGCTCGCCCGCCTCACCGCGCTGGCCGAGCTCGCCCACACCGTGTCGCCCTCCCTCATGCACCAGGCGATCCTCGGCGGCACCAACCCGGCGGCGGTCGCCGCGGCCGCGAAGATCGGCGTCGCCGAGGCCCACGTCCGCTGGCACGCCTGGGCGGACTCCGCGGTGGGCCTCGAGGAGTACCTCCGCGTGCACGCCGCCTTCGCCGCCGCCGTCATCGCGCGGCACGACGCCGTCGAGGAGGAGCTGTGCCCGTGACGACGACCGAGACGACGCTGGCCGACCTGGCCGCGCTCGAAAAGGCGGCGAGCGAGCTGCTCGCCGAGATCACCGAGCAGCTGGCGACGGCCGGGGCGCGGCGGTAGGCCCGTTCGAATTTGAACACCGGGTACCGTGGAGGCATGGGTCGTCCACGGTGGCTGAACGCCGAAGAAAAGCGCGCCTGGACCGCCCTCCGCACCACGTACACGCTGCTCCACCAGCGGATGGACCAGCAGCTCAAGCGAGACGCCGGCCTGTCCCACCTGCAGTACGAGATCCTCGCCCGGCTCGGCGGCGCCCCGGACCGCGAGCTGCGGATGGCCGAGCTCGCCTGCGCGGTGTCCAACTCCAAGAGCGGGCTGACCTACCAGATCGGGCAGCTGGAACAGGCCGGGCTGGTGCGTCGCCGCGCTTGCGAGAGCGACGTCCGAGCCGTCTACGCCGTGCTCACCGACGAAGGGGCGGCCCTGCTGGAGCGGGCCGCACCCGGCCACGTCGCCCTGGTCCGCGAGCTGCTGATCGACGTCCTCACGCCGGCCCAGCTCAGCGCGCTGGCCGACGGCCTCGGCGAGGCGAACCGCCGCATGCTCGCGGACGGCGACCCCTGTTCCTGAGCCGCCGGTGAGTGACCTCCGTCACTCGACCGCGCCCAACCCCGTAATTCCGGAACCCGTTCCGCCCCGTCCGTGAAGAGCCGATGACACTGGCCGGACGGAAAGGCGGGCGATGATCCCGGAAGACACCGATGCCGACGACGCGAGGGTGATCGCGCGGTCGCGGCAGCAGCCGAGCCTGTTCGCCGTCATCTTCGACCGGCACTCGCGGCACATCCACCGCTACCTGGTCCGGCGGCTCGGCCCCACCACCGCGGACGACGTCCTGGCGGACACCTTCCTGATCGCCTTCGACAAGCGGGCGAAGTTCGACCCGGCCCGGTCCGACGCCCGGCCGTGGCTCTACGGCATCGCCACCAACCTCGTCGCGCGGCAGCGGCGGACGGAGGTGCGCGAACTGAAGCTCCGCCTGGCCGTCGGGCCGCCGCCCGCCGAAGAAGGGCACGCCGACCGGGTCGCCGACCAGGTCAGCGCGCAGGCCCTCGGGCAGCGGCTCGACCGGGCGCTGGCCGCGCTGCGGCCGCGGGAGCGGGACGTCCTGCTGCTCGTCGCCGCGGAAGGGCTCGGCTACCAGGAAGCCGCCGAAGCGCTGGCCATTCCCGTCGGCACCGTCAAGTCGCGCCTCAACCGGGCCCGCGGCCGCGTCCGCGCCGCACTCGGCCCCCTCGACCTCGTGAAGGAGACCTCCGCTCATGGATGACCTGGACCTGATCCGCGACCGCGCGGAAGCCGTCGGCTTCGCGTCGCCGGACCACCTCGCCCCGGCCCGGGAGCGGCTGCTGGCCGCGGCCCGTGGCGAACGGCGGCGCCGGCCGGGCCGCTGGTTCTGGGCCGCCGGCGCGTCGGCCGGCCTGGCCGCGGCGATCACCGCCGTCGTCGCGCTCGCCCCCACCGAAAAGGTCGGCATCGGCGCCGGCGTCGCGCACGCCGATCCGGTGAAGGTGCTGACCGAAGCCGCGAGCACGGCCCTCAAGGAGCCGGCCAAGCCGCCGCGTCCCGACCAGTTCCTGTACGTGCGGACGGAGGAACCGGAACACCACATCCGCGAGGTCTGGTTTTCCGTCGACGGCACCCGCGACAGCCTGATCGCCGGCTTCAAGGAAGGGGGCTGCCGCAACGGCAAGGCGCCGATGTACGGCACGAACGATCCGCGCAAGGAAGGCATGCTCCAGGACTGCACCCCCCGGCCGGTCTACCGGACGGACCTGCCGACGACCGCCGACGCGATGCTCGCCTACCTCGAGGCCGTGCCCGCCGACCGGAAGGGCGACGTCAACTCCATGGGCAAGGACGTCTACGGCCTGGCCTACGAGCAGGTCCTCCCGCCGGCGTCCTACGCGGCGCTGTTCGAGGCGGCGGCGCGGGTGCCGGGCCTGACTGCCGTCGACCACGTCACCGACGGAGCCGGGCGGCCGGGGGTCGGGATCACCTGGCCGGTGCCCGCCGGGTCGAGCCCGAAGGCGAAGCCGGTCGTGCTCGTTTTCGACGCGACGACGTACCAGTTCCTGGGCACGCCCGAATCTGCCGTCACGGTGAAGACGTTCGTGGACGAGGTGGGTCAGCGCCGGTGACGGTCGGTTGGATGCCCGGCGGCCGGTTTCCGGCCGCCGGTCACTCAACCATTCGGCGCTCCCATCCGTGCATCAAGGTGTGAGGACACCTTCGGATCGACGGCGGCTCTTCCGCGCGCGTGCCATGACGGTCGGCCTGCTGGCCGGTGCCGGGCTCGCGTTCGCCCACACCCTGACCGGCGTCCCGGCCACGGGCCCCGTCCTGGCCGCGGCGACCGGCGGGTACGGCGTGGGCGGCACGACGGCGCCGGTGACCACCACTCCCCCGCCGCCGCCGCCGGCGCCGAACCCGATCCTGCCCTTCAACGCGAAACTGACGTCCGACGACATCCCCGTCCCCGGTGGGGGCGTGCGCAGCGGCGCCTGCAGCGGCTCGCTGGTCGCGCCGCAGTGGATCGTCACCGCCGGGCACTGCTTCCACGACCTGAAGGACGCCCGGATCGGCGGGAAGCCGCCCTACACGATGACGGTGACCGTCGGACGGCTGAAGGACACCGACCCCGGCGGGTACACGACCGAGGTGGTGGACGTCCGGCAGTCGCCGGTGAACGACCTGGCCGTGGCGAAGCTCGCCCGCCCGGTCGAGGGCATCACCCCGGTGACGCTGGCCGAGCAGCGGCCGGCGGTCGGCCAGCAGCTGCAGTTCGCCGGCTGGGGTTCGCACTCGGCGACCGTGCTCGGCCCGTCCGACCACCTCA
Source organism: Amycolatopsis sp. NPDC051102 (assembly GCF_040682815.1). Classification (NCBI taxonomy): domain Bacteria; kingdom Bacillati; phylum Actinomycetota; class Actinomycetes; order Pseudonocardiales; family Pseudonocardiaceae; genus Amycolatopsis; species Amycolatopsis sp. NPDC051102. The sequence goes on from NZ_JBFBBT010000016.1 coordinate 119,116, forward strand.
AACGCGGCCGGTTCCGGGTGTCGGGCATCGGCCAGGCGACCCTGGAAGCGCAGCCGGTCGGCATCCGCACGGTGGAGAACGGCCCGTGCCCCGAGGATTCCGGCGGCCCGTTCTTCGTGTCGGACGACGATCGCGGCGGGACACTGGTGGCCATCGTCAACACCGGGCCGCCGTGCCCGCAGCCGGGTCCCGAGACGATCGCGCGGGTCGACGTCGTGGCCGGTTGGATCCGCGAGCAGACCGGGTGATCACCGCCCGGCCAGGTCGGCCAGCTCTTCGGTGATCAGCAGGTCCGGGTCGAACTTCATGCCGGCGAAGTGGCCGGCCAGTTCGAGCGAAAGCACGCCGTGCAGGCGGGTCCAGAAGGACAACGCGCGGTGCAGGACGGCGGGCGGCGCGGGGTGCCCGCCCGCCCACTCGCGGTGGGTTTCCAGGTGCGTGCCGAACGGTGTCGGCGGCTCGCCGACGTCCTCCGCCGCGCACGCGTCGATCAGCACCGACATGACCTCGGACGAGATCGCGGTGGTGTCGTCCGGCGCGCGGTAGCCGGGCACGGGCGTGCCGTAGATCAGGAGGTAGCGCTGCGGGTCGGCGCGTGCCCAGTCACGGATGGCGTGGGCCAGCCCGGGCACGCCGGCGCCGGCGTCGCGGGCCGCGCGGACGGTGTCGGCGAGGCTGCGGTAGGCGTCGCGGATCAGGGCGGTGATCAGCTCGTCGCGGCTCGCGAAGTAGCGGTACAGCGCCGGGCCGCTCATGCCCACCTGCTTGGCGATCGCGTTGAGCGACAGCGCGGGCACCCCGGCCTCGGCGATCTGCTCCCACGCGTGGCGCTTGATGTCGGCGCGCACCTGGGCCCGGTAGCGCTCCCGTGAGCTCACGTTCTCGGTCACCGTTAGAGGCTATCACTTTTCCTATTGACACTCACGGTCGCTGAGTTATAGCTTCTAACTATCACAACAGCCACTAACAACCAGGGAGGAACCTTGATCACCCACCGGCTGCGTTCCGCACTGCTCCTGCTCCCGCTGACCGCGGGCCTCCTGAGCACCGCCGCCCCCGCCGGCGCCGCGACGGCCCTCACCTGCCGGGGAGCCGGCATCGACCCCACGGCCCGGATCCACTACCGGACCGAGAGGCTGATCGAGGCGCCGGCCCGGACGGCCTGGCGGCTGCACACCGACGTGGCCGGCTGGCCCGCGTGGCAGACCGCCGTCACCAGCGCAAGACGCCTCGACCCCGGCCCGCTGCGGCCGGGCTCCCGGTTCCGGTGGACCACCCCGGCGCCCGCCACGCCCTCGACGCCCGCCACCACGCTGGTGATCACCTCGACCGTTGAGCAGCTGCAGACCGGCCGGTGCGTGCGCTGGACCGGCCCGGCGGTCGGCGCCGGGCTGCGCATCGACCGCGGCGTGCACGTCTGGACGTTCACGCCGGTCCGGGACGGCGTGCTCGTCCGCACCGAAGAGAGCTGGACGGGCGGGCAGATCGAGGCCGACCCCGCCACCGCGCTCCGCTACCTGGCCCCCGGGCTCGACGCCTGGCTCACCGACCTCGAGACCACCGCCGAAGCCCGGAGGAACCGATGACCCTCACCGCCGCAACCTCGTCCCGCGTCTCGACGTCCGTCCTCGTCGCCGCCTGGGCCGTCCCGGTCATGGTGGCCGGCCAGTTCGCGCTACTGGCCGGCGTGCCGATCGCCGTCGTGCTGATCGGCGCCCGGCGCGCCCGCGCCCTCCGCTGGTGGGCGGCCGGCCTCACCGGCGGGTACGCCGGCGCGCTGCTGCTGTGGCTGGCCGGGCCGAGCAGCGCGCCGAGCCTGTCGAAGTACCTGAGCCCGGCCGCCACCGCGGTGTTCACCGCGGCCGGCGTCGCGGTCGCGGTCGCGGCCACGATCAGCCGCCGGCGTGCCCGATGACGAACGCCGTCAGGAACCCGATGGTGGCGAGCAGGCCGGTGTAGAGCTCGGTCCGCTCGAACGCCTCGGGGATCATGGTGTCGGCGATCATGGCCAGGATCGCCCCCGCGGCCACCGCCGTGATCGCGGCGACGGTCGCGGGGGACGCGGTCCGCAGCAGGAGGTTGCCGGCCAGGGCGGCGGCCCCGCTGACCACGGCGATGCCGCTCCACACGCCGAAGACGTACCGCGCGCTGCGCCCGGCGGCCTTCATGCCGGCCGCGCTGGACAGCCCTTCCGGGACGTTCGAGATGAACACCGCCGCGAGCACCGTCACCCCGATCCCGCCGCCGCCGAGCAGGGACACGCCGAGCACCACGGATTCCGGGATCCCGTCGAGCAGCGCCCCGACGGCGATCGCCGCCCCGCTGCCCGCGGTGTCCTGTTCGGACGGTTGCTGGTCACCGGAGCGCTTGCGGTGCCGGGCGCCGCGGCGGGCGAGGAGCACGTTGATCAGGACGTACACGGCCGCACCGCCGAGGAAGCCGCCCGCGGTGGGCACGAGCCCGCCGGCCCGCTGAGCCTCGTCGACCAGGTCGAAGGCGAGCGCGGAGATCAGCACCCCGGCCCCGAAGGCCATGATCCCGGCGACCACCCGCCGCGACACCCGCACCCACCACGCCACGGCGGCGCCGAGCACGAGCGCGATCCCGCCGACGAGGCCCCACAGCCCCGCCTCCACCCACTGCGGCACGAAAACCACCTTCCGCCGGCACTTCCGAGCATCCGACGGAAGACTACCCAGGACGGCCCTCGCCGAACACCGGCATTGTCCTGATGTGCGAGGACAACCCCGGCCATTCGCCGTCCTGCCGGGCGGCGGCCCACCTGGCGGGGGTGCCTCCGATCAGCGGCTTCGCCGAGGCTCTCGAAATCTGCGCGGGATGTGGTGCGCGTCACGGAATGCCGGGCGATCTTCGGCGCTACACACAGGAGTAAGCGTTCGTCCACAAGGGAGGGCCATGTCCGCCACCACCACTCCGGAAGAGTCCGCCACCGTACCCGTGCTGGAGGACTTCGACTTCCCGCTCACCGACGGTGCCGCCTGCCGCATCGACGACCCGGACTGCGAAGCCTGCCAGTGAGATCAGGCTCCGGCCACGGTGCATCCACGTGGCCGGAGCCTGAGCCGTGGGGCAGGAGCACCTAGACGTGCATGGCCAGCCACAACGCCATCCAGGCCAGGCACGCGAGCGCGCCTCCGACCCCGAACGCGAGCAGCACGCGTCGCAGGGCCGCGACGACCCCGGCCCGGCCTGACATCTCGGTGATTCCCGCTTCAACCATGGCCACCTGATGCCCTTGTCCGCGCGGGGCAAACATCGGCCTCAGGCGTCGTCCCCCGATTCACCCATGACCAGCCCCTCGATCGTGTGCTTCTGGGTGATCGGGCGCAGGACGTCGACGACCGGGCAGTCCAGGTGGGCGCGCAGGGATTCCGGCAGCGACGCCCAGAACTCGCGCGTCACCGCCGTGTCGTGGCGGGCGTCGTTGCCCGCGCCGGGTGCGTCCAGGCCCAGCACCAGGACCGGGCGCGCCTTCGCCGAGTGGTTGGCGGTGCCGCGGTGGACCGTCAGCGCCGACCGGATCGAAATGTCACCCATGGCGGGGAACTTGCGCGCCGCGAGCTCGCGGTAGCGCGGGTAGGCCTCGCGCGGCGGGAACATGCCGTGCTCGAACGCGCCGCCGTCGTCCCAGTGCGTGCCGGGCGCGATCTCGAACGGGCCCATGTCCGGCTCGGTGTCCACCGCGGTCACGTTGACGGCCAGCGACGTCAGCCGGCGCTCGCGCGCGGTTTCGACCGGCATCGGGAAGTCCCGGTGCCACGGTTGGTCGACCGCGCCCGCCAGGGGGACGTCGAAGCCCACCTCGACGATCCGGTACGCCGGGCCGAGCACCGACTCGGCGATGGCGGTGATCCACGGGTGGGTGGCCAGCTCGGCGAACCCGCGCAGCTGCTCGGGGTGGATTTCGACGTAGTAGCGGTTCGGGCCGCGGCCGACGGCGCCGCCCGGCCGCGCGCGGGCTTCGGCGAACGCCGTGTCGATGTCTTCGCCGAGCCGCCGCACCCAGTCGCGGGTGAACGCGCGGGGCAGGCCGATGATCCCGTCGGCGTACAGGCGCTCGGTCAGCGCCGCGACTTCGGCCGGGGGCAGCGGGGCGGGGACGGTCTGGTGCGTGGTCATCCTGGCCTCCTGAAATGGGCACGACGGCGTGGCGAGCTCAGTTTGCAACGTGGCATGCCACGTTGCAAGAGGTACGATGCGCCGGTGAACCCGAATCTGCGCGACGTCGCCGAGCACGCCGGCGTGTCCGTGCGCACGGTGTCCAATGTGGTCAACGGGTTCCGCTACGTGGCCCCGGCGACCCGCGAGCGGGTGCAGGCGAGCATCGACGCGCTCGGCTACCGGCCCAACCTGGCCGCCCGCACCCTGCGCCAGGGCCGGACCGGGCTGGTCGCGCTGGTGATCCCGGAGATCGACTCGCCGTACTTCGCCGAGCTCGCCGCGCGGACCGTGCGCGTCGCCGGCACCCGCGGCCTGACGGTGCTCATCGACCAGACCGACGGCGACGCCGAGCGCGAAAAGGAGCTGTTGCACGGCAAGCGCAGCCAGCTCGTCGACGGCGTCCTGTTCAGCCCGTGGGCGGTGGCGCCCGCGGAGCTGGCCGCCCGCACCGACACCGTCCCGCTGGTGCTGCTCGGCGAGCACGACGGCACCGGCGGCGTCGACCACGTCGCCATCGACAACGTCGCGGCCGCGCGCGAGGCCACCACGCACCTGCTGGCCTCGGGCCGCCGGCGCGTCGCGGCACTGGGCATCCAGCCGCGGTCGCTGAACGCGACCGCCCGCCAGCGTCTGGCCGGCTACCGGCAGGCGCTGGCCGAAGCCGGGCTGCCCGCCGAGCCGGAGCTCGAGGTGCCGGTGAGCCGGCTGCACCGGGCCGACGGCCACCGGGCGATGCTGCGGCTGCTGGACGCGGACCGGCCGCCCGACGCCGTCTTCTGCTTCACCGACGAGCTCGCGCTGGGCGCGCTGCGGGCGGCCGCCGACCGCGGCGTCGCGGTGCCGGAGTCGCTGGCGTTGGTGGGTTTCGACGACATCGAAGACGGCCGCTACAGCGTGCCGGCCCTGACGACGGTGTCACCGGACAAGGACCGCATCGCCGAACTCGCCCTCGGCCGCCTGGCCCGGCAGGCGGCCGAGCCCGAGCCGCCCCGATCGATCGTCGCACCACACCACCTGGAAGTGCGCCAGACGAGCTGAACCCGCCGCGGCCCGGCCAGCACCGACGGGTCAGCAACCAGCGACCGCCACCCGATCGCGCCCAGCCTTCTTGCCCGCATACAGCGCATCGTCGGCAGCCCGGATCACCTCGTCGAGACTGGCTCCGATCACGACCGGGTGCAGCGCCGCGCCGACAGCGTCACCAGCTCGGCCGCCTGGCCCGGCAGGCGGCCGAGCCGGAGCCGCCCCGATCGATCGTCGCACCACACCACCTGGAAGTGCGCCAGACGAGCTGAACCCGCCGCGGCCCGGCCGGCACCGACGGGTCAGCAACCAGCGACCGCCACCCGATCGCGCCCAGCCTTCTTGCCCGCATACAGCGCGTCATCGGCCGCCCGGATCACCTCGTCGAGACTGGCTCCGATCACGACCGGGTGCAGCGCCGCGCCGACAGCGTCACCAGCTCGGCCGCCTGGCCCGGCAGGCGGCCG